>NZ_JBKBVD010000095.1:0-6164 GCF_046289755.1 Paracoccus sp. (in: a-proteobacteria) | reverse complement strand
TTCCTGACCGCGCCCGGCCCCTTTGTCGATCTGGTCCGCGATGTGGTCACCGCCGAAACGGGCCGCGTGCCGGTCCTGTCCACCTCGGGCGGCACCTCGGATGCGCGTTTCGTCAAGGATCACTGCCCGGTCGTGGAATTCGGGCTGGTCGGCCACCATATGCATCAGGTCGACGAACGCGTGCCCGCCGATCAGGTGCGCCAGCTCAAGGCGATCTATCAGCGCATTCTGGAAAGATATTTCGCATGATCGAGGAAACCGCCGATCTGGCCGCCTGCCACGCCCTGCGCCGCGCCGTCTTCATCGAGGAACAGAACGTGCCCGAGGCGCTGGAGCTGGACGATCTGGACGCGGGCGCCATCCATCTGCTGGCGCGCGATGCGGGTCGCCCGGTGGGCACGGCGCGCATCCTGATCAAGGGCGAGACCGGCAAGATCGGCCGCGTCGCCGTGCTGGCGCAGGCGCGCGGGCAGGGTCTGGGCGCGGCGCTGATCCGCGCCGCGCTGGACGCCCTGCGCACCCGCCCCGGCATCACCCGCGCCAGCCTGGGCGCGCAGACCCACGCCATAGGCTTTTACCAGAAACTTGGCTTTGTCGCGGAAGGCCCGGTTTACGATGATGCCGGCATCCCGCATCGTGACATGAGCCGCGACCTGAATGACAAGGCATGACCCGATGACCCAGATCCCCAGCAAGGCCCAGATCCTCGAATGGGTGGGTGAAAACCCCGAGGCGAATTCCAAGCGCGACATCGCCAAGGCGTTCGGCATCAAGGGCGCCGCCCGGATTGAACTCAAGCGCCTGCTGCGAGAGATGGAGGCCGAGGGCGCGCTGGAACGCCGCCGCCGCCATTACCTTGACGCGGAAAAGCTGCCCCCCGTGACGGTGCTGGAACTGCTGGCGCCGGACGGGTCGGGCGATCTGTTCGCGCGTCCGCTGGAATGGCGGGGCGAGGGGGCGCTGCCGCGCATCCTGTATCTGCCGCGCCAGACCGATCCGGCGCTTGGCCGTGGCGACCGCTTCCTTGGTCGCCTGATCGAGGTCGCGGGCGAGGATCACAGCCACGAGGCCCGGCTGATCCGCCGCATCACCGCCCATGCGAACCGCATCACCGGCATCTTCCGGCGCGAGACGCAGGGCGGTCGCATCCTGCCCATCGACAAGGGACAGGACAAGGAATGGCGCGTCCGCGACGACGCCACCCTCGGCGCCGAGGATGGCGAGCTGGTGCAGGCCGAACAGGCCGGGCCCCGCGCCCGCCTCGGCCTGCCCATCGCGCGGATCATCGAACGGCTGGGCGATCCGTCGGCGCCGCGCGCCGTCAGCCTGATCGCCATCCACCAGCACGGCATACCCGACACCTTCCCCGACAAGGTTCTGACCGAGGCCGAGGCCGCCACCCCCGCGCCCATCAAGGGCCGCGACGACCTGCGCGACCTGGCTTTGGTCACCATCGACCCCTCGGATGCGCGCGACCATGACGATGCGGTCGCCGCCCATATCGAGGAAGACGGCGGCGCCACCATCTGGGTCGCCATCGCCGATGTCGCCCATTACGTCCGCCCGAACAGCGCGCTGGACCGCGAGGCGTGGAATCGCGGCAACTCGACCTATTTCCCCGACCGCGTCGTGCCGATGCTGCCCGAGGCGCTGTCGGCAGATCTCTGTTCGCTGCACGAGGGCGTGGACCGCGCCGTGATCGCCGTGCGGATGCGGCTGGATGCGGATGGCACCAAGATCAGCCACAAATTCCACCGTGGCATTATGAACAGCCGCGCCAGCCTGTCCTATGAACAGGCGCAGGCCGCAGCCGACGGCACCCCCGACGCGCAGTCCGAGCCGCTGCTGGACAGCGTCATCTCACCGCTCTGGCACGCCTACGGCCTGCTGAAAGCCGCCCGCGAACGCCGCCAGCCGCTGGATCTGGACCTGCCCGAACGCCGGATCGAACTGTCGCCCGAGGGCCGCGTCAAGGCCGTCACCTTCCGCGACCGTTTCGATGCGCATAAGCTGATCGAGGAATTCATGGTACTGGCCAATGTCGCCGCCGCCGAGGAACTGTCACGCCGCCAGCGCCCGCTGCTGTTCCGTGTCCACGAGGAACCCAGCCTCGACAAGATCGACGCCCTGCGCGAGGTGGCGCAGGCCTCGGGCTTCACGCTGGCCAAGGGTCAGGTGCTGATGACCAGCCACCTGAACCGCCTGCTGGCACAGGCCGAGGGCAGCGATTTCGACGAGCTGATCAATATCTCGACCCTGCGCTCGATGACGCAGGCCTATTACCACCCCGAGAATTTCGGCCATTTCGGGCTGGCGCTGAAATCCTACGCGCATTTCACCTCGCCCATCCGCCGCTATGCCGATCTGGTCGTGCACCGGGCGCTGATCTCGGCCCATGGCTGGGGCAAGGACGGGCTGGACGACAACCAGATCGAACGCCTGCCTGAAACCGCCACCCATATCAGCGAGACCGAGCGCCGCTCCATGGCCGCCGAACGCGACACGACCGACCGCTATCTGGCGGCCTATCTGTCCGAACGGGTCGGTCACGAAATGACCGGCCGTATCAACGGCGTGCAGAAATTCGGCGCCTTCGTGCGGCTGGACGAAAGCGGCGCCGACGGGCTGCTGCCGATCCGCACGATCGGTCAGGAATATTTCCACTACGACCCCGACGCCCGCACCCTTCTGGGCAGCGATACCGGCCTTGTCATCGGCATCGGCCAGCGCGTGACCGTGCGGCTGGCCGAGGCGATCCCGATGACCGGCGGCCTGACACTGGAACTGCTGGAACTCGACGGCCAGCCCCTGCCGCGCGGCCCGTCCAAGGGCAAACGCGGCCGCAGCCCCGCCCGCGCCCCGGTTCAGGCCCGCCTGGCCGAAATCAAGCGCGCCACCAAACGCCGCCGCAAACGCTGACAACTTCTTCTTCACACAAGTATCCTCTGGGGTGCCGAGAGGTCCGCCATCGGTCCGAGGACCGATCGGCACGGGGGGCGAAGCGCCCCCGGCGCTATCCCCTCAGATCACCCACAGAATACCTCCCACGATCACGCCTACCACCAGCAGGTGCACGACACAGAACCCCATGATGTCGCGCGGTTTCAGCCCGGCGATCCCCAGCATCGGCAGCGCCCAGAAGGGCTGCAGCAGGTTCGTCCAGGCATCCCCCCAGGCCACCCCCATCACCACCTTGGCAATATCGGCGCCAAGCGCCTCGGCGGCGGGCAGCATCACCGGCGCCTGCACCGCCCATTGCCCGCCGCCCGAGGGCACGAACAGGTTCACGATGCCCGCACTGATGAACGACCAGAACGGCAGCGTCTCGGCGGTGGAAATCGACACGAACCAGCCCGACAGGCTCGCCGCCAGCCCGCTATCGGTCATGATCGCCATGATCCCGGCATAGAACGGAAACTGGACCACGATGCCTGCGCCGCCGCGCACACCCTCATCCAGCGCGGTCAGCAGGCTGCGCGGGCTGCCATGCAGCAGAATGCCGGCAAACAGGAACAGGAAATTCACCACATTCAGGTTCAGCCCGCCGCCGCCCAGAAAATGCAGCGCCAGCCAGGCCAGCCCCGGCACCCCGATCAGGATCATCAGCAGCGGGCTGGTCTCCAGCCATTCCGCCGGGCTGGGCCGGGCCGAGGGCGGTGCGGGCTGCGGCTCGCGCAGCAACTCGGGATCGACCAGCACCTCTTCGCGCTCCAGCGGCAGCATCATCCGGTTGACCAGCGGCACCGCGATCACGACGGCCAGCAGGATCATCAGGTTCCAGCTGGAAAACAGCGTCTCGCCCGTCGGGATCACGCCGATCTGATTTTCGGTGAAATGGCCCGGCGTGGCCACCGTCAGCGGGATCGAACCCGACAGCCCGCCATGCCAGATGACAAAGCCCGAATAGGCCGCCGCGACCAGCAGCCGGTAATCGACCCGCACCTTGCGCGCCAGTTCCTTGGCAAAGATCGCGCCGACGACCAGACCAAAGCCCCAGTTGATCCAGCTTGCCGCCAGCGACACCACGCTGACCAGCAGGATCGCGCCGCCGCGGCTGCTGGTCAGCCCGGCCATCATCCCCAGCACCCGCCGCACCGGCGGTGACGAGGCCAGAATGAAGCCCGTCACCAGCACCAGCAGCATCTGCATGGCAAATGACAGCAACGACCAGAATCCGTTGCCCCAGTATTCGATCAGCTCGACCGGGCCGGTGCCTTGCGTCAGCATGGCGGCCGCAGCGGCGATCAGGGTCAGAACGATCACGAAAATGAAGGCGTCGGGCAGCCATCGCTCCATCAGGCGCGTGGCGGGGCGGGACAGAATGCGCAGCATGGGTTTCCTCCTCTTGCGGGGGCAAGTCTGCGGCAGCAAATCCGGTCGCGCAACCGTTCAGCTTTCGCGGAAGGCGCGGTTGAAGTAATCGGCCAGCGGCCGCATCAGATAGGCCAGCGGGCTGCGGTCGCCGGTGCGCACATAGACCTCGACCGGCATGCCGGGCACCAGCACCAGATCGCCCAGCTTCGCCAGCTCATCGGGCGGAATCGTCACCTCGGCGCGGTAATAGGGCACCCGCGTGGCCTCGTCGATCAGCGCATCGGGCGAGATCCGCTCCAGCCGCCCCTCGATTTCGGGGGTGGTGCGGGCCGAAAAGGCCGAGAACCGCAGCGCGACCGGCTGGCCCAGCTGCAGCTCATCCACATTGATCGTGGCGATCCGCGCCCCGATCAGCAGGGGCCGGTCCTGCGGCACGATATACAGCAGCGGCTCGGCCCCGCGCACCACCGATCGCGGCGTCGTCACCTGCATGTTGTGGACCACCCCCGCCACCGGGGCGCGGATCTCCAGCAGCAGCACGCGTTCGGCCAGCCCCCGGCGGCGCTCGGCCAGTTCCAGCTCGCGATAGCCCAGATCGCGCAGTTCCGTCTCGGCCTGTTCGCGGCGTTGCGCGCCCATGCGCAGGCGCTGAATCTCGATCTCGGTCTGGCGGATCGCCGATCCCGCCCGCTGCGCCTGCAGCGCGCCCAGCTCTCCCTCCAGCCGCGCGGCCTCGCGTTCCAGCGCCAGCACGCGCGAGGCCTGCGCCAGCCCGCGATCCAGCAGGCTTTGCTGATCGGCCAGTTCGCGCACGATCAACCCGCGCTGGGTGCCAAGTGCTGCGATCTGCGCGTCGATGCCGGTGATTTCGGCACCGATCTGATCGGATTGCTTGGCCAGCTGGTCCAGCGACTGGCGCAGGGTTTCCAGCCGGGTGGCAAACAGGCTGGCCTGCCCCGCGATCAGCGTGGCCAGCGCGGGCCGGGACTGCGCCCCCCCGACCAGTTCGGCGGGGAAATCAGGCGCATCCGCATCGGCGCGCTCGGCCTCCAGCCGGCCACGGCGGGCCAGAACCTCGAAATACTGCCCCTCGACAATGGCCAGTTCGGTGGCCAGAAGCGCGCCGTCCAGCGCGATCAGCAGATCGCCCGCCGCGACGCGCGCGCCCTCGGCCACGGCGATCTGCGCGACCACGCCGCCATCGGGATGCTGCACGACCTGCCGCTGCTGTTCGACCTCGACCTGACCGCTGGCCACGACGGCGCCGCTGATCCGGGCCTGCGTGCCCCACAGCGCCACCCCGGCGATCAGCACGGCCAGCCCCAGCAGCCCGCCCAGAACCGCGCCGCGCACCGGCCAGCGACCGGGGCGGGGCGGGGCCAGCGGGTCGGTGTCCGGCGCGCTCATGTGATGCCTCCTTTGCGGCCGGCCTCCTGGGCGCGCAGGATCTGGGCCGAGTTCTGCACCATGTCCTGCAACACCTTGTCGCGCGGGCCAAAGGCGCGGCGCATGCCCTGTTCCAGCACCAGCAGCAATTCGCATTCATTGATGGCGGCGGGGCGGTGGGCCATGATGATGACCGCGCCCCCCTGTTCCTTGATCCGCCGGATCGCGCGGTTCAGCGCCTCGGACCCGCTGTTGTCGAGATTCGAGTTCGGCTCGTCCAGCACCAGCAGCACCGGGTCGGGATAGAGCGCGCGGGCAAGCCCCAGCCGCTGGATCTGCCCGCCCGACAGGCGCCCGCCGGTCTGGCTGAGGCGCGTGTCATAGCCCTGCGGCAGGTCCAGAATCATCTGATGCGCATCCGCCGCCTGCGCCGCGCGGACCACCTGTTCGGGGTCGGGCGCGGT
>NZ_JBKBVD010000094.1:0-6166 GCF_046289755.1 Paracoccus sp. (in: a-proteobacteria) | reverse complement strand
GACGTCGCGATGACGATCTATGATGCGGGCGGGTTCGACACCATCAACTTCTCGCGCGACTGGATGGATCAGCGGGTCGATCTGCGCATGGGCGCGTCCTCCGACGTCTGGGGCCTGCGCGGCAATCTGCAGATCGCGCCCGGCACCCTGATCGAGGGCTATGTCGCCGGGTCGGGCAATGACGTGGTGCAGGGCAACGCCGTGGGCAACATGCTGCGCGGCGGTGCGGGCAATGACCGCATCCTGGGCAATGGCGGCGACGACTCGCTGCATGGCGGCATGGGCAACGACACGCTGATCGGGGGGGCGGGCAACGACCGCCTGTTCGGGAACGAGGGCGCGGATCATCTGACCGACATGCTGGGCAACAACTGGATGGCGGGCGGCATGGGCAATGACCGGCTGACGGCGGGGGCGGGGCGCGACACGCTGTATGGCGACATGGGCGACGATATCATTCTGGCGGGCGCGGGCGATGATCTGATCTTTGGCGGGCCGGGGTGGGATACGATCCGCGCCGGGGCGGGCAATGACCGGGCCGAAGGGGGGATGGGCAACGACCTGCTGGATGGCGGACCGGGCCGCGACACGCTGCTGGGCCAGCAGGGCAACGACACGATCATCGGCGGGCTGGGTCAGGACGTGCTGACCGGCGGCATGGGGGCGGATGTGTTCCGCTTCAATTCCGTGGCCGACAGCGCGCGCGGATTGGCGGACCTGATCACCGATTTCCGCCCCGGAGAGGATCTGATCGACCTGCGGGCGCTGAACCTGACCTTTGCCGGGACCGGCCCGCACGAAGGGATGCGCTCGCTGCGGTGGGATCACATGGACGGGGCCACGCGCCTGCTGGTCGACGTGAACGGAGACCGCACGCCCGACATGATCATCCGCCTGGCCGGGCGGCTGGAGCTGGAGGCCGACCACTTCCTGCTGTAACGGGCGGGGCTTGCCAATCGGGGGGCTTCGGGGCCATCTGCCCGGACGCATCCCGAACCATGACAAAGGAACCGCCATGGCCGACGCACAGATCCTGTCCTCCCGTCCCGGAATGGGCCGACCCGGAATGGGCCTGCCGCCTCTGGGCGCGCCGGGCCTGGGGGCGCTGGTGGCGCTGGCCCTGGGCACGGTCGGGTTGGCCCTGACCTACGGCCCGGCGCAGGGCGCGCTGTTCCTGATCGGCGGGGCCCTGGGGCTGTCGCTGTATCACGCGGCCTTCGGCTTCACCTCGGCCTGGCGGGTGTTCATCATGGACGGGCGGGGGCGCGGGCTGCGGGTCCAGATGCTGCTGCTGGCGATGGCGGTGCTGCTGTTCTTTCCGGCGCTGTCCTCGGGCACGCTGTTCGGGAACGAGGTGCGGGGCCTGGTCTCGCCCGCCGGTCTGGGGGTGATCGCGGGGGCGTTCATCTTTGGCATCGGAATGCAGCTGGGCGGGGGCTGCGCCTCGGGGACGCTGTTCACGGCGGGGGGCGGCAATGCCCGGATGCTGATCACGCTGGTCTTCTTCATCGTCGGATCGCTGCTGGGCACCGTCCATTTCGACTGGTGGGCCAGCCTGCCCTCGCTGGAGCCCATGGCCCTGTGGCAGCCCTTTGGCGCTTGGGGCGGCATCGCGCTGTCGCTGGCGATCTTCGGCGCCATCGCGCTGCTGACGCTGCGGGTCGAACGCCGCCGCCATGGCGCGTTGGAGCAGGCGCCCGACAGCCCGGTCCATGGTGCGGCGCGCTGGCTGCGCGGGCCCTGGCCGCTGGTGGCAGGCGCGGTGGCGCTGGTGGTGCTGAACTTTCTGACACTGGCAATTTCCGGGCGGCCCTGGGGCATCACCGCGGCCTTTGCGCTGTGGGGCGCCAAAATCGCGCAGCTGGTGGGGATCGACCCGACCGCCTGGGGCTATTGGCAGCGCCCCGCCAATGCCCAAGCGCTGCAATCGTCGATCTTTGCCGACATCACCACGATCATGAATTTCGGCATCATCGCGGGGGCCATGCTGGCCGCATCGCTGGCGGGACGCTTTGCGCCGTCGCTGCGCATCCCGCTGCGGTCGGTGATCGCGGCGGTGGTGGGCGGCCTCATGCTGGGATATGGCGCGCGCATCGCCTATGGCTGCAACATCGGCGCCTATTTCTCGGGGATCGCGTCGGGCAGCCTGCATGGCTATCTGTGGGCGGTGGCGGCCTTCGCGGGCAATATCCTGGGGGTCAAGCTGAGGCCGTGGTTCTTCATGGAGCGGCGGACCAGCCGGGCGGATGGCTGAGATGGATTGGTTCGCCCCCGTCGACGCCTATTGCGAACGCACTGGCCCGGATTACTGGTCCGAACCCATCAATGCCCTGACCAACCTGGCCTTTCTGGTGGCTGCCGTGCTGATCTGGCGGCGGTTGCAGGGGCCGGGCCTGGCGATGGGGCGGCTGATGGCGGGGGTGCTGTTCGTCATCGGCATCGGGTCGTGGCTGTTTCATACCCATGCGAACCCCTTGACCAGCCTGATGGATGTGGTGCCGATCGTGGCTTTCATCCTGCTTTATGTCTTTGCCGCAACGCGCGATTATTTCGGCGCGCGGCCCTGGGTGGCGGCGGTGGTGACGGCGGGGTTCATCCCCTATGCCGCCCTGACCGTGCCGCTGTTCCAGCAGGTGCCGGGGCTGGGGTCGTCGGCCAGCTATGCGCCCGTGCCGCTGCTGATCGGGGTCTATGCGCTGCTGCTGCGCCGTCGTCTGCCGCAGGTTGCGCGCGGGCTGGCGATCGGGGCGGGGCTGCTGGTCGTATCGCTGACCTTTCGCACCCTGGATCAGGCCAGCTGCGCGGTGCTGCCCATCGGCACGCATTTCATGTGGCATATCCTAAACGCGATCATGCTGGCCTGGATGATCGAGGTCTGGCGCCGTCACCGCATCGGTTAGGCAACCTGGTGCACCCGAGGGGCCGCGTGAAACCGTATTCTCGGCACTTTAGCGTCGAAAGTCGTTCCTACACGGCACCCTAACTTTCAACGGCTTGAAAGCCGTTCTGAAGTTACCCCAGTGGACCCTATCCTGGATAACGGGGTTTAGGCAGCCCATGCATCCATCCTGGAACAGGGTCCCGCGCATCCCCACTGCTGCCCGCAACCATTGATGAGCCAACTCACGGGCTGCGTCGCGCGGTCATCTTAGCGGGAATGCGGTGGCTAGCGGCCGAGCCGTCACCCGCGATACCAGACCAACCGATGATCTCATTCTCCTATCTGTGCATGATCATCTGAACCATCTGGATAAGGTCGGTACGTTTCTGTTCTGATGCTCTTGCACCGCACCGTGAGCTGCTGCCGGTTTCGTGGACACCAGGTCAAGCTGGCATGGCGGATGCCTCGAACTCCGTTGGGCTGCGGTAGCCCTAGTTTTGAATGGCGCCGCCGCGGATTGAAGAAGCGTTCGATGTCGTCGAAGACATCGGCGCGCGCGTCATATCGGGTGCGACACAGTTTGCGGGCGGTCCGTTCGATTTTCAGCGTTGAGAAGAAATTTCCATCGCCGACCTCGCCATGGCCCCTCGGACCAGTGGCGAGACGCGCCATACAACCAGCCCTCGGCAGTCCAGATGTCTGTGACATCGGCCAGCCCGTGCTGGTTCGGCCGATCTGCCTGAAGATCCCGGCCCTGGCATTGCCGACACACCCGAACCGGTGGCGTTCACCGGCTCGATGTCGGCAATGACCGAGCTCGCCATCGTCCTTTGGCTTACCCCGGCGCCACAGCCGCGCCCTGAAGGCGTTGGAGCGCATCAGCCGCAGGGTCTTGCGCAGGCCACAGGCCCGTCCTTCCTTTGGAACATCGCGCCATAGGGTCGACCACTGTCCTTGGACCAATGGCGGACAACGGTCTCACCCTTCTTGAGAATCAGGCGCCACCCGGAGCCAGACCCTCGCGCAGTCGCGTGAATCGATGGCACAGCTGCGCTCAGTCTTTCGGCAGGGCTGCGATCTCGGCCAGATGGGCACGCATCTGCCCATTCCCGGAAAAGGCAGCAGCCGGGGCTTCGCTCATTTCCCTCATCCAGCGGCGTGAGCCACGCTCACGGACAGGGCGAGGTCACGTGCGGCGTGTGACACCGCAACGCCCCGATCGGTGAACAGCCTCACGGCCTCTGTCTTGAACTCACGGCTGAAATTTCGTCTTGTCATATCCACTGTCCAGCTCCCTGGTCACGATCCTATCGTCGTCGCCACAAAACCAGCAGCAGTTCAGGTTGCCATCCGTTAGACAAAAGATCGGCAAGATATTCTTCAGTTGGGGCGCGTCGTGGAATACAAGATTAGCAAGCTAAACTCTGTCGACGGACTTCGGTATTTCATCGACTTCCCGAAATCGGGCCAGCCCGTCAATCCTATGCAGATGGAGATATCCGGATGGGCGTGGTGCGAGACTGGCGCAAGGCCCACGGTTGTAGTGAAGTCGAAGTCATGCACCCGAGAGCTTCAGCTTGAACTGACAAGAGCAGACGTTTCGAGGCACTTGAAGGAGCGGCTTGGGGTCGATGCCGCATCCGACCAGCACGGTTTTTCGACTGCGCTGCCGTTCGAAGACGGCGTGACGATCGGCTTTGACATTGGGCAAGGTCCGGTTTGGGTCTCAGAAATCGGATCAACGCGCAAGGCTATCTTTACCGAATATCCGACGCTGGATGCGCTGACCCGATCGAATGAGGGGATTTGCGGGAATGTTTATTTTCACAACGCTGAGGATTGGTCGAAGGTCGTCATCCTGTTCAATGGGGCTTTGACGGAGGCAAAGATCGCGGCAGAGAGAGCCCCGTTTCAGCGGTGGTCATGGGCAAAGAGGTTCAAGCATCCTGTGTTTTGCGTTGCGGACCCCTTGACCCTTGGCGAGGACAGGCTTCTCCTTGGCTGGTACCTCGGCGCTGCAGGGCAAAACAGCCTGCCGCACACGCTCATGCCGATCCTCGAGCGTATCAAGGAGATCAACGGCGAAGCCGAGGTCATCGGGTTTGGCAGCTCTGGAGGCGGTTTCGCTGCCATCGGGGCAACGCTGCTGGGGTGCATCGACCGTGCGATCGCGATCAACCCACAAACGGACGCCCTCAAGTTCAATGTCCGGTCAGCGGTCGAGGCCTTTCAGAAAAAGCGGCAAAGCATCCCGCGTCAGTCCGACCTGACGACATATGACCCGACCTTGATGCACCGCAACGCATCTGTCACCTATCTGCAGAACGAACACGACCTGCATCACTTCGAGGAGCATTATCTGCCCTTCCGTGCGTATGCCGAACGATCCGGACGGGCAGAAGCGCTTCGGTTTATCGAGTATCGAGATGCGAAATCTGTTCATATGCCGCCAGACATGGACCAGCTCTGTGAACTCTTCGGAGAGGATTTCGCGCCTTTGCTGAAGGACTAGCTGGCCTGCTTGCGTCGTCGGTTGTTTCAGGTCCGCGGGGCGTGTGGCCGACGCCACAGCAGGGGAAATGCAGGCCGCGCTGTCAGGGCCCGGCCCTGCTGCTGATCTCGCGCAGCAGCAGGATCTCGCGCTGCGCGGCCTTCAACTCCTCGATTGACCGGCTAAGCGCCTCAAACTGCCCACAGTTTCAGGCGACGGAGATCTGCAGCTGCTGGATCGAGCGGCGGTGGGCGACCAGATCAGTCCGGATGGCGGTCAGCGGCTTCTCGTGGCTGATGCGCAAGTGCTGGGTTGCCTGTGCGGCGTGCGGCTCTGTCCGCTGCGTCTTGCGCTGGCCTTCGCGCATACCCGCCCATAGCGTCGCATAGCCGCAAGCGAGAGGAGGCCGTGTTGACGCCTGACCTGACCGCCGTGCGTCGCTCGGTCACAACGAGAGGCTGCCGGTTTGGAATTGGTGGTCGGCAGGTTGGTTCAGGGCAGGCGCGCCGGGCGCGGCGTCTTCGGATAGCGCAAGTGTCCGGCGCGCTTCGTGCCGCGTCATGTTGCCGAGTGAGGAGTGCGGCCTGACGGTGTTGTCGTCGTAGCGCCAGAGGGCGATCTTTTGGCGGGCATCGCCCGGTGTGTCGAAGATCTCCTCGTTCAGGACACTCCCCCTTCAATGGCTCGTTCGGGCGGGCCCTCACGACGCACCGTCTTCGGATCGACACCGACCAAGACGCAGGCCCTGCGTTGCGAGATGTCTTCGCCTGTTCTCTCGGACCGATGGCGTTCAC
>NZ_JBKBVD010000093.1:0-6179 GCF_046289755.1 Paracoccus sp. (in: a-proteobacteria) | reverse complement strand
TGGCGCTGCTGGTGCCGATGACCTTTTTCATGGAGCCGATCCCGGCGCTGGCGGCCATCGTCGCGGCCAGCGGCATGGCGATCTTTGCGGGCGACATTCCCGGCGCGCTGCTGCGCATTCCGGGCACGCCCGCATCCGCCGCCTATGTCGAGGACAGCCACCGGCTGGCGATGAAGGGCCAGATCAACATGGCGCTTGGCACCAACCTGCTGGTGTCCTGCATCGGCGGGCTGGTGGGCGTCTTCGTGCTGATCGCCGCCGCGCCGCTGCTGGCGGAATTCGCGCTGCGCTTTACCTCGTATGAATATTTCTGGCTGGCCGCCCTCGGCCTGTCCTGCGCCATCTTCATCGCCTCGGCAGATCCGCTCAAGGCCGGGATCGCGCTGCTGATCGGGCTGGCGCTGGCGACCGTGGGGCTGGACCCGACGACCGGCGTGCCCCGGTTCACCTTTGGTCAGGTGAACCTGATGGCGGGGGTCGAGTTCATCCCGGCCATGATCGGCCTCTTCGCGCTGGCCGAGGTCATGCGCGGCGTCATCCGCCTGAACCACAACGCCCCGCCGCCCCGGATGCCACAGGGCGAGGGCGCGCTGTTCAAGGGCGTCGGCGGCGTGATCCGGCGCCACCCGAAGAATATCGCGCGCGGCTCGCTGATGGGCACGCTGATCGGGGCGCTGCCCGGCGCGGGGGCGGATATTGCCGCCTGGATGGCCTATGCGGTGTCGAAACGTTTCTCGAAAACGCCCGAGAAATACGGCACCGGCCATGTCGAGGGGCTGGTCGATGCCTCGGCCGCCAACAACGCTGCCGTGGGCGGGGCGTGGATCCCGGCGCTGGTCTTTGGCATTCCCGGCGACAGCGTCACCGCCATTGTCATCGGCGTGCTGTACATGAAGGGCATGAATCCCGGCCCGACGGTGTTTTTGCAAAATCCGCAGCTGATCTATGCCGTCTTCATGATCTTTATCCTGACGACGCTGATGATGGTCCCGCTTGGCTGGGTCGCGGTCAAGGCCGCGCGGCAGGCGCTGCGGGTGCCCTCGCGCGTGCTGCTGCCGATCGTGCTGGCCTTTTGCATCGTCGGCGCCTTCGCGATGACCAACTCGGTTTTCGGGATCGTCATCATGCTTGCACTCGGCCTTCTGGGATGGTTGCTTGAGGAAAACGGCTTTCCCGTGGCCCCGATCATTCTGGGTCTGGTGCTGGGCGGCATGTTCGAGCGGATGTTCATGACGTCAATGATCAAATCCGGCGGCGATCTCAGCGCCTTTTTCGACCGGCCCATTGCGGCGGGGCTGGGGGTTTGCGTGCTGCTGCTGTGGGGCGCGTCGGTGGTGGGCGCATGGCGCCGCCGGGGCGCGCGCCGCGAGACAACCGACATGAGGAAGACGACATGACCCATACCCCCCACGGCGCCCATCTGATCGCAGGCGAGAAGATCACGACCGGGGCGCGGTTCACCTCGGACCCGGCCCATGGTCCGGCGCATGAATTCGCGGTCGGCAGTTCCGATCTGGTGGCCCGGGCCTGTGCGGCGGCAGAAGCGGCGTTTGACGATTTCGCCGCCACCTCGCGCGCCGACCGGGCGCGGCTGCTGGAGGCCATCGCCGATCAGATCGAGGCCCGCGCCGAGGCGATCACCGCCATAGGTCACGCCGAGACCGGCCTGCCCGAGGCGCGCCTGCAGGGCGAGCGGGGCCGCACCACCGGCCAGCTGCGGCTGTTCGCGGACCATATCCGGCAGGGCGACTATCTGGACCGCCGCCATGACGCGGCGCTGCCCGACCGCCAGCCGCTGCCGCGCCCCGATCTGCGGATGATGCAGCGGCCCATCGGGCCGGTCGCGGTGTTCGGCGCCTCGAACTTTCCGCTGGCGTTTTCGGTCGCGGGCGGCGACACGGCGGCGGCGCTGGCGGCGGGCTGCCCGGTGGTGGTCAAGGGCCACTCGGCCCATCCCGGCACGGGCGAGATCGTGGGCGATGCCATTGTCGCGGCGCTGGCGGACTGCGGCATGGCGCCCGGCATCTTCAGCCTCGTGCAGGGCGGCACGCGTGAGGCGGGCGAGGCGCTGGTCACCGATCCGCGCATCAAGGCGGTGGGCTTTACCGGCAGCCTTGGCGGGGGACGCGCGCTCTACAACCTGTGCGCCGCCCGCCCCGAGCCGATTCCGTTCTTTGGCGAGCTGGGCAGCGTGAACCCGATGTTCGTCCTGCCCGCCGCAATGTCGGCGCGGGGCGCGGCGATCGCCAAAGGCTGGGCCGCCAGCCTGACCATGGGCGCGGGGCAGTTCTGCACCAATCCCGGCATCGCGGTCGTGATCGGGGGACCGGACGCGGATGCCTTTGCCACGGCCACCGCCGCCGCGCTGGCGGATGTCGCGCCGCAGACCATGCTGACGCCCGGCATGGCGCGCGCCTATCGTGACGGCGCCGCCCGGATCGCGGCGGGGCAGGGCGTGCAGGTGCTGCTGGCCGGGACGGCCGATGCCCGCGCCGCCGCGCCGCATCTGTATCAGGTGCAGGCCAGCGACTGGCTGGCCGATCACGCCCTGTCCGACGAGGTGTTCGGCCCCCTCGGCCTGATCGTCCGGGTCCGCGACGCGGCGCAGATGCTGGATGTCGCGCGCAGCTTCGCGGGCCAGCTGACCGCCACCCTGCAGCTGGACGATGGCGATACCGATGCGGGCCGCCGCCTGCTGCCGGTGCTGGAGCGGATGGCGGGCCGCGTGCTGGCCAACGGCTTTCCCACCGGGGTCGAGGTGGCCGATGCGATGGTGCATGGCGGTCCTTACCCGGCCTCGACGAATTTCGGCGCCACCAGCGTCGGCACGCTGTCGGTCCGCCGCTTTCTGCGTCCGGTCTGCTATCAGAACCTGCCCGACGCGCTGTTGCCTGCGGATCTGGTGGCGTCGTGAAACCGCATGTGCTGATGCTGTGCCCGATCCGTCCCGACGCGCTGGCGCGGCTGGAGCGGGGCTACCATGTGCACCGGCTGGATCAGGCCCCGGACCCCGACGCGCTGCTGGACCGCCACGGCGCGCAGATCCGGGCCATCGTCGCCAACGGGCATGTGCCGGTCACGGCGGCGCTGCTGGAGCGTCTGCCCGCGCTGGAAATCGTCAGCTGCTCGTCGGCCGGATATGACAGCTTTGATCTGGCGGCGATGGCCCGGCGCGGGGTGCGCCTCGGCAATACCTCGCCCGCGCTGGCGCAGGAGGTCGCGGATATGGCGATGCTGCTGGCGGCGGCGGCATGGCGCAATCTGGTGGCGGGGGATGGCTGGGTCCGCTCCGGGGACTGGGCGCGCAAGGGTGCGTTTCCGGTGCAGCGGGGTCTGCGCGGGCGCAGGCTGGGCATCGTCGGGATGGGCACCATCGGCCAGCATATCGCCGATCTGGCGGGGCTGTTGGGGCTGCGGGTCACCTATTGGAACCGCAGCGCGCGGCCCGTCGCGCACAGCTATCAGCCCGATCTGCTCGGGCTGGCGAAGGACAGCGACATTCTGGTCGTCATCGTGGCCGGGGGCGAGGGGACGCGGGGCCTGATCTCGGCTCCGGTGATGCGGGCGCTTGGCCCCGAGGGGCTGCTGGTCAACATCGCCCGTGGCTCGGTCGTGGACGAAGAGGCGATGATCGGACTGTTGCAGGACGGCCAGCTGGGCGCCGCCGCACTGGATGTCTTTGCCACTGAGCCGGATGTGGACCCGCGCCTGACCGCCCTGCCCAACGTGACGCTGTCGCCGCATCAGGGCTCGGGCACCACCGAAACGCGCGAGGCGATGGCCGCGCTGACGGTCGACAATCTCGACGCGCATTTCGCGGGCCGACCGCTGCCAAGCGAGGTCAGCTTGCCGGGCAGCGGGGCCACGCGCCCGGCAGAGTGAGCCCCGGCGCGGCAGGCGGCCCGTCATCGGGCAGGATCGCGCGGCAGCAGGTCAGGCCCCAGCCCCCCGGTTGCGGTTTTAGACCCCAGGCAGGCGCGGGCCGCGCGGCAGCCAAGATCGATGCAATCCTGCCGCGACCAGCCCTCGTGCAGCCCATGGATCACACCGGCGGCAAAGGCATCGCCCGCCCCGACCGGGCTGACGATCCCGGCGGCGGGCAGGGGGGGCGGGATATGGATCAGCGCCTCGCCCGCCTCGTGCCACAGGATGCGGCGGGCGGAATGCATGACGACCGCGCGGCGCACCCCGCCTGCGGCCAGCGCCCCGGCGGCCCGGATCATGCCCGCCTCATCCGTGTCGCCTGTGATGGGGTGTCCGGTGGCCCGCGCCGCCTCGATCTCATTCAGAAACAGGATATCGACCTCGGGCAGCACGCCGAACACCGTCTGGCGATAGGCCGGGCCTTGCGATGAGACCAGATCGACGCAGGTCGTGATCCCTGCGGCCCGCGCCGCACCCAGCAGATCCGCCGCCACCGGCCGGCCATCGGGGCCGGGCGCGTCCAGCGCCGCCAGCAGGTTGAGATAGCCCAGATAGAGGATCCGGATCCCCGCCGCGTCCAGCCCCGCCACGTCGATCTGGCCGGGACCCAGCAGATCGTTGACGCCGGGGTGATAAAAGAAGGTGCGGCTGTCGCCCGGCACATTCATCACATGGGTCTGCGCGGTCGCCGCTGCCGCCGACCGCCCGATCCGCGCCGTATCAAGCCCCGCCGCCCGGCATAGCGACAGCATCTCATCGCCCAGGCCCCCTGCGCCGACCAGTCCGATGGGCAGCACCGGATAGCTGACCCCCATCGCGACCAGATCCGCCGCGACATTGGCCGCGCCCCCGCCCAGCCCGCTGGTCTGGGCCGAGATGCGCACAAGGTCGGATTTCTGCGGCCAGTGGGGAATGTCGTGGACGATGTCCAGAATCCAGTTCCCCGCACAGGCAACGCCGCGCCGCGCGGTCACCGACCGCCCCCTTCGTTCCACAGCAGGCGGTGCGGCGGCTCATCTTCCTCGATCTGCGAAAAGCGCCCGATCGGTTCAAGGAAAAAATTGTCGCCCCGGTCGTCATTGCACTGGCTGACCTCGGCCACAAAGACCGGCGCGTCCTCGCCCCAGAAACGGTGCTGGAGGCCGCGGGGAATGGTGATCGCCTGCCCGGCGCGCAGGCGGTGGACCTGCCCGAAGGCGGGCAAGGCCGCGCCGTCGATGCGCACCTCCTGCGCCACCGGCTCGCCGGTCAGCGGCGCGACACTCCCCTCGGGCGAGAACGCGACACACAGCGTGCCGCCGCCGCGCACGATGATATCCTCCAGCTTCATGCGATGCGCGTGAAACGGGGTTTCCTGCCCCACGCCGACGAACAGCAGCTTTTCGGCATAGGGCCGTTCGCCGTCGACACCGTGCAGCCCGTTGCGCGCGCAGAACAGCACGAGGCCGCGTGACCCGAACCGGCCCTGCCCGAAATCGGTGACATCCCAGCCGATCTGGCGTTCGGACAACCACGCGCTGCGTGTGGCATTGGCGGCATGGTCCTGCGGCGTCCAGCGGGCGAAATCGGGCAAGGCCCAGCCATGCGCTGCGGCCATCACCTCGGCGCTGCGGATGGCGGCGTTGATCTCGGATCGCTTCATGTGCCGTACTCCACATCAACCACGCGTTCCTGGGTGCCCGCTGTCAGGGCGGCGGTCAGGATGGCGTGGTGCTGTGCGGCCTCGTCCGGCGTCGCGCAGGGAAAGCCGCGGGCGTCGCCGCCTGCGGCCTCATCCACAAAGGCCGCCCACATCTGCAGGATCGCGTCGGTGAAACCGAATTCAAAGATGCCGCCGGTGATGGTGGGGAACAGCGACTGATAGCCCAGATCCTCGACCTGCCAGCACTGGCTGCCGCCCGGCTGATAGCGCATGAACCGCCACTGGCGCGGCGACCGGGTCGAGAATTCGGCCGATCCCGACATGCCCAGCACCCTAAGGCGCCAGGTGTTGGAATGGCCCGGCGCGATCCGCCATGTGCGCAGGGTCAGCGGAAAGGCGCCCGCGCCCGTGCCCACGCGTCCGGTGATCGTGGCATTGTCCCAGGTCTCGCAGGGCACGCGCGCGCCGGTGGCATCGGGCCGGGTGGGCACACGTTTGACAAGGCTGGCATGCACCCTGGCGGGCGCCCAGCCCAGCCGCAGCGGCACATGGCAGACATGCATCCCCAGATCGCCCATGCAGCCATATTCGCCGTTCACGGCGACCATCCGTT
>NZ_JBKBVD010000092.1:0-6210 GCF_046289755.1 Paracoccus sp. (in: a-proteobacteria) | reverse complement strand
AACCTTGAAAAGCACGCCCTCATCACCCCGGCCGAGGTGGTCGCGGCGGTGAAAAAAGTCACCTACAAGTAAGGGAGGCAACGCGATGCCCACGGAAATCCTGATGCCCGCGCTGTCCCCCACGATGGAGGAAGGCACACTGGCCAAGTGGCTGGTGAAAGAGGGCGACGAGGTCAAATCCGGCGACATCCTCGCCGAGATCGAGACCGACAAGGCCACGATGGAATTCGAGGCCACCGACGAAGGCCGGATCGGCAAGATCCTGATCGCCGAGGGCACCTCTGGCGTGGCGGTCAACACCGCCATCGCCATTCTGCTGGAAGACGGCGAAGAGGCGGGCGACATCAAGGCCGCTGCCCCCAAGGCGACCGAAACCGCGCCTGCCGCTGACGCGCCGGCAACAGAAGCCCCCAAAGCCGCCCCCGCAGCCGCCCGCAGCGACGACGGCGACCGCGTCTTTGCCTCGCCTCTGGCGCGGCGGATCGCGGCGGAAAAGGGTCTGGACCTGTCAGCGATCAAGGGCAGCGGCCCCCGTGGCCGCATCGTCAAGGCCGATGTCGAAACCGCCAAACCCGGCGCCGCCAAACCGGCCGAACCCGCAAAGCCTGCCGAGGCCAAACCCGCGGCCCCCGCCGCAGCCGCGCAGGCGCCCAAGGGTCTGACCACCGAGACCGTGCTCAAGATGTATGCCGACCGCGAGACGACCGAGGTGACGCTGGACGGCATGCGCCGCACCATCGCTGCCCGTCTGACCGAGGCCAAGCAGACCATCCCGCATTTCTACCTGCGCCGCTCGGCCAAACTGGACGAGCTGATGGCCTTCCGCGGCACGCTGAACAAGAAGCTGGAATCGCGCGGCGTCAAGCTGTCGGTCAACGACTTCATCATCAAGGCCTGCGCGCTGGCCCTGCAAGAGGTGCCCGACGCGAATGCCGTCTGGGCGGGCGACCGGATCCTGAAACTGAAACCCTCGGACGTGGCAGTTGCCGTGGCCATCGAGGGCGGGCTGTTCACGCCGGTGCTGCGCGACGCCGAAACCAGATCGCTGTCGGCGCTGTCGGCGCAGATGAAGGATCTGGCGGGCCGCGCCAAATCGAAAAAACTGGCCCCGCATGAATATCAGGGCGGCAGCTTTGCGATCAGCAATCTGGGCATGTTCGGGATCGAGAATTTCGACGCCGTCATCAACCCGCCGCATGGGGCGATTCTCGCCGTGGGCGCGGGCATCCCGACGCCGGTGGTCGAAAACGGCGAGGTTGTCGTGCGCAATGTCATGTCAATGACACTCTCCGTTGATCACCGTGTCATCGACGGCGCGCTTGGTGCCCAGCTTCTGGACGCGATCGTCAAGCACCTGGAAAACCCGGTGGCCATGCTGGCATAAGGCGTCGTTTTCCATAGATTTCTAGACATCGGCGGCGGTTCTGATAGGGTCGCCGCCGATGGTCGTCACTGACATGGTTTGTCCTGTCCATTCGACCAGAGCCTGCCTGTTGCCCTGTAAAGATGGATAAGTAAAATGATGTACAAAATGATCGCCGCCCTTGGCGTCGCACTGGCCCTTGGGGCCTGCTCCCCCAAAAGTTTCGAAACCGAGCCGGTCGAGATCGAAACGCCGGGTGGCCCTGTCACCTGTCAGCTTTACACCCTGACCATGACGGACTGGGATCGCTCGATCGCCCGCCCGAATTCGATGTCGTCCGAACTGGCCGATGCCTATTGCCGTCAACATGGCGTGAAACTGCTGTCGCGCTCGTGACCTCCGGCTCCGCCTGCCGCAGGCGGGCGGAGCCTCAGAAGGTCGCGGTCACGCCGGGCAGGCGCAGCTCGCCGATCAGGTCGCGCAATTCCTGCCGGGCGGCGATATGGGACATGCTGAGGCTCTCGACCCCGATATCGCGCAGGTCCAGCAGGGTCAGGCCGCGCGGAAACAGCTCCCGGAACACCACCCGTTCCGAAAAGCCGGGGGCGACCCGGAACCCGATGCGGCGTGACAGTGTCGCCAGCGCGCCGCCGACCTTGCGCTTGTTGTGCATCTGCTGGGTGCCCAGCCGGTTGCGCAGCACCAGCCAGTCGATCGCGCCCGCCCCCGCCTGCGCCCGCATCTGCCGCGCATTCCAGACCATTTCCGAATAGATCGACGGCCCCAGCACCTCGCCCTCGGGCGACAGCCGGGCCAGCAGATCGAAATCGACAAAGCTGTCATTCAGCGGCGTCAGCAGCACATCGGCCAGCGAATGCGCCATCTGGCTCAGCTTCGTATGCGATCCGGGGCAGTCCAGCAGAATAAAGTCGCACTCCCGCTCCAGCGCCTCCAGCGCCGGGCTCAGCGGGTCCGGCCCGGCGTCCAGCGTACCGATGACCGGCATGGGCAGGTCCAGCCCCTCGCGGGCGCTGAACGCCGCGCGGTTCTCCAGATAGCGGGCGAAACTGCGCTGCCGGACATCCAGATCCAGCGCGCCGACCCGATGCCCCATCCGCGCCAGCGCGGTGGCCACATGCATGGAGGTGGTCGATTTCCCCGACCCTCCCTTTTCGTTGCCTACAACGATGATATGCGCCACCGACCGCCTCTTCACCTCACGCTGTCTGCGGACCCTAGCGACCGCATGAGATGAAGGAAAGCGCCCTGCACAAGCCCCGCTGGCGCTGCGTCCCGAATGTCGCAAGGGGCCTGATGATGCAGGCGAAACCGCGCAGGCGCCAGTCGCGGCCCAGACGCGGCCCGGTCGCGGCCCGGTCAGTCGCTGTCCGGCATGCCGGGCGCTGTCATGCCCCTGCCCCCCGCATCACCAGACGCATCGCCCGCCGTGTCGCCCCCAGCATCGCCAGACGCATCGCCCCCCGCATCGCCCGCCGCATCGCCAGACGCCGGGCCGAACGCCCCCCGCACCGCCGCCACCACGGCCTGCACCTTGGGCGTGCGATGCAGATCGACATGCGTGACCAGCCACAGCGCCGAGTTCCATTCGGGCAGCGACAGGACCTCGACCAGCCCGCCCTGCCGCGCCGGCGGCAGCGCCCCCACCGCCAGCCCGGCCCGGATCACCGCCTCGCGCGCGTTCTCGTCATTGCTGGTCAGCGCGATATTCTCGGGCGCCAGGCGCGGCAGCAGCCAGCGCATATAGGGCGCGCCATGCCCCTCGCTGCCCGTCAGCGCGAAACGGTGCTGGCGCGGGTCCGTCACCGCCCCGTGCCGTGCGACATATTCCGGCGTGGCGAACAGCGCATGCCGCGCCTGCCCCAGCGCGCGCACGATGTAATCCGGCTCGGTCGGTCGCGCGCCTGCCCGGATGGCGATATGCGCCTCGCCCGCATCCAGCCGGAACAGCCGCACATCGGTCATATAGCTCAGCCGCAGCCCCGGATGCGCCTGCATCAGCCGGGTCAGGCGCGGCATCAGCACCTCGCCCAGCTCCGGCAACGAGGTGACCAGCAGATCGCCCTCGATCCGGTCGCCCACACCCGCGATCTGCGCCGCCATCTGGCTGAACCGCGCATCCGCCGCCAGCGCCGCCGCCAGCAGCACCCGCCCCGCCTCGGTCAGCGTGTAGCCGCGCGAGTGGCGCTGAAACAGCCGCGCATGCAGCGCCGCCTCCAGCGCGTCGATGCGCCGGATCACCGTGGCGTGGTGCACGCCAAGAAACGCCGCCGCGCCGCTGACCGTGCCATGTCGCGCCACCGCCAGCGCCACACGAATGTCGTCCCAGCTGTCCATCTGCATCGCTGTCCGCCCCGCCCTGTGCGCCCCTGCACAATCATTGCGCGATTATCGCCCTTCCGTTCGCGAATTCATAGATCCATATCTGCCGCAACGCAGCATTCCATAACGGAGCCCTCCCATGCACATTCTCCACCTCGACAGCGCCATCACCGCCGATGCCTCGGTTTCGCGCCAGCTGACCGCCGACATCCTGTCGCGCCTGACCGCCGCCAACCCCGACGCCACCGTGACCTATCGCGACCTGAACGAGGGCGTGCCCGCCATCGACACCGCATGGTTCCAGGCCGTCCGCGTCGGCACCGACACCCCCACCCCCGCGCAGACCGCGATGGTTCAGACCTCCGACGCCCTGCTGGCCGAGGTGCAGGCCGCCGACACGCTGGTCATCGGCCTGCCGGTCTATAACTTCTCGCTGCCCGCCCAGCTCAAGACCTGGCTGGACCAGATCGCCCGCGCCGGCGTCAGCTTCCGCTACACCGCCGAGGGCCCCGAGGGCCTGCTGACCGGCAAGCGCGCCTTTGTCGCCTATACCGCCGCCGGCACCCCCTTCGGCTCGGATTACGACTATGCCTCGGGCTATCTGCGCCACATGCTGGGCTTTCTGGGCATCACCGACGTGACCTTCGTGGCCGCCGACGGTCTGGCCATGGACCGCGACGCCGGCATGGCCCGCGCGCAAGAGGCGCTGGACAAGATCGCCGCCTGACGTTCGCGCCAAGCCTTTTCAGACCTGCATTACAGCCAAACCGATAAGACTGCTCCCCGCCCGGCCCCCGCCTCAACCCATATCCGGGTTGACTCGGGGGCCGTTTTTGCCTAACCGACAGCCCAACCCCCGGAAGCATCGCCTTCCGGTCCCCGCACTGCGTGGGGATCGCCCCCCGTCAGCGCGTCGCGCCCACGGGGGCAAAACCGTTTTGGACCCATAGGAGGCCCGCCCATGTTCGAGAACCTTTCCGACCGTCTGGGCGGTGTCTTCGACCGGCTGACCAAACAGGGCGCCCTGTCCGAAGAAGACGTCACCGCCGCCCTGCGCGAGGTCCGCACCGCCCTGCTCGAGGCGGATGTCTCGCTGCCGGTGGCGCGCAGCTTCATCAAGTCGATCACCGCCAAGGCCACCGGCACGGCGGTCACCCGCTCGGTGACGCCCGGCCAGCAGGTCGTCAAGATCGTCCATGACGAGCTGATCAGGATGCTGCAGGGCGAGGGCGAACCCGACGCTTTGCGCATCGACAACCCGCCCGCGCCGATCCTGATGGTCGGCCTTCAGGGCTCGGGCAAGACCACCACCACCGCCAAACTGGCCCTGCGCCTGAAGGACCGCGAGAAAAAGCGCGTCCTGATGGCCTCGCTCGACACCAACCGCCCCGCGGCGATGGAACAGCTGGCGATTCTGGGCCAGCAGATCGGCGTCGACACGCTGCCCATCGTCATGGGCCAGACCGCACCGCAGATCGCGCAGCGCGCCAAGACGCAGGCAGCCCTCGGCGGCTATGACATCCTGCTGCTGGACACGGCGGGCCGGCTGCATATCGACGAAGCCCTGATGGCGCAGGTCCAGCAGGTCCGCGACATCGCCCAGCCGCGCGAGACGCTGCTGGTCGTCGATGGCCTGACCGGGCAGGACGCCGTGAACGTGGCGACCGAATTCGACGCCAAGGTCGGCGTCACCGGCGTCGTGCTGACCCGGATGGACGGCGACGGGCGCGGCGGCGCGGCTTTGTCCATGCGCGCGGTGACCGGCAAGCCGATCCGCTTCGTGGGTCTGGGCGAAAAGATGGACGCGCTGGAAACCTTCGACGCCACCCGCGTCGCGGGCCGCATCCTGGGCATGGGCGACATCGTGGCGCTGGTCGAAAAGGCCCAAGCTGTGTTCGAGGTCGAACAGGCCGAACGCATGATGAAGCGGTTCCAGAAGGGTCTGTTCAACATGAACGACCTGCGCGGCCAGCTGGAACAGATGCAGAAGATGGGCGGCATGCAGTCGGTCATGGGCATGATGCCCGGCATGGCCAAGATGGCCAAACAGGCCGAGGCCGCAGGCTTTGACGACAAGGTCGTGCGCCACCAGATCGCGCTGATCAACTCGATGACGAAAAAGGAACGCGCCAATCCCGACCTGCTTCAGGCCAGCCGCAAGAAACGCATCGCGGCGGGCGCGGGCATGGAGGTGTCCGATCTGAACAAGCTGCTGAAAATGCAGAAGCAGATGGCCGACACGATGAAAAAGCTGGGCAAGATGGGCAAGGGCGGTATGATGAAGCAAGCCATGCGCGCCATGACCGGCAAGGGCGGCGGCCTGCCCGACATGGACAACCTCGACCCCGCCAAGATGGCCGAGGCGCAAAAGCTGCTGGCCGACCCCAAGGGCCTCGGCGGCCAGTTGGGCCGCGCCGGGCTGCCCGGCGGCCTCGGCGGCATGTTCGGCAAGAAATGACCCAGCCCCCAATGACCCGGCCCGCCCCCCTCCTCTGCCAGCCGCAGCC
>NZ_JBKBVD010000035.1:0-39988 GCF_046289755.1 Paracoccus sp. (in: a-proteobacteria) | reverse complement strand
ACGGCGATCATCGGCAGGATGGTGGGGGTGAAATAGGCCAGCCGCACCAGCGCCCTGCCCCCGATCCGGGCATTGACCAGCAGCGCCATCGCCAGCGCCAGACCCATCGAGGCGGGGATGATGACCCCGGCATAGATCAGGTTGTTGACGAAGGCCTGCCGAAAGATCGGATCGGCGGCCATGGTCTGGAAGTGACCGGCGCCCACCCATTGCGCCGGGCGGCGCCCGCGCGGGGTGGAATGAAGCGCGTCGATCAGCGTGGCGACCGTGGGGTAGAAGGTGAAGACCACCAGCAGCACGGCGGCGGGCGCCAGCAGAAGCCATGCGATCCGGGCGTTGCGGGACATCATCGGTGTCTTCCCCACGGTCATGTCAGATCAGTCGCGATAGACCGAGAGGATACGCTCGGCCTCGGCCTGCGCGGCGGTCAGCGCAGCCTCGGGCGTCTGCTGGCCGGTCAGCGCGGCCTGCAGGGCGGCGTTCAGCACCTCGTTGATGCGCTGGCCTTCGTAGGTCGAGATTTCGGGGACCGAGACCGCGATCTGACGGCGTGCCACATCGGCCTGCGGCACCTCGGCCACATAATCGCGCAGGGCCTGCGTGTCCCACGAGCCGTCGCGGGGCGCGACATAGCCGGTCTGGATGCCCCAGTCGGCCAGCAGCTCGTCCGAGGTCATGTATTTGATGAACTGGAAGGCCGCCGCCTTTTCCTCGTCCGAGGCCCCCTCGAAGATATACAGATTGCCGCCGCCGAGAACCGAGGCCGGGTCGGGATTGCCCGGATAGGCCGCGACGCCGAAATCAAAAGGCGCATTGGCGCGGATATTGGTCAGGTTGCCGGTCGTGGTCCAGGCCATCGCCAGACGGCCCTCCATGAAGTCCGAGGGCGTGGTGCCCCATTCCTGCACGCCCGGCGGGTGGATGCCGTGTTCAGCGCCAAGCGAGACCCAGAATTCCAGCGCCCCGATCACCTCGGGGCTGTCAAAGAAGGTGTGCAGCCCGTCCTCGCTGGACAGTTGGCCGCCATTCTGCGCGACCAGCGCGCCGAACAGCCAGTGCGCGGCGTTCGAGCTGCCGGGGATGCCCAGACCCCATTGGGTGACATTGCCCGACCCGTCGCGGATGGTCAGCGCCTTGGCGTGTTCGACCATCTCGTCCCAGGTCGCGGGGGGCGTTTCCGGGTCCAGACCGGCGGCGGCATAGGCCTCTTTGTTGTAATACATCACGGCGGTCGAGCGCTGGAAGGGCGCGCCCCAGACATGACCGTCCAGCCGGGCCGAGGCCAGATAGGCGGGCATGAACCCGTCCAGCCAGGCCTGATCCTCGGGCGTGGTGATGTACGCGTCCAGCGGCGCGATCACATCGGCATCCAGCAGGGTGAAGATGTCGGTGGCCAGCAGCACCGCCACGGTGGGCGGCGTGCCCGAGCGCGCGGCGGTCAGGGCGCGGGTGGTGGTGTCGGTATAGCTGCCGGAATAGATCGCCTCGACCGAGATGTCGGGGTTCTGCGCCTCGAACTCGGCGACATAGCCATCGACCACCTCGGTCAGCGGGCCGCCGACCTGCACGGGATAGAAAAAGGTGATCTGGGTCTGCGCGAAGGCAGGCGACAGGGCGGCAAGGCTTAGCGCGGCGCTGCCCAGCAGGGCGCGCGTCAGGGAAATACGGGTCATGTTGTCCTCAGGCTGGTTGAAGAGATGTCCGTGAGAGGTGGGCCGCCGCATCGCGCCGCAGCCCTGTGGTGGCGTCGAACAGATGCAGCGCGTCCGCGCCCCATCCCAGATGCACGGCGGCGCCCGGCCCGATGGCGGGGCGGCCCTGCAGGCGCACCGCAAGATGCGGCCCGCCAATATCGACAGAGAGGATGCTGTCCGCTCCGAAATATTCGATCTGCGCGATGCGGCCCGGCAGGCCGTGCTCGGCAAGGGTGATGTCCTCGGGGCGCAGGCCCGCCAGCAGGTCTTGCGGCAGATGCGCCCCCGCCGCGCCCAGATCGGCGACCGTCACCACATTCATCGGCGGCGCGCCGATGAAGCGGGCGACAAAGCTGCTGGCCGGGCGTGCATAGAGCGCGTGCGGCGTGTCGAACTGTTCCAGCCGCCCGTCGCGCAGCAGGGCGACGCGGTCGGCCATGCTCATCGCCTCGGTCTGGTCATGGGTGACAAAGATCATCGTCAGGCCAAGGCGGCGTTGCAGGGCGCGGATCTCGGCCCGCATCTCGGCGCGCAGGGATGCGTCGAGGTTCGACAAAGGCTCGTCCAGCAGGCAGATGGGGGCCTGCGCGATCAGCGCCCGGCCAAGCGCCACCCGCTGCTGCTGGCCCCCCGACAATTGCGAGGGGCGGCGGTCCAGCAGCTTGTCCAGCCCCAGCAGAGGCGCGACGCGGGCCAGCTTGTCGGCCTGCGCGCGGCGGCTTTCGCCCCGGACCGACAGGCCAAAGGTGATGTTCTGCCCCACCGTCAGATGCGGGAACAGCGCATAGGACTGAAACACCATGGAAATGCCGCGCTGCGCGGGGGGCGTGGCGGTGATGTCGCGCCCGTCCAGCCGGATCGCGCCGGAGGTCGGCGCCTCCAGCCCGGCGATCAGGCGCAGGGTCGTCGACTTGCCGCAGCCCGAGGGCCCCAGCAGGGCGATGAACTCGCCCTCGGCCACCTCCAGCGAGACATCGCGCAGGACCTGCGTTTCTCCCCAGGATTTGGTCAGCGCATCAAGTGTCAGGATGGGCATGGGATGTCCTCAGGCAAAGATGAACTTGCGCGCCAGCGCGTCGGGGATGTCGCCCAGACAGTCGCGGCAGGCGGTGTCGGTGACGATGCGATCGACGGCAGACAGGGGCGCGATGACCGACAGCGCGCTGCGGGTGAACTTGGAATGGTCGGCCACCACGATGACCTCTTGCGCGATTTCGATCATGGCGCGCTGCGCCTCGGCCAAAGCGGGGTCGGATGTGGCGATCTGTCCGCGCCCCAGATCCACCGCCGAGACCGACAGGAACAGCTTGTCGACATTGAAGCGCCGGATCGTTGCGGCCGCCAGCGCGCCCGTCAGGCTGTGGTTGAAGTGGTGATATTCGCCGCCGGTCACAAAAAGGCGCGCGACGCCCGCACCTGTCAGGCAGGCGGCAATATCGGTGCCATTCGTCACGAAGGTCAGCCCCGAACGCCGCGACAGCTGACTGGCCACCTGCAACACCGTGGTGCCCGCATCCAGAAACACCGCATCGCCATCCGCCACCAGATCCGCGGCGACCCTGCCGATCCGCGCCTTGTCTGCGGCGTTGCGCGACAGCCTTTCGCTGTTGGGAAAGTCGCGGGTAATCTGCGCCAGAGGCATCGCACCGCCATGGGTGCGCCGGATCAGCCCACGCGCCTCCAGATCCACCAGATCGCGCCGCACCGTCGCCTCGGAGACGCCCAGAAAGGCCGACAGATCCAGCGTCTGTGCATAGCTGCACGATTCCAGCCGCTCCATCAGGCGCGATTGGCGACCGGACGCGACCCCTGTTCCCTGATCCGACATCTGCAATATTCCGGCGCGGTTACGTTCACCTACCGAATGACAGCCGGGTGTGACGTCCCTATGACTGGAATCAGTCATTTGCGTGAAACCACTCATGGAAACTGCCATGAGGCATGATGCGGGCAGGAGAAAGAGGGCCACCGGACAGGTCGCGGCCGTGACAGGGCCAAAGGACTGGATGGCGCGGGCAGCACCGGCATTCAGCCCGACAAGAAGGCGCAGCAGTAATCAGACGACCAGTCCGGCGCTTGCTGCCGCGCAGCATTGGTCATCGCTGAAGGTCAGCCATGGGACGGGAGTGCGGTGTGATCCGGCGAATACGACTGCGGTACGCCGGCGTGGTGCGACGCCCGCAGTTTGCTTTCTGGCGGCCGCAGCGGTCAGACGGTGGTCCCCTCCGACAGCGACAACGCATCATCCAGATCGACGCCGAGAGACCTAATAGGCCAGCGACGGCAGCCACAGCGTCAGGATCGGAAAGGCGATCAGGATGATCAGCGTCAGCAGGTCCATGGCCAGAAACCATGTGATGCCGCGAAAGATCTCGGGCAGCGTGACCCTGTTGTTCAGCGCGCCGTTGATCATATAGACGTTCAGGCCGATCGGGGGCGTGATCAGGCCGATTTCCAGCAGCTTGATGACGATGATGCCGAACCAGACGGGGTTGATCCCCGCCTCGTTCACCAGAGGCACCAGAATCGGCAGCGTCAGCAGCAGCAGCCCGATGCTGTCGATCAGCATGCCCAGAACCAGAAAGATCAGCGAGACGGCCAGCAGAATCCACCATGTCTCGGTGCTGACCGACAGGATCGCGTCGGCAAAGGCGCGCGGAAAGCCCGACAGGGCAAGGAACCGGGTAAAGAACAGCGAGCCGATCAGGATCACAAAGATCGAGGCGGTTGCCACCAGTGCCTGCGACACCGCCTCGAACAGCGCGATGCGGGTCAGCTTGCGGCGGATGGCGGCGATCACCAGCGCCGCAAAGGCGCCAAGCGCGCCCGCCTCGGTCGGGGAAAACGCGCCGGTGAAGATGCCGCCCAGCACCACCAGGATCAGCGTCGGCAGCGGCCAGACATCGCGGAACGCGGCACGGCGTTCGGCCGCGGTGGGGGCGATCTGGACCGTGCCCGCCAGTTCGGGCTTCAGCTTCACCCGGATGACGATCATCGCCATGTAGATCAGCGCCGACAGAACCCCCGGAATAAAGCCTGCCATGAACAGCTGACCCACCGACACCTGCGCATAGACGCCATAGAGGATCAGCAACACCGACGGCGGGATCAGAGAGCCGAGCGTCCCCGACGCGGCAATGGTGCCGGTGGCCAGCCCGCGATCATAGCCGTTGTCCAGCATCTCGGGCACAGCCATGCGCGACATGGCCGAGGCGGTGGCGACCGATGACCCCGACGCTGCCGCAAAGAAGGCGCAGGCCCCGACCGAGGTGATCGCCAGCCCCCCCGGCAGACGCGCCAGATACAGCCGCAGCGCCAGAAACAGCCCCCGGGTCATGTCGGTGGACGAGCAGATGAAGCCCATCAGCAGAAACATCGGGGCGGCGGACAATTCCCACTGGCCCACATAATCGAACGGCGTGGCCGAGATCATGCCCCATGCCACGCTCATGTTGAACATGACCGCAATGCCGCCGATCGAGACCAGACCAAGCGCCAGCCCGATGGGCACACGGATCGCAATCAGCACCAGGGCCAGGACGATCCCGGCGATACCGACTTCTAGATTGCTCATGGGGCAGACTCCGGCAAAGGGTGTGGTGCAGCGGTCACAAAGGCTGTCTGCGCGTGACAGCGCGGGCAAGGTTCGACAGGATGGCCAGCAGGATCCCGGCAAAGCCGATCGGCAGCGCCCATCGCGCGGGCCAGATCAGAAAGCGGAAGTTGCTCATCGCTTCCTCGGCCCGGCGGGTGGCGCGGATCGCGTCGGACAGGGATTGCCAGAACAGCATCCCGAAAAAGGCGATCCCCAGCAGGCAGGCCATGACATAAAGCCCAAGCTGGACGCGCGCGGGCATCATCTGGGCGAACAGATCGACGCGGATATGTTCGCTTTTCATCTCGACATGGCCAAAGCCCAGAAAGACCAGCGCGACCATGTAGTAGAACGACACCCATTCCAGCGTGCCGACGATCTGGCCGTTGAAGAAATAGCGTACGCCGACATCCAGCGTGATGTGCAGCATCATCAGGATCATCACCAGACCGGCGGCAGCCGCCGTCGCGATGTTCAGCCAACGGATGCCCGCATGAACGAACCGCATTCCAAAGCCTCGCTGCACGAAGGGTGGGGGCACGAAGGGGGCGGGTCCGTCCGACACGGACCCGCCTGCCGGTCACTGGACGCCGTAGGTCGCGGCGTCGATCTTGCCAAAGATTTCCTGCATCGCAAGCGCGGTCAGGGCGTCTTCGTCGTTCGGGTCGATGCCCGCCAGAAGATCCTGCCACTTGTCCATGCTGGCCTGAAAATCGCCGATCAGGGCCTCGGGCTCGGCTACGCCGAATTCGGTGCCGGCCTTTTGCGCCGCATCGGTCACCGTGCGCTCGCGGAAGGCGGCGACATGATCTGCCAGATCGGCCTCGGGTTCATAGACATTGCCGCCCGCATCCAGCGACGCCTGCAGCCCGGCCTCGACCTTGCCGGAATAGGCGATGACCATGCGGGCCATGGAGCGGGCCGAGGCCTCCATCAGGATCTCGCGCTGGCCGGTCGTCAGCCCGGCCCAGAAACCGGGATTATAGCCCCATTGCGGCCCCGACCAATACATGCCGGTCGACAGCAGCGTCGTGTGCGGCGCCACCTCCAGCAGCGAGCGGTCCACAAGATCGCTGGCCGCGTTCGTCGCGCAATCGAGGCTGCCCCGCTCAAGGCCGGTATACATCTCGCTGGAGGGGACGTTGACCGGGATGCCGCCCGCCTCTTCGACCCAGACCGAGACGGCGGACCCGGCGGTGCGGATGCGCTTGCCCCGCATTTCGGCCAGATTGCGCACCGGCGTCGCGCACATCAGCACATAGGCCGGCGTGGCATAGGCCCCCAGATAGACAAGCCCGTTCTGCTGCCATTCGTCCAGCTGCACCGGGTTGTTCATCGAAAAGTCGGTCACGGCAAAGATCGCCGTCAGCGGGTCCGAATAGGCAAAGCCCAGTTCCTGGATCGTACTCGCCACCGGCAGATCCGAGGGCGTGTAGATCGCAGCGTGATGGGCGACCTGCACCACATTGTCCTGAATGCCCTGCAACGCCGCGCGCGGCGCCAGCAGCACGGTGCCGGTGAACACCTCGGGGACAAGATCGCCGTCCGACAGTTCACGGACCAGTTCGGCCCACCGGACATAGCCCTCGCCCGACATGGGCACGGCACCTTCGTAAAAGCTGTTGGCGATGAATTTGGTCTCGGCCCAAGCGGCCCCCGCCAGCAGACCGGCCAGCGCGGTCAAGGCCATCACTCGTTTCATGGTTTTCCCCTGTTGTTCACGTCGTTGCAGATGTCTGGTCCGTCGGTCGGCCCCGGCCGTCGGCGCGCCTCAGCGCAGCGCGGCCGTTTTCTTCACCACCGTGCCGCCTTTCATGATCAGCGGCATATGGGCGCCCTGTTGCGTCAGCAGGCTCAGATCGCGCAGCGGATTGCCCTCGACGGCGATGATGTCGGCATGGGCGCCGGGCGCAATGGTTCCGATCTGACCCTCCATCCGCAAGACCCTGGCGGCATCGACCGTGGCCGACCGGATCACGGCATCGGCGGGCAGATAGCGGCCGCGCAGGGTGAATTCGCCCGATTGCTCGGATTGCATGCCGCCCAGCAGGTCGGACCCGTATCCCATCAGCACGCCCGCATCATGCATCTTTTCCAGCCGTTCCAGCCCCGCCTCGCGGACATCGGCGATCTTGGCCACGGACTCGGCGGGCAGGCCGAACCGGGCGCCGGACGAGGCCAGAATGTCATAGGTGATGTTGGTAGGCACGACCGGAATGCCCTCGCGCGCCACCCGCGCAATCGTCGCATCCGAGATCAGGTTGCCGTGTTCGATGCATTCAAAGCCACAATCCAGCGCCCGCACGATGGCCTCGTCGGTATACAGATGGCCCGTCGCATAGGTGCCGAAGCCCTTGGCGATCTCGACCATCGCCCTGAGTTCCTCGACCGAAAAGACCAGATATCCGACCGGGTCCGAGGGCGACGAGACGCCGCCATCGGCCATCGCCTTGACGAATTGCGCGCCGTTCTTGATTTCCTCGCGCGCGGCGCGCTGAACCTCGGGGACGCCGTCGCAGATGCGGCCCATCGCGCCCAGACTTTGCGCATACCAGCCCACATCACGGTTGTCATAGGGGCCACGATAATCGGTATGTCCACCCGTCTGCGACAGCGCCTTGCCGCAGATGACCAGACGCGGGCCCAGAAAGGCGCCCTCCTCCACCGCCAGTTGCAGGCCCCGGTCGGCGCCGCCCAGATCGCGCACGGTGGTAAAGCCGCGCATCAGCATGTTGCGCATCAGCACGCTGCTGCGCGCCGCAACCAGTGCCGAGGGCAGCGCGGCATTGGCGCCCAGATCGGCTGTCGTCGCGATGACGTGGACATGGCAATCAATCAGCCCCGGCATCACCGTCAGGCCCGCCAGATCAAGGACCATGTCCGTGTCGGCGGTGACATCCGGGCCGATATCGCGGATCATGCCGTCCTCGATCACGATCCCCATCGGATCGGAAGGTTCGGTCGCGGTCCCGTCAACGATCCGGGCGTTCTTGAGAAATATCGTGGTCATCTGGTCTCTCTGGATAGGGCGGCGGTGCCCGTGTGCCTGCGGGCGGGGACATGACGGCCCGGTTCGCGGGCCACCGTCAGCAGCATGGCGGTGAGCCCCACATCGGATCGAAATCCTTTCATCTGGTCGTCACAAGACTGCGCCGTATTAACAAACAGTCAAGACTGTTTTTAATACGGCGCCGGAAAAATCGCCTGAATGCGTGAACAGGCCATTTATGCGGCAGACAGGACATGGGACGGGCAAGCCGCATGAAGCGCCATGCAGAGGATGTTTCGGCAACGCCGATGCGCACCGCTTAAGGCTGGAAGATAAAAAAGCCGGTTGACATGTTTGTAAATATGTCGGTCCCTGTCAGAAGGCCGTCACAGAACGCGGCCGGCGTCAGGACTGCGGCCAGCGCAGCCAAAAGACAGTTCAACATGCCTGCGCATCCGTGCAAGGAACAGCGGAGAGGAAGACAGATGACCAGACTTATTCCCGGAATTCTGATGGCCATGATTGCCGGCGCGGCGTCCGCGCAGACCAGCCTGGATATGGCCAATGAATATCCGCAGAACTCGATCCATGCCCAGACGGCGGATCATTTCATTCAGGCCCTGACCGACCAAAGCGAGGGCAGCATCGTGGTCACGCCGCATCATGGCGGCGCGCTCGGCTACAAATCGGTCGATCATTACGACGCGGTGGGCGATGGCGCGGTGCCGATCGCCACATCTTTTTCGGGGGCGTGGTCGGGGATCAATCCGATCTTCCTCGTCTCGTCGCTGCCATTTCTGGCCACCGACCTCGACGATACCCGCGCGCTTTATGATGCGACGCGACCCTATTACGAGGCCGCGATGGAGGCTGACAATCAGGTCTTTCTCTATGCGACGCCCTGGCCCGCCTCGGGCTTCTGGGGCAGGCAGCCGGTCGATACGGTCGAGGCCCTGCGCGGTCTGAAGATCCGCTCGTTCGACACGCCCGGCACGACGGTGCTGGTGAATGCGGGTGCGGCGCCGGTTCAGCTGTCCTGGGCCGACATCGTCCCGCAGCTGACCACGAACGGCATCGACGCCGTTCTGACATCCGCCGATGGCGGCGCGTCGGCGCAGTTCTGGGAATACCTGTCGCACTTTACCGAGGCGAACTATGCCCTGCCGCTGCAGGTCACGCATATGAACCGCGACAGCTTCGACGCCCTGTCCGATGACGACCGCGCGGCCCTGCTGGAGGCCGCAGCCCAGACCGAGACCTTTGGCTGGGACCTGCTGTCCAGCCGCGTCGATGAGAATTACGCCACCCTGGCCGATCACGGCGTGACCGTCACCACCGAGGTCGATCCGGCCCTGATCGCCAGCCTGCAATCGGCGGCCGAGCCGGTCGTGGCGGAATGGGCCGAACGGGTCGGGCCGGACGCGCAGGCGCTGCTGTCCGAATACCGCGCCGCGATCGGCCGGTGACATGACAGGGCCCGGTCTGCGAAAGGACATCGCATGAGGATCTATCTTGCCGTTGCGGATCATCTTGCCCGGATCGGGGCCTATCTGGCCGGGGCGGTTCTGGTCGGGATGGTCGCGCTGATCCTGTGGGAGATCGTGTTGCGAGGCGTCTTTCACAGCTCGACCTTCGTGATGGATGAATTCGTGGGCTATGGCGTCGCCTCGGCCACCTTCATGGCGCTGGCCCACGCCCTGTCACAAGGCCAGATCATCCGGGTGGGCCTGTTGATCGAACGCGTCCCGCCCGGTGCGCGCCGCGCGCTGGAGGTGCTGTCGGCCCTGATCGGGATGGCGACGGTGGCGGTGCTGATCCATTTCTTCTGGCTGCGGGTGGCGCGGGCATGGTCGCGGGGTTCGGTCTCGAACTCGGTCGCGCAGGTGCCGATGTGGATCCCCGAGGCGATCGTGACGGGTGGGTTGGCGCTGTTATGGCTGCAGCTTCTGGCGCATCTCATCCGCAACTGTCTGGGGGATGTGCGCCACACGCCCCCGGCCACCCACTGAGGGAGCAGCGCCATGGACGCCGTCATCTCTGCCGCAGCCTTGCTGGCCCTGATCTTTCTGATGCTGAGTCTGGGGGTCTGGATCTTTGTCGGCCTGATCGCCGTCAGCGGTCTGAGCCTTGTCGTTCTGGCAGGCATGGACCTGTCGCGCGTGGCAACCATCGCCACCGGCATCATCTATCGCTATTCCTCGGCATGGGAGCTGGCCGCCATTCCGATGTTCATCTGGATGGGCGAGATCATCTTTCGCACCGACATCTCGGACCGCATCTTCCGCGGGCTGGCGCCGTTCGTGGCCCATGTGCCGGGGCGGCTGTTGCACACCAACGTCATGGGCTGCACCCTGTTTGCCGCCGTCAGCGGGTCAAGCGCGGCAACAACCGCCACGGTCGGCAAGATCACCACGACCGAACTGGCGACGCGCGGCTACAGCCGGTCGCTGTCTCTGGGCTCGCTGGCGGGGGCGGGCAGCTTCGGGCTGCTGATCCCGCCATCCATCATCATGATCGTCTATGGGATTCTGGCCGAGGTGTCGATCAGCCGGCTGTTCGCGGCGGGCGTGCTGCCGGGGCTAATGATCGCGGGCCTGTTCTCGGCCTATCTCATCCTGCGCGCGGTGCTGGACCCGTCGGTCGCGCCGGATGGCGGGGAACGCTATCGCGCCCGCGATTATGTCTGGGCGCTGGTCGATCTGCTGCCGATCTTTGCGTTGATGGGGATCGTTCTGGGGGCGATCTATACCGGCGTGGCCACGCCGTCCGAGGCGGCGGCGGTGGGCGTCTTTGGCGCGCTGGTCATCGCGGGCGTTCTGCGTCAGTTGTCGCTGCGCCTGCTGATGCAGACGCTGCTGGGGGCGGTGCAGACCAGCGCGATGATCTGCTCGCTGCTGATCGCGGCGGCGTTCCTGTCCACGGCGATGGGGTATCTGCATATCCCCGCCGACGTGGCCCGCGCCATCAGCGCGCTGAACCTGTCGCCCGCCATGCTGCTGCTGACGCTGACCGGGTTCTATATCGTTCTGGGGCTGTTTCTGGACGGCGTGTCCATCATCGTGATGAGCCTGCCGATCACCCTGCCGCTGGTCGCCGCCGCCGGGATCGACCCGGTCTGGTTCGGCATCTTCCTGATCGTCACGATCGAACTGGGGCAGGTGACGCCGCCGGTCGGCTTCAACCTCTTCGTGCTGCAGGGCATGACCGGAGAGCCGGTGGGCCGCATCGCCCTCTACGCCTTTCCGTTCTTTTGCCTGATGCTGCTGGGCATCGCGCTGCTGGCGCTGTTCCCTCAAATTGTTCTCTGGCTGCCGGGATATCTTTATGGCTGAACCCACCCTGCCCTTGCGGGACCTGTCCGCCGCCCATGCGGCGCCCCATCAACCCGATGCCGCCATCGCCGCCTTTGAACGGGTCTGTGCGGCGCGCTTTGGCCTCAGGCTGCTGACGGTCTTTGCGTGGGATGCGGGCGACGACCTGTGCCACCGGATCTGGTCGAACCGGCCCGACGTCTATCCCGTTCCCGCCGCCAAGAAAATGGGGCCGACCCGCTGGGGCGAGACCGTCCTGCGCAACCGGCAGCCGTGGTGCGGCCCCACCCGGACCCATATCCGAGAGGCGTTTTTCGACCATGCGCTGATCGAAACCCTTGGCTGCGGCGCCTGCCTGTCGGCGCCGGTCATCTGGCAGGACCGCGTGATCGGCGCCGTCAGCGTGCTGGATGCCGAGGGCGCCTATGATCAGGCCGACGCCGCGGCCCTTGGCCTGATGACATGGGCGCTGATCCCCGCGCTGCTGGCGCAGGGGGCCCGCCCCGCGAAACAACCGCTGCACGCAAAGGAGACTTCATGAAACTGGGTGATTTCAAGGCGCTGACCTTTGATGTCTATGGAACGCTGATTGATTGGGAAAGCGGCATGGTGGCGGGGCTTGCGCCGTTGACCGACCGCCTGCCACGGCCAATGTCGCGCAACGCCATTCTGGAAACCCATGCCCGCCACGAAAGCGCACAGCAGGCGCAGACGCCGGGCCGGGCCTATTCCGACCTGCTGGCCACCGTCTATCGCCGGATCGCCGAGGAATGGAGCCTTGGCGTGAGCTGGGACGCGTGCCGGCAGTATGGCGACAGTGTGGGCGACTGGCCCGCCTTTCCCGACAGCGCCGACGCCCTGGCCTATCTGAAGCAGCATTACAGGCTGGTCGTGCTGTCCAATGTCGATAACCGCAGCTTTGCCGCGTCGAACGCGCGCCTTGGCGTGGACTTCGACGCGGTCTATACCGCCGAGGATGTGGGCAGCTACAAACCGGCAGACGCCAACTTTGACTACATGCTGTCCAACTTGAGCGCTTTGGGTCTGGAAAAATCGGATATCCTGCACACCGCCGAAAGCATGTTTCACGATCACAAGCCTGCCAACCGCCACGGTCTGGCCTCGGCATGGATCTATCGCAGGCATGCGGACGAGGGCTTCGGGGCGACGATGCATCCGGGCGAGGCGCCGTCCTATGACTTTCGCTTTGACAGCATGGCCGCCATGGTCAGCGCCCATCAACAGGAAATGCAGGGCAGGCAGTAGCGGGCCGCCGCGCTTTGTCGTATCGCTGGACCGGGCCATGACATGAGAAGGAGCGACATGACCCCCGCAAAGACAGCGCAGGACCAGCCCGATGGTCGGCGGCGCCGCACCCAGGCCGAACGATCGACCGAGATGCGCGAAAAGGCCTGCATCGCCACATTGCAGGCCCTGACCGAGGTCGGCTATGAGCGGATTTCAACGAAGCTGATCGCCGACCGCGCCCGTGTGTCGCGCGGGGCGCTGACCCATCATTTTCCGATGCGCAACGACCTGCTGGTCGCGGCCTTCGAATATCTGCTGACATCGTGGGAAACCAGCTGGCCCTTTGCCGCCGACCCCGCGCCGCCGCGCCTCGGGATCGAGGATCTGATCGACGCCTTGTGGGAACGTCTGTTCTCGACCGAGCAATACATGGCCGCGACAGAGCTGATGCTGGCCGCCCGGATGGACAGCAACCTCGGTCAGCGCCTGCGCGACGTCCAGCTGCGGTGGAGTGGCATCCGCGATGCGATCGCGACCAAGATCCTCGGAATGACCCCGGATAACGAAACCAACCATCTGTTTCTGCAACTGAACCTCTGCCTTTTGCGCGGCATCGCCGTTCACCGAAGTTTCGATACCGACCCCGCAGTCGACCAGAAACTTCTGTCCCTGTGGAAAGACATCGTCCGCGCCCAGAAGGTGGTTCACGTGCCTGACGCGTCGGCTGCTGATACGACCGCGGCGCGGACCTTGACCTGAGGGCATCCCCCCCGCGCGGACCCGTCAGCGGGCGACGACATTGCCATACCCGCCACGAAAACCGCGGGATAAATACGCCCGAAGAAAGCGGAGGTCCGTTCAGAAGCGGCCTGTGCAACAACGCCCCGCATGCGCGCCCCTTATGCGGGGCGCGGCAGCGGCGTGTCAGGCGGCGTAGGTCTGCATCACCTCGGACAGGCACTGATCGGTATCGCCCAGCTGGTGGTCGATCATGGTCAGCCGCTTGGCGTAATGCGAGGCTGCGTATTCCCACGTCATCGCGATGCCGCCATGCATCTGGATCGTCTCCTCGGCCACCAGCCGCGCCGTGCGACCGATCAGCGTCTTGGCCATCGCGCAGGTGGCGGGACCTTGCGGACCGTCCAGTGCGGCGGCGGCGGCGATGGTGATCGACCGCGCCTGCTCGATCTCCATCAGCAGATCGACGGTGCGGTGTTGCAGGACCTGAAAGCTGCCGATGGTCGTGCCGAACTGCTTGCGGGTCTTCAGATAGTCCAGCAGGATCGCATAGGCGGCATCCATCGCGCCCACCGCCTCGGCGCACAGGGCAAGGCGCCCGGCGCGGGTGGCATCGGCCAGCGCCTCGGTCGCGTCCTCGATCAGCAGGGTGGCGGGGCTGTCGTCCAGCAGGATCTCGGCCGCGCCGCCGCCGTCGATCATCGGATAGGCCGCGATCTGCAGGTCCGTCGCTTCGGCGCGGAAGAGAGCAGGGCGCCCGTCCAGCAGCGCCGCGATCAGCACGACATCGGCGGCGTGACCGCCATAGACCGCGCTTTTGCGGCCCGACAGCAGAACGCGGTCGCCGTCGCGCGTGGCGGTGGCCTGCATGGTCAGCGCGTCATAGGGCGCGTCGATCTCGGACAGGGCGACGGCAAAGCGCTGTGATCCGTCGATCAGTGTGTCCTGATCGGCGCCGGCCGCCATCAGCAGGCGGCTGGCCATCAGCGTGCCGAGATAAGGCTCGGGGCACAGCGTGCGGCCCAATGCCTCGAACACCACCGTGATGTCAAAGCCGGTGCCGCCGAACCCGCCCGCAGCCTCGGGGGCCAGCGCGCCGGGGATGCCCAGTTCGGCCAATTCGGCCCATTTCCCGGGGCTGTGAAACGGCGCGTCATACGCCAGCTTGTTGCGCGTCTCGACCCCGTAGCGATCGCCCAGATAGCGGCCAAGGCTGTCCGCCAGCATCTGGCGGTCTTCGGTCAGATCAAAGTTCATGTCACAGCCCCAGCATTGTCTTGGTCAGGATATTGCGCTGAATCTCGTTCGATCCCCCAAAGATCGAGCTTTTGCGGCTGTTGAAATAGACCGCCGCATTCGTGTCGCTGTCGGGCGGGCCAAAGACGAGGTTCGCGGCCCCCGCCTCGCCCGGAAAGGGGGCGGCCACGGGGCCAAGCGCCCGGCGGGCCAGATCGCGCAACTCCTGATTGACCAGCGTGCCCTTGATCTTGAGGATCGAGGTTTCGGGACCGGGATGGCCCTGTTTCTGCGCCTGAAACAGCATGCGCAGATTGGTGATCTTCATCGCCTCCAGATCGGTCTCGACGCGGGCGATGCGGGCGGCGAACAGCGGATCCGCGATCAGCGGGCGCCCGTTGCGGCGCATCCGGCGGGCCAGATCCTTGACCTCTTCCAGCGCCTGCATCGAGATCCCGACGCCCGCGATATTGGTGCGTTCATGCGTCAGCAGGAACTTGGCGATGGTCCAGCCCTTGTTTTCCTCGCCCACGAGGTTCTCGACAGGAATGCGGACATTGTCGAAGAACACCTCGTTCACCTCGTGGCCGCCCTCGATCAGGCGGATCGGGCGCATCTCGACGCCGGGCGTGTCCAGATCGACCAACACAAAGCTGATGCCCTGCTGCGGCTTTCCCTCGTGCGAGGTGCGCACCAGACAGAAGATGCGGTTGGCGTGCTGGCCAAGCGTGGTCCAGGTCTTCTGCCCGTTCAGCACGTAATGGTCGCCGTCGCGGTCGGCCCGCATCCTGAGGCTGGCCAGATCCGATCCGGCCCCCGGCTCGGAATAGCCCTGCGCCCACCAATCCTCGCCCAACAGGATGCGGGGCAGGATTTCGGCCTTCTGGCGGTCATTGCCGAATTCGATCAGGACCGGGCCCAGCATATGCGCGCCAAAGGCCACGACGCGGGGCGCGTAATGGCGGCTGGCCTCGACATCATAGATATAGCGCTGGACGGGCGACCAGCCGGGGCCGCCATGTTCGACCGGCCAGGTCGATCCCAGCCAGCCCTTGGCGCCCAGAATGCGGTGCCATTCCTGATAGGTCTCGCGCGTCAGTTCCGCGCCCGACCGGACGGCGGCCGAAATGTGATCCGGCAGATGCGCGACCAGAAAATCGCGGACCTCGGTCTGAAAGGCCAGTTCCTCGTCGGTGAAAGACAGTTCCATCGTTTCCCTCCCTTGGGGTCTCAGAGAACCTCGAACAATCCGGCAGCACCCATCCCGCCGCCGACGCACATGGTGCAGACGACATAGCGCGCGCCGCGCCGCTTGCCCTCGATCAGCGCGTGACCGACCATGCGCGCGCCCGACATCCCATAGGGGTGCCCGATCGAGATGGCGCCGCCGTTCACGTTCAGCAATTCGTCGGGGATGCCCAGCACGCGCGCGGAATGCAGGACCTGACAGGCGAAGGCCTCGTTCAGCTCCCACAGTCCTATATCGTCCATGGTCAGGCCGTGGGCCTTCAACAGGCGCGGCACGGCGTGGATCGGGCCGATGCCCATTTCGTCGGGGTCCAGGCCCGCGGCCATCACGCCCACATAGCGGCCAAGGGGCGCCAAGCCGCGGCGTTCGGCCTCGGACGCCTCCATGATGACCGCGGCCGAGGCGCCGTCGGACAGTTGCGAGGCATTGCCTGCGGTGATGTGGCGACCCTCGGCCACGTGCTGACCGTCGCGGAACACGGGCTTCAGGCTGGCCAGCCCCTCGGCGGTGGTATCAGCCCGGTTGCCCTCATCGCGGGTCAGCGTCACCTCGCGGAACGAGACCTCTTTCGTCTGCTTGTCCACCACGGCCATGGTGCTGGTCAGGGGCACGATCTCATCGTCGAACGCGCCCGCCTGCTGGGCCGCCGCTGTCCGCTGTTGCGAGCGCAGGGAATAGGCGTCCTGATCCTCGCGCGTGATGCCATAGCGGTCGGCCACCACCTCGGCGGTTTCCAGCATCGTCATGTAGATGTCGGGCCGGTGGTCCACCAGCCACGGATCGGTGCGGCGGTCCTGACGCATGTTCTGGTTCTGCACCAGGCTGACGGATTCGACGCCGCCGCCGATGACGATCTGCATGCCGTCATGGATCACCTGCTTGGCGGCGGTGGCGATCGCCATCATGCCGCTGGCGCATTGCCGGTCCAGCGACATGCCCGCAACCGAGGTCGGCAGCCCCGCCCGGATCGCCGCCTGCCGCCCGATATTGCCGCCGGTCGAGCCTTGCTGGATCGAGCAGCCGACGATGCAATCGGCGATCTCGGACCCGTCCAGCCCGGCGCGGTCCACGGCGTGGCGGACGGCATGGCCGATCAGTTCCTGCGCCTGCGTGTTGTTGAATGCGCCGCGAAAGGCGCGGCCGATGGGCGTGCGTGCGGTCGATACGATCAGGGCGTCCCTCATGGGGTGTCTCCTCCTCAGGTGCCGGGCGTCTCGGGCCGGGCGGTATAATGTCGGTTCAGTCGCTGCATGCCGCCGATCCAGCGGTCGTAATCGTCTGTCTTGCGGCGCATGTAGGTGGCGACCTCCGGGTGAGGCAGGGCCAGAAACCGGCCTTCGCGCAGCGCCTCCAGCGCCACGGCGGCGACCGCGTCGGCCTCCATCATGCCGTCGATGCTGGCCACGCCCGCCTCGCGTCCCTCGGTCATCGCGGTGCGCACCGCCTGCGGGCAGAGCAGCGTGACCCCGATGCCGTCATCGCCGTGGGTCAACGCCAGCCATTCGGCGAAGCCCACCGCCGCGTGCTTGGTCACCGCATAGGGCGCGGCGCCCACCTGACTGAGCAGCCCCGCGGCAGAGGCTGTTATCATCACATGCCCGCCGCCGCGCGCGATCATCTGCGGCAGCAGGATGCGCGTGGCGCGGATATGGGCCATCACATTGACGTCCCAGATGGTCTGCCAGTCCGCGTCCGGCACCTCGATCCCGCCGCGCCGGATGATCCCGGCATTGCCGCAATAAAGGTCGATGGGTCCGGCCTGATCCTCGGCCATGTCGATCATCCGGGCGATGTCGCCGTCGCGGCCCATATCGGCACCGAGGCCCACGCCGCCGATTGACGCCGCGATCCGGGCAGCCCCGCCCTCGTCGCGGTCCGCGCAGACGACCCGCCGGGCGCCTGCGTCGGCCAGCGCGCGTGCCAGCGCCGCCCCGATCCCTGCGGCGGCGCCTGTCACCAGGGCTGTGCGTCCCTCGATGTCCATCTCAGGCCCACATATTGGTGCCGCCGCACAGGGTCAGCGCCTGCCCGGTCATATAGCCGCTGGCGTCCGAGGCCAGATAGACGGCGGTGCCCGCGAAATCGTCCGGTTCGCCAAAGCGGCGCAGCGGGATCTGGGTGCGGGCGCGCTCCTCGCCTTCGGGGCTGTCCCACAGGGCGCGGGCGAAATCGGTGCGCACCACGCCGGGGCAGATGGCGTTGGCGCGGATGCCGTGGGGGCCGTATTCCAGCGCCAGGTTGCGCACCAGACCGATCAGCGCCAGCTTGGACACACCATACAGTCCAAGCGTCGCCGAGGGCTTCAGCGCCCCCACGCTGGAGGTGAAGATCATCGACCCGCCCCCCCGTTCCATCATGTCGGGCGCTGCCAGCCGCGCCAGCCACAGATTGGCCTGCACATTGGTCTGCATGATCTTGGTATAGGCCTCGTCGGGGATCTCGGAGATCGGGCCGTAATGGACGTTCACCCCGGCATTGCCGATCAGGATGTCCACCGGACCGGCCAGCCTGCGGGTCTGATCGACCAGCGCGCGCAGATCCTCGTGCCGGCCGGCATTGGCGGCCACGCCAAAGGCGCGCTCTGCCCCGCAGGTCGCATTGATGCCCGCCGCCGCCGCGTCCAGCTGGTCCTGCTTGCGGGCCGAGATGACCACCCGCGCGCCGTGCTGGGCAAGCGCCGTGGCCATCGCCAGCCCCATTCCGCGCGACGCACCCGTCAGCAGCGCGGTCTTGCCCGTCAGATCGAACAACATGCTCATCCTATGCCGCCCCGTCCGCGGGCGCGTGCTGGTGCGAGACCACCCCCGCGCGCCGTTCGTTCGAGGCCTCGAACGCCTTGCGCTCGGCGCGGGCGACGACGGCGTGATGCACCTCGTCGGGGCCGTCGGCCAGCCGCAGGGTGCGCTGCTTCATGTACATCTCGGGCAGGTCGGTCCATTGGCTGACGCCGGTGGCGCCATGGACCTGAATGGCCTGGTCAATGATCTGGCAGCATTTTTCGGGCACCATCGCCTTGATCATCGACACCCAGATGCGCGCCTCCTTGTTGCCCAGCACGTCCATGGCGCGGGCGGCCTTCAGCACCATCAGGCGCATCGCCTCGATCTCGATGCGGGCGCGGCTGATGGTTTCCATGTTCTTGCCCAGATCAATGATCCGGCGCCCGAACGCCTCGCGCGACAGGCCGCGCGCGATCATCATGTCCAGCGCCTTTTCCGCCGCCCCGATCGAGCGCATGCAATGGTGGATGCGGCCCGGCCCAAGGCGCAGCTGGCTGATCTCGAACCCGCGGCCCTCGCCCCACAGCACGTTCGCCTCGGGGACGCGGACATTGTCGAACCGGATCTGCATATGCCCGTGGGGCAGGTCGTCATGGCCAAAGACCCGCATCGGGCCGACGATGGTGACGCCGGGCGTGTCCATCGGCACAAGGATCTGGCTTTGCTGGCGGAACGGCTCGGCCTCGGGCGAGGTCTTGACCATCACGATCATGATCTTGCAGCGCGGATCGCCCGCCCCCGAGATATAGTATTTCTCGCCGTTGATGACCCATTCGCCCCCCTCCAGCACCGCGCGGGTGGACACGTTGCGCGCATCCGACGAGGCGACATCGGGCTCGGTCATCGCGAAGGCCGACCGGATCTCGCCCGCCAGCAGGGGCTTCAGCCAACGCTCTTTCTGTTCGGGGCTGCCCACCCGCTCCAGCACCTCCATATTGCCGGTGTCGGGGGCCGAGCAGTTCAGCGATTGCGCGGCCAAGGGGTTCTTGCCCAGCTCGAACGCGATATAGGCGTAATCGAGGTTCGACAGCCCCTCGCCCGTCCCGCTGTCGGGCAAAAAGAAGTTCCACAGACCGGCCTCCTTGGCGCGGGTCTTCAGATCCTCGATGATCTCAAGCTGGCCGGGCGCATAGGCGTTGCCCGGTCCGCGCTGCGCCGACAGGCGGTCGTATTCGCGCAGGGCGGGGTCGCAATGGTCGCGGATATGGGCCATCACCTTGTGCAGCAGGGGCCGTGCCGCCTCGGACATGGCCAGATTGTTCAGGATGTCGGCGGAGCCTTGCACATCCTTGGGGTCCGCATGTTTCATGTCCGTCTCCTTGCGTTCGGGGGCGTCATCTGTTCACCCAGTTGGGCTGGCGTTTCTCGACAAAGGCGGTGACGCCCTCGCGGAAGTCTTCGGTCTCGCGCAGATCGGCCATGACCTCGCGGCTGTGGCGCAGGCTGGTGCCCAGATCGTCCAGCAGGTCCATCCGCCGCAGCACCCGCAACGAGGCGCGCACCGACGAGGGCGAGACGGCGGCGATCTGGCGCGCCATGTCCATCGCGCGGTCCACCAGCTCCGCCGCGGGCACGACCTGATTGACGAAGCCAAGCCGCAGCCCTTCCTCGGCGCCGACCTTGCGGCCGGTCAGGATCATCTCGACCGCGGCCTTGCGCCCGATCTGGCGGCTGAGGCGCTGGATGCCGCCTGCGGCTGCGAAAAAGCCCACCTTGACCTCGGGCAGGGCAAAGGTCGCGGTGTCGGCGGCCAGCACCACGTCGCAGCACAGCGCAGTCTCGAACCCGCCGCCCATGGCAAAGCCGTTGACCGCGCCGACGATGGGTTTTTCCAGATCCAGCCGCTGCGACAGGCCGGAAAAGCCGGTTTCGGGGCCCTTCATCGCGCCGCCCTGCGCCGTGTATTTCAGATCGTTGCCAGCGCAGAAGGCGCGGTCGCCCGCCCCCGTCAGCACCGCGACCCACAGATCGGGATCGGCTGCGAAATCGTCCCAGATGGCCGACATCTCGTGATGCATGGGCGCGTGGACGGCGTTATAGACCTCGGGGCGGTTCATGGTGACGACCAGAATATGGCCCTCGCGGCGGGTGGTGGTAAACTCGCCCATCATGCGGCCCCTTGTGCGGCAGGGGCGTCGGTGCGCAGCCCGCCGAGGTCCAGATCGAGGAAGCGGCCGCCATCCTCGGCCAGACGGCGCAGCGTCTCGGCGGGGGCAAAGGCCGGGTTGCCTGCGGCCAGATCCTCGATCCGCGCCAGCACCGCCTTGGCGCCCATCTGGTCGGCGTGATACATCGGCCCGCCGCGTCCGGGCGGAAAGCCGTAGCCGTTCAGCCAGACCACATCCACATCCGAGGGGCGCTGCGCCTTGTTTTCCTCAAGGATCTTCACCGCCTCGTTGATCATCGGGACCAGCAGCATCTCGGCGATGTCATCGGCGGGCAGGGTCGTGGGTTCCGCGCCGGTCATCTCGCGGATCAGCCGGGCGGTCACGTCCGAGGGCGTGCGGTTGCGCGCCGCGTCGTAATCGTAATAGCCCGCGCCGGTCTTTTGCCCGCGCCGGTCCATCTCGCACAGCGCGTCACGGATGGGGCTGTGAGTGGTGGCGCCCCTGGACCAGCCGATGTCCAGCCCGGCCAGATCCGACATCTGGAACGGCCCCATCTTGAAGCCGAAAGCGGTGACCGCATCGTCGATATCCCACGGCATCACGCCCCGGAACAGCAGCGCATTGGCCTGTTCGCGCCGCGCGGCCAGCATCCGGTTGCCGACAAATCCATGGCAGACGCCGACCAGCACCGCGATCTTGCCGATCCGTTGGGCCAGCGCCATGCCGGTCGCCACGACATCATCGGCGGTGTGGCGGGCGCGCACGACCTCCAGCAGCTTCATCACATTGGCGGGCGAGAAGAAATGCAGCCCGATCACATCCTCGGGCCGCGAGGTGGCGGCGGCGATCTGGTCAATATCCAGTGCCGAGGTGTTGCTCGCCAGGATCGCTCCCGGTTTCATCACCCGGTCCAGTTCGGCAAAGATGCGGCGTTTCAGGTCCATATCCTCGAACACGGCCTCGATCACCAGATCGCAACCGGCCAGCGCGGCGAGGCCTAGCGCGGGCGTGATGCGGTCCATGCGGGCCGCGACCTCGGACTGGGGAAAGCGGCCCTTGTCGGCGCTGTTCTGATAATGGCGCCGCACGACGGCCAGCCCGCGATCCAGCGCGTCCTGCTGCGTCTCGACGATGGTGACCGGGATGCCGGCACTGGCAAAGTTCATGGCGATGCCCCCGCCCATCGTGCCTGCGCCGATAATGCCCACCCGACCGATGGGGCGTGGGGTCGCCTGCGCTGCCGGGCCCTCGATGATGCCCGCGCGGCGCGTGGCCTCGGCCCCATAGGCGGCAGGGTCCAGCCCGGCCAGCGAATCATGTGTGGTCCGTGTCATTTTCATTCCCCCGCCTTGGCCCGTGGCGCCTGCCCCTTGGCGGTTCCGACCGCCCTCCCCGGCGGTCGGAACGGGCGGGCGACGGGTCCGCTGATCATTCCTGACGACTGTCAGGATTACGGGGTCAGGCCCTTTTGGGCAAGCGTCAATTTGGGCGCGGCGGCAATTTCCGGCAGCACCACAGCTTTGCCCGGAACGGATTGACGCAGGGGGAATCGGGTCCTAAGGTCATATCCTGACACTTGTCAGCATGCAGGGAGGCTCTGTTACCAGGGTGCATGCGGGCATTGAGGGACGCGCTCCGGCGCGAAGGGAGGCAGCTTCATGCAAGAGACGACCCTACGCAGCGACATCGAGTTCGACATCCGCGACGGGGTGGCCACGATCACGCTGAACCGCCCCGACCGGCTGAATGCCTGGACGCCCGCGATGGCCGATCAGGTGCGCCACGCGGTGGGGCAGGCCGGGTCCGACCCGGCGGTGCGGGTCATCGTCATCACCGGCGCCGGGCGGGGCTTTTGCGCAGGCGCGGACATGGCATCGCTGGACAAGACCGCCGACCGGGGGAAGGCCAGCGGGCAAGAGGTGCTGTATCCCGCCGACGTGTCCTTTCCCGATGCGCCGGGGCCGGATCTGGGGGGGCTTTATCCGGGGCGCTTCGGCTATCTGTATGATTGCCCCAAGCCCGTGATCGCGGCCATCAACGGCCCCTGCGCGGGGATCGGGCTGATCCTGACGCTGTATTGCGACCTGCGCTTCGCGGCCGAGGATGCCAGGTTCAGCACCGCCTTTGCGGCGCGCGGATTGATCGCGGAACACGGCATCGGCTGGCTGCTGCCGCGTCTGGTGGGCGAGGCGCATGCGCTGGACCTGCTGATGACCTCGCGCAAGTTCACCGGTGCGGAGGCGGAGCGCATGGGCATGGTCAACGCCGCGCTGCCCGCCGACCGGCTGATGGCGCATGTGGCCGGGGTGGCGTCGGGCATGGCGCACGGCGTCTCGCCCCGCGCCATGGCGATCATGAAACGGCAGGTGCGGCTGGCCTATACCCAAAGTTTCGCCGACGCCCTGAAGGTCGCCGATGCCGAAATGGCCGCCAGCTTCCAGTCCGACGATTTCCGCGAGGGCGTGAAAAGCTATGTCGAACGCCGCGCCCCGCAGTTTTCGGGGATATGATCGGTGACGTCGGCATCCCCGGTTTCGCAGATCCACCACAGCGCCCCCGAACTGGTGACGCCGCTGCCGCGCCACCGTTTTGACGAACAGGCGCTGGCCCGCTGGCTGGCGAACCGGCTTGACGTGCCCGTGCCGCAACTGTCGGTCCGCCAGTTTCAGGGCGGGATGTCGAACCCGACCTTTCTGGTGACATGGCCCTCGGGGCGGCGGATGGTGCTGCGGCGCAAGCCACCGGGCGTGCTGCTGCCCAAGGCCCATGCGATCGACCGCGAGTATCGCATTCTGGCCGCGCTGGCGCCCACCGGCCTGCCCACGCCCGAGGTGATCGCTTTGTGCGAGGACACATCCGTCATCGGGGCCGAATTCTTCCTGATGGACTACATCGACGGCCGCATCGTCACCGACCGCGCCATGGGCCCGATCCCGCGCGATCAGCGCCCGGCGCTGGCCTTCTCGCTGATCGACACGCTGGCCGATCTGCACCGGCTGGACTGGCGCGCCTGCGGTCTGGGCGATTTCGGTCGCCCCGCAGGCTATCTGGCGCGGCAGACCGCACGCTGGTCGGGACAATACGAGGCGTCCAAGGCGGCGCTGCCCGCCGATTTCGACTATCGCGACATGGACTGGCTGCGCGACTGGCTGATGGCCCATTCGGGCGTCGCGGAAGAGGCCGCGATCACGCATGGCGATTTCCGTCTTGGCAACATGGTCGTGCATCCCGACCAGCCGCGCGTCATCGGTGTGCTGGACTGGGAATTGTCCACCATCGGGCATCCGCTGTCGGATCTGGCCTATCTGTGCCTGCCCTACCGGCTGCCGCCCGACGTGATGGAGACGCATGACCTGCTGGCCGCAGGTCTGCCTGCCGAACGCGCGATGCTGGACCGCTACACCGACCGGACCGGGCGCGCGGGGATCGACGACTGGCCGGTGTTTCTGGCGTTCAACTGCTTTCGCTCGGCCGCGATCATTCAGGGGGTGGCGGCGCGGGCGGCGCAGGGCACCGCCAGCAGCGCCAGCGCCGATCCGGTGCGCGACGGGCTGCGCGCGCGCCGGATCGCGGGCCACGGGGCGATGATCGCCCGCCAGCACGAGGCGGGCGGGACCACTTGACCGGACCGCGCGCCAAGGGCTGGGGCGCGCCCCAACCCTTGGCAGGCGCTCCGCTGACGGGAGAGGACGCGCCTGCCGGGGACCGCCCGGCATGGGATACACAGACAGCTTCAGGGAGGTGAAGATGGTCGGAATTTCGGGAAAACTGGGTCGCAGGGCCTTGATGCGCGGGGCCGCCCTGGGGGTGCTGGCCACTCCGGCGCTGGTCGGGCGCGGCATTGCGCAGGGCGCGGTCAGCTGGCGGGTGCAGTCGCATTGGCCCAAGGCGTCGGGGTCGTTCGACGACAGTCTGGGCGCGCTGGCCCGCGAGGTCGAGCGGCGCACCGACGGCGCGTTCCGCATGGAACTGCTGGGCGATGGCGAATTCGCCAAGGGGCCCGACATCTACAATCTGGTGCGGCGCGGCGTCGTGCCCATGGGCACGATCAGCCCGTCCTATATTCAGGACAACGCGCAGGCCGCCTCGTTCATGTATGGCATCCCCGGCACCCTGCGCGACAGCTGGGAAATGCAGCACGCCGTCAAGAACCTCGGGATCGAGGAACTGGTGAACGAGGATCTGATGCAGCAGGGCGTGATGATCATGGCCGAAAAGGTGCTGCCCACCGAACTGGCGCTGAGCCGCGACATCAAAAGCGCCGCCGATTTCCGGGGCCTCAAGATCCGGTCCTCGGGGACGATGCTGGACTTTCTGGCGCTGGCCGGGGCCGCGCCGCAATATGTGCCGGGGTCCGAGCTGTATCAGGCGCTGTCCTCGGGCGTGGTGGACGGGGCGCATTGGGGGGCCGCCGTGGGCGCGCAATCCATGTCGCTGTGGGAGGTGTGCAAATACCACGTCAAGCCGCCGATCGCGCAGACGACCGACGCCTATATCGTCAATCTCGACGCGCTGAACGATCTGCCCGACGACATGCGCGTGGCCTTCCTCGATGCGGTCGAGACGCGGTTCTTCCGCCGGTCCATCGAATATGTCCATGCCGAGGCGATCGCCCTGACCGAGGGCCAGCAGACCGAGGGTCTGAACGTCATCACCCTGCCCGACGACGTGCTGGAGATGCTGGCGCAGGCATCGGCGCAGGTGATGGAGAACGAGGCCGCCAAGGGCGAACGCGCCGCCGCCGCCGCCGACATCTATCGCGGGCTGATGGCCGATCTTGGCTACGCCTGATCCCGCATCCCTGTCGCGCATCGCGCGGCAGGGGCTGCACCCCTTTTCGCCCCGGAACGAGGTTTTGCCATGCTGAGCATCGCGCGCGCGATCACGCAGTTCAACCTGTGGATAGGCCGATGGGCATCGCTTGCGGTCTTTGCGATCTTTACGCTGCTGCTGGCCGATGTCGTGATGCGCTATCTGGTCGGCCGCCCCGCGATCTGGACCGCCGAGATGGCGACGCTGATCTTTGGCGTCTATGCGATCATCGCGGGCGGTGCGCTGCACGCGCAGCGCGGCCATGTCAGCGTCGACATCTTCTATGGCCCGATGTCGCCGCGCCGCAAGGCGCTGATCGACATCGTGACATGGCCGCTGTTCGGCGCCTTTGTCATCGTGCTGCTGTGGCAGGGCAGTTCGATGGCCGCAGAAGCGTGGCAGGATGGCGAGCGGTCGAATTCGATCTGGCGCGCACCGTTATGGCCGACCAAGGCGTTTATCCCGATCGCGGCGACGCTGCTGCTGTTGCAGGGCTTTGTGCGGCTGTGGCGCGACATCCGCGTGCTGCGCGGCCTGGCCGTCGATCCCGCGATCTTCGGCCCCGAACCCGCCAGCCACATGCCCGTTCCCGCAGCCGATACGCCAGCCAAAGAGGTTCCCCCGCATGGGCGTTGAAATTCTGACCTTGCTGTTTTTCGGCTCGCTTTTGCTGTTCGTGATGCTGGGCACGCCCCTGGCCTTTGTGCTGGGCGGCGTGTCGGTCGTGTTTCTCTATTTCGAGATGGGCACCCTTGGGTGGTATCTCGTCTCCAGCAAGATGTGGGAGACGATGTCGAACCCCACGCTGATGGCCATTCCGCTGTTCGTCTTCATGGCGACGCTGCTGGAGAAATCCGGCGTGGCCAGCGATCTTTACGACATGATGCACAAATGGTTCGGCGGCCTGCGCGGCGGTCTGGCCATCGGCACGGTGATGATCTGCGTGATCTTTGCGGCCATGTCCGGCATCTCTGGCGCGGCGGTCGTCACCATGGGCACCATCGCCCTGCCCAAGATGCTGGAACGCGGCTATGACAAGAAACTGGCCCTGGGCGCGATCAATGCGGGCGGGGGCTGGGGCATCCTGATCCCGCCCTCGATCCTGATGGTGCTTTATGCGATGCTGACCGAGGTGTCGGCGGGGCGGCTGTTCGCGGCGGGCATCGGGCCGGGGCTGCTGCTGTTCGTGCTGGTCAGCATCTACATCATCACGCGCTGCCTGATCCAGCCGCATATGGGGCCTGCATTGCCGGTGCATCTGCGCGCCAGCTGGCCCGAGAAATTCGCGTCGCTCAGGGCGGTGATCCTGCCCATCCTGATCGTGGTGTCGGTGCTGGGTGCGATCTTCGGCGGCTTTGCCACGCCGACCGAGGCCGCGGCCATCGGCGTTTTCGGCGCGCTGATAGCCACCGCCGTAAACCGGCAATTGCGCCCGCAGGTCCTGTCCGAGGCGGCGGTATCGACCCTGCGGCTGACGACGCTGATCCTGTGGATCCTGTTTGCCGCCCACGCCTTTTCGACCGCCTATACCGCGCTTGGGGCGCAGTCGCTGATCCAGGATCTGATGTCCTATATCCCCGGCGGGCGGTGGGGCGCGCTGATCTTCATGCTGCTGGTGCTGTTCATCTTCGGGATGGTGCTGGACCCGGTGGGGATCATGCTGATCACGCTGCCGGTCTTTCTGCCGGTGGTGCAGATGTATGGTTTCGATCCGATCTGGTTCGGCATCCTGTTCATCATCATGATGGAGGTGGGCTACATGACGCCGCCCTTCGGGTTCAACCTGTTCTACCTGCGCGGCGTGGCCCCGCCCGAGGTGACGATGGGCGACATCTATCAGTCGGTCATCCCCTATGTGCTGGTGACGCTGCTGGGCGTGGCGATCCTGATCATGTTCCCGGAAATCATCCTGTATCTGCCGAGGCTGTTCTATGGCTGATCGCACATCCCTCCCGGCCCCGATCGCGGCGCGCAGCTTGTCCGCGCTGGTCGGCACCACCGTCGGTCTGTCGGACTGGATCACCGTGGACCAGTCGCTGATCGACGCCTTTGCCGAGACGACAGGCGACCGTCAGTTCATCCATATCGATCCGGTGCGCGCCGCAGCCGAGGGGCCGTTTGGCGGCACCGTCGCGCATGGCTTTCTGACGCTGTCGCTGCTGCCGCAGATGGCGCAGACCGCGCTGCCGCGCCTGCAGGGCGTGCGGGCGGCGGTGAATTACGGCTTTGACCGGATGCGCTTTGTGGCGCCGGTGCCCGCAGGGGCGCGGGTGCGCGGTCAGTTCAATCTGGCGCGGATCGAGGATCGGGGGCCTGCCGCGATCCTGACCACATGGCATGTCGAGGTCCTGATCGAGGGCGCCGACCGCCCCGCGCTGACCGCCGACTGGCTGGGCCTGCGCCATCTGGACGAGGCCGCGCCATGAGCCGCATCACCCTGATCCGCCACGCGCAGGCATCATTCGGCGCGGCCGATTACGACGTGCTGTCCGATCTGGGCCACGAACAGGCCCGCGCCCTGGGCCAGGGCCTTGCGCTGATGGGCGAGCCGCGTCCGCTGCGCCTCTATCGCGGGGCGCAGCGGCGCCATGCCGAGACGCTGGCGGGGCTGGCGCCCGCGCTGGATCTGGACCCCGCCTGCGCGGTCATCCACGAGGGGCTGAACGAGTTCGACGCCAAGGGCCTGCTGTCTGCCCGCTTTGGCCCCGGCGGCCTGGCCGCCGAGGTGCGGCAGGACCGCCGCCTCTATTTCCGCACACTGCGCGAGACGGTGCTGGCATGGCAGCGCGACGAGATCGCCGACCCGCCCGAGACATGGGCCGCGTTTTCCCATCGCGTGGACAGCGCCCGGCAGGCGATGCTGGACGAGGGCGGCCCGGTGCTGGCGGTCAGTTCCGGCGGCGCGATCAGCCGCATGATCGCCGATGTGATGCAGGCGCCCGCCCCGCAGATGATCCTGCTGCAACTGCAGATGAAGAACTGCGCCGTCTCGCGGCTGGCGGGCGGCGAGGCGGGGCTGTTCCTGCATTCCTTCAACGAGACGCCGCATCTGCGGCAGGCCAGCGACGCGCATCTGCTGACGTATTCCTGAACGGAAAGACCCCATGACCCAGACCGACGACATGCTGGTCACCGAAGCCGATTATCCCTTTCAGCAGCATATGGGCTTTCGCATGCTGGGCTGGAGGGAAGACTGGTCGCGGTTCGAACTGCCCCTTGGGCGGCGGCTGCTGAACCGGCAGGGCATCCCGCATGGCGGGGTCTATGCGGCGCTGCTGGACACGGTGATGGGCTATGCGGGCTGCTGGTCGGGCGACCCCGACAATCGGCGCAGCGCGGTCACGCTGTCGCTGAACACCAGCTTTCTGGCCCGTCCCGCAGGCACGCGGATGATCGCCGAAGGCTGGCGCACCGGCGGCGGGCGCAGCACGTTCTTTGCCGAAGCCCGCATCACCGATGACGAGGGCACGCTGGTCGCCACCGGCTCGGCGGTGTTTCGCTATCGCAAGGGGCCGACAGCGGCCCAGCCCGGAACCGAAGGGGTGATGCCATGACGACCGATCCCGACATGCCGCCGATCCGCCCGATGGAGGTGCCGGACGAGGCCCCCACCGACATCGCAAGCCAGGTCCGCGCGGCGGCGGGGCGCCGCCCCGACCGGCTGGCGCTGATCGACGGGGCGCAGCGCCTGACGGCGGCTGAAATGGTGGACCGCATGGACCGTTGCGCCAGCGCCTTGCGGGATGCGGGCCTTGCGCGCGGCGATGTGCTGGCGACGCTGGCGGGCACCACCGCCGATCATGTCGTGCTGTATCTGGGCGCTGCGGCGCTTGGCGTGGCGGTGGCGCCGCTGCCGGTCTCGGCCCACCCGGATGCGATTGCGCGGATGCTGGACAATTGCGCCCCTGCTCTGGTGCTGGGCGACGGGTCCGGGCCGGATCTGCCGGGTGTGCGCGATCTGGCGGCTGTTGTGGCCGGGTCGCGCGCGCATCCCCCCATGCCCGCACAGGCGTTCCCGCCCGATCTTCTGTTCGACATCATCTATAGCTCGGGCACCACCGGCGCGCCCAAGGGGATCGAGCACGACATCCGCTTTCGCGACCGGCAGGTGCAGCGGTTCATCCGCTTCGGGCTGACCGAGGATGCCGTGGCGCTGTTCTCGACCCCCCTCTGTTCCAACACGACACTGGCCACGCTGATCCCGGCGCTGGCGCTTGGCGCGACGGTGGCGCTGATGGGGCGCTTTGACGCCGCAGGCTTTCTGGCGTTGTCGCAGGATCTGGGCGTGACCCATGCCATGATGGTGCCGGTGCAGATCCGCCGCATCATCGAGCATCCCGATTTCGACCGCTATGACCTGCGGGCCTTTCAGGTCAAGCTGTCCACCAGCGCGCCTTTGCCGCCCGATGTGGTCCGACAGGTTCTGGCGCGCTGGCCGGGGCGGATGGTCAATATCTACGGCATGACCGAGGGGGGCGTCAGCGCGGTTCTGGACTGCTCGGCCCATCCCGACAAGCTGCACACGATCGGCCGCGTCGCCGCCAACGCCGAGATCCGCCTGATCGACGAGGCGGGGCTTGAGGTGCCGCCGGGCCAGCCGGGCGAGATCGTCGGACGCTCGACCACCGTGATGCGCGGCTATCGCGCGGCACCCGATGCCACGCGCGATGCGGTCTGGATCAGCCCCGAGGGGGATACCTATATCCGGTCGGGCGATATGGGCCGGTGCGACGATCAGGGCTTTATCACGCTGCTGGACCGGCGGCGGGACATGATCATCTCGGGCGGGTTCAACATCTTTGCCGCGGACATCGAAGCGGTGCTGGCCCGGCACCCCGCCCTCCACGAGGTGGCCGTGATCGGCGTGCCCAGCCCCAGATGGGGCGAGACGCCGGTGGCCTGTGTCACGCTGCGCGCGGGTGCTGATCTGTCCGCCGATGCGCTGATGGACTGGGCCAATGCGCGGCTTGGCAAGACGCAGCGGCTGGCTGCCGTCTGGCCTATGGCTGATCTACCCCGCAACGCCATCGGCAAGATCCTGAAACGCGACCTGCGCGCCAGCTGGGTCGCCCGACAAGACGAGGCCTCTCATGCCTGATCACGCATCCCCCTGGCCCGAGGGCGTTCCGCGCCATCTGGACCTGCCCGACTGCACCGTGTTCGAGAACCTCGAACGCTCGGCCCATCGCGGGCCGGACGATCCGGCGCTGATCTATCACGGCGCGGTCGTCAGCTATGCGGAGTTGCACCAGCAGGTGCTGGATCTGGCGGGCTGGCTGGAACGGGTGGCGGGCGTGGGGCCGGGCGACCGGGTGCTGTTGTATCTGCAGAACAGCCCGCAATTCGTCATCGGCTATTACGCGATCCTGCGCGCCAATGCCGTGGTGGTGCCCGTGAACCCCATGAACCGGCGCAAGGAACTGTCGCATCTGGTCGAGCATACCGGCGCCCGCGTGGCGCTGGTGGGCCAGGAGCTGCTGGAGCACCTGGCCCCGCAGATCGCGCCGGACGGTCTGCATCATGTGCTGGTCGCGGCCTATGCCGACATGGCCCGCGCGGATGACGACATCCCCCTGCCCGCGGGGCTGGAGGTGCCGGGCCGTGACGATTACGCCATGGCGGGGGTTCATTCATGGGCCGCGATGCGGGCGGCGGGCCTGCAGCCGGGGCCGCTGGCCGTCGGGCCCGACGATCTGGCGGTGATCCCCTATACGTCGGGGACCACGGGGCGGCAAAAGGGCTGCATGCACAGCCACCGCACGGTGATGACGACCACAGTGGGCGGGGTGCGGTGGAACCCGGCTGATGCGCATGGTCCGACGCTGACGGTGCTGCCGCTGTTCCATGTCACGGGCATGCAGAACTCGATGAACGGGCCGATCTATACCGGCGATCCGATCGTGCTGATGTCGCGGTGGGACCGGCGCACGGCGGCGCGCCTGATCCGGCGCCATCAGGTGACGCGCTGGCGCAGCATCGCGACCATGGTGATCGACCTGCTGAACGACCCCGAAGTGACAGCCGCGGAACTGGCCAGCCTGCAGACGGTGGGGGGCGGCGGCGCCTCGATGCCCGCGCCGGTCGCGCGGCGCCTGAAAGAGCTGACCGGGCTGGATTATATCGAAGGCTACGGCATGTCCGAGACGATGGCCGGCGTGCTGATCAACCCGGTCACCGCGCCGCGCCGTCAATGTCTGGGCATCCCGGTCTTTGGCGTCGATGCCCGCATCATCGACCCCGAGACCGGGATGGAACTGGGCCCCGATCAGCCGGGCGAGATCATCGTGGACGCGCCGCAGGTGTTTCTGGGCTATTGGAACGACCCCGAGGCCACCCGCGCGGCCTTCATGGCCCATGACGGCAAGCGGTTCCTGCGCACCGGCGACATCGGCACCCGCGACGCCGAGGGGTATTTCCACATCGTGGACCGGGTCAAGCGCATGGTGAACGCCTCGGGCTTCAAGGTCTGGCCGACCGAAGTCGAGGCCCTGATGCACGACCATCCGGGCATCGTCGATGTCTGCATCGTGGGCTATCCCGACCCGCGGCGGGGCGAGACCGTGCTGGCCTATGTCATCCCGCGCGGCGATCTGACCGAGGCGGATCTGATCGCGTGGTGCCGCGATCAGATGGCCGCCTACAAGGTGCCGCGCCGGGTGGTCTTTGTGGCCGAGCTGCCCCGCTCGGCCAGTGGCAAGGTGCAGTGGCTGCAGCTGCAGGAACAGGCCGCGCGCGATTTCGGCAGCACCGCCCCGGCCCTGTAAGGGCCGGGGGTCGCGGGTCGTCAGCGGCCCCGGAACACCGGCTGGCGCTTTTCGACAAAGGCCGCCGCTGCCTCGCGGTGATCCTCGGTCATGGCGGCGGTGGTGTGGTTCGCGGCCTCAAGGTCCAGACAGGCGGACAAGGGCGCGCCTTCGGCGGCCAGCGTCAGATTCTGTTTGATCCGGGCATAGGTCAGCGTCGGCCCCGCCGCCAGCCGCAGGGCCAGATCCAGCGCGGTCTGCTGCACCTCGCCCGCAGGCACGGATTGGGTCACCAGACCGATGCGCGCGGCACTGGCCCCATCCAGCACGGGCGACAGCAGGTAATGCTCGCGCGCCCGCGCAGGCCCCAGAATGCGGCTGAGGAAATAGCTGCCCCCGAAGTCGCCCGACAGCGCCACCTTGGCAAAGGCGGTCGTCAGCCTGGAGTCATCCGCGCAGATCCGCAGATCGCAGGCCAGCGCCAGCGACAGGCCCGCGCCTGCGGCAGAGCCTTCGATCGCGGCGATGGTGGGCTTGGGCATCATGTGCAGATACTGCGCCGCACTCATCCGGTCGCGCAGGGCGTGGATACGTTCGCCCAGGCTGCGGTCCTGCCCGCTGCCCTCGTTCATGGCCTTGACGTCGCCGCCCACGCAGAAATGCCCGCCCGCGCCGGTCAGCATGACCGCCCGCACCGCATCGTCGGATGCCGCCGTGGCCAGCGCCTGCGTCAGCGCCTGTGTCATCTGCGGCGTCATCGCGTTGCGCCGCTCGGGCCGGTCCAGCGTGATGACCAGCACCCCCCCGCGTTGCTCAAGCGTCAGATGGTCCATGTGTCACGCGCCTCCGATTGATCCTGACATATGTCAGGATAGCCCGGAAGCAGCGGCCCGTTCAAGCTGTCCCAACGGTAAACAGCGACGGATGGGCCTGCTTGCCTTGAGCCTGCGGCCTGACGGACGTAAGGTAACAGACAAATGCGGACGGAGCGTGGTGTGGCCAAGAAGAACAAATCCGACGATGCTGTCCTGTCGCAGGACGAGGGCCTGCACGAGGCGCAGGTCGATGTGGTCCGCAACGAGGATCTGGTCCGCCGCAGGCGCGAACAGATCTGCGACGCGGCGCTGGATCTGTTCCTGGAAAAGGGGTTTGCCTCGACCACGATCCGCGACATCTGCGGGCGCTCGGGCGTGAACCATGCCAGCATCTACGATTACGTCGCCAACAAGAACGACGCGCTGCGCCGGTTGCTGAACCAGCTGTGGTTCCGCAGCGATGTGCCCGCGCTGACCGCGCTGCTGGCGCAGACGGACCGCGCGCTGGAGGATGTTCTGGCCGAATATCTGCGCGAGACATGGGACAAGAAGCGCAAGGGGACGCTGCTGATCTATCGCTCGGTCCCGCATATGCAGCCCGAGGACCGGGCCGCGATGCGCCAGCGCGAGGAAACCCTGATCATCGAGGGTGCGGCGCTTCTGGCGCAGCGGTTCGACATGCCGGATGGCGACGAACGCGCGATGGTCGCCACCAACCTGATCGTGTTCCTGTCGGCCTTCGGCCCGATGCGGGACTGGCTGAACCCCAAGGGTCGCGACGGCGAATTCGTCGTGCGCCTGACCGCCGCAGGGATTGCCGCGATGGTGCGCCAGATCCTGTCCGAGGACCTGACCTGACCTAGCGCGGCGCTGCCGGGTCCGGGGCGGGCGCGGCGTTGCGGTTGTCCAGCCAGACCAGCAACCCCACCGCGACCGAGGCCAGCCCCCCCGCCAGCGTGGTCATGGGCGTGGGGATGGTAAAGGCAAAGCCCGCCGCGATCAGCGGCAGCCGCAGCACGGGCCGCACACGACCCACGCCCAGCAGATAGCCTTCCAGCCCGCCCGACAGCAGCATGATCCCCACAATGATCGACGGCAGCACATAGAGCAGCGGCGTCAGGTCGCCCTGCAACACCAGCGCAGGCTGGAACAGGAAGAAGATCGGCACGAAATAGATCACCACGCCAAGCCGCATCGCCATGAACGAGGTGCGCATGGGCGAGGCCCCCGCAATCGTCGCCGCCAGAAAGGCCGCAGCCCCCACGGGCGGCGTGATGGCCGAGATCATCGAGAAGTAAACGATGAAGAAATGCACCGCGACGGTGTTCAGCCCGCCGATCTCGATCATGGCGGGGGCCAGTGTCACGGCCAGGAAGATGTAGGCCACGATCGACAGCCCGGCCATGCCCATGACGAAGCAGGCCATGATGCCCAGACCGATGATCAGAAAGATATTGTCGCCGCCAAGCGCGATCAGCCCCGAGGTCATCGACCCGGTCACTCCGGTGATGGTCAGCCCGCTGACCACAAAGGCGATGGGCAGGATGATGACGGCGGTCTGGGTGATCAGCAGCCCGGTCGCGCGCAGCATGGCCATCACGCGTGTCGGTGTGGGCCGCGTCTCGGCGCGCAGGACCGACAGGGCCAGCAGCAGCAGGCTGGCATACCACGGCGCATAATATTCCCACCGCATATACAGAAGGCCCCAGATCAGGAAGCCCAGCACCACGATGAACGGCCAGCCGGTGGCCAGCAGCCGCCGCGCGCCGGGGCCGCGCAGGTCCGCATCTCCCTTGATCCCCTTGCGGGCGGCATAGGCGTCCACCTGCAACAGCAACCCGAAATAGAACAGCAGCGACGGCAGGATCGCGGCCAGCATGACGGTGACGTAATCGACGCCGATGGTGATCGCCATGACGAAGGCGATGGCCCCCATCACCGGCGGCATAACCACCCCGCCCATCGAGGCACAGGATTCGATGGCGCCCGCGTAGTGGGGCGGATAGCCCGCCCGCTTCATCGCCGGGATGGTCAGAGAGCCGGTGCCCGCGATATTGGAAAAGACCGAACCCGACAGCGACCCGAAGAACCCCGACGCTACGACCGACACCTTGGCCGGGCCGCCGCGATAGCGCCCGAAGCCCGCATTCGCCAGATCAATGAAGAACTGCCCCGCGCCGGTCGCGATCAGCACCCCGGCAAAGACCAGAAAGCCCAGCACCACCTCGGCCACGATCGCGGTGGTGACGCCCATCATGCCTTCGGTGCGGAAGACATGCGCCTCGATCATGTGGTCGAACTGATAGGGAATGCCCATCATCAGCCCCGGAAAGCGGTCGGCCACCAGCGGATAAAGCCCCAGCAGCAGCACCACCAGCAGGAAGGGCAGCCCTCCCGCCCGGCGCGCCATTTCCAGCATCAGCACCCAGATGACCGCGCCGAGGGCGGTATGGCTCCACCCGCCCTGCGCCATCGCCCAGGCCTGGGTCGAGAAGTAATAACCGATGCCAAGCGCCGCGATGGCCGCCGCGATGTCGTACCAGGCCACATGCGTGATGGTCCGGTGCGCAGGGATGGACAGATAGCCCGCCGCGGTGAAGATGCCGATGAACAGCCAGAAATACTGCCCCTCCAGCATGGGGGCGCCGGCGATATTGACGCTGAAGACATGCAGCACCCCCAGCACCAGCCCTGCGGTGCAGAGCATGGTGAAGATCACGCTCTGCACCGACAGAAGCGGGCCGAGGCGGCTGATCTCGGCCTGCGCGGCGGCGGGCATGGCGGCGGGCATGGCGGGGGTCGCGGGCGCGACCGGGGTCGACGCGGCAGCAAGGGCGGGGGTCTGTGTCATGTCCACGGCATCCGTTTTGGGCCTGTCGCTCCGCCGCGGCGCGCGCGGACGGGGCCAGGGTGTGGCTGCATCGGGCGGGCTGGGGCTGGCCGCAGCACCGCCCCGCCAGGATGTCAGAGGCGCGAGCGCAGCGGTTCCAGCCCTTCGGTGTGCCGGCCAAGGATCTCGACAAAGGCGGGATCATCGTTGGCGACGGTCACGCCCGTCTCGCGCGCCTCGGCAAAGGCTGCCTCGCGTGCGGCGACCCAGCCATCCAGATTGGCCGCGGCCTGCGCGTTCCAGACGTCGTCCTCGTCCGTCCATTCACCGATTTCGCGCAGATAGCGCACCGTGCCGTCATGGATCGGCAGCGGCGTGCGGTTCAGATAGTCGCGAAACACCTCCAGCGACATGCGTTCCGACATCGGATGCGTGTCGCGATAGCTTTCGAAATTCTCGTGCAGCCATTTGGCCATATTATAGGCCAGATCCTCGTCGGCATCGGCGGGCACGGCATAGACGAAGCTGGAGGTCGATCCGCCGATGCCCAGGGCCGATTCGACGCCCATATCCATGATCGTCGGGGCCAGATCGGGGCGGCCTTCCAGATACCGCGCCCAGCCTTCGGTGTTGTCGGGATCAAGGGGCAGCCAGCGGATGCCGCCGGGCGTCCCCTCCATTTCGGACAGAAGCGAGCTGACCGTCGCGCACAGCGCCACATCGGCGCGGCCCGTCACGACGGCGCGGCAATTCTCGGCATAGCTGACGGCGGGAATATAGGTGATCTGGGCGCTGACCTCTTCCGGGGTCATGTCCAGATAGCCGGGCAGCGAGGTGCGCACCGCCGCGACCAGCGGGGGCGAGAACACGCCCTCGGCCACGCGGGTGGGGGTGGTGCGGATATCCTCCAGCGCGGTCAGCGGGCTGTCGCCGCGCACCACATAACCCCATGGCGTGTCGTTGTGGTGCCACAGGATGCGCATGCTGGCGGGCGGCACGGCGGCATAGGTGCCCAATCCCTCGACCTGGGCGCGCATCTCGGCCGCCGAGACCGAGGCGATCTGGATATCGCGGCGGTTGGTCAGACGGGTGTAGCGCATCATCTCGTCGGCTTCGGGCACGACCCGGCCGACGGTGCCGATTTCGCGCTGGAAGATCGGCAGCCAGCCGTTGGTCGAGGCAAAGCTGGCCGTCATCGTGCCCGGCGTCGCGATGACCATCATCCGGGGCCAGTCGAACTCGTCGGCCGAGGCCAACCCGCCAAGGGCGCTGATGGCAACCGCCGCGATTACGCTGCGGGCCATAGGTGCAGTCGTCATCCTCATGCTCTCCTCCCAGAGACAACATGCGGGGCGCGGTGCCCGCATGTGAATGTCCGACAGCATCGGCTTCTGCGCAGCGGGTTCACGCCGCGGCACCGGGCCTGTTCCCTGCCGCAGACCTCCCGTTCTGCGGCATCGGGCGCGTCGCGCCGACCTGTGCCTGCGCGCGGATCGACGCAGGAATCCAATTACTGACATTTGTCAGGGTAGCACCGAACGTGGTGCTGTCAACTGTGGTGACGTTACCCCCTGGATCTAACCCAGTTTGACATCCTCGACCGGGATTTCGATGCAGATCGTCCAAACCAGAAGTGGCTGGCCGACTTCAGACCTTGCGCTTCGCCCTGCCCCGCGATGCCATCGTCCATCACTGGACCTGTCGCGGTTTGGTGCCGCTCCTTTGATAGCATAATGTGCAGCAAAGGGCTTCGATGCCCATGCGCTTCATCAGCGTGGCAACGTGCAGCCGTCCGACCTTGAACCCTTCCTGAACCAGCAGCCCCTGCAGCATCCGACTGCCTGCGAACGGGAACTCCATATGCAGTTTGTCGATCCTGTGCATAAGCTTCAGATCGGCGTCCGATGCCGGGCGGGGCTTGTAGGAGACGCTGCCCCGGCTGATCCCAAGAACAATGGCCTGACGACTGACGCTCAGCTTCGCGGCAGGATCGATCATTTTTTTGCGCTCGGCAACAGACCCGCCTTGCCGAGCGCGCCGAACATCGCAGCAGGGACCGTGGCCCCAGTGGGGCCGCGTAAGCCCTGCGAAGCATCGTTCTCAAGCGTCAGCTCTCCGATCTTCGCATGCAGGGTCTTCACATCGATGGTCGGCTCCGGCTCGGCCTTCAGGGCTTCACCGAACACCCCGGTCGCCCCCTCAAGCAGCGGGTCTCGCCACTGCTTGATCTGGTTGGGATGGACGTCGAACTCCTGCGCCAGCTCGATCATGGTCTTCTCCCCCTTGATCGCGGCTACCGCCACTTTCGCCTTGAAAGCCGGGCTGTGGTTCCGGCGCGGTCGTCTTGCCATGGTCTTCTCCTCGCTCGCAGCATCATGCTGCTGTTGCGCGGAAAATCCACTTATCCCGGCTGTTCACATTTCCGCAGCCACCTCTGTATCTACTCCAACGATGATCTGATCCATGGCTTCCCCTTGGCCAAAATGAGCCCGGGCATCGATCGAAGAGGACAGGACTGTGAAGGTACGGGACCGTCAGGCTCCTATGAAGTCACATCTCGCCCGCTGCCGGGGCAACCTGATGGTCGACACGTCAACACAATGACACGGGGTCAATCGTAGCATGGGTCAGGCCATCAAGCTGCAATACCATATTCACAGTCATAACAATTACCTTTGCCGCTCATGGAGACTTTGAAGCCATGCTGGCGCAGGATCATCTTGTAGTCATGCGAACAGTATTGGCTGCCCCGCGCTGCGCGCCTGTGGAAGATGCAGCCTTTGGGTGGCGACCGGAAGGCAATCGCCATCTTCAAGGCCGGGATCGCAAGATCGCGCTTCATCCGGTTGCTGACAGCCCAGCCGATCACGCGGCGGGAGTGCAGGTCCAGGATGACTGCCAGATATAGCCAGCCCTCGCGGGTCCAGATGTAGCTGATGTCGCCTGCCCATTTCTGGTTCGGCCCGGCCGCAGTGAAGTCCCGATCCGAGCCGGGTTCGGGGCGATGTTGAACGTATGATCGCTGTCTGTGGTCGCCTTGAACTTGCGCGTTCTTTCAACGGTGATCCCGTTTTCGCGCATCAGGCGACCGACGCGCCGGTGCCCGACATCGACGCCAACCTCCTTCAGCTCTTCGGTCATTCGTGGGTGTGCGTCACGGCGCGCCCGAGATCTTCAACATGGAGCATGGTCGCGCCATCGGTCCGAGCGGCCATGCGACGTCAGGGCAGCCAGTTCACCTCGACCGAGTTCATCAAGGTGCTGGCCGCCCGCGAGATCAAGATCAACATGGATGGCAAGGGCGCGTGGCGGGACAATGTCTTCGTCGAGCGCTTGTGGCGGACCATCAAATACGAAGAGGTCTACCTGCGCGCCTATGCCAGCGTGTCCGAAGCCCGGGCCGGGATCGGCCGGTATCTGACCTTTTACAATGGTCGCCGCCCGCATTCATCGCTTGACGGGAAAACCCCCGATCAGGCCTACTTCAACCAGCCAATGCCCGAAGCGGTGGCGGCGGAACCGAGGCGGAAAACCACCTAGAAAACGCTTGGAAACTGTTCAAATCAGCCGAACCACCTCTGCCGACCATCCCAAAACGCAAAAAGCCCCCTGAGTTACAGGGGGACTTGTAAAACGTTGACTTGGCGTTGACTCGTTTTTGCGAGGGTCATACACAATTGTTTTTATCGGATTCTAACCATCTGGAAAGGTTGTATATTTTGGTTGCGGGGACAGGATTTGAACCTGTGACCTTCAGGTTATGAGCCTGACGAGCTACCGGGCTGCTCTACCCCGCGCCAAGATTGTCCTGTTGGGTTTCGCGTCGTTTCAGAGAGATGA
>NZ_JBKBVD010000034.1:0-40724 GCF_046289755.1 Paracoccus sp. (in: a-proteobacteria) | reverse complement strand
TGGATGTCTGGGCGATCGCCTCGATCATCAACACCAATGCCAGCAACGGCACCAAGATCCTGTGGATCCTGCTGATTCTGGTTCTGCCGGTGGTCGGCCTGATCATCTGGTGGTTTGCCGGGCCCAAGGCGAATTACGGCCGCTGACGCCTCGGGCATGTCGTCATCAGGACGCGCAAGGGCCGATCAGCCCTGCGCGATGGCGATTGTGTCTGCGGCCTTTGGATCCGGACCAAAACGGTTGGTCGACCGCTCACCATCCGTGCAATGCCAGACAATCAGGATGATCCAGCCAATCAGGGGAATAAGCATGATCAGCACCCACCACCCGCTTCGACCGATATCGTGAAGACGGCGGACGGTGACGGCCAAGGCAGGCAGAAACGTCGCCAGAGAGTAGATGTCCGAGATCCCGAATTCCTGCGCGGAAAACCCTTGCGCGAAGCCAAGGATCACCGCGACGATAAAAAGGATCACCGCGACGATAAAGTTGAACAGGGTAAAATACCAAAATTCGGACCGGCGCGCGCGCCCTGAAAATGTCACATATTTTGAAAAGCAGCTGCTGACAGCTTCGAACATGTTCATCTGAACGACCTCGAAAAAAATGTTACTACGCGCATCAGATTGAGAGAATACAGCGCGTCGTCAACTTATTTCGGCCGCCGCAGATAGACGTAATAGGCGCCCTCGCCCCCGTGATTGAGATGGGCGGGGGTGACCTGCTGCACCAGTACGGCCAACGCGCCGCCATGCAGCCAGAACGGCACCTGATAGCGCAGCGCGCCGGGGCGCGTGGGCAGAGGCCCGTGATCGCCGCGCCCCTTGCCGGTGATCACCAGAACCAGCCGCAGCCCCGCCGCATGGCACGACATCACGAACTGGATCAGCCGGGGATGCGCCTCGGCCAGGGTCATGCCGTGCAGGTCGAGCCGCGCCTCGGGGCGCAGCCTGCCACGGGTCATGCGCTGGTGGGTCTTGGGGTCCATCCGCAGCTGTGCGGCGGCCAGGTGCTGCGCCGGGCTGGGCGCGGGGGCATGCTGGCGCAGCGGGTGCTGAACTGACTGCCCGACCTTGAAAGGCGCAACCGCGCCCGGAGAGGGGCGCGGCAGGGGGTCTGGCTTGCGCGGCTGCGGCTTGTGAGGCTGATGAGGCTGCGGGTCTGCCTCGGGCGGGTGCGGTTTCGCCGCGTCCGGGTGCATCGGCTTGGCAGTGGCTGCGACCCGTGCCCAGATCTCGGAGTCTTCGGGCGTCAGGCCCCGGCGGCGGCGCATCAGCCGGTCGCGACAAGCTGCCAGTTCGGATCGTCCTGACCCATGCCGCGGGCGAAGGTCCAGACATCCTTTTGCTTGCGCGCCACCTTGGGATCACCCTCGACGACATTGCCATCGGCGTCGCGGGTGGCGGCGATCAGCTCGCCTGTAAAGCGGACGGTGATCTCGGCCAGACCGGTCACGGGGTCCAGCTCGGCACTGACAAGGCCGGTGTCGCGGGTGCCCAGATACTGCGCCTCCACCGTCTGACCGTTCTGTCGGCGCAGGTCGATGACGGACTGGAACGCCTCGGCCACCGGGTCGGCCAGAAAATCGCGCACCTCGGACAAATCGCCCCGCTCGAACGCCATCAGGATCATCTCATAAGCCATTTTCGAGCCGCCGAGGAAATCATGCACACCAAAGCCAGGCTCGACCTGCTTCATCAGGGCGAGCGCCTCGGCGGTCGGGCTGCCAGCCTCGGCATGGTTCAGAATATCGTGATCAAACTCTTCGGCGGTGCCGTCGATCACCTCGAAGCGTCGGGCGGGCTGGGCCGGGTTCTCAACTTCGGGCGGCTCGAACCCGTCGCGTGTTCCCAGCACGTTGCGAAGCCGCAGGATCAGGAATATGGCGATCCCAGCCAGAACAAGGAGCTGTAGAAGAGGGTTGGACATGAAGGCAACCTTTGTGCGAACGGGTCTGTTGGTATCTGTAGGCTTGGTCATTATGTAGGGAACGCAGCGGTGCAAGTCCAGTTTCCGCACCGCAAGGAGGTATTTGGCAATGTGGCTGTTCTGGCTGTTTCTGGCCATTCCCATCGTCGAGATCGCGCTGTTCATTCAGGTTGGCGGCCTGATCGGGCTGTGGCCGACGCTGGCCATCGTGGTGCTGACCGCGGTTGCGGGGACAATGTTGATGCGCAGCCAGGGCGCGCATGCCTGGGTCGAGATTCAGCGCAGTTTTTCGGAATTCCGCGACCCGACACGGCCATTGGCGCATGGGGTGATGATTCTGGTGGCCGGTGTCCTGCTGCTGACGCCGGGCTTTTTCACCGATGCCGTCGGCCTGTCGCTGCTGGTCCCGGGCATCCGCGATCTGGTGATGCGGCAGGTCGCGCGGCGGATGCGGGTGACGCGGGTCGAGATGGGCGCTGCGACAATGCGCCGCGACCCCCATCGTCCGCCCTATGGCGACGGGGTGATCGACGGCGATTACTTCGTGGCCGATGACGACCCGGATGCCGCGCAGACAAAAGGCGACCGCCCTGCGCCGCCGGATCTGCCGCCGCAGATCGGCGATGACGTTCCGCCGCGCCGGCGCCCCGGCGGATCGGGCTGGACGCAGCATTGAGGCGGACCCGCCCGCCTGCTAGAAGCGGGCGGAACCCAGATACGAGGATCCAAGATGGCCGACGAAATCACCCCGAACGGCGCCGCGGCGCAACCTCAGGCGCCCCAGACGCAGCTGCGCATGCAGGTTCTGGCGCAATATATCCGCGACCTGTCTTTCGAGAACGGCGTCGCGCAGAAGGGCGCCCCCGCAGGCGAGGTTCAGCCCGAGATTTCGGTGCAGGTCAGTCTGGATGCGCGCCGCCGCGGAGCGGAAAACCAGTATGAGGTGATCAACAAGTTCCGCGTCACCTCGAAAAACCGCACCGATGGCGCGACGCTGTTTCTGGCCGAGCTGGATTATGCCGGTGTGTTCCAGATCGAGGGCGTGCCCGAGGACCAGATGCACCCCTTCCTGATGATCGAATGCCCGCGCATGCTGTTTCCCTTCGTGCGGCGCATCATCTCGGACCTGACGCGCGACAGCGGCTTCCCGGCCTTCAACATGGACCCGGTGGATTTCGTGGCGCTGTATCGTCAGGAACTGGCGCGCCGCGCGCAGGCGCAGGCGGCTCAGCCCGCGCAGGCCGAAACCAAGCTGTCCTGATCCGGGCGCAAGGCGGTGGCCGCGCGCGCGCAAAGGGCCTGGCAGCGCATGCTGTCAGGCCGCAGGCTGGACCTGCTGGACCCGACACCCTTCGACATCGAAATCGGCGACATCGCCCATGGTCTGGCCTTTGTCGCCCGCTGGAACGGGCAGACGCAGGGCGACTGGCCCTATTCCGTGGCCGAGCATTCGCTGCTGGTCGAGGATATCTTTGCCCGTCTGGACCCTGCCGCGCCGCCGCAATGGCGGCTGGCGGCACTGCTGCATGACGCGCCGGAATATGTCATCGGGGACATGATCTCGCCGGTCAAATCGGCTCTGGGTCGGGAATATGGTGCGATGGATGAACGGATCGCGGCGGCGGTTCATCGCCGCTTTGGCCTGCCTGCGGTGATCCCCAAGCCGGTCAAGGCGCGGATCAAGGCGGCTGACCGCATCTCGGCGCGGATCGAGGCCGTCAGCATCGCAGGCTTTGGCGAGGCCGAGGCACGCCGTCTGTTCCCGATCCGGGACGAGGCGCTGTTGTCCGAATTCGGGCTGACATTGCGGCCACCGTCTGAAACGCGGGCGGCCTATCTGACGCGCTTTGCGCATCTGATAAAGCTGATGGATGCCGCACGCGCCTGAAAGCCGCGCGCGGCACTCAGATCAGATCGTCAGGTCTTCCAGCGCTTTGCCCTGATCAAGCAATTCCTGCACCCAGCGCGGCTTACGCCCACGCCCGGTCCAGGTCATCGTCGAATCCTGCGGATTGGCGTATTTCGGCGCGACGCTGCCCGTCTTGCGGGTCTTGGCGCCGGTCAGTTCCGCTAGGTTGAAACCGTGTGCGCGGGCGGCGTCTTCGACGGCGCTCATGGCCTCGCGGCGGCGGCGGTCCTCATAGGTGCTGATCGCGCGGTCCAGTTTGGCCCGCAGATCGCGCAGTTCCTTGAGCGACATTTTTTCAAAGTCCATGGTCATATTGCCTGCTATTATGTGCGTTATTATTGCGTGCTATATCATAGCCGCAGTATTTGGCAATTCAAGCTGTCGGACAATTAACGAGGGCCTCTTTTTGCAAGTATTCGCTGCAGCGTCCGGCGATGCATATGCAGCCTGCGCGCGGTTTCACTGACATTCCTGTCGCATTGCTCGTAAACCCTCTGAATATGCTCCCACCGCACGCGATCGGCGGACATGGGATTTTCGGGCGGCGGCGGCAACACCTCTCCGCTGGACAAAAGCGCTGACGTAACGTCATTCGCATCCGCCGGTTTCGCCAGATAATCCGTAGCGCCCATTTTGACAGCAGCAACTGCGGTGGCGATCGCGCCATATCCGGTCAGAACGATAATACGCGCATCGGCCCGACGCTCGCGCAAGGCCTCGACCACATCCAGCCCGTTGCCATCTTCAAGCCGCAGGTCGATCACGGCATAGGCGGGGGCCTTGCGTTCGATCTGGCGCATGGCCTGCGCGACACTCAGCGAGGTTTCGGTCTGAAAGCCGCGCTTTTCCATCGCGCGTGCAAGGCGGGTGACGAATATCTCGTCATCATCCACCAGCAACAGGCTGGGATCGGGTCCGATCTGTCTGGTCAGGTTATCCATCGCGCGTCCCTGCAAGATAATTGGAGGATGTAGTAACATACGCGCCAGGCGGCAAACAGTTGCGACAAATCGCAATGCCGCAGGCGGGTGCGACCATCAGGACACCATCAGGACGCCGCGTCCACAAAACAGCCGACACGCTCGGCCATATCCTCGGGGCGTTCGGTATTGGGGAAGAATTCCATCGTCTGGTTTCCGGGCATGACCAGATAGGTCATGGTCATGTGATCGACCAGATAATATTCCTTTTCCTCTTCGTCGTTGATCTTATACCAGTTCCGCCAGCCCTTGTTCACCGCCTGAATTTCCGCGTCACTGCCGGTCAGGCCAATCATGTCATCGGCGAACAAGCTGGTGAAATCGGCCAGAACTTCGGGCGTATCCCGACGCGGATCGACGGTGATGAACACATTCTGAATATCCGTGCCCTGCTCGGCCAGCAATTCCTGTGCCTGCGCATTTCGCGCGACATCCAGCGGGCACACATCGGGACAAAATGTATATCCGAAATAAAGCAGCGAGGGCTTGGTGAAAACTTCATCCGCCGTCACGCGCTGTCCGTCATGACGGGTCAGCGTGAAATCGGTGCCAAAAGCATCCATGCCGCCCGCGACCGTGCTGCCACGGCATTGCGCAAAATCGTCGCCCGCGCGTTGCTGGGTCAGAAACAAGGCGCCTCCGGCCAGAACTCCGATCGCGGCCGCCGCGCCGAATATCAGGATTTTCAGGTCGGCCATGGGATATCCTTATTGCGTGTCAAATCCGCGCATTGATTGCGCATCGGGTCGCGGTTATCAAGGCGCGCTCTGTCGCAGGAAGGTCGCGATGCCGGAACCCGCCGCACACACAGCCCCATACGAACCTCTGGCCGAGGCCCCCCTGACCATCAGCGACCACCACACGGCCGAGCCGATCCGCATCCGCACGCTGGTGCTGCTGCGCTGGTTCGCCATCGGCGGGCAGATGGCGGCGGTGGTGGTGGCCTGGAGCATGGGCATCGGCTTTGTCAAAGCCCCGGTGCTGGTGTTGATCGCGGCCTCGGTCACGATGAACCTGTGGCTGTTCCTGCGCCCGCCGCCCCGCACCTCGCCCGGTCGCGCGGTGGCGCAGCTGAGTTTCGATCTGGTGCAGATCTCGGCGCTGATGGCGCTGACCGGGGGTATGGCCAATCCGTTCGCGCTGCTGGTGCTGGCGCCGGTGACGATTGCGGCGGCCTCGTTGCGGGGGCGGCAGGTGCTGGCGCTGGGGCTGGCCACCGTGGCCCTGATCACGGTCGCGGCGGTGTTCGGCCTGCCCCTGCGGGGCCCCGACGGCCAGATGCTGCGGATGGAGCCCATTCTGGCGCTTGGCCACTGGGTCGCGCTGGTGATCGGCGTGGTGTTCTTTGCGGGTTACGCCCACCGCGTCACGGCCGAGTTGCAGGCGACCTCGAACGCGCTGTTCGCCTCGCAGATGGCACTGTCGCGCGAGCAGCGGCTGCAGCATCTGGGGGGCGTGGTGGCCGCGGCGGCGCATGAGATGGGCACGCCGCTGGCCACGATCAAGCTGATCGCGGGCGAGCTGGCCGACGAGTTGGCCGACCGCCCGGATCTGGCTGACGATGTCGCGGCCCTGCGCGCCTCGGCGGATCGCTGCGCCCAGATCCTGCGCAGCATGGGCCGCGCGGGCAAGGATGACCTGCACATGCGCGCAGCCCCCCTGCGCGCCGTGCTGGAGGATGCCGCCAGCCCGCACGCCGATCGCGGCCCCGTGGTCGAGATCAATGCCGAAGGCCCGGTGATCCACCGCGATCCAGCCATCATCCACGCGCTGCGCAACCTGATCCAGAACGCGGTCGATTTCGCCGAAAGCCGCGTGGTGATCGAGACGCAGCTGACCCAGACCAGCCTCAGTGTGACGATCCGTGACGACGGGCCGGGCTATCCGGTGGCGCTGCTGTCGCGGCTGGGCGACCCCTATCTCAGCCGCCGGGCCGAGGTGCAGCGCGGCAGCTATGAGGGGATGGGCCTTGGCCTGTTCATCGCCAAGACCTTGCTGGAGCGGTCGGGCGCGAGGCTCAGCTTTGGCAATGGCGGACCGGGGGCGATCGTGTCGGTGCGCTGGCCTCTGGACCGCATCCGGGCCGAGGATCGCCGCGCGCTGGCCGAAAATCCGCATATAGATCGCTGAGCGCTTAACCCATTCTTAATTAAGCTGTGCAAAACCTGCCATAAGTGACGAACGGAGGCTGGCTGCAATGAACATCGAAGGCATCGAACTGGTTGCGGTTGCGGTTCTGGCAGGCACGCTGTCGGTCATTCTGGCCATTGCCGTGATCCGGCTGTGGGATCGCCTGCGTCAGGGGCGCGGTTACCGGGGCGCGGGGCGTGACCGTCTGGATGCCGCGATCCAGCCGATGGTCTTTCTGTTCCGCCAGCACCGGCTGGTCGATGCGACGGCGCCCGCGCGGGGGTTGCTGGACCGGATCAGCGCGCCCGGCGATGACTGGACGCGCCTGCAGCAATGGATCGGCCCCCGCTTCCCCGAGGCGCCTGCCCGGCTGGCGCAGCTGGAGCGTCTTGGCCGGGTCGAGATGACCGGCGCACAGGGACGGGGCAGCGCGACCCTGCGCCTGCTGGCCGAGGATCTGGGCGAGCGCATGTGGCGCGTCAGCGTGACAGATCCCAACGCGGAACATGCGGGCATCGTGGTCGATTCCATGTCACTTCACGCAATGGAAGAGGAACTGGAGCTGCTGCATCTGGCGCTGGACCAGACCCCCATGCTGGTCTGGCGACAGGACGAGGAAGAGCGGATCACATGGGCCAACGCCGCCTATCTGCGCCGCGCCGAAACCCGCCGGGACGAGGCGCTTGGCTGGCCCCTGCCGCGCTTGCTGGACGCGCCCAAGCCGGTTCCCGGTGCGGGCACCGCAACCCGCCGCGCCGCGATCGAGGATAACGGGATCGTCTCGTGGTATGACTGTCACAGCCACCGCATGGGCGACGAGGTGATGATGTTCGCCCTGCCCGCCGATGCGGCTGTGCGGGCCGAACGCAGCCTGCGGGAATTCGTGCAGACGCTGACCAAGACCTTTGCCGATCTGCCCATCGGGCTGGCGATCTTTGACCGTCAGCGCAATCTGCAGCTGTTCAACCCGGCCCTGATCGACCTGACCGGCCTGCCCACCGGCTTTCTGACCGCGCGCCCGACCCTGTTCGATTTCCTCGACCAGCTGCGCGAACAGCGGATGGTGCCCGAACCCAAGGATTACCGCAGCTGGCGCCAGCACATGTCCAATCTGGAAAGCGCCGCCGCCACCGGCCACCATGTCGAGACATGGTCGCTGCCGGGCGGGCAGACCTATCGCGTCACCGGGCGCCCCCATCCCGACGGCGCGGTGGCCTTCCTGTTCGAGAATATCACCTCGGAAATCAGCCTGACCCGCAAGTTCCGCGCCGAACTGATGCTGGGCAGCCATGTGCTGGACGGGATCGAGGATGCTCTGGCCGTCTTTTCGGAAAGCGGTCAGATGGTGTTGTCCAATCAGGCCTATCGCCTGCTATGGGGCGACGGCACCCCCGATCTGCCCGGCGCTCTGGCGCGCTGGGAATCCGAGACGCGCGCCGGTCCGGGCTTTGCCAGCCTGCGCGAGGCCATGACGGCCACTCCGGACAGCACTCTGCGCAGCGATGGCGCGATGGCCGGTCCACAGGGGCAGTTGCTGGGCTGGACCGTCTCGCACCTGACCGGCGGACGGATCATGCTACGCTTTCGTCAGCCCGCAGCCGATCCCCTGACCGCACAGACCGCGCTGCTGACCGAACATCCGCCCACGCGGAAATTGCCCGGCGCCGTGACCCGCTGAACCGGCAGGGCGCCTGCCGGTCACCGGCACGGCGCCGTCATCGCAGCCGGATCAACCGCTGAACCCGATGGTCGCGCGGATCGCCTTTTCCCATTCGCCATAGCGCATGCTGCGGGTGTCCTCGGCCATATCCGGGGTAAAGCTGCGATCCAGCGCCCAGGAGGCCGCAAACCCCTCGGCGTCGGGATAGATCCCTTGCCGCTGGCCCGCCAGCCATGCGGCCCCCAGTGCGGTGGTCTCGGTAATCTTCGGACGGTCGACCTGCGCGCCGATAATGTCGGACAGGAACTGCATCGCCCAGTCCGAGGCCGCCATGCCGCCATCGACCCGCAGCGCGGTCCGGTCGCCCCCTTGCCAGTCGGCCGTCATCGCCTCCAGCAGATCGCGGGTCTGGAAGCCCACACTTTCCAGCGCCGCGCGGGCAAATTCGGCGGGGCCGGAATTGCGGGTCAGCCCATAGATCGCGCCGCGGCATTCGGGCTTCCAATAGGGCGCGCCCAGCCCGGTGAAGGCGGGCACCAGAATGACGCGCTGGCCGTCATCCGCGCTTTCGGCCAGAGGCTGCGTTTCGCGCGCCTCGCGGATGATCTTCAGCCCGTCGCGCAGCCATTGCACCACCGCGCCCGCGACAAAGATCGAGCCTTCCAGCGCATAGGTCGGCTTGCCGTCGAACTGATAGGCGATGGTCGTCAGCAGCCGCTGGGTCGAGGCGACCGGCGTGTCGCCGGTGTTCAGCAGCGCAAAGCAGCCGGTGCCATAGGTCGATTTCATCATGCCCGGCCGGAAACAGGCCTGCCCCACGGTCGCGGCCTGCTGATCGCCCGCAACCCCCGTGATCGGGATCGGGCGCCCGAACAGATCCGCCCGCGTCATGCCGAAATCGGCGGCGCAGTCGCGCACCTCGGGCAGCATCGACATCGGGATGCCGAACAGATCGCAGATCGTCGCGCTCCACCGGCCCTTGTGGATGTCATACAGCATCGTGCGCGCCGCGTTGGTCGCGTCGGTGGCATGGACCGCGCCGCCGGTCAGCCGCCAGATCAGCCAGCTGTCCACGGTGCCAAAGGCCAGATCGCCCGCCTCGGCCCGCGCGCGCGCGCCATCCACATTGTCGAGCAGCCATTTGACCTTGGTGGCCGAGAAATAGGGATCGACCAGCAGCCCGGTGCGGGCGGTGATCATGTCGCCATGGCCCGCCGCCTCCAGCTCGCGGCAGAAGCCCGCCGTGCGGCGATCCTGCCAGACGATGGCGTTGTGAATGGGCTTGCCGGTCCTGCGGTCCCAGACCACGACGGTTTCGCGCTGATTGGTGATGCCGATCGCCGCAATGTCGGGGTTGCCCGCCTTTTCAATGGCGCCGCGGCAGGTGCCCGCGACCGTGGCCCACAGATCCTCTGGGTCGTGTTCGACCCAGCCAGAGCGCGGGAAATGCTGGGGAAATTCCTCCTGCGCGCTGGCGCAGGGGTGCAGGTCGGCGTCGAACAGGATCGCGCGGGACGAGGTCGTGCCCTGATCAATGGCAAGGATATGGGTCATGCGGTTCCCTCTGTCAGCATGGCAAAGGGGCGCGGCGGACCGCGCCCCAAATGGTTGACGCGGGCGGCCTATTGCTGCCAGCGCTGGATCAGTTCCTCATAGGCGATGGTCACCGGCTCGGGCTTTTCATCCTCCAGCTTCGGCTTGGGCGCGCCTTCGCGGTCCAGCCAGACCTGCGGGTCTTCCGGCTCGTTCAGCACCGGGCCCAGATCGCCCTGCACGCCCGCGCGCTGCAGACGCTCCATCACGGCTTCCTGCTGCTCGCACAGCGCGTCTAGCGCCTCTTGCGCGGTTTTCGCACCCGAGGACGCGTCGCCGATGTTCTGCCACCACAGCTGCGCCAGTCGCGGATAGTCGGGCACGTTCAGCCCGGTATCGGACCAGCGCGTGCGGTCGGGCGAGCGGTAGAATTCGACCAGACCACCCAGTTGCGGCGCGCGTTCGGTAAAGCTTTCATGCCGCACGGTGCTGTCGCGCACGAAGGTCAGACCGGCATGGCTTTTGGCGGTGTCCACGGTCTTGGAGACGATGAACTGCGCGTAAAGCCAGGCGGCCTGCGCCCGGTCCACCGGGGTCGATTGCATCAGCGTGGCCGAGCCGACATCCTGATAGCCGACCTTCATCCCCTCTTCCCAATAGGCGCCATAGGGCGAGGGGGCCATGCGCCATTTCGGCGTGCCGTCATCGTTCATCACCGGCAGACCTTCCTTGACCATATCGGCGGTAAAGGCGGTGTACCAGAACATCTGCTGGGCGATCTGACCCTGCGCCGGGACCGGACCGGCCTCGCTGAAGGTCATGCCTGCGGCTGCGGGGGGCGTGTAGTTCTGCAGCCAGTCGATGTATTTCTCGATGGCATAGACCGCCGCCGGGGCGTTGGTCGCACCACCGCGCGCCATGCAAGAGCCGACGGGTTGGTAATTGTCGTTGACGCGGATGCCCCATTCATCGACCGGAAAGCCGTTGGGTTCGCCCTTGTCGCCCATGCCCGCCATCGACATCCACGCATCGGTGAACCGCCAGCCAAGGCTGGGGTCTTTCTTGCCATAGTCCATATTGCCCCAGACCGTCTGGCCGTCGATCTCGCGCCCGGTGAAGAACTTGGCGATGTCCTCATAGGCCGACCAGTTGACCGGCACGCCCAGCTCATAGCCGTATTCCTCCTGGAACGCGGCCATGATCTCGGGATCGGTGAACCAGTCGTGGCGGAACCAGTAGAGGTTGGCGAATTGCTGCACCGGCAGCTGATACAGCTTGTCATCGGGGCCGGTGGCCGAGGCCAGACCGATGAAATCGTCCAGATCCAGATCGGGGTTGGTGAAATCCGCGCCCTCGTTCGCCATCCAGTCGGTGATATTGCGGGCCTGCTGGTAACGCCAATGGGTGCCGATCAGATCGGCATCGTTGATGTACATGTCATAGACGTTTTCGCCGGTCTGCATCTGGGTCTGCAGCTTTTCGACGACATCGCCCTCGCCGATCAGGTCGTGCGTGACCCGAATGCCGGTGATGGCCGTAAAGGCGGGCGCCAGCACGCGGGCCTCGTATTCATGGGTGGTGATGGTTTCCGACACGACGTTGATCGACATGCCCGAATGCGGGGCTGCGGCGTCGATGAACCACTGCATCTCGGCTTCCTGCTCATCGCGGGTCAGCACCGAGCGGTCGCCGATCTCGGCATCGAGGAACGCGCGGGCGGCCTCGATATCGGCGAAGGCGGGGCCGGACATCGCCAGCAGGACCGCCGTGGTGGACATAAGTTTCAGGTTCATGGTTCCCTCCCTAGGAATTGTCAGTCTTGGTGCTGCCTGTCACACCCACCGGAACACGGCGGCGGCGTAGAACAGGCAGATCAGCAGCGCCCAGGGCTGCAGCGCCGCCCCCATCACACCCAGCCATGCCAGGTTGATGAAGGCGGACCCCAGAAGCGTGATGAACAGGCGGTCGCCGCGCGTCGTCTCGATCCCCAGAACGCCGCGGCGGGGCGTTTCGGGAAACCGGATCGCCAGCACCGAAAAGGTGGCCAGCAGCAGGGCGATGATGACGAAAAAGATCGCGGTCGGTGTGGTCCAGGCCATCCAGGACATGATGCGTTCCCCCCTTACACGCGGCCCAGGGCAAAGCCCTTGGCGATGTAGTTGCGCACGAAATAGATCACCAGCGCGCCCGGCACGATGGTCAGCACCCCCGCCGCCGCCAGCACGCCCCAATCGACGCCGGACGCGCCTTGCGTCCGGGTCATCGCGGCGGCAATCGGCTTGGCCGCGACCGAGGTCAGGGTGCGCGACAGCAGCAGTTCGACCCAGCTGAACATGAAGCAGAAGAACGCGGCCACGCCGATGCCCGACGAGATCAGCGGCATGAAGATCCGCGTGAAAAAGCGCGGAAAGCTGTAGCCGTCGATATAGGCGGTCTCGTCGATTTCCTTGGGCACGCCGCGCATGAAGCCCTCAAGGATCCAGACCGCCAGCGGCACGTTGAACAGGCAATGCGCCAGCGCCACCGCGATATGCGTGTCAAACAGCCCGACGCTGGAATAGAGCTGAAAGAACGGCAGCGCAAAGACGGCAGGCGGCGCCATGCGGTTGGTCAAGAGCCAGAAGAACAGATGCTTGTCGCCCATGAAGTGATAGCGGCTGAAGGCATAGGCCGCAGGCAGCGCGACGGCGACCGAGATCACCGTGTTCATCACCACATAGATCAGGCTGTTGACATAGCCCATATACCAGCTGGGATCGGTCAGGATGGTGACATAGTTCTGAAAGGTCAGGTTCTGCGGCCAGAGGCTGAAGGTGCCGGTGATCTCGGCATTGGTCTTCAGGCTCATATTGATCAGCCAGTAGATCGGCAGCATCAGAAACAGCAGATACAGCCCCATGATGATCACGCTGCCCCTGATGCGCGGCAGGGCGCGGGCACGGGGGGTTGCCGTGGCGGTTGCGGTCAGATCGGCCATCGCATCAGCCCCTTTTGTCCAGATTGGTCATCACGGTATAAAACACCCATGAAATCAGCAGGATGACCAGAAAATACATCAGCGAGAAGGCGGCAGCCGGCCCCAGATCGAACTGGCCAAGCGCCATCTTCACAAGGTCGATCGACAGGAAGGTGGTGGCATTGCCGGGGCCGCCTCCGGTGACGACGAAGGGCTCGGTATAGATCATGAAGCTGTCCATGAAGCGCAGCAGCACCGCGATCATCAGCACGCCCGCCATCTTGGGCAGCTCGATATAGCGGAACACCTTCCAGCGGCTGGCCTGATCAATGCGCGCCGCCTGATAATAGGCGTCGGGGATGGATTGCAGCCCGGCATAGGCCAGCAGTGCGACCAGCGAGGTCCAGTGCCACACATCCATCACGATCACCGTGGCCCAGGCATGAACCGTGTTCTGGGTATAGTTATAGTCGATTCCCAGCGCGTTCAGCGTATAGCCCAGCAGCCCGATATCGACGCGGCCAAAGATCTGCCAGATCGTGCCCACCACATTCCACGGGATCAGCAGCGGCAGCGACATCAGCACCAGCACGATGCTGGCCCAGACCCCGCGTTTCGGCATGTTCAGCGCGATCAGGATGCCAAGCGGAATCTCGATGGCGATAATGATCCCCGAGAAGGCCAGCTGGCGCCACAGCGCGCTCCACATCCGGTCGGAATGCAGCAGTTGTTCGAACCAGCCCAGCCCCTCCCAGAAAAAGACATTGTTTCCGAACGTGTCCTGAAAGGCGTAGTTCACCACCGTCATCAGCGGGATCACCGCCGAGAATGCGACCAGAACCAGCACCGGCAGAACCAGAAACCATGCCTTGTGATTGACGGTCTTTTCCACGTTTTTCCCCCTCCCTTCGCGCGCCCTCAGGCGGCGCTGACGCGCCAGTCGTCGGCGTAGACATTGACCCGTGCGGGGTCGATCACGACGCGGCGCATGGCCTCGCCGATCGCCTGATCCTCTGGCGCGATGATATTGATGTCGTGGCCCTGCAGCTCGGCCCGGATGATGCGGTGACGGCCCACATCCTCGATCCGGCGGATGGTCACGGGCAGGCCGTCATCTTCCGACAGGCGCAGATGTTCGGGGCGCACCCCGATCTGGACCTTGCCCGACAGCGCGCGATAATCGCCCGCCAGAGGCGTGACACCGCCGGGAATCCGCGCCTCGCGCCCCATGATTTCGGCGGGCAGCAGGTTCATGCCGGGCGAGCCGATGAAATAGCCCACGAACGTATGTTCGGGCCGGTCGAACAGCTCTTCGGGCGTGCCGATCTGCACGACGCGGCCGTCATACATGACCACCACCTTGTCGGCGAAGGTCAGCGCCTCGGTCTGGTCATGGGTCACATAGATCATGGTATGGCCGAAATCGTGGTGCAGCTTTTTCAGCTGCGTGCGCAGTTCCCACTTCATATGCGGGTCGATCACGGTCAGCGGCTCGTCGAACAGCAGCGCGTTCACGTCTTTGCGCACCATGCCGCGACCAAGGCTGATCTTCTGTTTCGCATCCGCCGTCAGCCCGCGCGCCTTGCGGTCGAGCATATGCTCCATCCCGATCATGGCGGCGATCTCGGCCACCCGCTCGGCGACATAGGCCTCGGGGCGGCCCCGGTTGCGCAGCGGGAAGGCCAGGTTGTCGCGCACGGTCATGGTGTCGTAGACGACCGGGAACTGGAACACCTGCGCGATATTGCGTTCCGCCGTGGGCGCGCGGGTCACGTCCTGCCCGTCGAACAGGATGCGCCCCTGTGAGGGCACCAGCAGCCCCGAGATGATATTGAGCAGCGTCGATTTTCCGCAACCGGAGGCGCCCAGCAGCGCATAGGCGGCGCCGTCCTCCCAGTCGTGGTTCAGTTCCTTCAGCGCATAATCGTCCGGGCCCTTGGGCTGGGGCAGATAGGAATGCGCCAGGTTGTCCAGCGTGATCTTGGCCATCGTCCCCTCCGTTACGCGGCTGCGGCATAGGCGGCGGCGGTGACCAGACGGCCATCCTCGCCAAAGACATAGATGTGGCGCGGCTCGAGCCAGACCGGCAGCGGCTGGCCAAGCGCCAGATCGTGGATGCCGTGGATCAGCCCCACCCATCTGGTGCCGTGGTGATCCAGATGCACGAAGGTCTCGGAGCCGGTCAGTTCGGTCACCACCAGCCGCGTGTCAAAGCGCAGCGCCTCGGCCGATGGCTGGCGCAGATACAGGTGATTGGGCCGGAACCCGGCCAGATAGCGCCCGTCGGCCAGCCCGGCCAGCGGCCCGGCGGGCGCGCGCGTGTCGCCATAGGTCAGGGCGCCCGCCGACAGGGTGACGGGCAGGAAATTCATCGGCGGATCGCTGAAGACGCGCGCCGTGGTCGCATCGACCGGCTGGCGATAGACCTGTGGCGTCAGGCCGAACTGCGTCACCCGCCCCTCCCACAGGGTGGCGGTATTGCCGCCCAGCAACAACGCCTCTTCGGGTTCGGTCGTGGCATAGACAAAGATCGCGCCCGAGGCCTCGAAGATGCGCGGGATCTCGATCCGCAACTCTTCGCGCAGCTTGTAATCGAGGTTCGCCAGCGGCTCGTCCAGCAGCACGAGGCCGGCATTCTTGACCAGCGCGCGGGCCAGCGCGCAGCGCTGCTGCTGCCCGCCCGACAGCTCCAGCGGGCGCCGGTCCAGCATCGGGCTCAGGCGCATCATATCGGCGGTTTCCCGGACGCGGCGGTCGATTTCGGCACGATCCACGCCCATCAGCCGCAGGGGCGAGGCGATGTTCTCGAACACCGTCATCGCCGGATAGTTGACGAACTGCTGATAGACCATCGCCACCTGCCGGTCCTGCACCCGCATGCCGGTCACATCCTGCCCCTGCCAGATCACGCGGCCCTGCGCGGGCCGGTCCAGCCCCGCCATCAGCCGCATGAGCGAGGTCTTGCCCGACAAAGTCGGCCCCAGCAGCACGTTCATCGTGCCCTTTTCCAGCCGCAGATCGGTGGGGTGGATATGCACCTGCCCCTCGACGATCTTGCTGACGCCCTGCAATTCCAATGTCATGTCGTTCCCCCTCCCCTTCGGTGGCCGCTATTCGGCGGCAGCCGCGGCACCGCCCCTTCGGGCGCGCATCCAGTCGTCCAGTTCGCCGATCTGCGCGGCACTCAGCCGCAGTCCCAGCTTGCTGCGGCGCCAGACGATGTCCTCGGCGCTGCGGGCATATTCATGGTCCATCAGCCAGATTACCTCGGCTTCGGTCAAAGTCGCGCCGAAATCGCGGCCCGGATCACCGGGCGCATCTGCGCCGGTCAGCACCTGCGCCGCATCGCGCCCATAGGCCCGCACCAGCCGCTGCGCCCAACGCGCGTCCAGAAACGGATGCGCCGCGCGCAGATCCGCAATCAGCGCGGGCACGCCATCGACCGGAAAATCCCCGCCCGGCAGCGCCGCGCCTTTGGTCCAGGCGCCCGGCAGGCCCGGAAAGAACGGCGCGATCTTGTCCAGCGCCGATTCCGCCAGCCGCCGATAGGTGGTGATCTTGCCGCCAAAGACGTTCAGCACCGGCGCGCCGCCCGTCTGATCGACCTTGAGCGTATAGTCCCGCGTCGCCGCCGTCGCGCTCTGGGCGCCGTCATCATACAGCGGGCGGACGCCGGAATAGGACCAGACCACATCCCCGGCGGTGACCGGCTGGCGGAAATACTGGCTGGCGAAATTCAGCAGATAATCGCGTTCCCCGGGCGTGCATTCAGGCGCCTGCGAGGGGTCCTCGTGTTCGGCGTCGGTGGTGCCGATCAGGGTGAAATCGCCCTCATAGGGGATCGCAAAGATGATCCGGCCATCGGTGCCCTGAAAGAAATAGCATTTGTCGTGATCATACAGCCTGCGCGTCACGATATGGCTGCCGCGCACCAGCCGCACGCCCTCGGTCGAGTTCAGGCGGATCCGCGACTGGATGATCTCACCGACCCAAGGGCCACCGGCATTCACCAGAACCCGCGCCAGATGGATGCGCGTCTCGCCGGTCCCGGCATCCTGCGTCGTCACGCGCCAATGTTCGTTTTCACGCTCGGCGGACAGAACCTTTGTGCGGGTCATGATCTGCGCGCCCCGCGCCTCGGCATCGCGGGCGTTCAGCACCACAAGGCGCGAATCCTCGACCCAGCAGTCGGAATACTCGAAGGCACGGCGAAAGCGGTCCTGCAGGGGGGCGCCTTCGGGTGTGCCCTCCAGCGACAGGGTCGCGGTGCCGGGCAGGATCTTGCGACCGCCCAGATTGTCATAGAGAAACAGCCCCAGACGGATCAGCCAGGCCGGGCGCCGCCCCCGCATCCAGGGCATCACCAGCCCCATGATCTTCGAGGTCGGCGTGTCGGATTCAAACCGCATATCAGGGTGATAGGGCAGAACAAAGCGCATCGGCCAGCTGATATGCGGCATGGCGCGCAGCAGGATCTCACGTTCGACCAGCGCCTCGCGGACCAGCCGGAATTCGAAATATTCCAGATAGCGCAGCCCGCCATGAAACAGCTTGGTCGAGGCGCTGGAGGTCGCCTGCGCCAGATCGCCCATCTCGGCCAGCCGCACCGACAGGCCCCGCCCTGCGGCGTCACGGGCAATGCCGCAGCCATTGATGCCGCCGCCGATCACGAACAGGTCGACCGTCTCCTGTGCTGCATCTGCGGTCATGCGGGCCTCCTCTGGCACTCCTGAACTGTCAGAACCTTGCCGCAGGTCGCACCAAAAAGAAAGGATTTTGTATTCGTTTCCTTTCTTTTTTAGGTGTTGTGATAATTCAGTGGGTTACCGATCCTGATCCATGCCGCCTCCGGTCCCTGACGCCCTTTCGGACCAGAGACCCGCGCCCGCCAGGCACCACAAATCTGCTGATCAGACAGAACCGCAAGAATACGAACATCTTGATTCGCAGATTCGAGCATGCGACATCAGGTCATTCCACCGGAGCCCGCATGTCACAGACCTTCCGCCAGCCCGAAATCCTTGAGATCGCCCGCCGCGACGGCAAAGTCACTGTCGAAGCACTGGCGCAGCATTTCGGCGTCACCCTGCAGACGATCCGCCGCGACCTGACCGAACTGGCCGATGCCGGGCGGCTGGAACGTGTGCATGGCGGCGCCATCCTGCCCTCGGGCGTCAGCAATATCGGCTATGAGGAACGGCGCGCGCTGAACCACGAGGCCAAGACCGCGATCGCGCGGGCCTGCGCCGCCGAAGTGCCGGAGAACATCTCGCTTTTCCTCAATATCGGCACCAGCACCGAGGCCGTGGCGCGCGAGTTGCTGGGCCATCGCAACATGCTGGTTGTCACCAACAATATGAACGTGGCCAATATCCTCGCCGCCAATCCCGAATGCGAGGTGATCGTGACCGGCGGCAATCTGCGCCGCGCCGATGGCGGCCTTGTCGGCACGCTGGCCGCCGAGACGATCCGGCAGTTCAAATTCGATCTGGCCGTGATCGGTTGCTCGGCGCTGGACCCCGACGGCGATCTGCTGGATTTCGATATACAGGAGGTCGGCGTCAGCCAGACCATTCTGCGCCAGTCGCGGCGGACCTTTCTGGTCACCGACCACTCCAAGCTGAAGCGCAGCGCCCCCGCCCGCATTGCCTCGCTTGCCGAGCTTGACTGCATTTTCACCGACCGTGCGCTGCCACCGGACCTGACGCGGCTGTGTCAGGGCTGGGACACGCGGATCGTCACGGCCCGGCCCTGATCACCGCCACCGCGTGACACCGGACCCACGGATCGGCCAGCAGCCAGGCTCAGGACGGGGTCTTGCCAGCCTGCTTGCCTGACCCGGCCAACTGCGTCAGTCTGATCCGAGGCCCCGCCTGCGGGGGCAAAGGCGGGAGAGGGATGGAGCGCGAGACAGATCAAACGCTGGCAAGCGAACTGGCCGCGCTGGGTCAAAGCATTGCGCAACTGGCCGACGCCTTCATGGCAAGCCTGCTGCGGCCATGGAACACCTATCAGATCGCCATTGCCCTGATGCTCTTTGTGCTGGCCCACGGGCTGCGGATGGTTCTGGCGCCCCGCCTTCACGACTGGATGCACGCCCGCGAGGGCTGGCCGATGTGGCGGATGCGGCTTCTGGTTCTGGTACACCGGCGCCTGCGCGGCATCCTGTTCGTGATCCTCATATGGCTGACTGTGGTGGTCATGCAGGAGGTGACCTGGCCCAGCAGGTCCTATCTGCTGGTCCTGCTGTCAAATCTGGCGCTTGCCTGGCTGATCATCGTGTTCACCACGCGGCTGATCCTGAATCCGCTCTTGCGAAAGACGGTGAGGTGGGGCGCGCTGATCTGGGTCACGCTGCGCGTTCTGGACCTGACCGACAATGTGGCACGGCTTCTGGACCGTCTGGCCATCGAAATGGGCGAAGTCCGCATATCGGTCCTGATGGTGGTGCAGATGGTCGCCACGCTTGCGGTCTTCTTTCTGGTCGCGAAATTTGCTGCGCGCTGGCTGTCCGCCCGGATCGCGGCCAGCGAAGACCTGACCCCCTCGATGCGCGTGCTGGCGGTCAAGCTGCTGCAGACGGCCATGTTCATCACCGCTTTCCTCATCGGCCTGCGCGCAATCGGCGTCGATCTGACCGCGCTGGCCTTTCTGTCAGGCGCGATCGGTCTGGGGATCGGCTTTGGCCTGCAGAAGGTCGTGTCAAATCTGGTGTCCGGTGTAATCATCCTGATGGACAAGTCGATCAAGCCCGGCGACGTGATCTCGATCGGCGAGACCTTTGGCTGGATCAACCAGCTTGGCGCGCGCTATGCCTCGATCTCGACGCGCGACGGGCGCGAATACCTGATCCCGAACGAGGATCTGATCACAGGGCAGGTCGTCAACTGGTCGCATTCCGATGAGTTCGTGCGTCTCGATATCAACTTCGGCGCGTCCTATGCCGACGATCCGCATCTGGTACGAAAGATCGCCACCGAGGCCGCCTTGACCGACGAACGGGTGTTGAGCACGCGACCGCCTGTCTGCCACATCGTCGGGTTCGGGGATTCCAGCATTGATTACGTGCTGCGCTTCTGGATCAAAGACCCGACGGGCGGCCTGACCAATATTCGCGGCAAGGTGTTTCTGGCATTGTGGGACAGGTTCAAGGCAAACGGAGTCACCATTCCCTTTCCTCAGCGCGAGGTGCGCCTGCTTGACCCCCCGGCCCGGCGCGGCAGGTCCAGCCCGGATCGCGACTGAGGGGCCATTGCGGTCGGCCTCACGGCGCTGACCCCGTCAGGCCCGGGCCAGCCCGGTTCTGATCGGGCAGCCCATGGACCTGATCGCAATCAGATTTGTATAAGCAGGGCTACGGGCAATACCGCCCCGCCATATCCGGACAGGCCTGCTTTGGTCTGATGTTCACCGCAGGGAGGCAAGGATGGTTGATTTTGCAGGCAAGGTGGTCCTTGTCACCGGCGCCAGCCGTGGCATCGGCGCCGCCACAGCGCGGGCCTTTGCAGACGCAGGCGCGCTGGTGGGCGTGATGGCCCGGAACGAGGCCGCCGTCAAAGACCTTGCAGCAGAGATCGGCGGCGTCGCCCTGTCCGGCGATGTCGCCCGCGCCGACGACATGGAGCGCGCCGTGGCGACGCTGAACGACCGTGCGGGGCGGCTGGATGTGCTGGTGAACAACGCCGGCGTCATCGGTCCCATCGCCGGTCTGGCCACGGCGGATCCAGACGCGTGGGGGCAGGCGATCGACATCAATCTGAAGGGCGTTTTTCACGGCATGCGGGCTGCATTGCCGGTGATGCGCGCAATTGGCGGTGGCACGGTTCTCACCGTCGGCTCGGGCGCCGCCCATGCGCCGCAACAGGGTTGGAGCGCGTATTGCGCAAGCAAGGCAGGCGCCTGCATGCTGACCCGCGCGCTGGATCACGAGGCCCGCGCGGATGGGATCCGTGCAATCAGCCTGTCGCCGGGCACGGTTGCGACGGACATGCAGGCGGCGATCCGCAGCAGCGGCATCAACCCGGTCAGCCAACTGGACTGGTCGGTCCATATCCCGCCCGAATGGCCGGCACGGGCACTTGTCTGGCTGTGCGGGCCGGATGGCGACGCGTTTCTGGGGGCCGAGGTTTCCCTCAGGGACGAGGCGATCCGTCGCCGCATCGGTCTGATATCCTGACATGGATCCAGCGCTGCCGCGCCGTGACCGGTCCACGCCCTGCAATCGCGTGGCCATCACTGTCGCGCGGCGCATTCCCCCCTCAACGGGCCAAGGTCCGGCCCTTACCATGCGCCTGATCGGCGCCAGCTTTGCCAGAGTGGACACGAGCTTGCGACCGAACCCGCGACGTCGGGTCTGCCCGTGGTTCAGTTGGGCGCCACGCTGAGCCGGTAGTCCACGCTGAGGGCAAGTTGCGGGATCTGCGGGCGCTGCCGGCCTTCGGTCAGCTCGGGCACCCGTGATGAGGTGAACAGGACGATCTCTTGCAACGAATTGAACCCGTCGCGATTGCCCACACGCGTGTCAGCCAGACCACCCAGCCCTTCCAGCAGCGCCGCCGTGAAGGCGCCATGCCCGCCGCCGAAGCTGTCATCCTCAAAGCTCAGCTCTGACCCCGAGGACGATGCGAAGACCACCGCCCCCGTCCCGCGCGTCAGGCTCTGCACGGCGTCATCCGCCACGACCCGCGTATCGCCTGCGCCGGAATGGCAGATGTCGAGCAACAGGAGGGCATTCTGGTTCAACGGCCGGTTTTCCAGGAAGCTGCGGAACCGGTCCACGCTCATCCCGGTATAGGGTCTTTGCAAATCGCCCTCGTGCGTCATGAAATAGAGCTGCTGTTCTTCGTCCACGACACCGTGCCCGGCCAGAAACAGTACGATGACATCATCCTTGCCAGCCTGCCCGAGGAATTCATTCATCTGCACGCGAACATTGCGTTCCGTCGCCTCGGCGTCGGTCAGCACCATGCTCTCGACGCGGCGGAACAACCGGCCCTGTTGCGCCGCCATCAACCGCGCGAGTTCAATTGCGTCCTTATGGGCAAAATTCAGGTTCTGGCTTGGGCGCTCATAGTCCGACACCCCGACCCCAAAGAACCACAGCGTCCGGCCTGCGGGTTGTTCATCACGCGTCTGGCCGCCTTCGCGCAGGATCCGGATCGTCTGGGTCTGAATGCGGGCGTCGCGCCAGACAAGCGATGCCTCAATCACGTTGGGACCCGGAGCAAGGTCAAAGCGCCGTTTCAGGCCAAGGATTTCCAGACTATCGAAAACCGCCTCCTCCTCGAAGCCGCGCGACTTCAGCACGCGCCGTCCGTTCAGCGTGTATTCGATTTCGGGATCGGCCAGATCAGCGCTGTCCTTCTGAACTTCCAGTTCCAGCATGAATGTGTCGTCGGTTGTCCTGACCTGTGCGTCCGACACCAGCCGGACCTTGTACGGCGCATCGAACACATCCGCCTCGACATTCGGACCATCCCTGGGCAGGTCCGCACCGCGGGCAATTGCGTCCAGCAGGTCGCGGATCAGGCCGGGGCGTTCGTATTGTTCGGAAAGCGCGGCGAATGGCAGGTAATTGTCACCCAGCGACCAGTACACGGACCCGGTGCCATTCAGCGATGCCGTGTAGCGCCCGTCCGGGGTAAAGGCGATCCATTCCTCATTTGCATGTGCTGCGATGGTCAGGGCCTGCTGCATGGTGTTCAGGTCAATGAACACCAGCTCGTTGCCCGTGGTCAGGCCGATGGCCAGGTTTCGGGCCTCATTCACCTCAAGGTGGCGCAGGTTATAGGGAAAGCTGATCTCGCGGCCGTCCAGCATGACATGGTCCCAGAACCATTCCAGCGTTCGACCGTCCTGCAAGGCAATCCGGTAGGCCGGGTCCGGCGTTTCGGTGCCGGTCACGCGCCCGTTGGCCGGATCGTGCAGGGACCACAGCCCCCGCCCGCGAAACTTCAGATGGGTGCCGCCTTCGGTCCATTCCATGTCAAAATAGCGGTTCTCGGTTTGAAAGCTGGTCACTTCGCGGTCCTGGTCCGGGTCATAGATGGTGACCACCCGGCCCTCTGTGCGACCGTTCCTGAAACCGGCAACCCAGGACGACGTGACCGCGACCATTCCGTTATCGGCCAGCTTCACATGGACCCTTGGGGCATAGATGTCGGGAAAGGTCGTGGGCTCGGACACGAGATCAAAGCTTTTGCGCATGACCGTCCGGAGGGTCGCTTTCTCGATCACATGGATCGTGGCGCCTGGAGAGGTGAAGGGCCCGTTGCCGGACGGAATGCTTCCCAGCGCGATATGGGTGGCGTTTTCGGACATGCTGTAGGGCTCACCGTCCAGCTGCAGAACCGTTTCACTGCGGAAGCTGGCCGCGTCGAACCGGTGCATCTGCCCTTGCTTGTCAAAGGTGAACAGAACGGTGCCGTCCGGCGACAGGGGCTGCCAGGCGAACGCGACCTCGCCGTCGATGCGATGGACCCGGCGGCCGGTCGTGACATTCCAGACATCGGTGCCTGCGGCATCGCGCGTCATCACCAGATCCTGCGACGGCACCATCGTCAGGCCCAGCCCCTCGCGCGCATTCCCGGACAGGCGGCGGTCCACCTGCAGGTTGCGGGTGTCCAGATAGGCGATCTGATCCTCAAGAACCGTCACGAAACTGGCCCCGTCAGGGGTGAAGCCGCCATTCAGAAGCGTGTCGCGGTCCCCGTCCGGACGGGTCAGACTGGCCAGAACCTCACCGCTTGGCACATCGACCAGCGCCAGCCGCATGGCATTGGTGAAGGCATCCACGATCATGACCTGCTGCTGGGTCGGGTGCGCCACAAGGCCAAAGGTCATGGCGGGCATCCGATGGCGCGCAACCTCGGCCCAGTCAGAACTGCGCCAGACCACCAGTTCATAGCTGTTGTTCATGGCGACCAGATAGGCGCCGTCGAACGTGCTGACCATGGAATGCACCCAGCCCGCATTTGACAGCGTTTGCAGGGGCTGCAAGCTGTTGGCATCGCGCACGATGGCATCATTTGTGCGCGGCGCCTTGGTCACGATATGCGCCCCGTCCGCAGTCCAGGCCAGCCCCTCGCTGCCGCGGATCGTGCCCATCTTGGCCACGGCCCGGATGCGGCGCGTGGACAGGTCATAAATGCGCACAAACCCATTCACATCGGTATAGGCCACGGCGTCGGAAAACGGAGACCAGGCCAATTCGTCCAGTCTGCTGGTATTGGGAAGCTGACTGTGCAGCAGCCCGGTACGCAGATCATAGATCAGAAGCGCGTTGTCGGTGACCCCCGTGACCCCCAGGAAAGAGGATTTGACCGCGATATAGCGCCCATTGGGCGAGATCTGGCGCCCGGTTCCGCCCACCGGCAGTTGATGCACCCGCACCATACGTTCCAGATCCCAGACCTGTGCGGGGGTGTGGCCGGTGACCGCGTAGCGGCCATCAGGGGTCAGCGCCAGCCCTTCGGCCTGCAGCCAGCCCGATGTTGCAATGCGCGGGGCCGTGATATTGCCATAGGGCCGGATCTCGACCCGGCGGTTCGTCTGCTTGCCGCTTTCGGTCGCGTTGGTGGCCAGCGGAATGCGCGGACCATGGCCCACGGTCTGCAGCCGTTCGGGCGCGATCGCGGCGCGGCGGATGAAATGCTCTCTGATTGCATCGGCACGCGCATGGCTGAGCGGCAGGTTGACGGCGTCCGTGCCGGTGCTGTCGGTGTGCCCTTCGATCAGAAAGACATAATTGTCCGCACCGGGCGCGTTCAGCGCCTGAGCCGCGCCGTCCAGAACCCCGAAGCCGCCCGGCTGGATCTCGGCCTTGCCGGTGGCGAATTCGACCGTCACGCGCAGGCTGTCACCAAAGCGCACCTCCCAGTCCTGCAGGAACGGGTTTTCGGCATAGAACTGGTCGCGCTGGCCGGACAGGCGCAGGGCATTGCTGATGCGGTTCGCGCGCGCGGCCAGCCACGTGTCCGAAAACCCACCCATCCGGGCCGCGCGCTCCAACAGGCGGCTGGCCTGCGCGAAATCGCCCGCATGCACACGGTTATCCAGATAATGGCCCAGAATGTTGCGTTGGCTGTCCCCGGTCGTTTCGGTCAGGTGGCGTTCGAAGACCGGCACGGCACGGTCATGCAGGGCGGCTTCCATGGTGAACCCGCTGTAGACCTGAATGGCCGTGTCCAGCTCGGTCTGCGTGGGGGCGTTGGCGATCGCGCGTTGGCCGAAATCCTCTGCCTTTTGCGGGTCCAGCTGGAAATCCCTGTAGGCCCAGACCGCAGTGGTGAGCACACGGAAATTGTCGGGAAGATCGCGCAGGCCCCGTTCCAGAATCGCCAGCCCGGCCGCGAAATCGTCATTGCCGATCGTCCCGAAGGCGCCCTCGACCGCTTCGGGGGTCGGGGCAATGTCATAGGCTTCGACCATCAGGTTGTGCGCATCGCGGTTCAGGTCAAAATCATTCGAAAGAACCATGGCCGCATGGCGCAACGCGGGCTCACTGCGGGCATTGCGCGCCCACCCGATCGCCTCCAGGATCACGGCGATCCGCGCATCGCGGCTGGCGCGCTGCCCGGCCAGCAGTTGCAGACGGTTGTCCAGCCAGCCCGTCAGCGCGTCGTGGTGATCGCTTCTGGCCAGCGCCTGCGTGAAATACTGATCCGCGCGGGTCAGATCGCCGTCATCGCGCGCGACGACGCCGCGCACATAATCAAACGTCCAGTCCTCGGACAGGCCGTCCTGCTCCGCCTGCCGCAGCATCTGCTGCGCGGCGTCCCGTCCCTTGGTGTTCTTTACCGTGTAATACGCGTATTGGACAAAGAACGGGTGCTGTGGCCAGACGGCGGCCCCTTGCAGGTAAAGCTCTGCGGCCTCGTCCATTTTTTCCATCCGCTCGAGGACATGGGCGAGGTTGGTATAGCCCAGCCCAAGCCCGGGGTCGCGGCGGATCCCTTCGCGATACAGGGCGGCCACATCTTCAAGGGGTCCCTGGCGCCCGTCCAGAACCCAGGCGCGCGCCACATGTCCGGCAGCGGTTTCAGGGTACTTTTCGGCAATCCACGCGCGGATTTGCGCACGCAACGCCGCACTGTTCATGGACACCGACAGCTCAAGCAGGTCGGGCAGGGGTTTGCCCTCGCAAAACCGGCAGTCAAGCGCCTGCGCCGTGCCCCCAAACGACAACGTGGCAAGCAAGACAAGATTGAACAGGGCTGCGCGGATCACGAGGCTCTCCTTCGGCTGCGTTCATCAGTCATGGCTCAGGTAGAACTGCACGGTGCGCCGCGCCATGTTGCCGGCGGCATCGCGGGTTTCGATCGTGACCGGGTGCGGGCCGGGCCCTTCGGGAAGCTCGATCTGGGCACGGAAGGGGCCGCGCGACGAATACTGGCTGGACAAGGCCCCGGTCACGCTGAGCCCGGCAATCTCCGAGTCATCCTGCGCCGCGCCGTCGATCTGGAAAAAGCGGCTGCGAACCGGGATTGGCGCATCGGTGTCGTCAAATGCTTCGGGGGTGGGAGTGGTCAGAACGATCAGAGGCGGGGTGCTGTCCCCGTCGCCCGGAATCGCGGCAACGTGATCCAGACTGACCACCATCGCGGCGACATCGGCATCGCCGCTGGCGGCCTCGAACCCGGGGGTGGTGGCGTCGAACTCCATCTCCCCCGCTGCGACTAGCCTGCCGCCCAGACCTGCGTGCAACCGCTCCATGACCGTGCCGGACCCGGTCGCCATACGTTCGGCCAGTTGGTCGGGGTCCAGCGGGCTCTGCGCAAAGAGAAGGATGTAGTAATCGGTGCCGATCGTGTCGTTCAGCCGCGTGAAATGCTGCTCGGTCGGACCCGGCAGCAGCAATGTCGCCCCCTGATGGGCGAAGGGCGCGACCGCGTCGCCACGCGGATAGAGCAGCACATAATCGCCGGTGGCATCGCCCCCGATCACATACAGATAGCCGGTCCGGTCACTGGCGGCTTCGACCCGGAACCGGGTGCCGGACGGCAGGGGCCGGTCCAGATGATAGCCCGCAGCGGTGCGGCGCGCGCCGATCTGCTCGCCCGAGATATGGATGAACCGTGCCATGCCGCCCATGTCGACCACGCGCGGCGGGGGCGGCGGGTCGAAGGGAAGGATCTCGTATCCCTCGAAGGTCACCGCATTGAACATGTCATAGCTGATCCAGAAAAACCCGCCATTGCCCCAGCCGCTACCCCATGAATTCACGATCTCGAACGCGCCGCCCTCGTGCAGATCATCATAGCCGACGACCGTCATGGCATGGCCGCCCAGCGCGCCGCTGGCGAAAGCGCGGTCAAGGTCATTCAGATGGCCCAGATCCGTCTGGGATGGCCGCCACACGCCCTGCCCCCCGTAAGACTGAAAGCTGTTCCCCACCGCCATACCGATGACAACCGGATTGCCATTTGCAAGGGCGCGACGCACCGCGACATGCTTGTTGCGCGCGCTTTCGCCCCACAACCGCGCGAACCCCTTGATGCGATGGGCGCCAGCACTCGAGCGCAGCATCTGGGATGGTTGGGCGGAACAGACGTCGACATTATAGCCAAACTCGCTCAGCGGCGCGACGCCCTGGTCGCGGATCAGTTCCAGGGCGTCGGGCACATACGATCCGTCGCAACCGGCCAGCGCGATCTGGTTGAAGACGTAAGAGGGTGACAAGACGATCCGGCTCAGGTTGGAGCGATCTTCGACCCCAAGTTCCTTGGCCTTCAGCAGGGTGCGCGCGGCGTAGGCGGTGGCCCAGCCGACGCAGCTGCCTTGGCTGCCCTGATCCCCGACTGGCGGAACAAAGGCCTTCAGCGACATTGCGGGCGGCGCGCTGAGGTAATCGCCCCGTGCCAGGGGCGCGGTGCGGGGCACTGACGCATATACCTCCGGGTCCAGCGCGGCCCCGCGGCCAAATCCCTGTGACCACGCCCCGGATGCACCCGGCCCGACGGACACAGAGACAAGCAGCATCAGGACAAAGACAATCCTCGGGGCCGAACTCAACACATCAGAACTCAACAAATCACAGGTCTTAACGACACACGTACCCAGGCATGGCTTCAAGTGACCCCGAGCATGCGCAAGTTCATGGAACATCTTCACATTAAACCCGGCACAATGATCCACAAAGCGAAAATTCGTTCTGATTTTTTGGATTTGTTCCCTGCGGTCGCATCAAAAGATGCAGAGAATTTATATAAAATATTGATATTTATTGCAAATCATGAAACTCGGCGGGCGACGAAGATGGATCGTGATACCATCTCCGCGAGGTGGTCCTTGGCGCCGACCTGAAAGAAGGTCTTAAGTCACACAGAGCCAACAGTCGATTTCCTCTGGATGACCCGGAAATTGACGTCAGTTTAAAATCTGAATTTGTATATTGAAAATGAGCTCAGGATTTCTGAAAATTAACCCGCTGGGAGGCAGCTTGTATTTGTGCATATAATAGTTCTGGTGACCGCACAGGGGAGTTAACTCAGGCAAGTCCCACCCCGAGCCCCCGGAAAATCACGATCAAAGCACGCCAGAAAGAAGGCGATCAGCCGCGACGGCACCGGATAGGCGTTGCAATCAATCTCGACGGCGCAGTCCGATGACAGAGAATCGGACCAAAGCGGTCGTTCACGCAGCTCGCGGAGTTTTCAGCATGGATCGACGAGAGCGGGGGGACGACGATGCAGAGGAAAGAACGAGTAGCCTTTCGTCTGGCTCCGTTGCACTGGAAACCCGATGAAGTGGCCTGCGATGGCTGGGGGATGTTCTTACACTATTGATAAGATCGCACGGAAAGAGTGCAACCTTTCCGCGGCCATCCCCCGAACAGGCACAGAATGCGCCTTTGACATACTTCAGGCGTCCTTTCGCAGCTGGTGTCCCGGAGAGACCTGGTCCCAGACCGCCAAAGGCAACACCGTGCCGACAGGATAGACGGGTGCGCTGGTCGACATGGGGGGCATCGTGCGGCGAAACCGCTGTCCGGGATGTGCGACGGGGACCGCGTCGAGCAATCGTTTGGTATAGGGGTGGGCGGGGCGCATCAGAACCTCGCGCACCGGCCCCTGCTCGACAATAACGCCGCGATACATGACCAGAATTCGATCAGCGATCCGTTCGACCACGGCCATGTCATGCGAGATGAACAGCAGCGCCAGATCCTCGTCGCGCTTCAACCGTTCCAGCAGGGTCAGGATCTGTTCCTGCACGGCGACATCCAGCGCCGAGACGGGTTCGTCCGCGATCAGCACCTTGGGACGCACGACCAGCGCGCGGGCGATGCAGATCCGCTGGCGCTGCCCGCCCGAGAACTGATGCGGATAGCGATCAAGGCTGCCCCCGGGCAGGCCGACCCGCGCGATCAGGGCGGCCAGAGCCGTGTCACCGGCGCACTCGGTCCGGTGCAGGCCCCTGATGCGCAAAGGCTCGGTCAGGATCTGGCGCACGGACATGCGCGGGTCCAGCGCGGCATAAGGGTCCTGAAACACCATCTGGATGTCGTCGCGTGCGGTGCGCAGGGCCTGCCCGCTCAGCGCCAGAATATCCTTGCCCGCCAGCATCGCCCGCCCGTCATCGGTCGGCACCAGCCGCAGCAACGACCTGGCAAGCGAAGATTTCCCGCAGCCGCTTTCCCCGATGACCGCGACCGTCTCGCCGGGATGCAGATCAAAGCTGACATCCTCGACCGCGTGAAGATTGGCGGTGTGCCGCCGCCAGAGGCCCGAGCGGACGGCAAAGCGCGTGGTCAGATGGCTGACCGACAGCACCGGCACCTTGCCGGACGGCGGCGCCGGGGGCCGGGCGGCATCGGGCTGACGGAACCGGGGCGCGGCATCCAGCAGCTTGCGGGTGTATTCATGCGCGGGCGCATCAAAGACCTGCGTCACGCAGCCCTGTTCGACGATGCAGCCCCGCAGCATGACCGCGACCCGGTCGGCAATCTCGGCCACCACGCCCATGTCATGGGTGATGAACAGCACGCCCATTCCGGTCTGCTGTTGCAGGCTGCGGATCAGCTGCAGGATCTCTGCCTGAACGGTCACGTCCAGCGCGGTTGTCGGCTCGTCCGCGATCAGGATGTCGGGCTCGCACACCAGCGCCATGGCGATCATCACCCGCTGGCGCATGCCGCCCGACAGTTCGTGCGGGAACTGGTCGAACCGGCGCAAGGGGTCGGTCATGCGGACCTTGTCCAGCATCGCCACGGCGCGCGCCTTTGCGGTGCCCTCGTCATGGGGGCGGTGTTGGCGGATCGCCTCGATCAGCTGCGCGCCCACCGTCATCACCGGATTGAGCGATGTCATCGGGTCCTGAAAGATCATCGCGATCCGCGCACCCCGCACCCGACGCAGGCGCCGCTCGGACAGGCGGGCAAGATCCAGCGGTGGCTGGCGGGGCGTGTTCAGCAGAATGCGCCCACCGGTGATATGGCCGCCCTGATGGTCGATCAGGCGCATGATCGCCTTGACCGTGACCGACTTGCCAGACCCGGATTCACCCACCAGCGCAAGGATCTCGCCCCGTTCCAGCGTCAGCGAGACGTCGCGGACCACCGGGGTCCGGTCCGCGCCAAAGGCCACATCAAGGTTCTGGATGCTCAGCAGGCTCATGGGTGGCCCCTTTCAGGTCAGGCGGCGGCAGGGCGCGCGGCCCAGACACGGATTTCAAGCAGGGAATCGCGGCGCGAGGCGGCCATTTGCACCACCGACAGCCCGGGGGCATGGGCATCGCCGACCCAGTCATTCCAGACCGGCACAAAGGCGGGCCAGTCGGCCATGTCGGCCAGCCACACCTGCGCGCCGATCAGCCGGGCACGGTCGCTGTCCATCTGGCCCAGAAGGTCGTCGATGACGCCCAGAATGCCCCATGTCTGCCCCACGAAATCGCACGCCTTGTCGGGCGCCGTCAGGCAGACCGAGGCGATGTCGCCCGCCGCCGACCCCAGAAAGATCTTGGGGCCCCAGCTGTCGATGCGTCCGGTTTTCTGAATGCTCATGCTGCAGCCTCGCGCCAGGCGACGGCCACGATCTCCAGCAGCAGGTCGGGGCGATACAGCTCGCCCGACACGCAGGTGCGGGCCGGCGGATTGGCCGCATCGACCCAGCCGTTCCAGACCGAATTCAGGCCCGAGAAATAGCGCATGTCCTTGAGCCAGATCGTCACCGTGAACAGGTCGGCCTGCGTCAGCCCGGCCTCGGCCAGCAACTGCTCCAGCTGGTCGACCACGTCGCGGGCCTGTTCCTTGATGTCGCCGTCCAGATTGCGCGGTTGCAGCCCGGTGAAATGGGTCCAGTTGCCGGTCTTGCAGACCAGCGAGCGTTTGGCGCCGTCCATCGTGGCGGGATTGGTGCGGGTGATCATGTCGTCTCCTCTCAGTGGGATTTCAGTTTCGGGTCGAACTGGTTGCGCAGGGCATCACCCAGCAGGTTCATGCCCAGCACGGTCACAAAGATCGCAAGGCCGGGAAACAGCGCCATCCACCACGCGGTCGAGATATAGGACCGTGCATCCGACAGCATGCCGCCCCATGTCGGGATGGCGGGCGGCACGCCCAGCCCCAGAAAGCTGAGCGAGCTTTCCGCGATGATGGCATTTGCCATCGCGAAACTGGTCATCACGATGATCGACAGCATGACATTGGGCAGGATGTGGTGGCGGATGATGAACGCGTCCGAGGCGCCAAGCGTGCGCGCCGACAGGATGAATTCGCGTTCGCGCAGGGCCATCGTCTCGGCCCGTGTGACGCGGCAATAGGGGATCCAGCGTTGCGCCGTCAGGGCGATGATAACGATGCTGAGGCCCTGGCCCACAAAGGCCACGATGGCGATCGCCAGCATCAGCGGCGGGAATGACCAGAAGATCTCGACCAGCTTCTGAATCGCGGCGTCGATGCGACCGCCGAAATAGCCCGCGACGACGCCCATGAACACGCCCGTCAGGCTGGCAAAGACCGCCACCGCGCCCGCGATGATCAGCGACACCCGCGATCCATAGATGATCCGGCTGAGGATGTCGCGCCCGACATGATCGGTGCCCAGCACATGCGGGCCGGTCCAGTCGGGCGGCAGCATCGCAACCATCAGATCCTGATGGTTGGGCGAATGCGGCGCCAGCCACGGGCTGAACAGCCCCATCACCAGCAGGATCGCCACGGTGGTGATGCCGAACCCCGCCTTGAAGCCGGTCAGATGGCGATAGGTCTTGCGAAAGCGCATCCAGCGGGCACGGAACCCCTGCGAAATGGTCTGGGTGGTCGTGCTCATCTCAGTTGATCCTGATGCGGGGGTCGATGAGGGTGTAGAGAACGTCGATCAGCAGGTTCACCAGAATGAAGATGCCGGTGTAGATCAGCACCAGACCGATGATCAGTGGATAGTCGCGCGACGAAATTCCCTGAATCAGCAGGCTGCCGATACCGGGCCACGCAAAGACCGTCTCGACGATCATCGCGCCCGACAGCAGCGCGCCGAATTCCAGCCCGATGATGGTCACGACCCCGATCAGGGCGTTGCGGAACGCATGCCGCCACAGCACACGGCTGCCGCTGAGCCCCTTGGCGCGCGCGGTCATCACGAAATCCTCGTGCAGCGCCTCTTGCACCGATGCGCGGGTCAGCTGCGTGATGATGCCCATCATGTTCGTGCCCAGAACGATGGCGGGCAGGGCCAGATGCTTCAGCGCCGCCACGAACGCATCGCCCCTGCCCTGCAACAGCGCATCCAGCAGCAGAAACCCGGTGATCCGGTCCAGCCCCAGCCCCCATGGCTCGCGCCCGCCCGAGGGCAGGATGTGCCAGTGCCCGGCAAACAGCAGGATCAGCAGGATGCCCATCCAGAAATTCGGCATTGAAATGCCCGCGAAACTGAAGGTCGAGGCGATGCTGTCCCAGACCGATCCGGGCCGCGCGCCTGCCAGAACGCCAAGCGGAATCCCCACCAGAACCGCAATCAGCGTGGCGGCCAACGCAAGCTCGATCGTGGCGGGCAGGCGTTCCAGCACGATGTCCATCACCGGCTGGCGATAGCGGAACGACATGCCGAAATCGCCGGTCAGCGCGTTGCCCAGAAAACTGAGAAACTGGATCACCGGCGGGCGGTCCAGCCCCCATGCCTCGCGGATGCGGGCCTTGTCGGCATCCGATGCCTCGTCCGAGATCAGCATGCTGACCGCATCGCCGGGCGCGAACTGCATCAGGGTGAAAACAATCCCCGCCACGACGACAAGAACCGGGATCGCGCCCAGCAGGCGCTTGGAAAGATAAAGGTGCATCGGATGTCTCCTGTTCCGGTCCGGGCCACTGCGGCGACCCGGACCGAAGGGGGGTCAGTTGACGAAGATCTCCCAGCCATTCACCTGATCGGCCGGGCGCGGCGTAAAGCGGATGTCATGCGACACGCCCCACGCCATCTGATGCTGCCACATGAAGGCGGCGGGCGCCTCTTCGACCAGATGCGCGATGGCGGCCTGCATCTTGCGGGCGCGTTCGGCGGGATCGAACTCTGCCCGCTCTGCGGCCAACACTTCATCCAGGTCCGGGTCCGAAAAGCCGATCCGGGGCGAGCCGCCGGTCGCGAAATACTGGTGCAGCGCCCGCGACGGGTCGATCATGGACCCGCGCCCCATATAATAGAATGGGACGTTGCCCTGCTGCACATTGGCCCACAAGGTCGCCCATTCCGGCGTGTCCAGCGTGACGGAAAAGCCTGCGGCCTCCAGCATGGGCACCATCGCCTCGGTGATCTGACGATCGGCGGTGTAGCGGCCGACCGGGGTGGACAGCGTCACCTCGACACCCTCCAGACCCGCCGATTGCAGCAGCGCGCGGGCCTTTTCAGGGTCATAGTCGAAGGGACTGGCGAAACCCGGATCATAGCCGATCTGGCCTTCGCTGACCGGACCATCCAGCAGGTTGGCCTGCCCTTGCAGGATCGCGCGCACGATCGCCTCGCGGTTGATGGCATGGGCCACGGCCTGCCGCGCCTCGATCCGGTCCCAGGGGGGCGTGCCCGGAGACATGGCCAGAAACATCATTTCGACGGAATTGGTCGAGGCGATGCGGGCATGGGGCATATCCTCAACCCGCTGCATCAACTGCGGCGGCACGCCCTGCGCGATCTGCACCTCGTTATTGGCCAGGGCGGTGACACGCTGTTCCGGCTCGGCCATGATGCGATACATGATCTGCGCGGGGTTTTCGGGCGACAGCATCGGGTGGCCGTCATTGCGTTCGATGACGATATGCTGGCCAATGCTGACCTCGGACAGCTTGTAGGGACCGGCGCCATAGGGGGCGTCGGTGAACATCGCGTCGCCCATCTCGTCGAACAGCGCCTTGGACGTCACGGCCACACCGGCCAGATTGTCGCGCAGCGTCGCGTCCGGCGTGGCCGTCGTGATGCGGACCGTCAGGTCGTCGACCGCCTCGACCGTTTCCCAGCCTGCGACCAGATAGGATTTGCCCGACCCCGGATTGCTGCCCAGATAGTCGATGGAATGCACGATATCCTCGGCAAGGACCGGGTCGCCGTTATGGCGGATCAGCCCTTCGGGCAGCCTGATCTCCCACGTCAGCTCGTCGATCGACTCGACCGATTGCGCCAGAAACGGCACGAACTCGCCCTTGTCGAAATCATAGCGGGTGATACAGCCATAGATCTGGCACCAGACGCTGGACAAAAGCACGACCGGATCGCTGTAAGGGTTATAGCCCGAGATCGTCTCGGTGATCGCCACCGCCACGCGTGCGCTCGTCGGGTCCTGCGCAAGGACACCGGAGGCCGGGGCCGTCATCGCCGCTGTCGCAAGAAGAGGTAGAAGTGTCTTTCTCATGTTCGTCCGCTCTGTTGGGCCATGTCGGGGTGACAGGTCTTTGGATTCACTTTGATCTTGCCTTGCCGGCTTGTGTTGGTAAGAATGTAAGTGAACGATTACTTACTATCTGAGAACCCTGAAACTCGATGAAAGGCCCGTAATGTCCTGCCAACCGCAGCCCGCGCTTAACGAATGGTCGAACTGCTCGGGTTTCGCGCAATTCGGGGATGAAATTTGATGCAGAGCGCGGCTGATACCGTCGCCAACGATTCGCCCGGTGGTGTTGCCGGGCGCCTGATCGAGGCGGGCACCACCGAATTCGTCCTGCATGGATTTCAGGGGGCCAGCATCTCGCGGATCGTCGAGTCCGCGGGCTGCAACGTGCGCATGATCTATCATTACTTCGGCAGCAAGCTGGGCCTCTATCGCGCCTGCATCGATCGCAGCTATGACAGGTTGCGTCAGGCCGAGGCCGACGCGACCTTCTGGGCGCTGCCCGCGCGCGAGGCGATCTCGGAACTGGTGCGTTTCACCTTTGACTACATGGTGAACAATCCCGAGTTTCAGGGGCTGATGCGGGTCGAGAACATGGCCGACGGCCAGCACGCCCGCACACTGGAACAGGTGAATGCCCGCGCCGTCGCGCTGTTCGATGCGATCGGAGGGGTTCTGGACCGGGGGATCGCCGCCGGGGAATTCGCCCGGCGGTGCGAGCCGCAGCTTTTGTATCTGTCGATCCTCGGGCTTTGCACGATCCACGTCTCGAACAGGCACACGATGGGCGTGGTCATGGGCCGCGACCTTGGCGCGCCCGATTTCCTGAAGGCGCGACGGGACGAGGTCGTGCGCATCATCATCGCCTCGCTGGACGAAAGACCTTCATGAACGGCGCAGTCACCACCCCCCACCCCCTTGCGACCGAGGCCGGGATGGCGGTGCTGCGCGCAGGTGGCACCGCCCCCGAGGCGATGATCGCCGCGGGCGCCATGCTGACCGTGGTGACCCCGCATTTCTGCGGTCTGGGCGGCGATGCGGTCTGGCTGGTCGCCGACCGGCACGGGGACCAGCGCGCGTTTCTGGCAATCGGGCAGGCCATCGACCGGGACATGCCCAAGGCCCCCTTCCCGCAAAGGGGGCCGGGATCAATCCTGACCACCGCGGCGGTTGTCGATGGCTGGCGCCATGCGCTGGCCTATTCTGCCGAGCGCCTGGCCGGACGGGGCCGGTGGGAGGATTTGCTGGCACCCGCCTTTGCCGTGGCGCGCGACGGGTTCGCCGTGACCCCCTCTCAGGAATTCTGGGCCAGTTTCCGCGCGGATGACATTGCGCACTGGCCCGGGTTCGAGGGGTTGTTCGTGCAGGACGGCCGCGCCCTGCCTGCCGGGCATCTGCTGCGCCAGCCGGATCTGGCGCGCAGCCTGCACATGATCGCGCAGAACGGACCGGGCGAATTCTATTCGGGCGGGCTGGCCCGCAGGATCGTCGAGGCACTCTGCGATGCCGGGGCAGTCATGTCCGCCGCCGATCTGGCGCAAACCCGAACGCGCGAGGACGTGCCGCTTTCGCTGCGCTATCGGGATTTCAGCCTGCTGGCGCCGCCGCCGCCGACGCAAGGCCTGACCACGCTGCAGATCATGGGCATCCTGTCCCGCTTTGAGCTGTCAAAGCTTGAACCCGGGGGCGCCGACCACTTTCACCTCTGCGTCGAGGCGGTCAAGCAGGCCTTCCTCGATCGTGGGGTCATTGCCGATCCAGCCAGCGCTGCGGTGCCGACGGGCCGGCTTTTGGGCAATGACCATCTGGACCGTCAAGTCGCCCGCATTTCACGGGATCGGGCGCTTGCATGGCCCCATGACTGGCAGCATGGCGACACGGTCTTTCTGGGAGCGATAGACGAGCGGGGCAACGCCGCAAGCGTTCTGCAAAGCACCTATTTCGACTGGGGCAGCGGCGTTGTTGCGGGCGATACAGGGATCATCTGGCAGAACCGCGGGGCCGCCTTCAGTCCAGATCGGCACCACCCGAACGCCTTTGCCCCCGGGAAACTGCCGTTCTACACGCTCAATCCCGGCATCGCCCTGCGCGACGGAAAGCCTGCATTTGTCTATGGAACGCAGGGTGCGGATGGACAACCTCAGACCCTCTCGATGCTTTTGACGCTGCTGATGGACTTCGGGCAGGACCCGGTCACGGCCCTTTCGGCCCCGCGCTTTCTGCTTGGCCGCACATTCTCGGATCAGCGCGATAGCCTGAAGCTCGAAAGCCATGCCGGAGTCGACATCATCCGCGCGCTGGCGGCAAGGGGCCACGACGTTTCACCCATCCCGGCATTAAGCCCTCTGGCCGGGCAAGCGGGTGTCGTTACCCCTGAAGGTGGCTTTCACGATCCGCGCGGCTAGCAGATGCAGCGGGTTCATCACTGGGCAATCCCCCCATTTCTGACGGGGTGCCGAAATAGAACTCATGCGTCCATCTTCAGTGTCCGGGCGGGTGTGATGCCGCCGATGCCCCTGTTCGGGCGGTCGTTGTTGTAAGTCCATAGCCATTGCGTGGCGGGATCCTGCGCCTCCTCGATGCTGTCGATGATGTCTTGGTCGCGCCATTCATGCCGAACCGTGCGGTTGTATCGCTCGATGCAGGCGTTCTGCCGGGGTTGGCAGATCAGGCTCATCCACAAAAGATCGACAAGCCGGGCCGGATGCCTGAATACACCAACAAGACCCGGTGACTCAGCTGTCGTGAACGGTGCAGGGCACCGCCCACAGCCCCGGACCTCTTCAAGGGGAGGGGGCGGTGTGCTTGCTGATCAGTGGTCGGCAGGCGTCCACCAACGCAGGTTTTCCGATTACAAAGCGCAGCTTTTCAGTCAATGGTGTCGAGGTCCAGTCCAGCGTCGAGACGGCGCCAAGTGCGATCAGGACCGGCCAGGCGGCCATCACGTCCCACGCGCTTTCACCATAGCCGACATGGCCATCGACCTCACCGAGGGCGACCTCGATGAGCGAAAGGGTTGACGCATTGCAGCAGCGGAACATGATCCCGGCGTCTTCAGTCAGAAACCGCAGCATCTCGATCCGCTCGGGGGCCGGGATGGCGCGGCCCAGACCCACGCCTACGGCCGCGCGGTCGGGAAGATAGGGGGAAAGGGGCGGCAGGGGCGCGCCGTTCAGCAGCGGGGCATGGCCCGCACCGCCGGTCAGGGTCAGGCCAAGGGCCGGGGCATGGATGATGCCGAGCACGGGCTGCCCGTCCTGCCACAGCCCGATAGAGACCGCCCATTGCCGCCCGCCACGCACGAAGTTGAACGTGCCGTCGATCGGATCGACGACCCAGATGCGCCCTGATCGGCCGGGGGTCAGGCCGTCCTCTTCCCCCAGGATGCCATCATCGGGAAAGGCCGCGCGCAGGCGGGCGGTGATGAGGGCCTCGACGGCGCGGTCGGCGATGGTGACCAGATCCAGCGGGCCTTTGGCGCTGACCGCGCTGTGGTCGAGTTGGCCGAAATGGGTCAGGGCCAGATCGCCTGCCTCATGCGCAAGCGGCGTCAGAAGATTGAACATGCAGGTTCCGGGATCAAAGGTCGGGAAAGCGGTGATGGATGACGTGGGCGCCGTCCGCGTTCAGAAGATGAACGGCATAGTGATAGGGCTCGGGAACGGTGGGCGGCTCGTCCGGGGCGCCCAGGTCCAGCGCGAACTGGAAGGCGGTGCTGGTCGCCGCGCAAACCATCGAATGGCCGAACCGCGCGGTGAAGGGGCGGTGCAGGTGGCCGCACAGGATCGTGGCGGGCCGGGGCTCTGCGTCCAGCAGGTCCGACAGGTCGCCCGCGCCCTCGATCAGGATCGGGCCGTCCAGCCGGCCCATGCCGGCCGCGCAGGGCGGATGGTGCAGCGCCACCAGCGTGTGTCCGTCGAAGGGGCGGGCCAGCTGCGTCTCCAGCCAGTCCAGCTGCGGCGGCAGAATGCGGCCACCGACCTCGCCCGGCGACAGGCTGTCCAGCGCGATGACGCGCACATGGTCCTGCTGCCAGACATGGTGCAGCAGGTCAGGATCGGCATAGCGGCGGTCGGGGACGCAGGCGCGCAGCAGGTCGCGGTCGTCATGATTGCCGGGGACGATCAGGAAGGGCACCGTCAGTGCCGCCAGCACGTCCGCCAGCACCGCATATTCATCGGCGCGGGCGTCGTTGACCGTGTCGCCGGTGATGACGACCAGATCCAGACCCGGAAAGGCGGACAGGTCCGCCATCAGCGCGCGGGCGCGGCTGACCGCATCGGGCCGGGTCAGGCCCGGCGCATCCGGCGCGGCGGTGATGTGCAGGTCCGAGATATGGGCGATACGCATCGGGGGTCCTTTTATCTGATGCCCGCGCGCATGAAGCTTTGCACGAACTGGCGTTGGAAGATCAGGAAGGCCACCAGCAGGGGTGCCACCGACAGCAGGGTGGCGGCGGTGATGGTGGGCCAGTCGATGCCCTGCTCGACCGTCGAAAAGACCTGCAGTCCGACGGTGATGGGGCGGGTGGTGGCGGAATTGGTGATGATCAGCGGCCACAGGAAGTTGTTCCAGTGATAGGCGACCATGACCAGACCGTAAGCCAGATAGGTGGGGCGCGCGAGGGGCACATAGACCCGCCACAGCACCTGCATCGGCCCCGCGCCCTCCATCCGGGCGGCCTCGTCCAGTTCTTTCGGCACGCTTTTGAACGCCTGCCGGAACAGGAAGATGCCGAAGGCCGAGGCCAGATAGGGCAGCGCAATCGCGGGGATCGTGTCCAGGAGGCCCATCTGCGAAATCGTGGCGTAGTTGCGCACCAGCAGCACCTCGGGCATGACCATCATCTGCACCAGCACCAGCATGAACAGCCACTCGGACCCGCGAAACGGAAAGACGGCAAAGGCATAGGCGGCCAGCGTGCAGATCACGAACTGGCTGGCGACGACGAAGACCACCAGCAGCACGGTGTTCAGGAAATAGCGGTCGAAGGGCACGGCGTTCCAGACGCGGATGAAGTTCTCCAGCGTCAGCGGCGCGAACAGATCGAAGCTGGCGGCATAGACCGGCGGATGGATCGCGGTCCAGATCGCATAGACCAGCGGCAGGATCCACAGCAGGGCCAGCGCCCATGCGATCAGGTTCAGGGTGATGCGGTTTAGGGTGGGGCGGGTCATCGGTAGTGGATCCTTTTGTCCAGAACGCCGAACTGGATCAGCGCGATCAGCGCCAGCATCCCCAGCAGCACCACGCTGAGCGCCGCCGCATAGCCCGTGTCCCAATAGCTGAACGCCACCTGATAGATGTAATGCAGCAGCAGCTGGGTCGAGTTGTTGGGGCCGCCGCGGGTCAGGGCGATGACGTGATCGACCAGCCGGAACGCCTCGATCACCGCATTGATTAGGATGAACAGCGTGGTGGGCATAAGCAGCGGCAGGATCACCCGGCGCAGGCGTTGGGCGGGGCTGGCGCCCTCCAAAGCGGCGGCCTCCAGCAGGCTGGGCGGGATCTGTTGCAGGGCGGCGAGGTAAAAGATCATGAAGAACCCCGCCAGCTTCCACACGGTGATGACGATCAGCGCCCAGAGCGCGGTTCCGGGCATGCCCAGCAGGTTGTTGCCGCCCAGACCGAACAGGCCCAGGATCTGGTCGATCAGCCCGTAATCGGGGGCATAGAAGAACATCCAGATATTGGCCACGGCGATCATCGGCAGGATGGTGGGGGTGAAATAGGCCAGCCGCACCAGCGCCCTGCCCCCGATCCGGGCATTGACCAGCAGCGCCATCGCCAGCGCCAGACCCATCGAGGCGGGGATGA
>NZ_JBKBVD010000091.1:0-6579 GCF_046289755.1 Paracoccus sp. (in: a-proteobacteria) | reverse complement strand
TCTTTCGCGTGCTGACCCAGAAGGGCACCGAGCTGCAGGCGCTGGAGACCCAGCTGGACGGCATCGCCGCCCCGATCGAGGATCAGTTCGCGCAGGGCAATGTGATCCTGTCGCGGATGCGCTCGATCTCGGTCGAGGCGGGGGGGCTGGAGGACCGCACCGTCCGCTTTTCCGAGGATGCGGTCGCGCTGGCCGGGCTGATCACGCAGTTGCGGCAGCTGAACCCGGCGCCCTTGGTGCTGCGCGCGGCGCTGGATCTGTCGGATGCGGTCGTGCTGCCGGAACTGGACGGGCGCACCGCGCAGATCCAGGCGGGCCAGTCCAGCACCATCAATTCGGTGCTGACGCTGGTGGCGCAGCGGGCCTCGACCCTCTCTGCCGCCGCCTCCGAGGTGATGGCGCTGCCGCAGCCGGACGAGGCGCTTTACACGCCGATGTCGGCGGCGGATGCGGTCATCGTCTATGCGGGCAATTTCGTGCCGGCCTGGGCGGGGGCGATTTCCATCGACCTGCTGCCGGCGGTGCTGGTCTTCATCATCATGGTGGTGCAGGCGGCGATCCGGGGCGGGCGCGGCGAGGGCCGCACCGATGACCGCATGACCGTGGGTGAATTGCGCGCCGCACTGGCGGCAGCCGATCTGCTGCGCGCGCCTGTGCCGGTGGCGCCGCCCGTGCAGGGAACTGACCTGCCACAACCACCGCCCGCGCGGCCCGAGGTCTAGGGCATGCGCTTCCTCTCCTCGCCGCAGCGCGCAATCCGGGCGGTGCTGCTGTCGCAGGTGCTGCTGGGCTTTGCCATTGTGGGCCTCGATCTGTGGCGGGCACCCGGCCCTGCTGCGCCGGACATGTTCGCGCCGCCCGCCCAAGGCCCAAGCGTGCGGCCCTATCGCCCCGATCTGCGCCCCGGCGCGCCGGGCGGCCCGGCGATGCGGCCCATGCCCGAACAGCTGGAATTCACCCAGACCGATGGTGCGATCACCGTGACCGGGCAGATCGCGCCGGGCGATGCCGACCGCTTTCTGGTCTGGCTGGACCAGACCCGCCCGACCGAGACGCGCGTGCGGCTGGACAGTTCGGGCGGCTCGGTCTCGGATGCGGTGGCGATTGGCCGGACCCTGCGCAGCACCGGGCGCACAACCGAGGTGGAGGCGGGCGGCGTCTGCCTGTCCGCCTGCCCCTATATGCTGGCGGGCGGGACCGAGCGTCGCGTGGCCGATGGCGGTGTCGTCGGCGTGCATCAGCATTATTTCGGCCAGAACACGATCCTGCCCGCCTTCATGGCCGTGCGCGATCTGCAACGCTCGCAGGCGGGGGTGCTGGATTACCTGTCGGAAATGGGCATCGACCTGCGCCTGATGAGCTATGCCCTGCGCACGCCGCCCGATGAGATCAACATCCTCGACCCCGATCTGATGCGCGAATTGCGGCTGATCTCGGACCCTTCAGCCTAGCGCTGCCAGCACGCGCGATGCCGTCTGCGCCGTGTGATCCCATCCCGGCAGCGCCGCACCCGCCTGTGCGGCGGCACGCGCGCAGGCATGGCGCAGGGGCACGTCGGTCAGCATCCGGCGCAGGGCCTGCGCAAAGGCATCTGCATCCTCGGGTGGCACCAGCAGACCCGCCGGACCCGGCACCGTATCGGGCACCGCCCCGGTCGCGCAGGACACCACCGGCAGCCCGCGCAACAGCGCCTCGTCAAAGACGATGCCATGCCCCTCATAGCGGGTGGCCAAGGCAAAGACCGTGGCCTCGGCATAGAGGCTTTCCAGCCGGTCCTGCGTCACCAGCCCGGCCAGCGTGATCCGCCCCGCCACCGGGCTGTCGGCCAGCAGCGCGCGCAGCGCGGCGGCATGGGCGCGGTCCCACGGATTGCCCACGATCACCGCGCGCCAGTCCAGATCGGACAAACCGGCCAGCGCCCCGATCAGCACGTCATGGCCCTTGCGCGGATGCAGGATGCCCACCGACAGGATCAGCGGCGGCTGCGTCGGCGCGGGCGCCAGCCGGGCGGGGATGACGCCGGGGCGGGCCACCGTGATCGCCTCGGGCGCCACATCGTAGCGGTCGGTCAGGATGCGGGCGGTATGGGGGCTGGGCACCAGAACATGCCGCACCAGACGCAGATTGTCGTATTCCGTGCGGAACAGATGTTCGCGCCGCGCCGCATCCAGCCCGCTTTCCAGTGCCAGCGGGTGATGGACCATCGCCACAATGGGTGCGCGGACCTGCGCCAGACCGCCCGTGTCGATGGACCCAAAGACCAGCCCGTCAAGGATCAGCGGGCGATCCGCAGGCAGCGCCACCAGCGCGGCAACACTCTCGGCCATCTCGGCATCAGAGGGGTCGGGAAAGCTGGCGGGCAGCACCAGATGCTGCATGTCATGGCCAAGCACGGCCAGCCCCTCCAGCAGACGGCGTTCATAGATATAGCCGCCGGTCAGCGTGGTGATGTCGCCGGGAATGGCGAAGGTGGCGGCGATCATGGCTGCATCTGTTCGGGGGCATAGATGGCCAGCACCCGCCGCTCCAGCGCGGCGATGACGGCATAGCCCGCGCCCGAGGCCAGCGTCACCACCACCACGCACAGCCACAGCATCGTGTAATCCGACAGCGAGGCCGACAGCGCCATCAGATGGCCAAGGCCCCGGCCCGTCGCCAGCCATTCGGCCACGGTGACGGCCAGAACGGCGGCGGGCAGGCTCATCCTTGCGGCGGCGAAAAGCGAGGGCAGCATGGCGGGCAGGCCGACATGGATCAGACGCAGCCACGGCCCGGCGGCATGGCTGCGCAGCAGATCGAGGATGCGGCCCGGCGCCTGCGACAGACCGTGCTGGCAGGCGACCAGCGTGGGAAAGAACACCATCACCGCGACGATGGTGATGGTGCCCACAGCGCCGCGCCCGGCGGCCAGCACGATCAGCGGCGCGGTGGTGATGATCGGAATGGCGCGCAGGGCCACGACCAGCGGCGTCACCACCGCCCCCGCCGCGGGGGCCAGCGACAAGGCCACGGCCAGCCCCGCCCCAAGCGCCAGCCCGGCGAGATAGCCCGGCGCCAGATAGCGTGCCGTCTCAAGCGCGGCCTGCCACAGCGTCGCGCGCCGGGCGTCTGCGGCGGGGGCCTGGGTCAGCGCCGCCCACAGATCGCCGGGGCGCTTGGCGAAAAAGCGGTTCAGCTCCAGCGCCTCCATCGCGCCCCACCACAGCAGCAGGGTCAGCGCGACCAGCCCGGCAAGCACCCCCGCGCGGTGCCGCAGCCCGCCCGCGATCAGGCGCGGCGGCGTCAGGATCACCGGCGGCTCGTCCAGCGCCAGACGGCGGGCCAGCGCGCCGATCGCGGCATAGGCGGCCATCGACAGCGCGGCTGCGATCAGCGCCACCGACCACAGCCCGGCCACATCCAGCGCCCGGCCAAAGCGGATCGTCAGCACGCCAAGCCCCCGCTCAGCCCCCGTGAACTCGCCCACCATGGCGCCCAGGATCGCGGCGGGGGCTGCGATCTGAAGCCCCGCCATCAGATAGGGCAGCGCGGCGCGCGCCCGGATATGGATCAGCGCGGCCAGCCGCCCCCGGCCATAGACGCGCAGCAGATCCAGCCAGCCCTCGGGCGTGGCGCGCAGCCCCGCCAGCAGCGGCACCAGCGTCGTGTAATAGACCGCCAGCGCGGCCAGCGTGATCTGCGGCCCCGCCCCCGGTCCCAGCAGCACCCGCAGGATCGGCGCGGTGGCCACCAGCGGCAGGCAAAAGACGACCAGCGCCAGCCCCGCCACCATGTCGCGGCTTCGCGGCCAGACCGAGGCCAGCGCCGCCAAGGCCAGCGCCGCGAGGTTCCCCGCCAGAAAGCCCCATACGGCATTGGTCAGCGTCTCGGACGTGGCGCGCCAGACCAACCCCGGATGCGCGGCCAGCCATTGCGCGACCTGAGCCGGCCCCGCCAGCAGGAACGCGCCCGTGGTCAGCGCGGCTAGCCCCTGCCACAGCGCCAGCAGCACCAGCGCGCCCGCAAGCCCCCTCATGCGGCGCCATCCTCCAGCGCGGCAAGGGCCTGCCGCGTCAGCGCACGGAACGCGTCGGTCTCGGACAGGGCTGCCTCGCGCGGATGCGGCAGCGGCACGGCGATGTCGGCCACGATCCGCGCCGGGCGGGGCGACAGGACCAGCACCCGGTCGGCCAGCGCCACGGCCTCATCGACGGAATGCGTCACCAGCAGCGTGGTCGTGCCCCGGCCCTGCCACAAGGGCGGCAGGTCGCGGGCCAGTTGGCGGCGGGTCAGCGCATCGACGGCGCCGAAGGGCTCGTCCAGCAGCAGCAGGCGCGGCTGCGTGACCAGCGCCCGCGCAATCGCGGCGCGCTGGCGCATGCCACCCGACAGTTGCGCGGGCCGCATGTCCGAGAACCCCGACAGGCCCACCAGATCAATCAACCGCTCCACCTGTGCCGGATCGGCGCGCAGCCGCGCCAGCTTGCGCGCCAGCGCCACATTCGCGCGCAGGCTGAGCCATGGCAGCAGCGAAGGGTCCTGAAACGCCAGCGCCACCTCGCCCCGCTGGCAGGTCTGCGCGGGCGTCAGCGCGCCGATGCGGACCTCACCCGCGCTCGGGCGCTCCAGCCCCGCGATCAGGCGCAGCAGGGTGGATTTGCCGCAGCCGGATGGCCCGATCAGCGCCGTCACCTGCCCGGCGGCAAAGGTCACGTCGCAGGGCGCCAGCGCCTCGGTGCCGTCGTCGAACCGCTTGGCCAGACCCGTGCAGACGACCCGGACCGGCCCCTGCCCGTCAGCCGCCATGAATCTCGTCTAGGATCGAGCGATCCCACAGGTCCGGCGTCACCTCGCGGCCCAGCAACGACAGGGTGCGGATATTGTCGGCCACCGTCGCATCGGTCCACCAGCCAAAGCCATGGGCGTCGGTCAGATCCGAGAACATCAACGGCACCTGACGGTCGGCCTGCATCTCTTGCGTGGGCAGGTCCAGCCCTGCATCGGGGAACATATCGACCGTCAGCCGGGCGGCGGCGGCGGTGTCGGCGCGGTAAGCCTCCCACCCCCGGATCTCGCCGCGCATCAGGGCCAGCAGCTCGGCCCGGCGGTTGGCGAGGCTGTCCTCGGTGGCGATATAGGTCTGCGAATGCAGCGCATAGCCGTGATCGGCCATCAGCATCGTCTCGGCCCCGATCCCCTGCATCGCCATCGCCACCGGCAGATCGGTTTCCCAGCACAGCAGCCCGTCAACTTCGCCCGCGATCAGGGGCTGGGCGGAATATTGCGTCGGGATCATCTCGATCCCGCTGATGTCGATACCGTTCAGCGTGCACAGCGCCTGCAGCACCGGCGTATTGGCCGTCGCCATGCCGATGCGTTTGCCGGGCAGATCAGAGGGCTGGCGGATCGGCGCGTCAGACAGCGAGGCGATGACGAACGGGTTCTTCTGCATCGCCACCGCGATAATGCGAAAGGGCGCGCCCTGCGCCACCGCCGCCGCCGTGTAATCCGCCGCCGAAATGCCCACCAGCGCCTGCCCCGCCACAACCGGAGGCTCGACCGGCGCGTTCGGCCCACCCTGCATCAGCGACACCGCCAGGCCCTCATCCGACCACCAGCCGTTCTGTTGCGCGATATAGCTGCCCGCGAACTGGACCGAATGCAGCCAGGACAGCTGCAACCCCACCGCCGTCTGCGCCGCCGTCTGCGCCTGTGCGCGACCAACCCCAAGCGCGCCAAGCGTCAGCCCGGCGGCACCCGCGCCCAGAAGGTGACGGCGTGACAGGGAAAATCGGGTCATTGCGGTGTCTCCGGGTTCTGGGGCCGGGGGCGGGCCTTGCCCCCTCGCGCGGTCATCAGGCCATGAAGGGCGAAAAACGCAGCGCCCGCAAGGCTGGAGGTCAGGAAGATCAGCCCGAACCCGGTGCTGGCAGCCAGCCCCGCCCCCGCCGCAGCCCCGGCCAGCGGGAACAGCGCCGCCGCCGCACCCTCGCGCAGGCCCCAGCCGCTGATGGTCACCGGCACCAGCATTGTCAGCAGGATCAGGGGCACCAGCACCAGCACGGCGGCGGGCGGCAGCGCGGTGCCGGTGGCGCGGGCGGCGAAATCGAAGGCCGCCAGATTGGCCGCCGCCGCCAGCAGGCTGAGGCCAAGCTGCGGCAACAGGACGCGCGCGGTCAGCAGCGCCGACCCGGCCTGCACGACCCTTGGCGACAGCCGCAGCCCGATCAGCAGTGCCGCCAGCGCGGCCAGCACCACGCCTGCGGGAATCAGCACCGCAGGCGGCACGCGGATCGCGCCGGGGCTGAGGGCGGCCCAGATCAGCCCCACGGCCAGCATCGCCAGCATTGCCGCCTGCCCCAGCAACCGCTCGGTCAGGACCGCCGCAGCGGCGCGCGCCCGGCCCGCCCCATCGACGGATCGCCACGCCCGCGCGACATCGCCCAGCACGCCGCCGGGCAGTGTCTGATTGACCAGTTGCGCCAGAAAATACTCGGACAGCGCGCGGCGCGCCGTCAGGTGCTGACCCAAAGCGCGCCCCACCAGCCGCCAGCGCCAGGCCGACAGCACGGTCTGCGCCCACAGCGCCAGCAGCCCGGC
>NZ_JBKBVD010000033.1:0-42716 GCF_046289755.1 Paracoccus sp. (in: a-proteobacteria) | reverse complement strand
GAGTTGTGGCGCGGTTGACGGGGCTCGAACCCGCGACCCCCGGCGTGACAGGCCGGTACTCTAACCAACTGAGCTACAACCGCCCAACTCATCCCCCGGACGATCGCCCGCCGGGGTGAGGGGCGGTTTACGCAGACCGCCGCCCCCCGTCAAGAGCACGTATCGAAAAAACGTCACAGGCCGCACATGCCGGGCAGAGCGCCCCCCGGACGCCCTGCCAGCCACGCGACCGGCAGGGCCGCGCGGGACCGGCAGGCTGGCTTTATTCGGCAGCCTGATGGTCCGGCAGATCCTCGACCTCTTCCAAGGGGAGGGGCAGATAGGCCCGCAACTCGCCCTCGGGATTGTGCTGGAACGAGACCTGATCCAGAGGCACGGCCACATCGCGCTGGCCCATCCCCAAAAGCCCGCCAACGCTCAGGATGACCAGCCCCGCCTGCGCGTCCACCGAGGTGATGTCACCCGCAGATTCATCGTCGCTGGTGATCACGGCCACGCCTTCAAGGTCGGCGGTCATCGCCTCTTCGGCAGAGATGACGCTGTTGCCCTCGCGCAGGACTGCCTGCCCCGGCGCGTCCCCGGCCTGGGCAGGGGTGGGGTCCTGCGTTGCCGCATCAGCCTCGGCAGGCGCGGCGTCAGCATCGGGGGCGTCAGCATCGGGGGCATCGGCGTCGGGGGCGTCAGCGTCGGCAGGCGCGGCCTCTGGCGCCGCGCTGTCGGATGCGTCTGGGGCATCCGCCTCGGGCGCTTCGGGCGCCGTCGCCTCAGCCGTGGGTGCCACGGTCGCTGTCGCATCACCTTCGGCCGGGTCAGCCTCGACCGCGCCGTCACCGGCAGCGTCTGTGTCGGCGGCAGGTTGGTCCTCGTCTTCGGTATTCAGGTTGCTCGCAGGCGGCTGACCATCATCTGTTGCCGCAGGCGTGGCACCAGCCACTGCGGTCTCCGCATCCGTGGTTTCAGCATCCGCAGCTTCAGCGCCGGTCGCGGCGGGCGTGTCTGTGGTCGTCTCTGCGGGCATCTCTGCGGGCGTCTGAGCGGCAGCCTCGTCCGCAGCCTCGGGCATCGCCTCGTCCGCAGCCGCGTCGGTGTCCGCCTCAGGGGCGTCCTCCCCGGTCATCCCGGCATCCGTGGCCTCTGCTTCGGGCGCCTCGTCCGCAGCCTCGTCCGCGACCTCAGCGGATTGCCGCGTCACGACCAGCTCGGCGCTTTCCGCCGCGTTCACGACAATCTCGGGCTCGGCCTCGGTGATCGCGACATCGCCCTCGATCCCGGTAAAGACCGGCGGGCATTGCGCGACCTCGACCGTGGGCGGCGACTGGATCACGGTCACCTGCGGGTCGGCCTGCGGGTCCTCGCCCATGGTGATGCGCACTTCGGGGGGCGTCTGCGTCACGGTCACGACCGGGGCGCACATCGCGGCGGTCATTCCGGCAGGCGCCCCGTCTGCCGCCTCCTGCGCCCAGACCGGCGCTGACAGCAGCGCCAGAACCGCCACACTTCCCTTCAACTGACTGCTCAAATGCCTGGGCATCGCCGATCTCCTCATTCAGGTGGGCCACGTTCCTGTGATTGAACCGCCCCGGCCCGCCAAGGTTCCGTGCCGTCTTGCCCCTGCCGTCTTGCCCCTGCCGTCTTGCCCCGTGCGGCTTGCGCAGGCAGGATCCGCACAGAGGGCTTGCACATGGCGTCGGGCTGGCGATGCTGTGGCCATGACCGACCGCCCTGCCCCCGCGCCGCCACTGATCCCCGAGGTGCTGCCCCTCGGACTGGACGGGCTGCTGGTGCGTTTCGCCCTGTCCCCCACGCCGCAGGCGATGGCCGCGACACAGGCCATGGCCGCGCAACTCAGCCAAGCCCCGCCGCCCGGCACCGTCGAGATCGCGCCCGCGCTGGTCTCGGTCCTGATCCGGCATGATCCGCGCGAGGATGGCGGGACGCTGGCCGCCACCCTGCTGGATCAGGCCCGCAGGATCGCCGCCGGTCCGCTGACCCCGCCCAGGGCCCGGCGACGCTGGACCATCCCGGCCGCCTTCGGCGAAGCGGACGGCCCGCATCTGACGGCGATCGCGGCGGCGATGGGCGTGACCCCGCAGGCCGCAGCACAGCAGATCTGCAAGGCAGACCTGCGCGTGCTGGCCATCGGCTTTGCGCCGGGTCAGCCCTATCTGGGCCTGCTGCCACCGGGCTGGGACCTGCCGCGCCTGCCCGATCTGACGCCGCAGGTGCCCGCAGGCGCGCTGGTCGTGGCGCTGCGGCAGGTGGTGATGTTCGGCAATGCCTCGGCCACCGGCTGGCAACAGGTCGGGCGCTGCGCCTTCCGCAGCTTTCAGCCCGACCGCCGCCCGCCCATGCCGCTGGAACCCGGCGACGCGATCCGCTTTGCTGCTGTCTCTGCCGGTGAGCTGGCCGCGCTGGAGGCCGCCGCCGATGGTCTGGGCGGCGCCCGGCTCAGGCATCTGGAATGACCGCGCTGGAGCTGCTGGCGGTCAGCGGCGTGCTGAGCGTGCAGGACATGGGCCGCCCCGGCCATCTGGCGCAGGGCCTGTCGCGGGGCGGCGCCATGGACCGGCTGGCCCTGACCGAGGCGGCGGCGCTGCTGTCGCAGCCCGCCCCGGCCGCCGCGATCGAGATGGCGGGCGCAGGCGGCACCTTCACGGCCCGCCAGCCCATGCGGGTGGCCCTGACCGGGGCGCCGATGCGCGCTGATCTGGACGGCAGGCCGCTGGTCTGGCACGCGACCCATCTGATCGAACCGGGCCAGCGCCTGCGGATCGGGCCTGCCGAGGCGGGGGTCTATGGCTATCTGACCCCCGCGGGCGGTCTGCGCACGCCCGAATGGCTGGGCAGCCGCGCCGCACATCTGGCCATCGGTCTGGGCGGCACCCTGTCCCCCGGCGCCGTGCTGGCCTGTGGCCCCGATCCCGACCCCGGCCAGCCCGCCCGCCATATCACCCCCCAGCCCCGCTTCACCGGCGGCACACTGCGCCTGATCGACGGGCCGCAGACCGCGCTGTTCGCGCCCGAGGATCATGCAGCCTTTCTGGGCGCCACGTTCCGGCCCGGCGCGCGCAGCAACCGGCAGGGGATCGAACTGACCGCAGCGCGCCGGTTTCAGGCGCGGCTGCCGCAGGGCGGGCTGGCCTCGGATGTGATCGGGCCGGGGGATGTGCAGCTGGCGGGCGACGGGGTGCCCTATGTGCTGATGGCCGAATGCCAGACCATCGGCGGCTATCCCCGGATCGGCACGGTCCTGCCCGACGATCTGCCCCGACTGGCGCAGGCCGCGCCCGGCACGCCCCTGCGGTTCGCGCACCTGACCCGCGCGCAGGCCCGCGCCACCTGCCGCCCCGAGGCCGCACAACTGACCGCCGCGCGGGCGCGGGTGGCGGCGCTGATCCGCGACCCCTCGACCATGGCCGATCTTCTGGCCTACAACCTGATCTCGGGCGTGGTGCGCGGCGACGAGGACTGCGCCGACGAGGACTGACGGGGGGCCGGGATGCAGGTCGATCTGAACGCGGATATGGGCGAGGGCTTTGGCCCGTGGCGCATGGGCGATGATGCGGCGCTGCTGGAGATCGTGACCTCGGCCAATATCGCCTGCGGCGCGCATGCGGGCGATCCGCAGGTGATGGCCGCGACCATGCGGCAGGCCGCCGCGCGGGGCGTGGGCATCGGCGCGCATCCGGGTTTCGCCGATCTGCAGGGCTTCGGGCGCCGCCGCCAGTCGCTGTCGGCCGAGGAGCTGGGCAATCTGGTGGCGTATCAGCTGGGCGCCGCGCAGGGCATCGCGCGCGCCGCAGGCTGCGAACTGCGGCATCTCAAGCTGCATGGGGCGCTGTCGAACATGGCCTCCGAGGATGCGGCGGTTGCGCGGGCCTGCTTTGACGCCGCGCTGCGGGTCGATCCGCAGATCATCCTCGTGGTGCTGGCCGCCACACCGATGCAGGCCGTGGCCGAGGAACTGGGCGCGCAATGGGCGGGCGAGATCTTTGCCGACCGCGCCTATCAGGCGGATGCCACGCTGCTGCCGCGCGACCAGCCCGGCGCGGTGCTGCACGATCCCGGTCAGATCGGCCCCCGGATCGAGGCGATGCTGCGCGCGGGCGCCATCATCACCGCCTCGGGCGGGCGCATCCCCTGCCGCATCGACACCGTCTGCGTCCATGGCGACAGCCCCGATGCCGTGCATCTGGCCGCCCGGTTGCGCGCATATCTGCAGGCGGCGGGCGTGGCGCCGCGCCGCTTCTGACGGCCACCGGCCCGCCCGCGCCGATCGGAACAGGTGCCGCCCTTTCGCGGCGGTTTCACCGAAAATAAGGACGTTCCTTCCGCCCCGGCACAGTGGCCGGAATTTCCTTCTGCCAGTGGGCCTTGCTGCGGCGATGCCGTCACGACCCGCCCCGCTTGTCGCGAACGCCGATCCGGGCCGTTCCGGGCCTGCGGCGGGCCGCGATCTTGTCCGGAGGGCACAGCGCCTCTAGCTCGGTTCCGAACAGGCGGAGATGCAGCATGTCGATCACGATCTCAGGGATGACCAAGCGGTTTCAGGGAACCGAGGTGCTGCGCGGCATCGACCTTGACGTGGCGCCGGGTGAGCTGGTCGCGCTGCTGGGGCCGTCAGGCTCGGGCAAGACGACGCTGCTGAAAATCATCGCCGGGCTGGAATGGCCCGATGCGGGCGCGCTGGCGGTCGAGGGCGCCGACTGGATGCAGCTGGCCGCGCGCGACCGCAGGGTGGGCTTTGTGTTCCAGCATTACGCCCTGTTTCCGCATATGAGCGTGCGCGACAATGTGGCCTTTGGCCTGACCGTGCGCCCCCGCGCCCATCGCCCCGGAAAGGCCGTGATTGCCGCCAAGGTGGACGAGCTGCTGGACTTTCTGCAGATCGCCGCGCTGGCCGACCGCTATCCGGCGCAACTGTCGGGCGGACAGCGCCAGCGCGTGGCGCTTGGCCGGGCGCTGGCGATCGAGCCGCGCCTGCTGCTGCTGGACGAGCCCTTCGGCGCGCTGGACGCCGCCATCCGCCGCGACCTGCGCCGCTGGCTGCGCGGCGTGCACGAGGCGACCGGCTCGACCACGATCTTTGTCACCCACGATCAGGAAGAGGCGTTCGAGCTGGCCGACCGCGTCGTGGTCATGGGCGAGGGGCGCATCGCCCAGATCGGCCATGCCGATGAGATCCACGACCACCCCGCCACGCCCTTTGTCGCCCGCTTCATGGGCGCCACGGTCGAACTGCCGGTCACGCTGGCGCAGGGTCGCGCGACCGCGCCGGGTCTGGACCTGACCGCCCTGCCCCGCCGCGCCCTGCCAGACGGGCCTGCGACCCTGTTCGCCCGCCCCGCCGACATCCGCGCCATCCCCGATGCCGCCAGCCCGTGGCGCGTGGCCTCGGTCGTCTCGACCGGGGCCGAGCTGCGCGTGGCGCTGGCCCATCCCGACCTGCCCGAGGCCGAGGCCGTGATGCCCCGCCGCGCCTGCGCGCCGCTGACCAAAGGCGCGCCCACCGCCCTGCGGATCGAGGCAGCCGCCATCTTTCCCGCAACCATCTTTCCCGCAGCACGCCGCATATCTGCCGCCGCTGCCCCCGAAACGCCCGCAAAGAAAGAGATCGCCCGATGAGCACCCTGAAAACGCCCCTTCTCGCCACCGCATTCGCCCTGTCGCTGACTGCCCCCGCCGCCGCGCAGGACCAGTTGCTGAATGTCAGCTATGACATTGCGCGCGAGCTGTTCGAGGCGCTGAACCCCGCATTCGCCGAGCATTGGCAGGAAACGACGGGACGCGGCGTCACCATCGACCAGAGCCATGGCGGTTCCTCGCGTCAGGCCCGCGCGATCCTTGAAGGTCTGAACGCCGATGTCGTGACCTTCAATCAGGAAACCGACATCGACGTGCTGGCCGACAGTGGCCTGCTGCCCGCCGGGTGGCGCGACGCGCTGCCCAACGATGCCTCGCCCTATTACTCGCTGCCCGCCTTCCTTGTGCGCGAGGGCAACCCCAAGGGGATCGAGGACTGGGACGATCTGGCCCGCGACGATGTGGCGCCCGTCTTTCCCAACCCGAAAACCAGCGGCAACGCGCGCTATACCTATCTGGCGGCCTACGCCTATGCGCTGGCGCAGAACGATGGCGACGAGGCCGCCGCGCAGGAGTTCGTGCGCGCGATCTTTGCCAGCGTGCCGGTCTTTGACACCGGCGGGCGCGCCGCGACCCAGACCTTTGCAGAGCGTGGCATCGGTGACGTGCTGGTGACCTTCGAGGCCGAGACCGCCCAGATCGCTGCGGAATATGCGGCCGAGGGGTTCGAGCGCGTCACCCCCTCCATGAGCCTCTTTGCCGCCTTCCCGGTGGCGGTCGTGGCTGAAAATGCCGAGCGCAACGGCTCGACCGAACTGGCCACCGCCTATCTGGAATGGCTCTACCATCCCGATGCGCAGCACATTCTGGCCCAACACAACTATCGCCTGACCGATGAAAGGATCGCCGCCGAATACGCGGATCAGATGCCCGAGGTCGAGCTGGTGACCGTCGATGACGTGTTCGGCGGCTGGGACGCGGTGCGTGAAAACCATCTGGCCGATGGCGCGATCCTCGATCAGGTCTTCGTCAACCAATGATCGCAGCCGCCGCCCCCATCCGCGCCAAACGCGTCCTGCCGGGCTTTACGCTCAGCCTTGGCACGACGCTGCTCTATCTGGTGCTGATCGTGCTGATCCCCATCGCGGCCCTGATCATGAAAGGGGCCGAGATCGGCCCCGCCCGCTTCTGGGCCATCATCAGCAGCGACCGGGCGGTGGCGGCGTTCCGCATCACCCTGACGGCGGCGGCCATGGCCACCGTCTTCAACGCCGTCTATGGCCTGCTGATGGCCTGGGTGCTGACCCGCTATGAATTTCCCGGCAAGCGCCTGCTGGACGCGCTGATGGATGTGCCCTTCGCGCTGCCCACCGCCGTGGCGGGCCTGTCGCTGACGGCGCTGTTTTCGGCCAATGGCTGGTTCGGCGGCGTGCTGGACATGGCGGGCGTGCAGGTCGTCTATACGATCTGGGGGATTGCGCTGGCCATGGCCTTCACCTCGGTGCCCTTCGTGGTGCGCACCGTCCAGCCGGTGCTGGAGGATCTGGACCAGTCGTTGGAGGCCGCCGCCGAAACGCTTGGCGCGCGCCCGTGGCAGATCTTCACCCGCGTGGTCTTTCCCGCCATCCTGCCCGCATGGCTGGCGGGCTGCACCACCGCCTTCGCCCGGTCTCTGGGCGAGTTCGGCGCCATCGTCTTTATCGCGGGAAACCTGCCCTTCCGCACCGAAATCGCGGCCCTGCTGGCCTATATCCGGTTGGAAGAGTTCGACTATAACGGTGCCGCCGCCATTGCGCTGGTGCTGCTGGGGTTTGCGCTGGTGCTGCTGGTCGCCTCGAACCTGCTGCAGAACTGGGCCGCCCGCCACCGCGAGGCCACAAGATGAGCGCCGCCACCCGCCCCGTCACATCCGGCGCCCGCCTGCTGGTCGGGCTGGCTGTGGGGCTGACGCTGCTGTTCGTGGCCGCGCCGCTGGTCTATATCTTTGCCCGCGCCTTCTCGCAGGGCTGGCAGGTCTATGCCGAGAACATCCTGAACCCGATGACGCTGCATGCGATCTGGCTGACCAGCCTCGTGGCGCTGATCGTGGTGCCGGTCAATGTGGGCTTTGGCATCGCCGCCGCATGGGCCGTGGCCAAGCACCGCTTTCCGGGGCGCGGCATTCTGGTGACCATGATCGAGATCCCCTTTTCAATCTCGCCCATTATCGCGGGGATCTGCTATCTGCTGCTCTATGGGCGGCAGGGGCTGCTGGGGCCGTTCCTGCAGGCCAATGACCTGCAGGTGATGTTCGCGCTGCCCGGCATCGTGCTGGTGACCATGTTCGTGACCGCCCCCTTTGTCGCGCGCGAGGTGCTGCCGCTGATGCAGGCGCAGGGCACCGAGCAGGAGCAGGCGGCGGTGACGCTTGGCGCCTCGGGCTGGCAGGTGTTCCGGCGCGTGACCCTGCCCAATATCCGGTGGGCGCTGCTTTATGGTGCGGTCCTGTGCACGGCGCGCGCGGTGGGAGAGTTCGGCGGCGTGTCGGTCGTGTCGGGCAATATCCGCGGCCAGACCAACACCCTGCCGCTGCATGTGGAACTGCTGTTCAACGACCTGAACGCGGTGGGCGCCTTTGCCGCCGCCTCGACCCTGACGGTGATCGCGCTGGTCGCACTGGCGGTCAAGACCGCGCTGGAGGCGCGGCGCTAGGCGCTTGCGGGGCCAACATTTGACCCCCCGGCGGAACTGACGGGACGCATAGGGCGTCTGGTTTCTGTCACCTGCATCCCGGTTGCGGATGCCTCAGAACAAGGAACCTGATATGCGCCCTCTGAAAGCAGCCCTGTGTGGCACCGCCCTGCTGATCCTCGCGGCCTGCGGCGACAACGCAACTGAACGCGCCGCGACCGGCGGCCTTGGCGGCGCGGTCGTCGCCGGGCCTGCCGGTGCCATTGTCGGCGGCACCGTCGGCGCCGCCACCGCAAACTGATCGCGCGGAGGGTCCCCGCACCCTTGCGGGGACCACGCGCTTGGCCTAAGTCTGACAGGCAAAGACAGCAAGGACAGCACAATGGCGATGGAAGCGCATGAGATCGAAGCCCTGATCCGCGCCACGTTCCCCCAGGCACGGATCACGATCACCGACCTGGCCGGCGACGGAAACCACTATGCAGCCGAAGTGATCGACGAAAGTTTTCGCGGCATGAACCGGGTCCAGCAGCAGCGCGCGGTCTATGCCGCCCTGCAGGGCCGGATGGATGGCCCCTCGGGCGCGCTGCACGCACTTGCCCTGACCACCAAGGCGCCGGACTAGACCCGCAGCCCCCACCCGACCCGCAGCCCGCCCGACGGGCGGCAGGACAGACCAGAAGGACCGCCGCGATGAGCGAAGTGACCACCCGCATCCGGGACATGATCGACAGCAACGATGTCGTCCTGTTCATGAAAGGCACCAGAGAGATGCCGCAATGTGGCTTTTCCAGCCGCGTCGCCGGGGTGCTGAACTATATGGGCATCACCTATCAGGACGTGAACGTCCTGGCTGATGCCGATATCCGTCAGGGCATCAAGGATTTCTCGGACTGGCCGACCATCCCCCAGCTTTACGTCAAGGGAGAGTTCGTCGGCGGCTGCGACATCATCACCGAGATGACGCTGTCGGGCGAGCTGGACCAGCTGCTGGAACAGAAAAGCGTGACCTATGACAAGGCCGCGGCGGACAAGATCCGCGAAGCGAACGCCTGAGAGGTCGAAACCGGGCGCAGCCGGGCGCAATGCAGCCCGGCAAGCGCGCCGCCGCCGACAGCTATTTCCACTGACAAATGTTGCGTTGCCATACATCGCATTCAGTGGAACAAATACACATCATGCACGATGTGTCCTTCTGCTTCATCCTCATTGAACGCGACTGTTTCATTGCCCGCGACCTGCGCGAAGGGCTGTCAGAGGCGTGTCCGGACAGCGTGTTCCGTTGCCTTGGCGATCTGAACGACCTGCCAGGGATCGAGACCGGGCTGGCAGGCGTGGACCAGTTTCCCGTTGTCATCACCAAGGCCAGTCTGGCCGAGCTGACCGCCAGTGGCGTCGCCGGGCTTGTGCGCCGGAACGGGTGGGCCATGGCGGTGCGCATGGGGATTGACCCTCTGTCGGCGGTGCATGCAGAGGGCTGGCTGTCTCTGGCCGCACCGTTCAGCCGCGAGGATCTGGTCTACCTGGCAGAGCAGCTGCGCGCGCGCTATCCGCAACCTTTCCGCCGCATCGCCTGACGGCAGACGAACAGGGGAGGGTTTTCCCTCCCCTGTTCCTATCATTGGTGCGGAAACCTACAGCAGGTCGTCCTCGTCGAATTCGGATCCGGGGCGGTTGCGACGCTCACTCAGGGCCGAAGCCAGCGTCACACCGACCGCAAATGCCCCGATCAGCTTGGCCATGCTGCCCGCATTGGTGTTGGCCGCGCGCGACGCGCCGACCCTGGCATTGCGGAACTCGCGTTTGACATCGCGGCTGGTTTCCGCCGTCAGGCCAACTGCGCGTGCGGTGTCGCGGACCGTGCCGAACACACGACGCTCGGCATCACCGGCCAGCTTGGCGGCGCGATAGCCCGCCTCGTCCATCAGCGAGCTGGCCTTGTTGCCCGCCATGTCGACGACACGTGCCGCCTCGGTCCGCGCCCGGTCGACGGCCACGTCGGTCGCCAGACTGATCCGGGCCTCGACCTCGCGCTTCAGCTCATCGGTGGTCGGCATCGGCTGCCTGGGCTTTGACACGACGAACAGAACGGCCGCTATCGCAACAAGCAGGACCCCGATGACCAGCGAGGCCAGCGTGGAACCAAAGTCCAGCTCATGCGCCAGAAACGACCACAGTGCCGCCAGCAGGAAGCCAAGCGCGACGAGGACAACAAGCCCTGCCGCCGCCTTTAGCCCCACCCCACGCGCGCGGTCGGCGACCGCGCGCTGCATCTTCTGGGCGAAGTCGAACATCCGCGCGCCCTCAGCGACGCGAGATCAGCAGACCGACCAGAAAGCCGATACCTGCCGCGATGCCCAAGGCCTGAGCCGGGTTGCGACGGACCATTTCGGACACTTCGTCATAGCGCTCTTCGGCGTATTCGGCGGCCTCATGCGCCTTGCGCTGACCAGCTTCATACAGACGCTCGGCCTCAAGCCGTGCCTTGTCGGCATATTCGCGGCCGGTCTCGGCCACGTCATGGGCCAGTTCCGAGCCGCGCTCGACCAGACGCTCGGCGCCGGAATTGTCGGCCAGATCGCGCGCAGTCTTGCGGACCTCATCGGCGACATTGCGGGCGCCGCTTTCCAGATCGCGACGCGCCTCGTTGGTGGCGGCTTTTGCGTCGTTCTTGACGTCGTCGGCGGAGATGTTCTGTGCCATGGTATATGTCCTTTCCGTGGTGTCTGTTCACCTTCGGATCAACAACACGGCCCTGCACGGGTTTGTTCCCTGCGGATGCAGAAATTGCATCACATCAGGAAAATGACGCGGCGTCGTAAAACAGGGAAAGGATGGTACCGCCTACCCGTCTCGAACGGGTGACCTCTAGATCCACAATCTAGCGCTCTAACCAACTGAGCTAAGGCGGCACAGGGCGGTTGTTTAGCCCCGACCGCACAAGGATGCAAGCCCCGCTTGCCGTGAAAATGCGTCCGCGCTAGAGAAAGCAGCCAAGCAAGGAAGGACTGTGCCGTGGGCATCAACAGCGAAAGCGACATCACCGCCAATCTGCAGATCGGGCCGACCGATCAGGGGATGGTGCGGATCTACATTCAGGGCGACACCGTCGATCTGCCGATGGATTTCGACCCCGAAGAGGCGGCCGAGATCGCCGAGGAACTGATGGCCGCCGCCGAAGCCGCGCGCGCCATGGGCGGCAAGCCTAAGCGCCGCTGAACGCCTCGGGGTCGGCGATACATTGCAGCCGCCCGGCTGCGGCGCGGGCGAAATCGCGCATCAGCCGGTTGCGCCGCGCACCCGCCAGCCGGGTCTCGGGCGCCATCCGGGCAATCTCGGCGCCCCAGGGATCGGCCAGGATCAGCCCCGAGCCTTCGGGCAGCAGACCGGCGGGGAAATCCGCATCCACCGCCCAGAAATAGCGGTCGCACCAGTCCAGATAGCCCTGCCATTTGCGGTCGGCGGTGAAATCGGCGCGGCTGCTCTTGCACTCGATCACCCAGATCTCGCCTTTGGGGCCAAGGCTCATGACATCGACACGCAGCCCGCGCGCGGGCGTGAATTCGGTCAGCACCGCATGATCCAGACTGCGCAGCAGCCGCCCCACGCCACGGGCGAGGCGCTGACCCGGTGCGGGCGGCAGAACGGATGGCGGGCAGATGGCGGGGTCCATCCGCCCAGCATAGAACCAAGCCGGAACACCGGCAAGTCTCTCGCGCGCAGGACAGCCCCCACCCCGCCCCCTTGCGTGCCCGGCGCAGGCAGGGCATCACCATGGCGATCACCCCCCTTTTCAAGGAACCTCAGCATGAGCGACATCACACGCATCCAGACCGGCCCCCGCATGAGCCAGGCGGTCATCGCCAACGGCTTCGTCTTTCTGGCCGGTCAGGTCGGCGAGCCGGGGACCTCGGTCACCGAGCAGACCACCGCGATCCTGCGCCAGATCGACGCGCTGCTGGCCGAGGCCGGTTGCGACAAGACGCGCATCGTCTCGGCCCAGATCTGGGTGGCCGACATGGCCGATTTCGCTGAAATGAACGCCGTCTGGGATGCCTGGGTGCCTGCGGGCCACACCCCTGCCCGCGCGACCGGCGAATCGGCTTTGGCCACGCCCGATTACAAGGTCGAGATCATCGTGACGGCGGTTCTCTAGGACCGCGCTGCGATCGCCTGCATGACCGAGCGCGCCGCGCGCAGGCCCGGCGCCTCACCCCCCCGGCCCAGACGCTCCATCGTCAGGTCCATCGCGTCCAGCTGGGCCATACGGGTGGCGGGCTCTTCCAGAACCTGTTGCAGCGCGCGGGCCAGCGGGTCGGGCTGGCAGGCCCGGCCCAGAAATTCCGGCACCGTGCGGGTGTCGCTGACCAGATTGACCAGCGTGACCGTGTCGGTGCGCAGCAGCATGCCGATGATCAGGCGGCTCAGCGGCGCCATGTCATAGCCGATCACCATCGGCACCCGGTTCGCCGCCAGATCCAGCGACACCGTCCCCGAGGCCGCCAGCGCCAGATCGGCGGCGGCAAAGGCCGCGCGCTTTTCGTCGGCCTCTTCGATGACGATGGGGGCGGTGGGCCAGCGGCGCGTCATCTCGCGCACCATGCCCGCCACGCCCGGCACCGTTGGCAGCACCACGCGGATTTCCGGCACCCGGTCGCGCAGCCGCATCAGCGCCTCGTCAAAGCGGGCGGCAAGGCGCGCGACCTCGCCCCGGCGCGAGCCGGGCAGGCACAGCACCACCGGCGCCTCGGCGGCAATGCCATGGGCCTGCCGGAACAGCGCCGCCTGATCGGGGCCTGCGACCTCTTCGGTGGCGACCGGGTGGCCCACGAAATCGCAGGTCATGCCTGCGGCCCGCATATAGGGCGGCTCGAACGGCAGGATCGCCAGCACATGGTCGATGACCTTCGCCATCCTGACGGCCCGCCCCGGCCGCCACGCCCAGACCGAGGGCGCGACATAATGGATCATCGGCAGGCCCGGATTGGCGGGCCGGGCCGCGCGGGCCACGCGCAGGCAGAAATCGGGGCTGTCGATGCCGATCAGCGCATCGGGCGCGGCGCGCGTCACCGCCTCGGCGGTCTGGGCGATGCGGCGTTTCAGGTGGCGGTATTTGGGCAGCACCTCCATCAGCCCCATGACACTCAGCTCGTCCATGGGAAACAGGCTCTCCAGCCCCTGCGCCTGCATCGCCGGGCCACCGACGCCGATGAACTGCGCCTCGGGATCAAGCTGTCTCAGCCCGGCCATCAGCGCCGCGCCAAGCTGGTCGCCCGAAGCCTCGCCCGCGATCAGAAAGAACTTCATGCCGGCCCCGCCATTGTTGCGCCCATTGTAGCGTCAGAAGATGGGTATTGGGACAAAGAAGACGGCGCCAGCCCCATCAGCCCGCGTACGGGGGCATTGCCCACAGAAACAGCCCGGCTGCATCCGCGCGGCGCACAGCCTCATCGCGGTCAAGCAGGATGACGCCGCCCGCCTCGAAGGCGATCCCGGCAAGGCCTGCGGCTGCGGCCTGCGTGATACTGTCGGGGCCAAGCGTCGGCAGGTCGATCCGGCGGTCCTGTCCGGGCTTGGGCGCCTTGTAAAACACGCCGCGCGCACCAGCCGGGTTCGGGCGCAGACCGGCGTGGCGAGCCGCGAAATCCAGCATCGCCGCCGTGCCGGGCAGGGTTTCCAGCGCCAGGCACAGCCCCTGCGCCACCACCGCGCCCTGCCCCAGATCCAGCACACCGGTGGCCGACAGGATCTGCGCGGCGCGGGTGGCATCGCTTTGGTCGGCCTCCGAGGGGGCGCCCGACAGGATGCCTGCCTGCGGCACCAGATCAGGGCATATTTCTGCGACAGAACTGATGGTTAACCCATGTTCCTCGAAGATGTCGAGGACCGTGCGCAGCGCCGCGTCATCGCCCGACTGCATCGCCTGCAGGATGCGCGGCACCAGCTGCGCCGTGCGCGGATCAAAGGCTTCCGGGTCCAGCCGGGGACGGCGCACCGCACCGGCAAACACCACGCGGCTGACGCCCGCCTCGATCAGGTGGTCGAGAAAGGGGATCAGCCGCTCCAGCCGGAACGGCGTGGCGGGGATCGGCGGCACGAAACCTTCCAGCGCATGGACCAGCGGCGCGTCCAGCGCGGCGGCGACCAGCGGTGCCAGCCGCCCCTCGCCCGCGATGATCGCGGTGCGGTTCAGCGCGGTGCGGCTCATGTCGGGGCGGCTCATCTGGGCTCAGCCGGGCGCGGCGTCAGAAAGCTGCGGTCCGACGGCCCGAGGATAAAGTCCAGCACATCGCGCGCAAGGCCCGGTCCGGTCGTGTCCGCGCGGGCGCGGGCCGTGTCGCGGAAGGCGCCCTGCCCCAGATCGCCCAGCAGCGCGCGCAGCTCGACGATCTCGGATCTCGACGCGCCCCGGCGTTTCAGCCCGACAAGGTTCAGCCCGTCCAGATGGCCGCGCGGCCCCTGCACCAGCCCGTAGGGGATCACATCCGCCGTCACCATGGTCACCGCGCCGATCATGGCGCCGCGCCCGATGCGCACCCATTGATGCACGCCCGACAGCCCGCCCACGATCACCTCGTCGCCCAGCACGCAATGGCCCGCGACCGAGGCGTGGTTCACCAGAATGACCCGGTCGCCGATCAGGCAGTCATGCGCGACGTGGCAGCCCGCCATGAACAGCCCGTCATCGCCCACCCGCGTCAGCCCGCCGCCGCCCTCGGTGCCGGGATTCATCGTCACATGTTCGCGGATGCGGTTGCGGGCGCCGATCTCCAGCCGCGTCTCTTCGCCCTGAAATTTCAGATCCTGCGGCACCTCGCCGATCGAGGCGAAGGGAAAGATCACCGTACCGGCCCCGACCGAGGTGTCACCCGCCATCACCACATGCGATTTCAGCACCACCCCGTCGCCCAGCCGCACCTTGGGGCCCACGACGCAGAACGGGCCGATCTCGACGCCCACGCCAAGCTCCGCCCCCGGCGCGATGACGGCCATGGGGTGGATGCGGGTCTCAGCCATCGGTCTTCAGGTCCATCATGGCGGTGAACTCGGCCTCGGCGGCCATCTGGCCATCGACGGTGGCCTCGCCGCGGAATTTCCAGATCTTGCCACCCGCGCGTTTGACGGTGACATGCAGTTCCAGCATATCGCCCGGCACCACCATGCGGCGGAACTTGCAGGCGTCGATGCCCATGAAATAGGTCAGCAGCGGCTTGTCCACCACATCGAGGCTGATGCCCACCACCACGGCCGAAGTCTGCGCCATCGCCTCGACGATGGTGACGCCGGGCATGATCGGCTTGTCGGGGAAATGGCCCTGAAAATGCGGCTCGTTGCAGGTGACCATCTTGATGCCGACGGCGCTTTTGAACGGAACGATGTCGCGCACCTTGTCGATGAACAGGAACGGATAGCGATGGGGGATGATCCGCTTGATCAGCGAAAGATCGGCCTCGGTATAGGGGGCGGGGGTGCGCGCAGCGTCGGCCATATGCGTTCCTTCGGGGCTTTTGTCCAAGGGGTTACCAATCGGGCCGGGGCTTGGCAAGCGTCGCGCCCCGCTCAGGCGCCTGTCCGCCCGGAACCGCGCCGCCCCTCGGCCAGCCAGCCGGTCAGGATCAGCCCGAAGATCAGCGCCAGCCACGCCCAGCCGGGCAGCAGCGGGCGGCGCTCCAGCCCGGTGACGCTGGCGGCGTCGCGGGGCGTGATGCCGATCCACGACCCGGTGACCGACTGCCCCTGCGCCACGCGCCCGGCGCGGACCTGCCGCAGCGCGGGGATGCCATCTGACAGGCGCTGCACGCCGCCGCCCGACGCGGCCACCAGGGGCTGCATGGCGCCCGCATCGGCCACGGTCTGCTCGAATTCGCGCGGCGCGCGCGGCCCCAGCGCCACGACGCGGCTGACCGTGCCGTCATCCAGCCGGTAGAGGCCCGGTCCCGGCGCGCTCCAACGCGCGGTAAAGCGGCCCGGCGCCTCTTCGGTCAGCGCAATCTCGGCGGTGGTGCCGTCAGGGCCGGTCACGGTCAGGGGCGCGGCCTCCGGTTCCATCGTGCGCCGGGTCAGGCGCAGATCGGTGCCACCGACGATCTCGGCCAGCAGGGTTTCCTCTTCCAGTTCAGGCTCTTTCATCGACCAATGCGCGATGCGGCGCAGCAGTTCCAGCTGCGGCCCGCCACCCTCGAAGCCGCGCCCCCACAGCCAGACCTGATCCGAGGTCAACAGCGCCACGCGCCCCTCGCCCACCCGGTTCAGGATCAGCAGCGGCGCCTCATTTGCGCCGGTCATCACCACCTGCGCGCCCGGTTCGGGCACCGCCTCGGACAGACGCAGCCAGCGGCCCCAACCGGGATCATCTTCGTCATCCGCCTCGCCGTCCAACCCCGAGGTGACCGGATGGCGCCGCCCCTCTTCGGTCAGACGCGGCAGAAAGGGTTGCTCGATCACCCGGCCCGTGGGACGCGCGGGCAGCATCGGCCCGAGGGGCGAGCGGTTGAGGCTTTCCACCCCCGCCATTTCCGGCCCCGCCGCCACCAGCACCGCGCCGCCGTTTTCGACATAGGCCGCGATGTTCAGGTAATATTCCGGCGGCAGGATGCCCCGCACATGATAGCGGTCAAAGATGATCAGGTCGAAATCCTCGATCCGCTCAAGAAACAGCTCGCGCGTGGGAAAGGCGATCAGCGACAATTCACTGACCGGCACGCCGTCGAACTTGTCGGGCGGGCGCAGGATGGTGAAGTGGATCAGATCGACCGCCGCGTCCGATTTCAGCAGGTTGCGCCATGTCCGCTCGCCCGCATGCGGCTCGCCCGAGACCAGCAGCACCCGCAGCCGGTCGCGCACGCCGTTGATGCTGATGGCGGCGGCGTTGTTGCGGTCGGTCAGTTCGGGGGGGCGGCCCTCGGGCGCGTTCATCTGGATCTGCACGACGTTCTGGCCCGCATGGCCCAGCACCACCGGCAGGCTCATCGACACGCCCACCGGCACCGAGACCACCAGCGGTTCCTCGCCATCAACCGAGATGCGCAGGCTGGCGGTCGCGCCGGGGCCGGGTGCGGGGCCGTCAGCGGGCACCGCGCCCTGATCCTCGATCCGCAGGCGGATGGTCAGTTCCTCGCCGATCAGTCCAAAGGCCGGGGCCTCTTCGATCACAAGGCGGCGGTCCCAGTCATCCTCGCGGCCGGTCAGCAGCACATGCAGCGGCGCGGGCAGAGCCGCGGGCAGCATGGTCGGGTCGTGGATCTGCCCATCGGTGACGGCGATCACGCCCGCCAGCCGGTCCTCGGGTTCGGCGGCCACCGCGCGGGCCAGTTCGGTGGCCAGCAGCGTGCCGTCGGGGTCGTCGCCCACCGTCACCCGGCGCAGCTCGGTCCCCGGCAGGGCGGTGATGGCCTGCGTCAGCGCGGTGACCGCCGCGTCGGTCTGATCGGCCCGCCCCGGCAGCGACTGGCTGGCCGAGCGGTCGTCGATCAGCACCACGATGTCGGACAGGCCCATCCGCGCGCCCGTCTCCAGCGCCGGGCCTGCCAGCGCCAGCGCGGCGGCCAGCCCCGCCAGCCCGCGCCACGCCCAGCCGCGCAACCCGCGCCACAGCGCGAACGCCGCCACCGCAGCCGCCAGCGCCGCCAGCGCCGCAATCGCCCACCAGGGCAGGGCCGGATCGAAACGCAGCGCGGTCATCGGGGCATCATCTCTTCTGTGCGCAGCCGGTCCAGCAGCGCGGGCACATGGACCTGATCGGATTTATAGTTCCCGGTCAGCACATACATGATCAGGTTGATGCCAAAGCGATGCGCCATCTCGCGCTGGCGCTCGCCCTCCCATCCCCGGCCGATCGGATAGACCGGCGCACCGCTGTCATCGACCGCCCAGGCCTCGGCCCATGAATTGCCGCCGATCACCACCGGGGTCACGCCGTCATTCAACTGGCGGAAGGGCATGCCCGCCTCGGTCCCCGCGCCTGCGGGCGGGGCCTCGATCCAGACCGGATTGCCCTGCCAGCGGCCCGGAAAATCGCCCAGCAGGTAAAAGGTGCGGGTCAGCACGTGATCCTCGGGCACCGGCGCCAGCGGCGGAATGTCCAGCGGTGCGGCCAGACGGCGCAGCGGCCCGGACATGTCCGGCCCGCCCACCCCCGTCAGATCGCCGTCGCGCGTGTCAAACAGGATCATCCCGCCCGAGCGCAGGAACGCATTCAGCCGCAGATAGGCGCGGGGCGAGGGCGCGGGCTGGCTGTCGGTGATCGGCCAATAGAGAAAGGTCAGCAGCGACAGGTCATCGCGGTCCAGATCGATGCCGATCGGGCGCCCCGGCTCGACCGAGGTGCGGGCGCGCAGCGACAGCGACAGCCCCCACAGCCCCTGCTCAGATGCCCGGTCGATCCGGGTCTCGCCGGTGATGACATAGGCCAGCGCCACCTCGCCCGCCGCGCGGATCAGGTCGTCGTCCAGATCCTGCGCCTGTGCCTGCGGTGCGCCCCCCAGCATCAGCAGCCCGGCCAATACCGCCGCAGCCAGCCGCCCGCCCCGCGCCAGCCAGACCGAACCCAGCGCATCCAGCGCCAGCAGGATCGCCGCCGCCGCCAGCAGCAGCCCGCGCAGATCGCGGCCCGGCGTGGCGCCCGCATCCTCGACCTGCGCGCCCGGCCATTCCGCCTGAACCAGCGGCCCGCCCGCATTCAGCGCCTGCACGCGTTCCCCCGCCACATACAGACCCGCAGGCCGGTCCGGGCCGGGGCCGTGCGCCATGTCACCGGCTGCGACCGGGGCCAGCCCCTCGGGGCTGGTGGCGCGCCCGAACCCGTCCAGCACCACCTGCGGGGTCCAGAAGGGGGCCTCGCGCGGGTCGGCATCCTCGGTTGCGGGGGCGGTGCGGGCGGTGGCCACCAGCCGGGTCAGCATCTCGACGAACAGGCCCGACAGCGGCAGGTTCGACCATTCCGGATTGGCCGAGACATGGATCAGCACCATCTGCCCCTGCCCCAGCCGGTCGCGCGTGACCAGCGGCGTCATGTCCGACAGCGCCGCGATGGTCCGCGCGCCCAGATCGGGCGAGGGCTGCGCCATCAGCTGCGCGCGCACTTCGACATCGCCCGGCGCCTTCAGCCCGCCAAAGACACCGTCGCGGGCAAAGGGCGCCAGCCCGCGCGGATCGCCCCAGCTGAGCGCGCCGCCAATGTCGCGCCCGCCCTGCCGCAAGGCCACGGGCAGCAGCGGCTCGTCCATCAGCCGGTCAAAGGCGGCCATGCGCGGCCCGGCAAAGCGGATCAGCAGACCGCCCGCATCGACCCATTCGGCCAGCTCGCCGATCTCGGCCAGCTGCACCTGATCAATCAGGATCACCACATCGGGGGCGGCGTCCAGCACATCGCCCAATGTGCCCTCGATCAGATCGGCCGAGGGCGCCAGCGCCTGCCGGACGTAATGGGCGGGCGACAGCAGTTGCTGCCCCTCGGCCTGCCCCGCCGCCGCGCCCACCAGCGCGACCTTGCGCCGCCGCACCCGGTCATCGGCCAGCACCACGGCCCCGGCATGGGCCTCGCCCTCGATCTGGAAGCGGGTGACGCGGTTGCGCTGTTCGGGCGGCAGGTCCAGCGCCACGGCGCGGCTGCCATCGAGGCCGGGCTCTGCGGCGGTCAGGCGCGCCAGATCCCGCTCGATCCCCTGCGGATCGGGGCCAATGGCCAGCACGGCAGGCGGCATGGCGGGCGCAGACGGGTCGGTGGCGTGCAGGGTCAGCTGCGGCGCCTCGGCGCCGGGGTCCAGCGACAGCGCCCGCAGCGGCTGCGCGGGCGGCACAACGGTCACCTCGCCGCGCGCGGCCAGCGCCGCCAGCCACGGTGCGCGGGTCGGATGGTCCAGCCCGTCGCTGATCCACAGCGTTGACAAGGGCCCCTCCGGCAGCACCGCCTCGGGACCCTCTGGCAGGGCCGAGGGCCATCCGGCGGGCTGCGCGCCCCGCAGCCGCGCCACCAGCGCATCGCCCGGCTGAAAGCGCAGCGCATCCTGACCGTCGCGGCCATCCGCCAGCAACAGCGCGGCGGGGCGCCCGGCGCGGGCGGCGTCCAGCAACGCGCGCTCGGCGCGGGTCTGGCGCGCGGGCCAGTCGGGCGCGGCGGCCCAGCCCGCATCCATGATGACCAGCAGCGGCCCGGTCGCGGGCGCCTGCACCACCGGTCGCCAGACCGGCCCGGCAAAGGCCAGGATCAGCGCCGCCACCGCCGCCAGCCGCAGCAGCAGCAGCCACCACGGCGTCCGCCGCGCCACCGGGCTGCGGTCGGCCAGACCGGCCAGCAGGGCCACGCCGGGGAATGTGATGCGCCGGGGCGCGGGCGGCATGGCGCGCAGGATCACCCACAGCACCGGCAGCGCGATCAGCGCCGCCAGCACCCAGGGCGCCGCAAACCCGACAGGACCAAGCAGCAGCATCAGCCCCCCAGAACCCGCCAGAGCCAGGCCAGCGCCACCCCCGGCGCCGCGCCGGTCGAGGCATGGCCGAACTGCCAGCCCGCGCCGTCACAGCGCGCCCGCAGCCAGTCGCGCCGCTCGGCCAGCCGGGCCAGATAGGCCGCGCGCAGCCCCCCCGCATCGCGGCTGTCATGGCTGAGCGTCCCCGAGGGCGAGCGGAACAGCACCGCGCCCTGATAGGGAAAATTCTCCTCATCCGGGTCCAGCAGTTGCAGCACCACGCCCGAGACACCCATCCCGGCGGCATGGGCCAGAAACGCCGCCAGCCAGTCCGGGTCGGTCAGGAAATCGCCGATCAGCACCACCCGCGACTGCGGACGCAGCGCCGCCACAGGGGCGGCATCCTCGCCCGGCTCCAGCGGCGCGCCATGCAGCGCCTCGGCCAGACGCTCGGCCTGCGTGCGGCCCGCGCGGGCGGGCTGACCCAGCAGCCCCACCTTTTCACCACCGCGCAGCAGCAGCATCGCCAAAGCCAGCGCCAGCAGCCGTGCGCGGTCGGATTTCTGCGGCCGGTCGGGTGCCCCGGCAAAGCCCATCCCCTGCCCGCCCGAGACCCAGATCGCCGCGGTCTGCGCCGTCTGCGCCTCGCGGTCGCGCACAAATTGCTGGTCCGACCGACCCGAGCGGCGCCAGTCGATTGACCGCATCCCGTCACTGGCCGAGGCGGGGCGGTATTGCCAGAAATCCTCGCCCGGCCCGGCGCGGCGCAGACCATGGGCGCCGGGCGCCACCTGCGCCGCCAGACGCTCGGCCGACAGGATCAGGGCGGGCAGATGGCCGCCCGCCGCCTCGGCACGGGCGCGCAGATCGTCAGGGGTCTCGGGGCGGGGCAGGCTCATGCCGCGCGCAACTGGCCCATGCGATCGGCCACCAGCCGCGCGATCACGGCATCGACCGTCTCGCCCCGCGCGCGCGCCGCGAATGACAGCGCCATGCGGTGACGCAACACCGGCGCGGCCATCGCGGCTACATCGTCCATGGTGGGCGCGAAACGCCCGTTCAGCACGGCGCGCGCCCGCGTCACCAGCATCAGCGCCTGCGCCGCGCGCGGCCCCGGCCCCCAGACCAGCGCATCCGCGACAAAGGGCGCGGCCTCCGGCGCACCGGGGCGCGCGGCGCGCACCAGATCAAGGATCGCCTCGACCACCGCCTCGCCCACCGGCATCTGCCGGATCAGGCGCTGCGCCGCGATCAGCGCCTCGGGCGTGAACGCCGCATGGGCCGCGCCCTCATGCAGCCCGGTCGTGGCCAGCAGGATGTCGCGTTCGGTCGCGCGGTCGGGATAGCCCACGTCGATCTGCAGCAGAAAGCGGTCCAGCTGCGCCTCGGGCAGCGGATAGGTGCCCTCTTGTTCAATCGGGTTCTGGGTCGCCAGCACATGGAACGGACGGCCAAGCGGGCGGTGCTGGCCGCTGATCGTCACCTCACGCTCCTGCATGGCCTGCAGCAGGGCCGACTGGGTGCGGGGGCTGGCGCGGTTGATCTCGTCTGCCATCAGCAGCTGGGTAAAGACCGGCCCTTCAATAAAGCGGAACGCCCGGCTGCCATCGGGCAGCGCGTCCAGCACCTCAGAGCCCAGAATATCGGCAGGCATCAGGTCGGGCGTGAACTGGATGCGCTGCGTGTCCAGCCCCAGCACGGTGGCCAGCGTCTCGACCAGCATCGTCTTGCCCAGACCCGGCTGACCCACCAGCAGCGCATGCCCGCCCGCCAGAATCGCGGCCAGAACCTGTTCGACGACCGCATGCTGGCCCACGAACCGCTGCTCGGTCACGCGGCGCGCCTCGTCCAGCGTGGCGGCCAGCGCGTTCACCTGCGGCACCAGATTTTCGTCCGACGACATGACAAGTCCCTTCCGCTGCTCTAATGGTGAGCATAACAGGTCGGCGGGAGGCAACCAGACAGAATGGCGCAGAACGGTGACAAAAGCGTGAGCGCAGAGGATATTGCCTCGGCTGCGCGCGCGGCGGGCAAGACCGGCGGGCTGCCGCCGGTGCATCTATGGAACCCGCCCTTCTGCGGCGATCTGGACATGGAGATCCGCGCCGATGGCAGCTGGTTCTACAACGGCACCCCCATCGGACGCCCGGCCATGGTGCGGCTGTTCTCGACCATCCTGAAACGCGAGGGCGACCGCTTTTTTCTGGTCACCCCGGTCGAAAAGGTCGGCATCCGCGTCGTGGACGCGCCGTTTCTGGCCATCGACGCGCAGATCGCGCCCGACCGCATCACCTTCACCACCAATGTCGGTGACGAGGTGACGGCGGATGCCGATCACCCCATCCTCATGCGCGGCACGGCCGAGGCCCCCCGCCCCTATGTCCATGTGCGCGCCGGGCTTGAGGCGCTGATCGACCGCAAGACATTTTACCGTCTGGCCGCTGCGGCCGGGCCGGGTCCGCAGGGGCGCCCCGGCGTCACCTCGCAGGGCCGTTTTTTCGCGCTGGAGCCATAAGTCATGCCGCGTTTTGCCGCCAATCTGACCATGCTGTTTACCGAAATGCCGATGCTGGACCGCTTCGCCGCCGCCGCCGAGGCCGGGTTTGAAGGGGTCGAGATCCTGTTTCCCTATGACCTCGTCGTGCCCGAAATGATGCGCGCCGCGATGGCCGCCGGGGTCGAGGTCGCGCTGATCAACGCGCCGCCGCCGAACTGGACCGGCGGGCCGCGCGGGTTCGCCGCCGTGCCGGGCCTGCAGGACCGGTTCCGCCGCGATTTCGAACGCAGCCTGCGGGTCGCGCAGGCGCTGCGGGCGCGCCATATCCACCTGATGGCCGGTCGCGCCGAGGGGCCCGAGGCGCACGCCGTCTTTGTCGAGAACCTGAAATGGGCGATCGAGCGCGCGCCCCATGCCAGCCTGACGATCGAGCCGCTGAACCCCACCGACGCGCCGGGCTATTTCCTTGCCGGTTTCGATCAGGCGACAGCGATCCTCGACGAGGTGGCCGCCCCCAATCTGGGCCTGCAGTTCGATGCCTATCACGCGCAGATGATCACCGGCGACATGATGACCGCATGGCAGAACGTGGCGCCACGGGTCCGCCATATCCAGATCGCGGGCCATCCGGGCCGGCACGAGCCCGACGTGGGCTGCATGGACTATCCGTCGTTCTTCCGGGTGCTGGACGAACAGGGCTATCGCGGCTGGGTCAGTGCCGAATACAACCCGAAACGCCAGACCGTGCAGGGGCTGGGCTGGCTGCCGCAGGCCCCGCGCGCGGGCAAGGTTGCAGCGCCCGCCCGCTGATCCGTGAACCGGGCATGGAACTTCCATGCACCGTCAGCCGTTTGACCGCAGATTCACCCGCGCGTGATCACGACGGTCGGCGCGGATCCAAACGAAAAGGGCATATCATGAACTCCATCATCTATATCGTCGGCCTCATCGTGGTCGTTCTGGTCATTCTGTCGTTCCTTGGTCTGCGCTGAGCGCCGGACCTTCGGGAAACCCTGAACGCGGCGGCCGGAACTGGCCGCCGCAGTCATGTCAGGCAGTGATGTCAGGCAGCCATGTCAAGCGGCCCGCGGCCTTTGGCATTCACGCCGGGACTGTGGCGGCCCCTGTCGGGACCCTGCCCCCGCACGCAGCCGCGCCTGATCCGGGCGGGTTTTGCCCACGCCGCTGAGGGGCGGCTGTCATGTGACAGCGGCCCCTCAGATTCGTGCGCTTGCGATTTGCAGGCTGGCATTCGAGGCCCACATCCGCTAGGGCAGCCGCGAAACCTAAAGATTAAGGCCGTCATGGATATCCGCAACATCGCCATCATCGCCCACGTTGACCACGGCAAGACCACTCTGGTGGACCAGCTGCTGCGTCAGTCGGGGTCCTTCCGCGACAATCAGGCCGTCGCCGAACGGGCGATGGACAGCAATGACATCGAACGCGAGCGCGGCATCACGATCCTCGCCAAGGCCACCTCGGTGGAATGGAAGGGCACGCGCATCAATATCGTCGACACGCCCGGCCACGCCGATTTCGGCGGCGAGGTCGAGCGCATCCTGTCGATGGTCGATGGCGTCTGCCTGCTGGTCGATGCCGCCGAAGGCCCGATGCCGCAGACGAAATTCGTGACCTCGAAGGCGCTGGCCCTGGGGCTGCGCCCCATCGTGGTGCTGAACAAGGTCGACAAGCCCGCAGCCGAGCCCGACGAGGTGCTCAACGACGTGTTCGACCTGTTTGCCAACCTCGGTGCCAGCGACGATCAGCTTGACTTCCCGCATGTCTATGCTTCGGGCATCGGCGGCTGGGCCGACGAGACGCTTGAGGGCGAGCGCAAGTCCATGGACGCGCTGTTCGACCTGATCCTGAAACACGTGCAGCCGCCCAAGCAGATCAACCGCAACAACGAGCCGTTCCAGATGCTGGCGACCACGCTTGGCGCCGACGCCTTCCTGGGCCGCCTGCTGACCGGCCGGGTCGAGGCCGGGACCGCCCGCGCCGGCGACACGCTGAAGGCGATGACGCGGGACGGCGAGCGGATCGAACAGTTCCGCATCAGCAAGATCATGGCCTTCCGCGGCCTGACCCAGACCCCCATCGAGATGGCCGAAGCCGGTGACATCGTCACCATCTCGGGCATGGCCAAGGCGACCGTCGCCGACACGCTGTGCCACCCGGACGTGACCGAGGCCCTGCCCTCGCAGCCGATCGACCCGCCGACCATCAGCGTGACCTTCGGCATCAACGACAGCCCGCTGGCCGGTCAGGACGGCAAGAAAGTCCAGTCCCGCGTCATCCGCGAGCGTCTGATGAAAGAGGCCGAGATCAACGTTGCGATCAAGGTCGAGGATACGCCGGGCGGCGAGGCGTTCGTCGTCTCGGGTCGCGGCGAATTGCAGATGGGCGTTCTGATCGAGAACATGCGCCGCGAGGGGTTCGAGCTGTCGATCTCGCGCCCGCGCGTGATCTACAAGGAAGAAGACGGCAAACGCCTTGAGCCGATCGAAGAGGTCATCATCGACGTCGATGACGAATATACCGGCGTGGTCATCGAAAAGCTGACCGGCGAGCGCAAGGGCGATCTGGTCGAGATGCGCCCCGCTGGCGTCGGCAAGACCCGCATCGTGGCCCATGTGCCCGCGCGCGGCCTGATCGGCTATCAGGGCGAATTCATGACCGACACGCGCGGCAACGGCGTGCTGAACCGCATCTTCCACGGCTGGGCACCCCACAAGGGCGCCATTCAGGGCCGCCGTCAGGGCGTCCTGATCTCGATGGAAAACGGCGTCTCGGTGTCCTATGCGCTGTGGAAGCTGGAAGATCGCGGCAAGTTCTTCATCGGCGCGCAGGAACAGCTGTACCAAGGCATGATCATCGGCGAGCATACGCGCGACAATGATCTTGAAGTGAACCCGCTCAAGGGCAAGCAGCTGACCAACGTTCGCGCCTCGGGCACGGACGAGGCGGTGCGTCTGACGCCGCCGGTGCGCCTGTCGCTGGAAGAGGCCATCGCCTATATCAACGACGATGAGCTGGTCGAGGTCACGCCCAAGAACATCCGCCTGCGCAAACGCCATCTGGACCCGCACGAGCGCAAAAAACAGTCCCGCGCGGACGCCTGAATTCAAACTATCTTAATATTTGTCATATAGGCGTCCCCTGCACAAATGAGTTGCAGGGGGCGCCTGTTTTGCTTTTAGTAAGATTGCTCAATGCGCTGAATTGTCAGCATTCTGTCGACAGGTTGTCGCCGCGTTGCTAGACTTGGTTCAGCGACCGGTCGGTTGACCATTTTCAAGCGGGCGCAGATGTGCCGTGACACAAGGATTGCGCGTCCCGATCTGATCTTTTCCTCTGACCACCGGGCAGAACATGACCGACAAGAACGTCTCCAGACCCCATTCAGGCCTGCATGTCAGGGCGATCGACGCCACCCTGCGGCTGATCGCCGAACTTCAGGTCTACCGGCCTTCGGTCGGCGATGTCGCGGCACAGCTTGATGTGTCCGAAGACTACCTTCGCGCCATCTTTCCTGACGAAGACAGCCTGCTGATCGCCGCGGCCGAGCAGGCATTGGTCCGGCTGATTGATGAATGCACGCGTTCGGTCGTCAAGGTCGATCCCGATGATCCGGTGGCGCAGTTCAACGCCCTTGGCGATGCCTATCTCGAATGGGCCGACCATTACCGGGCGCAGTTCCGCCTGATCTCCGATTCGCGGCTGGTCGACACGCTGAACGTGCCGTCCCTGCGCCGCTATCTCGATTCCGTGTCCGACCTGATGGAGCGGCTGCTTCAGCGCGCCAAGGACCGGGGGCAACTGCATCCGAATGAAGATATCTGCATGATCGTCGTCTCGGCACGGACCTTTGCCTTTGGCGTTGCCTGCATGATCGTCGATGACCGCATGGCGGCATGGCTGCCGGGCAGCGATCAGGTCGAGGCGGGCAAACGCCTGACCCATGATTTCGTGCGGCGCATGGCGCGCAGCAGCCAGGTCCGACCCGCCACAAGCGACCACTGATCACCACGGCTCGCAACTCTTCCGCGGCAGATTAGCCCCTTTCAGGCCAGGTGCCCATGCGATATGCCCTCAGCCAACGCCAGTAACGACGAAAGTAACAAAGTGACCGATTACATCATCAAGGATATCGCGCTGGCCGGTTTCGGCCGCAAGGAACTGGACATCGCCGAAACCGAGATGCCGGGCCTGATGGCGCTGCGCACCGAATATGCCGAGGCAAAGCCGCTGAGCGGCGCCCGCATCGTGGGCAGCCTGCACATGACCATCCAGACCGCCGTGCTGATCGAGACGCTCACCGCGCTTGGCGCCGATGTCCGGTGGGCCTCGTGCAATATCTATTCGACCCAGGACCATGCCGCCGCCGCGATCGCCGCCGCGGGCGTGCCGGTCTTTGCCATCAAGGGTCAGAGCCTTGAGGAACACTGGGATTACCTCGACCGCTCGTTCCAGTTCCCGGACGGCCCGAACCTGATCCTGGACGATGGCGGCGACGCCACGCTGTATATCCTGCTGGGCGCGCGCGCCGAGGCGGGCGAAGACATCATCCCCGTCCCCGCCTCGGACGAAGAGGCCGTCATCAAGGCCCAGATCGCCAAGCGGATGGCACAGTCGCCCGGCTGGTTCACGAAGATGCGCGATCAGATCGTCGGCGTCTCCGAGGAAACCACCACCGGCGTGCATCGTCTGTATGATCTGCAAAAAAACGGGCAACTGCCCTTCCCCGCGATCAATGTGAACGACAGCGTCACCAAGTCGAAATTCGACAACAAATACGGCTGCAAGGAATCGCTGGTCGACGGCATCCGCCGCGCCACCGACGTGATGATGGCCGGCAAGGTCGCCGTCGTCTGCGGCTATGGCGATGTCGGCAAGGGCAGCGCGGCCAGCCTGCAGGGCGCCGGTGCCCGCGTCAAGGTCACCGAGGTCGATCCGATCTGCGCGCTGCAGGCCGCAATGGACGGGTTCGAGGTGGTGACGCTTGAGGATGTGGCCGACAGCGCCGACATCTTCGTCACCACGACCGGCAACCGCGACGTGATCCGGCTGGAGCATATGCGCGCCATGAAGGACATGGCCATCGTCGGCAATATCGGCCATTTCGACAATGAAATTCAGGTCGCCGCGCTCAAGAACCACAAATGGACCAATATCAAGGATCAGGTGGACATGATCGAGATGCCCTCGGGCAATCGCATCATCCTGCTGTCGCAGGGCCGTCTGCTGAACCTCGGCAATGCGACCGGGCATCCCTCCTTCGTGATGTCGGCCAGCTTCACCAATCAGGTTCTGGCCCAGATCGAGCTGTGGACCAAGGGCGACGACTACAAGCCCGGCGTCTATATCCTGCCCAAGTCGCTGGACGAAAAGGTCGCGCGGCTGCATCTGGCTAAAATCGGCGCGAAATTGTCGGTTCTGTCCTCCGATCAGGCGGCCTATATTGGCGTCAGCCCCGAAGGCCCCTTCAAATCCGACCATTACCGGTACTGAGCGCATGACCGAATACACCACATTCACCTCGGAATCCGTGTCCGAGGGCCATCCCGACAAGATCGCCGACCAGATCAGCGACGCGATTCTGGACGCCATTCTGGCCGAGGATGCGCGCGCCCGCGTGGCCTGCGAAACCATGGTCAAGACCGGGGTGGCGATCATCTCGGGCGAGATCACGACCAGCGCCTGGGTGGATCTGGAATCCATCGTGCGCGGCGTCATCACCGATATTGGGTACAATTCGTCCGATGTCGGCTTTGACGGCGCGACCTGTTCGGTGATCAACATCATCGGCAAGCAATCGCCCGAGATCAATCAGGGCGTCGACCGCGCCAGCCTTGAGGAACAGGGCGCAGGCGATCAGGGCCTGATGTTCGGCTATGCCAGCGATGAGACCGACGTGCTGATGCCGGCGCCGATCACCTATGCGCACCGGCTGGTGGAACGGCAGTCCAAGGTGCGGCGCGATGGCACCCTGCCCTGGCTGCGCCCGGACGCGAAATCGCAGATCACGCTGCGCTATGGCGAGGATGGCCGCCCCGAGGCGATCGACGCCGTGGTCCTGTCGACGCAGCACAACCCGGAAATCTCGCTGACCGATCTGCGCGAGGCGGTGGTGGAAGAGATCATCAAACCGGTCCTGCCCTCGGACTGGCTGTCGGAGACCAAGTTCTTCATCAACCCGACCGGCAAGTTCGTGATCGGCGGGCCGGTGGGCGATTGCGGGCTGACGGGTCGCAAGATCATCGTCGACAGCTATGGCGGCATGGCACGTCACGGCGGCGGCGCGTTCTCGGGCAAGGATCCGTCCAAGGTCGACCGTTCGGCGGCCTATGCAGGCCGCTGGGTGGCCAAGAACATCGTGGCCGCCGGTCTGGCCAGCCGCTGCGAGATTCAGGTCAGCTATGCCATCGGCGTGGCCGAGCCGACCTCGATCAGCCTGAACTGCTTTGGCACCGAAACCGTGCCGGTCGCAAGGATCGTGGCCGCTGTGCGCGAGGTGTTCGACCTGCGCCCCTTCGCCATCATCCGCGAACTGGATCTGCTGCACCCGATCTATCGCCCCACGGCCAGCTATGGCCATTTCGGGCGCGCGCCCTATGCGCTGAACGGTGCAACCGCCTTCTCGTGGGAACGCACCGACCGGGCCGAGGCGCTGAAAGCCGCGCTGTCCTGACATGCAAAGGGCCGCCCCCACGGGCGGCCCTTTCAGCATGGGTTCGGTCGGGACAAGCGGGCCTCAATAGGCCATGATGCCCCAGTGTTTCGTGCCGGTGATAGGCTTGCCTTCATTGGCCAGCAGAAAGCCCGAGATCACGCGGACCACGCCCCAGACCACCAGAAAGGCCCAGATCAGAAAGCCGATCCCCACCAGCATGGTGATCGCGGCCAGAACCGCGATGCCAAGGCTGATCCAGAAGGTGCGGATCTGGAATTCCAGATGGCTGTCCAGCACGGCGTCCTTGCCGCGCGACAGATAGGCATAGACCACGCCCGCAATCGACGTGATCGCGGTAAAATAGCCCAGAGCGTACAGCCCGTAGACGATCTTGGCGGTGGTCAGATCGCGGGACACCGGGTCGGGCAGATGCGTCATGACGGGCGGACCTCTCCATACAGCTTTCGGGCGCGCGTCTCGAACGCGCGGACGATGCGGGACATGGCCTCGTGAAAGACGACCCCGATCAACCGTTGCAGGATAGCGTTGCGGAACTCGAAATCCACAAAGAACTCGATGTGACAGCCGCCCTCGGGCCGGTCGACAAAGGTCCAGCCGCTGCGCATGTGTTTGAACGGCCCGTCCAGATATTCGGTGTCGATGCGCAGCTTGCCCTCATCGTCCAGCGGCCACAGCAACACGCGGCTGCCAAAGCGCTCGCGGAACACCTTGAAGCTGATCACCAGATCGGCGGCGATTTCCTCGGCCCCTTCGGGCGTCTCGTGGCGGCTACGGATGCGCGCCGCGCTGTTCCAGGGCAGGAACTGCGGATAGCTTTCGATGTCGGCGACCAGATCGTACATCTGACGGGCAGAATACGGAAGGTCGCGGCTGTCCTGATGATGCGGCAAAGGCAGTCTCTTGAGTTTTGACGCGGCGTCTGCTTCGGTTCGCATCACGATCTACAGGCGAGAGCGCAAATGAACAACCTGATCTGGCTGCTGAGAGCCTCGAAATGGGCGCGCAACCCGCCCAGTGCCAGAATGGTCAAGCTGGTCCTTGCCATTGTCGGCGCAGGTCTGCTGCTGGTCGGGCTGGAATGGCTGGGGCTGTGGCCCGAATGGGCCACGCTGGAGACCGGGCGAAGGCCCCGGCTGCCGCACTGACCCCCGATGCGCGCCGTAACCGTCTCAGTGCCGCGGCGGTGTACGCCCTGTGTCGGTCAGGTGACGCGTCTGTGCGGTGACCGGGACGCGGCGCGGACGCGGTGCGGCGACGTGCAGGGTGATGGCGAAAGCCATCAGCGTTCCGATGAGAGTGATGGCAAGCAGGCTCATGTCGGTCCTCCGGTGTTCGGCGCCAATGTCGGGCAAAGCCGGACGACGCAAAAGATGTCACAGTGCCGCGGCCCGTCCAAGCGCAAACCGCAGGGGCGCGGCGCAAGGGGCGGCGCAAGGGGGCGGCCACGTCAATCGTGCCCGGTTCCCTTGCAGTCTGAACGCGGCACTGCGCCTGTTGTTCCCGTTCACAGCCGCGCGACATAAACGCACATGACTTGACCTCGGGTCTGTGGCAGGGGAAGAGCCGGTTGAACAGACAAGAGGTCACGATGCTGCGCAGGCTGTATGACTGGACCATGGGGCTTGCGGGCCACCGCCATGCCGACGCATCGCTGTTCGGGGTCAGCTTTATCGAAAGCTCGGTCTTTCCGATTCCCCCCGATGTGCTGATGATCCCGATGGTGCTGGCGCAGCGCGCCCGCGCGCTGGTCATCGCCTCGATCGCCACCCTGGGTTCGGTGCTGGGGGCGCTGCTGGGTTACTGGATCGGCGCCGCGCTGATGGACACGGTCGGCCAATGGGTGCTGACCGCCTATGGCAAGGAAGACGCCTATGGCCGGCTGGCCGAGCAGTTCGCGCTGCATGGCGGATGGGCGGTGCTGATCGCGGCGGTGACGCCCTTTCCGTTCAAGGTCATCACCATCTTTTCGGGCGCCGTCGGCCTGTCGCTGCCGGTGTTCATCATCACCGCAATCATCGGGCGGGCGCTGCGCTTTTTCATCGTGGCGGGGCTGCTGTGGCAGTTCGGCCCGCCCATCCGCGACTTTATCGAGCGGCGGCTGGGGCTGGTCTTTACCGTCTTCATGGTCTGCCTCGTCGGGGGCTTTATCGTCTTGAGGTATCTGTGACAGCCAAGCAAATTTGTCTTCTGGCGGGCGCGGGATCGGCCCTTCTGCTGATCGCGGCGCTGGGGTTTCAGGCCGCGGGCTATGCGCCCTGCGAGCTGTGCGTGCTGCAGCGCTGGCCGCATGTGGCGGCGGTGGCGGTGGCCGGGCTGGTCTGGCTGACCGGCCGGGTGCGGGCGCTGGCGGTGCTGGGCATGATCGCGGCGGGCGTCGCCATGGGGCTGGCCTTCTACCATGTCGGCGTCGAGATGGCCTGGTGGGCGGGCCCCAGCCATTGCTCGGGCGGTGTCGGCGATCTGGCATCCCTGTCCACGACCGAGCTGATGACCCGCCTGCAGGCCGCCCCGGTCGTGCGCTGCGACGAGGTCGCCTGGAGCTTTCTGGGCGTCTCGATGGCCGGGTGGAATGCCCTCTTTTCCGCCGCTCTGGCCGGGATCTGGGCGCGCGCCGCCATGCGCGGCGCCTGAGGGCGCAAAACCACCTGCAAATGTCTGAAAAGGCGGGGGCAAGATTGCCCCCCGCCCCCCTGTCGGCTATACCGGACCCCAACTAGATGTTGAGGACTTCCCGTGGCTGACACACCAGACGACGATCTGCCCGAAACCCCCGAAAACGGCGAGGAAAACGGCGCCGAGGCGCGCGTTGTGATGGCGCATGACGGCCCGGTGATCGACATCAGCGCCGAGATGCGGACCTCGTATCTGGATTATGCGATGTCGGTCATCGTCAGCCGCGCCATCCCCGATCTGCGCGACGGGCTCAAGCCGGTGCACCGCCGCATCCTCTATGCGATGAACGAAAGCGGCAACACCGCCGACAAGCCCTATCGCAAGGCCGCGCGTTCGGTCGGCGATGTGATGGGCAAGTATCACCCCCATGGCGACAGCGCGATCTATGACGCGCTGGTGCGGATGGCGCAGGACTTTTCGATGTCGCTGCCGCTGCTGGACGGCCAGGGCAACTTTGGCAGCATGGACGGCGATCCGGCGGCGGCAATGCGTTATACCGAAGTGCGCATGGACAAGCCCGCCAACTTTCTGCTGATGGATATCGACAAGGACACGGTCGATTTTCAGGACAACTATGACGGCAAGGACCGCGAGCCGACGGTTCTGCCGGCGCGATTCCCGAACATGCTGGTCAATGGCGCAGGCGGCATTGCCGTCGGCATGGCCACCAACATCCCGCCCCACAATCTGGGCGAGGTGATCGACGCCACGCTGGAGCTGATCGAAAATCCCGACCTGCCGACCGAGCGTCTGCTGGAGATCATTCCCGGCCCCGACTTTCCCACCGGCGCCACGATTCTGGGCCGCTCGGGCGCGCGCAAAGCCTATCTTGAGGGGCGCGGCAGCGTGCTGATCCGCGCAAAAACCCATATCGAGGAGCCGCGCAAGGACCGCTTTGCCATCGTGGTGGACGAGATCCCCTATCAGGTGAACAAATCCACCCTGATCGAGCGGATCGCCGAACTGGCCAAGGAAAAGAAGGTCGAGGGCATCGCCACGGTTCAGGACGAATCCGACCGCCACGGCGTGCGGGTCGTGGTCGAGCTGAAACGCGATGCCACGCCCGAGGTGGTGCTGAACCAGCTGTTCCGCTTTACCCAGCTGCAGACCACATTTGGCTGCAACATGCTGGCGCTGAACGGCGGCAAGCCCGAGCAGCTGGCCCTGCGCGATTTTCTGACCTATTTCATCAGCTTCCGCGAGGAAGTTGTGGCACGTCGCACCGCCTATGAATTGCGCCGCGCGCGCGAGCGCAGCCATGTCCTGTGCGGTCTGGCCGTGGCCGTCAGCAATGTCGATGAGGTCGTGGCCACCATCCGCAGCAGCGCCGACGCCCCCGAGGCCCGCACGCGCCTGATGGAACGCCGTTGGCCCGCCCATGACATCGCCGAATATCTGCGCCTGATCGACGACCCGCTGCATCCGGTGAACGAGGACGGCACCTATAACCTGTCCGAGGTTCAGGCCCGCGCGATCCTCGATCTGCGGCTGCAGCGCCTGACGCAGCTGGGCACGACCGAGGTCACCGACGAGCTGCAGGTGCTGGCCGCCAGCATCCGCGACTATCTGGCGATTCTGGCCTCGCGCGAGCGGATCATGGCGATCATCAGCGATGAGCTGCGCGAGATCCGCGGGCTGTTCGCGGTGCCGCGCCGCACCGAAATCGTCGACTGGTCCGGCGACATGATGGACGAGGACCTGATCGAGCGCGAGGATATGGTCGTCACCATCACCTCGGGCGGCTATATCAAGCGGACCGCGCTGGCCGAATTCCGGTCGCAGCGGCGCGGCGGCAAGGGCCTGTCGGGGATGGCGACCAAGGAAGATGACGTGGTCACCACGCTGTTTGTCGCCAATACCCATACCGAGCTGCTGTTCTTCACCACCGACGGCATGGTCTATCGCCTCAAGACATGGCGGCTGCCGCTTGGCGGGCGGACCTCCAAGGGCAAGGCGATCGTCAATATCCTGCCGATTGATCCGGGCGTCAGCATCGCGGCGCTGATGCCGGTGGATGCGCCGGAAACCGAATGGGACAGCTATCAGGTGATCTTTGCCACCTCCGAGGGCGATGTCCGGCGCAACGCGCTGTCCGATTTCGGCAGCGTCCGCTCGAACGGCAAGATCGCAATGAAACTGCCCGAGGGTGTTTCTCTGGTCAACGCCCGCATGGCCACGACCGAGGATGACGTGATGTTGCTGACGGCTGCGGGCCGGGCGATCCGCTTCCCGACCACTGCCGTGCGGGTCTTCAAGGGCCGCGATTCGACCGGCGTGCGCGGCATCCGGCTGGCCGAGGGTGACAGCGTTGTCAGCATGGCCGTGATCCGCCATTTCGAGGCCGATCCGTCCGAGCGTGTCGCCTATCTCAAGATGCGCCGCGCGGTGGCCGGGGCGCTGGATGACGGCGCCGAGGCGGATGAGGACGAAGAGGCGATCGAGGGCACCATCACCCAGGACCGCTATGTCGAGATGTCGGCGGCCGAGGATCTGATCCTGACCATCACCGCCAAGGGCGCGGGCAAGATCAGCAGCAGCCACGACTATCCCGTTCGCGGACGCGGGGGTCAGGGCGTGATGGCGATGGACCGGGCCATGCGCGGCGGTCCGCTGGTCGCGGCCTTCCCCATCGAGATGGACGACCAGATCATGCTGGCGACCTCGACCGGGCAGTCGATCCGGGTGCCGGTCGACGGGATCAGCTTCCGTTCGCGCACGGCGGGCGGGGTCCGGGTGTTCAACACCGCGGCGGGCGAGATTGTCGTCTCGGTGGCGCGGATCGCCGAACAGGGCGATGCCGGGGCATTGACCGACGAGCCAGAAGACTGACACCATGCACCCGGCCCCCACAAGGGCCGGGTTTTTCATTTCAGGGACGGCAGAGGGTGGCGGTGGAGCAATCGAACGAAACAGTCCTGCGCGAGCGTTTGCAAACCGGGTTTCTTGGCATCATCGCCTTTTCGCTGCTGCTGTTCGTGCTGGTTCAGGCACGGTTCATTCTGATCGCTCTGGCCATCGCGATCATCCTGTTCTCGCTGACCTCGGATGCGATCCACGCCATCTCATCGCGGCTGCGGGTGGCGAAGTGGCTGGCGACGACGCTGGCGCTGGTGGCCATTGCGCTTGGGATTCTCTGGATCTCGACCACCATCGTCGCGCAGGTGAACGAGGTGGTCTTTCTGGCCATCACCTATGCCGAACAGGCACAGGCCGCCCTGCCCGCCCTGACCGAGCGTCTGGGCCCCGAGGCGCAGGAACGCATCATGCTGGCGTTGACGAATTTCAACATCACCGGCTGGATCCGGTCGCTGGCCGGACAGGCCACCGGCATCCTGCAGGGCAGCATTCTGGTGATCCTGTTCGTCGGCTTCATGTTTGCCGAACAGGTCTGGTTTCCGCTGAAGGTCGAGCGCCTGACCGAGGACGGCGACCGGGCGATGCGGGTGCGGCGCATCATCTCGTCGATCATGCACCGGGTGAACCGCTATCTGATCGTGAAAACGGCGGTCAGCGCGGTGACCTCGGCGCTGGTCTATGCGATCTTCTGGGTGGCCGGGCTGGAGCTGGCCATGGCGGTCGCACTCCTGACCTTTATCCTGAACTTCATCCCCTCGGTCGGCTCGATCATCGCCACCGCCATCGGCACGATTCTGGTGTTCGTGCTGTCGGGCGACACCACGCTGACCCTGATCATCGGCATTGCGATCTCGCTGGTGCAATTCGTCATCGGCAATATTCTGGACCCGATGCTGCTGGGTCAGACGCTGCGTCTGTCCAGCTTCGGCATCATCCTCAGCCTCGCCTTCTGGGGGGCGGTCTGGGGTGTTCCCGGCATGTTTCTGGCCGTGCCGATCATGGTCGCGCTGATGATCGTCTGCGCGCATATTCCGTGGCTGCGGTCGGTCGCGGTGATGCTGTCGCGCGAGGGGCTGCCCGATGACGGCAGCGGTGACATCGAGGAACCCCTTGCCACCACTGTCGCGGGACGCGATCCGGCCTAGCGCCCGTCCGCGTCCATATCATCGCCGCCCTGATCATCGTCGGGCAGGTCGCGCGCCGTTTCCAGCCGCGCCTGCGCGATCCGGGGATCAGGCTGGCCCGGCCCGGCCTTTGGTCCCTTTTCCGGCGAGGCGGGGGGCGCACCGGGCAGAGCCTCGGGGTTGCGCAGCCAGATGTCGCGCTGTGCAAAGGGGATCTCGATCCCTTCCTCGGCAAAGCGGCGGGTGACCTCGTGCAGCAGGTCCGAGGTCACGCCAAGGCCCGTGCCGACATCAGCCAGAATCGCCCGGATCTCGAAATTCAGCGCATCAGCACCAAGGCCCCTGAACAGGATCGAGGGGGCCGGGTCGATGGCGACCAGCGGGTGATCCTCGGTGATTTCGCGCAGGATACGCTCGACCTTGCGGGTGTCGCTGCCATAGGCCACGCCCACCGGAACGATGATCCTGCCGATCTTGTTGTGACGGGTCCAGTTGGTGACCGGCTGGCTGATGAAATCGCTGTTGGGCACGATCACTTCGGTGCGGTCGAAGGTCTCGACCAGCGTGGAGCGGACCGAGATGCTTTTGACGATCCCCTGTTGCCCGCCGGCGCTGACCCAGTCGCCGACGCTGACCGGACGCTCGATCAGCAGGATGATGCCGCTGACAAAGTTCGACACGATGTTCTGCAGGCCAAAACCGATCCCAAGCGAGAGCGCCCCCGCCACGATGGCCAGCGCCGACAGGTCGATCCCCGCCGAGGTGACCGCGACCAGCGCCGCCAGGAACAGCCCGACATAGCCCAGCCCCGATACGATTGCGGTCTGCCCGCCCGGATCCATCTTGGTCTTGGGCAGGATCGAGCTGCGGAACACCCCCTGCATCGCCCGCGTCAGGCCGTAGCCGATGGCAAAGACGATCAGCAGCATCAGCACCGCGCCGGGCGACAGGGTGATGCCGCCCAGGGTAAAGCCGGTCAGGAAGCGCTGCCAGTACTCGGACAATTCGCTGGTCGACGCGCCCCAGATCACCAGAAACAGCGGGATCGACAGCAGCACCAGCAGAAAGCCGATCAGCAGCGGCGCCAGCCCCTCGCGCGCGCCCTCGGCACCGCGCTGCATCATGTTGAACAGATCGGCGATAAAGTCCTGCAACAGGACCAGCAGCGCCACCAGCGCCAGCGACAACAGCCACGGCCAGACCATCAGGTTGCCCAGATTGACATAGCCGATCGCAGTCACCAGAATCGCCAGCGGCCCGACAATCCGCGTCAGCGTGCCGGCCCAGGCCATGATCCAGTGGCGATAGGACAGGTCCTGCGTCACCGCATCGCGCGTCAGCCGCCGCAGCACATTGCCCAGCCGGAACATCGCCAGCGCCGTCACCGCGATCAGCGCCAGATGCCAGACGCCCGCCGCCGCATCCGAGAACTGCAGCGGCACCCGCCCGACCTGTGCCTCGCCCTGCTCATACAGCCCGGCCAGCGGCAATGCCGCGCGGGTCAGCAGGTGATGCAGCCCGAACAGGCCCGCCAGAACGGTGACCATCCGCCCGGCGGACACCCGCGCCTCCTCGGACATCTGCAGCGAGGTATAGGCGATGGCCTTGCGCGGGAACATCGCCCGCGCCAGCCAGATCCCCGAAAACAGGATGACCGCCGACATGGGCAGCGCGTTGAGAAAGGGCGTGGTCCAGGCGCCGGGCAGGTTGGTCGCCTGCAGCGCACCGATGGCCAGATAGACCCCCACCATCGGAATGACGATCTGCCCAAGTGAGACGACAAAGGCCATGACCGCACGGGAATGGTCCGACGCGCGCACCGACAGGCGCGAGGGCAACGCGTTCACCCAGGACCGGCCAAAGGTCAGGATCAGCAGCGCCGCGATCAGGTAGGCCCCGACAGCGGGCAGCTTGGGTCGCAGATCGTCCCAGACATCCGGCCCGGCATCCAGCAGCGCCATTTCCGAGCCCACGCCCTCGACCAGACCCAGACCATCCGTCACCGCCGCCGCCCAGCTGCCGGGCAGCAGGGGTGAGGCTGTCTGCTTGGACAGTTCCAGCGCCTGCCGCTGGCGGATCACCTCATCGGTCTGCGCGATGATCGAATTGGCGCGGCTGAACGCCTCGGCGGCGGCCACGCGCGGGGCCTGCGCGGTTGACAGCTGCGCGGCCAGTTCGGTCCGTCGGGCGGCGGTTTCCTCGGCCTCGGTCTCGCCCTCGGCGGGGGTTGGCCCAAGCGCGTCGATCTGGTTGCGCAGAGTGGCAACGCGTTCGGCATTGACGTTCTGCCCGTCGCGCAGCCGGTCGCGCCACTCGACGATCCGCTCGCGCGTCTGCGACAATTGCGCATTGGTCGCCTGCGGATTGGCGACCATCGCCTCGGCGCGTTCAGCGATCAGTTCCCACGTCTGGTAATTCACGGTGACTTGCTGCTGCGCCAGGGCAGGCGCGGAAACAAGGGTCATCAGCGCCAGAAGCGCGGCGGCAAGAACGGATCGGAACATTGTCAGCCTTCGAATACTTCCGGCAAGGGCGGGGCGGACTGCGTCAGCCATCCGGGCAGCGGCAGCCCCTTGGCACGCAGGAATTCGGGGTTGAACAGTTTCGTCTGATAGCGCGTTCCATAATCGCACAGGATCGTGACGATGGTATGGCCCGGCCCCATCTCGCGCGCCATGCGGATCGCGCCTGCAACGTTGATCCCGGACGAGCCGCCAAGGCACAGCCCCTCGTGTTTCAGCAGATCGAAAACGAACGGCAGCGCCTCTTCGTCGGAAATGCGCCAGCTGAAATCGGGGGTAAAGCCTTCGAGGTTGGCGGTGATGCGCCCCTGCCCGATGCCTTCGGTGATGGAACTGCCGGGGCTGTCGAACTCGCCGGTGGTATAGAAGGAATGCAGCGCCGCGCCTTCGGGATCGGCCAGCCCCATCTTCACGCCGCGCGGCTGCAGCGCCATCGCCACCCCGGCCAGCGTACCGCCCGAACCGACCGCGCAGGTGAACCCGTCCACCTTGCCATGGGTCTGGTCCCAGATCTCGGGGCCGGTCGTCTCGACATGGGCCTGACGGTTGGCGACATTGTCGAACTGGTTGGCCCAGATCGCGCCATTGGGTTCGGTCTTGGCCAGTTCCGCCGCCAGTCGCCCGGAATAGCGGACATAATTGTTGGGGTTCTTGTAGGGGGCCGCCGGAACCTCGACCAGGGTGGCGCCTGCCAGCCGCAGCATGTCCTTCTTTTCCTGGCTTTGCGTTTCCGGGATCACGATGACGCTGCGAAAGCCCATCGAGGCGCCGACCAGCGCCAGACCGATGCCAGTATTGCCCGCCGTCCCTTCGACGATGGTGCCGCCGGGGCGCAGATCACCGCGCGCGACGGCATCCTTGATGATGTACAACGCCGCCCGGTCCTTGACGGACTGGCCGGGATTCATGAACTCGGCCTTGCCAAGGATCTCGCAGCCGGTTTCTTCGCTGGCGCGCTTGAGGCGGATCAGAGGGGTGTTGCCGATCGCATCGGCCAGATCAGAACAGATTCGCATGGCGATCGACCTTCTTCCGGTTGGTGACACTGTCCCGGATACCTACACATTCGCGGGACCGAGGGGCAAGCCCGCCCTGCCCCGCCCCGCGTGGCCCTGCGGCCGTCGGGGTCAACCCGGCACCGTCGGTCGTGGTTCCCGCGGATCCGCGTGCCCAAGCTGCTGCCGCAAGGCGGGCGCCCGCAGTTCCAGCCACAGCGCCAGCGTGGCCAGCTGCACATTGGTGATCTGCCCCGCCATCACCATCGCCGTCAGATCGGCGCGCGGCATCAGATGGCCGCGAATATCCTCGGCCTCGTCTTCAAGCCCGTGGATGCCCTCGACCCCGTCCGGCAGATCGGCGATCCCGACGAACTGATACAGGTATTCGCAGACCGCCCCGGGGCTGGGATAGCCCTCGAAGACGCGGATCAGATGCGACAGTGGCAGGTCCGCCTCTTCCAGCGCCTCGCGCCGGGCGGCCTCTTCGACCGTCTCTCCGGCATCGACGCGGCCCGCAACCGGTTCCAGCAGCCATGGCTGCGGATCGCCGCGCAGCGACGGCGCCAGACGGAACTGTTCGATCACCAGAACCCGGTCGCGGCGCATGTCCCACGGCAGCAGCACCACCGCATCGCCCATCACAAACCCCTCGCGCGTGATCTGCCCGGTCATGCCGCCGTCATGGCGGCGATGGGTCAGGACCTGCTTTTCAGCGGCGAAATAGCTGGACAGGATCTGCTCGCGCCGATGCACCGTGACATCACCCGCCCCCCGCACGGCGACGACATCCCCGCCAGAGCGTGGCGCCGCCGCCGCGCGCAGCCGGCTTGCCGCCCAGATCCCGATCATCGGCAGGCGCCATGCCAGATGCGCGGCATCGGCATCCGCGGGCGCGGCGACGATCTGCCGCGCGATCTCGGCCGCCAGCGCTGCGTCCCACGCGGCCCGGTCCCACGGCGCGGCGGCGCCATCACCCGCAATGCCCGCAATCCCCAGAACGCTGTGCCCGTCATAGGGGTGAGGGACCAGCCCCATCACCCCGGCATAGCGCTCCAGCGCAGCACAGGGGCTGACCCGGACCGCAGGCAGATCATCAGGGGCCGGATGCAGAACGGGCCAGCCATGGGCCTCAACCCCCGCTGTCTGACCGCCGCACAGACGCCCTGTCAGGGTGACCGCCTCGCCCTCAACCGACAGCGCCGACAGGATCGCGGGATCGGCCAGAGGCCCCGTCAGATACAGGCTCATAGCCGCTGCCCCGGCTCGCGCGTTGCTGCCGCCAGCCCCATCTCGCGAGAGGTCTGCACAAAGACCGTATCAAAGCCCGCAAACAGCACATCGGCCAGCGCCTGCCCCGGTGGCGACGTGGCAAAGGCGATATAGGCCTCGATCTCGGCATCGCTCAGCGGCGAATAGGCCAGCATCAGGAACGCCTGCATCCATGCCTCGGCTTCAAAGGCGATCTCATCGTGCTGTGCCCAGGCCTCGGCCAGCATCTGATCGCGGGTCGGCGCCATGTCAAAGCCGCCGCCTTCGTCAAACCCCTGCGAAAACGCGACCGAGGCGTTCATGCCGGTCGCGACATTGGGCGCCACCAGATCGGCCTCGGTGATCAGGCGGCGAATCAGCCGCGCCCGGGGGGCGTTCTGCCCGTCGGCACGCGCGAACGCCATCCGCGCGGCATCCTCGATCCCGGGGTCCAGCATCGCCCGGCGGGCGCTGTTCTCCAGCTCCACGAGGCGGCCACCCGGGCCCTGCTCATAAAAGGCCAGTGCCCGGTCCAGCGCAGCCGCGTCCACCCGCCCGGCCGCCCGCCCGAGGCTTTGGCGGAACATCTCACCAAGCCGTTCGGGGTCATGGATGCGGGCCACGATCTCGGGCCATGGCGGGCCGTCGGGGGCGATCAACCCCTCGGCGATCAGCGCCTCGGCCTCGCGCCGCGCCTCGTCGCGCAGCGTGGGGACCAGCGCCTCCATCCGCAGCGCGGCCCAGATCCGCTGATCGGTGGTCTCATCCATCGAGACCGCGATGACATGAGGTCCGGTCCCGCCGCCCCACAGCGCGGCGTGCTGAGGCGCATCGGCGGCGGTCGCGCCCAGAAGGCCGGCAAGGCCAAGGATGATGAGCATTGAGATGCGCCTTTCATGGCTGCGGAGTGGTTTGTGATCTTTTTGTAGAAACCCCCTTGCGCTGCAACCCCTTGCCCTCTAAATCCCCGCCTCACCACCCAAGAGCGCGGAGAGGTGCCGGAGTGGTCGAACGGGGCGGTCTCGAAAACCGTTGAGCCTGCAAGGGTTCCGTGGGTTCGAATCCCACCCTCTCCGCCAATTTTTCATTTTTATTTAATAAATTCAGGTACTTATGCCTGGTGGCGCTTGACTGCCTGCCATTCTGCCTATCCACCCTGAAGCAATGCGCCTCGCTACAGGTTGCGACACATCGAAGTCAGATCGTCAGTTGCGAGGCAAGCCGCCCGCATTGAAGTGAACCGAACGCTTGGCGACTATTTTGAAAACCACAAATGACGTGAGCTAAACATGACCAAAAAATCTACTTGACCCATACACTTAGGCTCCAGACCCATTGATTTTACGCCCTTTACGTGATTCAGGCCGCCGCAAGGAGACCGATCAATGAGCAACCTGTTCTGGCTGACGGAAGCGCAGATGGCGCGCCTTCGCCCCTACTT
>NZ_JBKBVD010000032.1:0-43594 GCF_046289755.1 Paracoccus sp. (in: a-proteobacteria) | reverse complement strand
AGAACAGCCCCTCGACCTGCCCCTGATCGTCCAGCCGGATGGTCTGGGCCGCCGGATGGCGCGGCAGGCCCGGCATGTTCATCACCTGCCCGCAGATCGCCACGACAAAGCCCGCCCCCGCGTTCAGCCGCACCTCGCGCACCGGGATCACATGCCCTTCGGGCGCGCCGCGCAGGTCGGGATCGGTGGAAAAGCTGTATTGCGTCTTGGCGATGCAGACCGGCATGCGGCCATGGCCCGCCGCCTCCCATGCCTCCAGCTGGGCGCGGATGCCGGGCGCGGCCTCGATCCGGGCGGCGCGATAGATGCGGGTGGCCACTGTCTCGATCTTTTGCCACAGGGGCATCTCGTCGGGATAGAGGGTGCGGAAATCGGCCCGCCCGCCCGTCGCCAGATCGTCGACGGCGCGGGCCAGATCCTCGGCCCCCGCGCCCCCCTCGGCCCAGTGACGCGCCAGCACAGCCTGTACACCGTGACCGGCACAATAGGTCGTCAGCGCGGCAATCTCGGCCTCGGTATCGCCTGCGAAATGGTTGACGGCGACGACGACGGGCAGGCCAAAGCTGCGGATATTCTCAAGATGGCGGCCCAGATTGGCGCAGCCGCGCGTGACCGCCGCGACATTCTCGGCGCCCAGATCGGCGCGCGCGACGCCGCCGTTCATCTTCAGCGCCCTGACCGTGGCCACCAGCACCACCGCCGCAGGCGACAGCCCGGCCAGCCGGCATTTGATGTTGAAAAACTTCTCGGCCCCCAGATCGGCGCCGAAACCGGCCTCGGTCACGACATAATCGGACAGGCGCAGGGCGGTGCGGGTGGCGATGACGCTGTTGCAGCCATGGGCGATATTGGCAAAGGGCCCGCCATGGACCAGCGCCGGATTATTCTCCAGCGTCTGAACCAGATTGGGTTGCAGCGCGTCCTTCAGCAGCACGGTCATGGCGCCGTCAGCTTGCAGGTCGCGGGCGGTCACCGGCTGGCGGTCCATGTCCTGCGCCACGACAATGCGGCCAAGCCGCGCGTGCAGATCGTCCAGATCGCGGGCAAGGCACAGGATCGCCATGACCTCGGAGGCGACGGTGATGTCGAACCCGGTCTGGCGGGCAAAGCCGTTGGCCGGACCACCCAGCCCCGCCGCGATGTCGCGCAGCGCCCGGTCGTTCATGTCCATCACCCGCCGCCAGGTGATCCGGCGCGTGTCGATGCGCAGCGCGTTGCCCCAATGAACATGGTTGTCGATCATCGCGGCCAGCAGGTTATGGGCCGAGGTGATGGCGTGGAAATCCCCGGTGAAATGCAGGTTCATCTCTTCCATGGGCACGATCTGGGCATGCCCGCCGCCCGCCGCCCCGCCCTTCATCCCGAAATTCGGGCCAAGGCTGGCCTCGCGGATGCAGATGGTGGCGCGGTGGCCCAATCGGTTCAGCGCATCGCCCAGACCCACGGTGGTTGTGGTCTTGCCCTCGCCCGCAGGCGTCGGATTGATCGCGGTGACAAGGATCAGCCGCCCCTCGGGGCGCCCCTCCAGCCCGGCCACGGCGTCATGGGTGATCTTGGCCTTGTCATGGCCGTAAGGCAGGATCTGTCCGGCGCCCAGACCCAGCCGGGCGGCGATCTCGGCAATGGGGCGCTTTGCGGCCGCGCGGGCGATCTGAAGGTCGGTCTGCATGGCCGTCAGATTGACGAAACCGGCCCGGCTGTCAACGACACACCGGGCCGCCTGCGCCTAACGCACGACCAGAACCGAGACGGGCGAGTGCCGCACCACCGCGTTCACATCGCGGCTGACAAGGATGCTGCGCAGCTCGTCCGGCTTGGGGCTGGCCATCACGATCAGATCGGCGTCGAACTTGCGCGCCGATTTGAGGATGGTTTCGGCCACATGCCCGTGCCCGACATGGATCTGCACCCGGTCATTGCCCGGGATATGCCGGGCGGCGAACCGGTCCAGATCCTCTTTCATCGACTGGAGGATCTTTTTCTCGTAGCCGGTGGGCAGGAAGGTCGCCACCATCGAGCTGCCGAAATCATGCACGATCCCCAGCAGATGGATCACGCCCGCCGTGCCCGCCATCCTGACGGCGGTGGGCAGGGCCTTGTCCCAGCTTTCAGGGTGCTGAAGATCGACGGGCAGCAGAATGTTGTCATGCATGACGTTTCCCCTCTTGCGACAATTCCGGTTCGGGCGCGGGTGCGCGGCGGCGCTGGACCCAGATGACGAAGGCCATCAGCAGGAAGGCCGGGATATAGATCCAGTAGCGCGAGGGCACCGAGGTGGGCGCCTGCACCGACAGGATGGTCTGATCCCAGTCCAGTCCGGCCTGTTGCGCCGGGCTGCCAAAGGCCACGTTGTCGATCATCACCTGATCGCCGCCCTGCGCCAGCTCGATCCCGGCGGCGGTCAGACGATCCTCGCCGGTCTCGCCTGCGGGAACCGGCAGCAGGGCCACGAACTCGACCGGGCTGCCGATGTCGTTCAGCCCCGCGATGCGCAGCCGCAGACCGTCACCCACCTCGCTGTTTTCCAGCGCCTGCACGAATTCTGTGCCGGGGCGCTCGTCAAAGGGCGCGAAGACATAGCTCCAGAAAAAGCCGGGGCGGAAGATGGTGAAGGCGATCAGCAGCAGGGTCGCGCTTTCCCACATGCGGCTGCGCACGAGGAACCAGCCCTGCGACCCGGCGGCAAACAGCAGCATGGCGATGGTCGCGGTGACAAAGACAAAGATGCCCTGCACCCAGCCCACATCTATCAGCAGCAGATCGGTGTTGAAGATGAACAGAAAGGGCAGCGCGGCAGTGCGCAGGCTGTAGAAGAACGCGACGACCCCGGTGCGGATCGGATCGCCCCCCGACACGGCCGCGGCGGCGAACGAGGCCAGACCGACAGGCGGCGTCACATCGGCCATGATGCCGAAGTAGAACACGAACAGATGCACCGCGATCAGCGGCACGATCAGCCCGTTCTGCTGCCCCAGCGTCACGATGACCGGCGCCAGCAACGCCGAGACGACGATATAGTTCGCCGTGGTCGGCAGCCCCATCCCCAGGATCAGCGACAGCACCGCCGTCAGCAGCAGGATCAGCATCAGATTGCCGCCCGACAACAGCTCGACCACATCGGCCAGCGCCGAGCCGACGCCGGTCTGGCTGACCACACCCACGATGACGCCTGCGGTCGCCGTGGCGATGCCGATGCCGATCATGTTGCGCGCGCCCGCGATCAGCCCGTCGACCAGATCGTTGATGCCGGTGCGCACCGCGCCAAGCGCCCCCGATTGCCCGCGCAGCAGCGCCATCAGCGGGCGCTGCGTCAGCAGGATAAAGATCATGTAGGCCGTCGCCCAGAAGGCCGACAGGCCCGGCGACAGACGGTCCACCATCAGCGCCCAGACCAGCACCACGACCGGCAGGATATAGTGCAGCCCCGACCGCACCGTCGGGCCCGGCAGCGGCAGGGCGGTGATCGGCGCATTGGGATCTTCCAGCACCAGCGGCTCTTCGCGCGAGGCGACCCACATCAGCCCGACATAGGCCGCCGTCAGCATGCCGAACACGACATAGCCCGCATTGTCGCCAAAGGTCGGGCGGATCCAGCCCATCGTGTAATAGACCACCATCGACAGCGCGCAGATGCCCGCGATGATGAAGGCCGCGACCATCAGGCGGCGCAGGATCGGCGGCGGCGTATAGGCGCGCGGCAGGCCCTTCATCCCGGCCTTCATCGCCTCCAGATGGACGATATAGACCAGCGCGATATAGCTGATCGTGGCGGGCAGGAAGGCGTGCTTGACCACGTCGAAATAGGGGATGCCCACATATTCGACCATCAGGAAGGCCGCGGCCCCCATGACGGGCGGCATGATCTGGCCGTTGACCGAGGATGCAACCTCGACCGCGCCGGCCTTTTCAGCCGAAAAGCCCACGCGTTTCATCAGCGGAATGGTGAAGGTGCCGGTGGTGACCACATTGGCGATGGACGAGCCCGAGATCAGGCCGGTCATGGCCGAACTGACCACCGCCGCCTTGGCCGGACCGCCGCGCAGATGGCCCATCAGCGAGAACGCCACCTGAATGAAGTAATTGCCCGCCCCTGCCCGGTCCAGCAGCGCGCCGAACAGCACGAACAGGAACACGAAGCTGGTCGAGACGCCAAGCGCGATGCCGAACACGCCCTCGGTCGTGACCCATTGGTGGTTGGCGACCTCGGACAGCGAATTGCCGCGATGCGCGATGATCGAGGGCATATGCGGCCCAAGGAAGGTATAGACCAGAAACACCGTCGCCACGATCATCAGCGCCGGGCCAAGGCTGCGGCGCGCGGCCTCCAGCAGCAGCATCAGGCCTATCACGGCCACGATCAGATCGGTCTGGATCGGCGCGCCGACGCGGCGGCCCAGCTCGTCACTGTAGACAAAGACGTAAAGTGCCGCGCCGACCCCGCACAGGGCCAGCGCCCATTCCCAGAGGGGCACGTAGCTTTTGGGACTGCCCAGCAGGATCGCCCCGATCACCGCCGCGCCGATCAGCGCGATCAGCCAGACGGGAAAGCTGGCAGGGGCGCCATAGATGAACAGGCCCGACAGGACCAGCGGCACAAGAATGCCAAGACCAAGCTGCACCGGCGAGCGTTCCGCCGGATAGGCCATGAAGGCCAGGAACAACGCAAAGGCCAGGTGCACAGCGCGCGCATCGGTGGCGCTGATGATGCCGAAATTCAGCATGAACGGCACCGGCGAGGCGATCCACAGCTGGAACAGCGACCAGCACAGCGCCACGCCAAGGATCAGCTTGCCGACAAATCCCGGCGGGGTCCGCGCGCCCGTGTCGGACGAGGCGACCAGCTCGTCCAGCTCGGCCTGTGACAGCTCGCCGCGGCCTGCCGCTGCCATCTCGACCGCACCTGCCTGTTGCTGGCGGGTCGTTTTGTCATTCCTGTCCGTCTCATTCATCACGGCACCCCTGCGACGCATCTTGTTATGATTGCTTCATGATGAAAGGGCGGCCCCCAGGGGCCGCCCGATCCAGTCCCGGATCACTCGATCCAGCCACGCTCGCGGTAGTAGCGGGCCGCGCCGTCATGCAGCGGCGCGCTGAGACCGTCCGACACCATCGCCTCGGGCTCCAGCGATGCGAAGGCCGGGTGCAGGCCCTTGAAGCGGTCGAAATTGTCGAACACGGTCCTGACCACCTGATAGACCGTCTCTTCGGGGACATCGGCCGAGGTCACGAAGGTCGCCAGCACACCGAAGGTCTCGGTGTCCTCATCGTTGCCCGCATACATGCCGCCGGGGATCGTGACCTTGGCGTAATAGGGGTTCTCGCTGACCAGCGCATCAATCGCCTCGCCCGCCACCGTCACAAGGCGCGCCGCCACGGTCGAGGTCGCCTCCTGGATCGAGCCGTTGGGATGGCCGACGGTGTAGCTGATCGCATCCACCTGATTGTCGCCCAGAGCTGCCGACTGCTCTGCCGGGCGCAGTTCGGAGGCCAGCGCGAAATCGGACATGCTCATGCCCATGGCCTCCAGCACGATCTCGAATGTCCCGCGCGAGCCCGATCCGGGGTTGCCCACATTCACGCGCTTGCCGGTCAGATCCTCGAAATTGGTGATGTCGCTGTCGGCGCGGGCCACGACGGTGAACGGTTCGGGATGCACGCCAAAGACGGCGCGCAGTTCCGGGAAGGCATCGCCCTCATAGTCCGAGCTGCCGTTATAGGCGTGGAACTGCCAGTCGGATTGCGCCACGCCCATGGTCATGTCGCCCGCCTTGATGGCGTTGATATTGGCGATCGAACCGCCGGTCGACGGCGCGGTGCAGCGCAGCCCGTGATCGGCGGTCTCGCGGTTGACCAGACGGCAGATCGACTGGCCCACGACATAGTAGACGCCGGTCTGCCCGCCGGTGCCGATGGTGATGAACTGCTCTTGCTGCGCCAGCGCGGGGCCGGCGGCCAGCGCGAAGGCGCTGCTCAGAAGGACGGATTTCATATAGCTCATTCGGCTTCTCCCATGTTCTTTTGCATCATGCGCGTCTTGGCCCTGCGCGGCAGCCAGCCAGAGGCGGCCACCCCGCAGAGGCCCTGCGTCAACCCGGAGCGTTCCGTGATGTGGACGGTCCCGTCAGGTCAATCCCGGAATTCTAGACGCGGTTCGGTATGTTAACCATCCCCAGCGCAGATTTTTTGCCTGCGGTTAAGGATCTGCCCGATTCCCGTCCTCGTCGCCCGCCATCGCCGCGCGCACGGCGCGGCGCAGATCGGGCAGCAAGTCGGCCTGAAACCAGGGATTGCGCGCCAGCCACGCGGTGTTGCGCCAGCTGGGATGGGGCAGCGGAAACACTGCGGGCGCATGGTCGCGCCACCGGGCCACCGCCGGGGTCATCTGCCGCGCGCCCAGATGCCAGCGGATCGCATGGCCGCCCACCAGCAGCGTCAGGCGGGGACGCAGTTGCGCCATCACCTGATCGCGCCATGTCTGCGCGCAGAGGGGCGGGGGCGGCAGGTCGGCGCCCTTCGCATCATAGCCCGGAAAGCAGAACGCCATCGGCACGATCGCCACCCGGTCCAGATCGTAGAACGACCCCGCATCCAGCCCGGTCCACTGCCGCAGCCGGTCGCCCGAACGGTCGGTAAAGGGCCGCCCGCTGTCATGGACCCGCGCCCCCGGCGCCTGCCCGACGATCAGCAGCCGCGCACCGGGCCGGAACCAGACCACCGGGCGCGGCATGTGGCGGCTGGCCGTCGCCGCGAAACGGTCGCGGCACAGACGGCAGGCGCGGATCCGGCAGGCCAGCGGAGCCTCGGCGGACAGGGGCAGGATCGCATGAGGCATGTCGGGCATTTAGGTTGCCTTTGCATGAAATAAAGGTCGCCTGATGACGGTTTGTCAGGCAGCATCGGCCATGCTGGACAGGCTGCTGACCGGGGCCTATGGTCCGGCGAATGCCGCCGAGGTTTCCGGCAAGGCATGCGTCGTGCGTAAATTGTAATTGGTAAAGCCACCCAAATGCTTGAATTCGATAGTGTGTCCAAGTCGTTCTGGACCGGGAAGCAGCACAAGATCATCCTTGATCAGGCGTCTTTCCGGGTCAATCTGGGGAATTCCCTGGGCATTCTTGCGCCCAACGGCACCGGCAAGACGACGTTGATCAACATGATGTGCGGACTGGAAAAACCCGACGAGGGACGGATCCGCCGCGACTGCCACATCTCGTTTCCTCTGGGCTTCATGGGTGGCGTCATCGGCCGCCATTCCGGCAATGAAAACGCCCGCTACATCGCGCGCATCTACGGGCTGGATCCCGATTACGTGTCGGCCTTTACCCGCTGGCTGACCGATATCGAGGAATATTTCGACATGCCCGTGGGCACCTATTCCAGCGGCATGCGCGCGCGGTACAATTTTGCGCTGCTGCTGGCGCTGGATTTCGACATCTACCTGATCGACGAAGGCATGCCGCATACGACCGATGCCGAATTCAACCGCAAGGCGGGGCGTGTCCTGTTTGACCGGCTCAAGCGGGCGACGACGGTGATCGTGTCGCACCAGCCCTCGACGATCGAGAAATTCTGCGACAGCGCCGCCGTCCTGCGTGACGGCAAACTCTATGTATTCGAGACCCTTGACGAGGCGAAACAATATTATGACTACACCTCCTAAGGCTCGGCGCTATCACGCGTCTGTCTCGGATTCCGTGACGCCGGGCGCCGCTCTGGAAACCGCAGCCGCCTCGCAGCGCACCGTTTCCGGGGCCGTCCGGGTCGAGGTCAGGCGCAAGACGCCCGCAGAGGGGACGCCCGCAGAGGGGATCACGCCCGGCACCACGACCGCCAACACCGGCCAGGGCAGCCGCCCGGCCACCGCCGATGAGATGATTGCCCGGCTGACGGCGACCGAACCTGCCGATGACGGTTTCGGCGGTCTGGGCCCCAAGGCCGCCGGGCCGCACGATACCCCGCCCGCATCGCCCGACGGGTCCCCCGCAGCCGAGGATGATCTGGAGGAAAAGCTGGCCGCGATCCGCGCCGAAAACCTGTCCGAGCGGCAGTTGCGGATCGCCCGGCGCATTGCCGGGCTGCATCAGATCCCTGTCAGCTCTGACGAAGAGGCCATTCTGCGGCTGCGCGAACGCGGCATCGACCCCTCGCATCGCGGCAGTCTGGGCAAGATCCTGACCGGGGATCGCGGCGCGAAGGCGCCACCTGTCACCGGGCCGGCAAATCCGGGTGCCGCAAAGCCGGGTGGGGCGAAATCGCTTGTGCCGGTGCCCAAGGGCATGCCGAACGCTCTTGTCCCGCAACCCGAGGGGGGCGGGCTGACGATGCCGCTTCCGTCGCGCGAGGATCTGACCGAGGAACGCCGCGCCGCCGAGATCTATCGCATCCAGCATGATCTTGCCCGGCGACGGCGCAAACGGATCATCCTGCTGGCCGCGCGGCTTCTGATCCTGGTGTTTCTGCCGACGGCGGTGGTCAGCTGGTACTACACAAAGATTGCCAGCCCGCTCTATGCCACCATCTCGCAGTTCCAGATCCAGAGCGCGGATGGCGCCGCAGGCGGTGGGCTGGGCGGGCTGCTGAGCGGGTCGGGACTGGCGGCAAACACCGATTCCGTGGGCGTGCAGAGCTATCTGACCTCGCGCGAGGCGATGATGCGGCTGGACGCGGATCTGGGCTTTACCCGCGCCTATCAGGACCCGGCGATGGACCCGGTCCGCCGCCTGCCCCCCGACGCCACGAACGAGGCCGCCTACCGGGTGTTCAGCAACTCGGTCAAGATCGGCTATGACCCGACCGAGGGCGTGCTGAACATGGAGGTGATCGCCCCCGATCCGGTGCTGAGCCAGCAGTTCTCACTGGCGCTGATTTCCTACGCGGAAGAGCATGTCGACCGCTTCACCGCCCGCCTGCGCGCCGATCAGATGCAGGGCGCCATCGACAGCTATCAGGATGCCGAGGCCAAGATGCTGGCCGCCCAGCAGCGCGTGCAGACGCTGCAGGTCCAGCTGGGCGTGCTGGACCCGGTGGCCGAGGGGTCGGTCGTCATGGGGCAGGTCTCGAATCTGGAAGGGCAGCTGACGGCCAAGCAGCTTGAGCTGGGACAGATCCTGACCAATCCCAGCCCGGTGCAAAGCCGTGTCGACGCCCTGCGTGGCGACATCGAACGGCTTGAAAATCAGATCGTACTGACCCGCCTGCAGCTGACCGAAGGCAATGAGACGCGCCGCTCGCTGGCCGCCATCTCGGGCGAATTGCGCGTGGCCGAGGCCGATATGGCGACCCGGCAGGAATTGCTTGCCGCCGCCGCCGCCCAGATGGAAACCGCCCGGATCGAGGCGAACAAGCAGGTCCGCTATCTGTCGCTGTCGGTGGCGCCGGTGGCACCGGACGAGGCGACCTATCCCAAGGCGTTCCAGAATTCGCTGGTGGCGCTTCTGATCTTTATGGGGCTATATCTGATGCTCTCGCTGACCGCGTCCATCCTTCGCGAACAGGTTTCGACATGACAACGCACCGCCATATCCCCATCGGCGCCCTGACCTGCGGCAATGATCTGCCGCTGGTCGTGATCGCCGGCCCCTGCCAGCTGGAAAGCCGCGACCACGCGCTGATGATCGCCGAGGCGATGGCAGCGGCCTGCGCCGCGTCCGGGGCGGGGTTCGTGTTCAAGGCCAGCTATGACAAGGCCAACCGCACCTCGCTGTCGGGGCGGCGGGGGCTGGGCATCGACGAGGGGCTGGCCGTTCTGGCAGATGTCCGCGAGGCGATCGGCTGTCCCGTGCTGACCGATGTGCATGATGCCGGGCAGGCCATCCGGGCCGCCGAGGTCGTGGACATCATCCAGATCCCCGCCTTCCTGTGCCGCCAGACCGACCTGCTGCTGGCCGCAGGGCGCACCGGCGCGGTGGTGAACATCAAGAAGGGTCAGTTTCTGGCGCCCTGGGACATGCCCAATGTCGCCGACAAGGTCGCCTCGACCGGCAACGAGAATATCCTGCTGACCGAACGGGGCTCCAGCTTTGGCTACAACACGCTGGTGGCGGACATGCGGTCGCTGCCGACCATGGCGCGGACCGGCTATCCGGTGATCATGGACGCCACCCATTCGGTGCAGCAGCCCGGCGGTCAGGGCGGCAGTTCGGGCGGGCAGCGCGAATTCGCGCCGGTCATGGCGCGGGCCGCAGTGGCGCTTGGCGTGGCTGGCGTGTTCATCGAGACGCATGAGGACCCCGACAGCGCCCCCTCGGACGGTCCGAACATGATCCCGCTGGATCAGATGCCCGCGCTGATCGCCTCGCTCATGCGGTTCGACGCATTGGCCAAGGCCGAGCCGATGGCTGCCGCCCAGGGCTGAACCGGCGCGGCGGGCTGATCGGGGTTTGGCTGATCGACCAGTGACCCCGACGCGCAGGCGCGCGCGGGGTGTCCGGATCAGAAAACGGCTGCCTCAGAAAGCGTCGGGCTCAGAAGCCGAAGGAGAACCGGCGCACCACGCCGAGGCGCAGCGAGGGCTGGTACTTTTCCTGCACCACGGGCGAATCTGCGGCATCGCCGATCAGGCGGCCATAGCGGACCTCGCCCAGCAGCGCGGTGCTTTCGGTCAGCGCATAGCGTGCCTCGAAGCTGATCGCCGCCTCGTTAAAGCCGGTGCCGGGGGCATAGGCCGCAAGCCCGCTGGCCGCGCTTTCATCCTCGGTCACGCCGAAATAGGTGTCGTTGAAACGCCCGTTGCCATAGACGGCCTGCACGCCCGACCACAGGGTCAGTTCGGGCGACAGTTCGGTGCGGTATTTCGCGCCCACGGCCCCCGTCACGCCCTCATGCCCGCCAAAGCCGCGCCGGACGGTCGCATAGGTGCTGACCGGACCCATGCCATAGCCGATCCGGGCGCCGATCTCGAAGGCGCGGTCGATCTCGTCCAGCCCGGCCAGCGCATCGCCGTCACTGCTGTCGCGCTTGCCCTTCAGGCCAAGGGACGGGCTGACCGAAAACCCCTGACCGTCCGCCGCCGCGCCATTGCGCAGGATGAACCACGGCGAGACCTTGCCATCATCCGCGCCCGGATATTCCGGCCCGGCAATCGCGCCCAGCCCCAGATCCAGTGTCGCATTCCGGCCCATCATCTGGGCGTGCAGCGGCGTTGCGGCAAGGGTCAGTGCGGTGGTCAGGCCAGCGGCCAGCGCGAAAGCAGGGGTCATGAGGTGATTCCCGGTCTTGAGGGGCGTGTCTGTTCCGCAGATATGCCGCAGGGGGGGGCGGAGGCAATCGGCCACAGGTCATGTGCGGTTTTTTTCCGCCCGACTGTGGCCCAGAGCTTCTGCGGCCCAGACCATATGCGGTTCAGACCTTATGCGGTTCAGACCTTCTCGGCGCGGTCCAGTTTTTCCAGCGCGGCCATCCACAGCTCTTCTGCAAAGGCCAGCGCCTTCACGGCCTCGGCCCGCTTCTTGCCCCATTTCTCGGCCTCGTAAGGGTCGTTATACAATCCGGGATCGGCCAGTTTGACATCCAGCTTGCCCATCATCTCGGTCAGCTTCTGCACGCGTTCCTCGGCCTTGCGCGCCTCGGAGCGCAGCGCCAGAACGGCATCGCGCGAGGGGCGTTTGGGCGCCGCCGGTTTCGCCGCAGCCTCGGGCTTGTCGGCTTTTTCGGCAGGCGCATCGCCCGACAGCAGAAAGCGGCGGTAATCGTCCAGATCGCCCTCATAGGGGGCCACCGCGCCATCCTTGACCAGCCACAGCCGGTCGGCCACCAGCCCCAGCAGGTGCATGTCGTGGCTGACCAGCACCACGGCGCCGGTATAATCGTTCAGCGCCTCGGACAAGGCCTCGCGGGATTCGATGTCGAGGTGGTTGGTCGGCTCGTCCAGAATCAGCAGATGCGGCGCGTCGATGGTCGCCAGCAACAGCGAAAGCCGCGCCTTCTGCCCCCCCGAAAGCGCGCGGACCCTGGTTTCGGCCTGCGCCTCCATCAGACCAAAGCCCGCCAGCCGCGCGCGCTGTTTGGCCTGTCCCTCATTGGGGCGCACCGACCGGATATGGTCCAGCGGCGTCTCGTCCAGCGACAGCTCATCGACCTGATGCTGGGCGAAATACCCGACCCGCAGCTTGGTCGACTGGGTGATCTTGCCCGCCATGGGCGACAACCGGTCGGCCAGCAGTTTGGACAGGGTCGATTTACCCTGCCCGTTGCGGCCCAGCAGGGCAATGCGGTCGTCCTGATCAATCCGCAGGCCAAGATGCGACAGCACAGGCCCCTTGTCATAGCCCACGGCCACCTGTTCCATCGCCACAATCGGGGGCGACAATTCCTCGGGCTGGGGAAAGCTGAATCGGAACAGCCTGGCCTCTTCGGGGGCGACAATCGGCACCATCTTGGCCAGCATCTTCACGCGCGCCTGCGCCTGCCGGGCCTTGGTCGCCTTGGCACCGAAGCGGTCCACGAAACTTTGCAGATGGGCGCGTTTTTCGGACTGCTTCTTGGCCTCGGCGGCCAGCAGCGCGCGCTTTTCGGCGCGGATGCGGGTAAAGCTGTCATAGCCGCCGGTATACAGCGTCAGCTTCTGGTTTTCGACATGCAGGATGTGACCCACGGCGCGGTTCAGCAGGTCGCGGTCGTGGCTGATGATGATGACGGTGTGGGGATAGCGGGCCAGATAGGTCTCCAGCCACAGGGCACCCTCAAGGTCCAGATAGTTGGTCGGCTCGTCCAGCAGCAGCAGGTCGGGCTGCGCAAACAGCACCCCCGCCAGCGCCACGCGCATCCGCCAGCCACCCGAGAAATCGCTTGTCGGGCGCTGTTGGTCGTTGGTGTCAAAGCCCAGTCCGTCAAGGATCGTGGCCGCGCGGGCCTCGGCGGACCATGCGTCGATATCGGTCAGGCGGGTCTGGATTTCCGCGATGCGGTGGGGGTCAGTGGCGGTGTTCGCCTCGGTCATCAGCTCGTTGCGCTCGGTATCGGCGTCCAGCACCGTGTCCAGAACCGAGCGATTGGTCGAGGCCGATTCCTGCGCCACACCGCCGATGCGGGCGCGGGTCGGCAGGGTGATCGCGCCGCCGTCCAGCCCCAGCTCGCCCCGGATCAGCTTGAACAGCGTGGTCTTGCCCGCGCCATTGGGGCCGACGAGGCCCACCTTGTGACCTTCGGGAACGGAAGCCGAGGCGCCGGTGAACAGCGGGCGGCCCTGAATGGAATACGAGATGTCGTCAATATGCAGCATGCGCGCGGCATGGCCCATCGGGGCCGGGGCGTCAATGGGGTCTGCAACCGGGCGGGCCACAACCGGCTTGCCACTAGATATGTTATACTATAACTTTTACTTGTCCCACTGATGAGGCCCGCCATGACCCAAGACCCCCGCCTTCCCGTCACCGTGCTGTCCGGCTTTCTCGGCGCGGGCAAGACGACGCTGCTGAACAATGTGCTGAACAACCGCGAGGGGCTGCGCGTCGCCGTCATCGTCAACGACATGTCCGAGGTGAATATCGACGCCGATCTGGTGCATTCCGGCCTGAACGGAACCGAAGGCGGCGTGACCCGGACCGAGGAAACGCTGGTCGAGATGTCGAATGGCTGCATCTGCTGCACCCTGCGCGAGGATCTGCTGGCCGAGGTGCGCGCGCTGGCACAGGCGGGGCGCTTTGACTATCTGCTGATCGAATCGACCGGGGTGTCCGAACCCCTGCCCATCGCCACCACCTTTGAATTCGAGGATGAGACCGGCGCCAGCCTGTCCGATGTGGCGCGGCTGGACACGATGGTCACGGTGGTCGATGCGGTGAACCTGACGCAGGACTTTTCCAGCCATGACTTTCTGGCCGACCGGGGCGAGGTCATGGGCGACGAGGACAACCGCACGCTGGTCGACCTGCTGACCGACCAGATCGAGTTCGCCGATGTGATCGTGCTGAACAAATGCGCCGATGCGGGGCCCGAACGCGTCGATGCCGCGCTGAAAATCATCCGCGCGCTGAACGCCGATGCCCATATCATCCGGACCGACCACAGCCGCGTGGCGCCGCGCGACATCCTGAACACGGGCCGCTTCGATTTCGACCGCGCCCATACCCATCCGATGTGGGCCAGGGAACTCTACGGCTTTGCCGACCACATCCCCGAGACCGAGGAATACGGCGTCACCTCTTTCGTCTATCGCGCCCGCCACCCCTTTGATCCGCGCAAGATCCACGAGCTGCTGAACGGCCCGCTGCCCGGCGTGATCCGCGCCAAGGGCCATTTCTGGGTCGCGACCCGGCCCGACTGGGTGGCCGAGTTTTCGCTGGCGGGGGCGCTGTCCAGCGTCCGGCCTCTGGGGCAATGGTGGGCTGCTGTCCCGCGCGACCGCTGGCCCACCCATCCGCAGGGGCGCGCCTATCTGGACAGCCACTGGGCCGAACCATTTGGCGACCGCCGGCAGGAGCTGGTGCTGATCGGCGCCGGGATGGACGAGGACCGGCTGCGCGCCCGCCTTGACGCCTGCCTGCTGGGCGAGGAATGGGGCGAAGATCCCCGCCAATGGGCGCATCTGCCCGACCCCTTCCCCCGCTGGCAGCGCGCGACCGAGGCCGCCGCATGACCCCGGACGCGGCGCGCATGGTCCCGCGCTGCGGCAATCTGGGCCGGACAGCGCAGCGCCTGCGCCGTCGCAGGCGCGACCCGATGGCCGCGTTCGACGCCCTGCCCGCGCCGCTGCGCCACTGGCTCGCCCATGCGGCGCTGCCCTGGTCGCCCGCCTCCTGCCTCAGGCTGTGGCAGCGGGGGGCGGCCCGTGGTCTGGATGTGCCGCAAAGACTGGCCGCCCTCGACCGCGCCGAGGCCCGCGCACTGGCCCGCGAGGCCATACCGGCCCCCTCCCGCGCCGCCTGACCCCAACCGGCCTCAACCCGCCTCGCCCAACCCCGTCTCACGCAGATAATGGCGCACCGCGTCGGCCACATGGCGAAAGCGGTCGCCCCCCAGATGCTTGCCCCCATACCAGCGCGTGACGATGACCACATGGTCCTGAAGCCCCGCCCGCTCCAGCATCTGCAGGATCAGCAGGCCCGCGCCCCCCTCGCCGTCATCATCCTTGACCGGCTCGCCCGACAGGATCGCGGCCCAGCTGTGATGTGTGGCCGCCCGGAACCGCTTGCCGCGCTTCAGCTCAGCCAGCATCGCCGCGACCCCGGCCCGGCTCGCCACAGCCCCGCCCGACACCGCATAGCGTGACCCCCGATCCGAGATGATCCTGTCGAAAACCTGCACCTGTCACCTTTGCCTTGGCCAAAATATCCCGGGGGGAGACGCCGCAGGCGTCGGGGGGCAGCGCCCCCCCCCTTAAACCCTCTGGCGCCGCCGGACATACAGCTCCAGCCGGTGATGGACGATCTCATAGCCCATCTCGGCGGCAATCTCGGCCTGCAACCGCTCGATCCGGTCGCTGGTGAACTCCATCACCTCGCCGCTGTCGACGTCGATCATATGGTCGTGATGGGCGTCATCGGCGGCCTCCCACCGCGCGGGCTCGCCCTGAAATTCCAGCTTCTCGATCACGCCCTGCCCGCGCAGGGTCGTCAGCGTGCGATAGACCGTGGCCAGCGACACACCCGCCCCCGCCGCCACCGCGCGCATGTGCAGCTCGGCCGCGTCGGGATGATCCGAGGCCGCCGCAATCACCCGCAGCAGCGCCGCACGCTGCCGCGTCACCCGCACCCCCGCGGCCCGCAAGGCCGTTTCCAGCCGATCTGCACGTTCATCCGTCATCGCCGCAATCTGCCGCAATCCCGCACCAGTTGCAACTGGTTCTCAACTCTTGACAGTTGCGAACGATTCGCAGATGTAGGGCGCAAAGGAGATCCCATGTCCCGCATGCTCACCGCCCTTCTTGCGCTTTTGCCGCTGTCGGCGCAGGCCCTCCTGCCCCTGTCGGCCCAGGCCGATCAGATCAAGGTCGCCACCAGCTTCACCGTGCTGGCCGACATGGCCCGCAACGTCGCGGGCGATCTGGCCGAGGTGCAGTCGATCACCCGCCCCGGCGCCGAGATCCACGGCTATCAGCCCACGCCCCGCGATGTGCTGGGGGTGCAGGACGCCGATCTGATCCTCGTCAACGGCATGAACCTGGAAGGCTGGATCGAGCCGTTTCTGGCCCGGCTGGGCGATGTGCCCATTGCCACCCTGACCGAAGGCGTGACGCCGATCGCGATCGCGGGTGGCGGCTATGACGGCCAGCCCAACCCGCATGCCTGGATGGCGCTGGACAGCGCGCAGGTCTATGTCGACAACATCGCCGAGGCCCTCGCCGGCGTCGATCCCGACAATGCCGCGACCTATGCCGCCAATGCCCAAGCGTATATGTCCCGGCTTGAGGCCGCCATCGCGCCCCTGCGCGACGCCGCCCGCGCCCTGCCCGGGGACCGCCGCTATCTGGTCACCTCCGAGGGCGCGTTTTCCTATCTCGCCCGCGATTTCGGCCTAACCGAGATGTATCTCTGGCCGATCAATGCCGAGGGTGAGGGCACGCCCCAGCAGGTCCGCCGCCTGATCGACCTGATGGGCGAAACCGGCGCGCCGGTGATCTTTTCCGAAAGCACTGTCTCGGACCGCCCGGCCCGCAGCGTCGCGGCGGAAACCGGTGCGCGCTATGGCGGCGTCCTCTATGTCGACAGCCTGTCCGAGCCGGATGGCCCGGTGCCGACCTATCTGGACCTGCTGCGCGTCACGGCAGACACCATCGTCACCGAGCTGTCCGCCCCATGACCGGCACCCCAGGCATCGAGGTCAGCCACCTGACCGTCGCCTATCGCAGCGGCGTCACCGCACTCAGCGATGCCAGCCTGACCGTGCCCACCGGCTCGGTCACGGCGCTTGTCGGCGTGAACGGTGCGGGCAAATCGACGCTGTTCAAGGCGCTGATGGGTCTGTTGCCGCATGGCAAGGGCTGCGTGCGCATTCTGGGCCTGCCGGTCGCGCAGGCGCTGAAACGCAACCTGGTGGCCTATGTGCCGCAGGCCGAAGAGGTCGACTGGACCTTTCCGGTACTGGTCGAGGATGTGGTGATGATGGGCCGCTACGGCCAGATGGGCCTGATGCGCAGCCCCCGCGCCGCCGACCGCGCCGCCGTCACCGAGGCACTGGCCCGCGTGGGCATCGAGCCGATGCGCCACCGCCAGATCGGCGAGCTGTCCGGCGGCCAGAAAAAGCGCGTCTTTCTGGCCCGCGCACTGGCGCAAGAGGCCCGCGTGATCCTGCTGGACGAGCCCTTCACCGGCGTCGATGTCGAGACCGAGCGCCGCATCATCGACCTGCTGGGCGCGATGCGCGACGAAGGCCGGGTGATGCTGGTCTCGACCCATGATCTGGGCGCGGTGCCGGAATATTGCGACCGGGTGGTGATGGTGAAGGGGACCGTGCTGGCCTCGGGGCCGACCGCCACGACCTTCACGCCCGAGAACCTGCGGCTGGCTTTTGGCGGCACGCTGCGCCATTTCGTTCTGGGCGGCGCCGATCTGCATGACGATGCAGACAGGCGGGCGCTGGACGTGTTCACCGATGATGAACGCCCGCTGATCCTCTATGATGATCGCCCCCAGACGCGGGGCAAAACATGAACCTGATTAATGTACGCACATATGCCGCCCATTGGCGCGCCTGCGAACCTGCCGACAGCGGGGCCCGGTGATGGACGCGCTGCTGGCCCCCTTTGCCTATGACTACATGACGACCGCGATCTGGGTTTCGGCGCTGGTGGGCGGGTCCTGCGCCTTCCTGTCGGCCTATCTGATGCTGAAAGGCTGGAGCCTGATCGGCGACGCGCTGTCGCATTCCATCGTGCCGGGCGTGGCGGGCGCCTATATGCTGGGCTTGCCCTTTGCGCTTGGCGCCTTTCTGTCGGGCGGGCTGGCGGCGCTGACCATGATGTTTCTCAACAACCGCACCGGGCTGAAACAGGACGCGATCATCGGGCTGATCTTTACCGGGTTTTTCGGCATCGGGCTGTTCATGGTCTCGCTCAATCCGATGGCGGTGAACATTCAGGCGATCACGCTTGGCAATATTCTGGCCATCGCGCCCGAGGATCTGCGCCAGTTGCTGATCATCAGCGGGGTCACGCTGGCCGTGCTGGTGGTGATCTGGCGCGACCTGCTGGTGGTGTTCTTCGATGAAAGCCATGCCCGCACGGTCGGGCTGCGGCCGGGACTGCTGAAGGTGATCTTTTTCACGCTGCTGGCGGGCTCGACGGTCGCGGCGATGCAGACGGTGGGGGCGTTTCTGGTGATCGCGCTTGTGATCACACCCGGCGCCACCGCCTATCTGCTGACCGACCGCTTTTCGCGGCTGATCATCCTGTCGGTGACCATCGGCGCCTCGACCTCGGCGATCGGCGCCTATGGCAGCTTTTTCCTCGACGGGGCGACGGGGGGGATCATCGTGCTGCTGCAGACGGGGCTGTTCCTGATCGCGCTGGTGCTGGCGCCCAAACACGGGCTGATCGCCAGCCGCCGCCGCGCCCGCCAAGGGATACCCGCACCATGATCGAGACCCTGTATCTGCCGTTTTCCTTTCCGGTCATGCGCGAGGCGGCGCTGATCGCGGTGATCGTGGCGGTGCCTGCCGCGCTGCTCAGTTGTTTTCTGGTGCTGAAGGGCTGGGCGCTGATCGGCGACGGGATCAGCCATGCGGTGCTGCCCGGCATCGTGCTGGCCCATCTGGCGGGGCTGCCGCTGCTGATCGGCGCCTTCGGGGCGGGGATGGTCTGCGCGCTGTCGGCGGGCTGGCTGGACGCCAACAGCCGCATCAAGCCCGACACGGCGCTTGGCGTGGTCATGGCGGGGATGTTCGCGCTGGGGCTGGTGCTGATCCTGGCCTTTCCGGGGCAATTGCACCTGAGCCATCTGCTGTTCGGCAATATTCTGGGCATCACGCCCGCCGATTTCGCGCAAAGCCTGCCCATCGCCGCCGTGGTGGCCGTGATTCTGGTGGTGAAATGGCGCGATTTCGCGCTGATGGCCTTTGATCCGGTGCAGGCGCGGGCGGCGGGGCTGGCCACGGGCTGGCTGCATTACGGGATGCTGGCGATGATCTCGGCCATGGTGGTGGCGATGCTGTCGGCGGTGGGGATCATTCTGGCCGTGGGTCTGCTGATCGCACCGGGTGCCATCGCCTTTCTGCTGGTGCGCCGCCTGTCGCAGATGCTGGTCCTGTCGGCCCTGATCGCGGGCGGTGCCAGTCTGGCGGGGGTCTGGGCCAGCTTCTGGCTGGACAGCGCGCCCGCCCCCACGATCATCGTGATCCTGACCGGCGTCTTCGTGCTGGCCTTCATGTGGCGACAAATCGCGGCCGCACGCGTCTGACCCCTTTCGCGACCCGTTCCGAACTGGCACTGTCAGCGCAAACAGAAAGGGTTCCCATGCTGCCGCCGCGCTCTGATTTCCCCGCCGATTTCGTCTTTGGCGCCGCCACCTCGGCCTATCAGATCGAGGGGACGGCGGGCGCGGGGCTGAACCACTGGGACACATTCGCGGCCACCCCCGGCAATATCACCGATGGCAGCGACGGCAGCCGCGCCTGCGATCACCTGAACCGCTGGCCCGAGGATCTGGACCTGATCCGCGATGCGGGCTTTGACGCCTATCGCTTCTCGACCGCATGGGCACGGGTGATGCCCGATGGTGTGACCGTGAACGCCGAGGGGCTGGATTTCTACGACCGTCTTGTCGATGGCATGCTGGAACGCGGGCTCAAGCCCTTTCTGACCTGCCATCACTGGGATCTGCCGGTCGATCTGGCCGCAAAGGGCGGCTGGCAGAACCGCGACATCGCCGCCCGCTTTGCCGATATGTGCGTGACGGTGCATGCCCGGCTTGGCGACCGCGTGGCCAGCACCGCCACCCTGAACGAGCCGTGGTGCATCGCCTGGCTGTCGCATTTTCTGGGCCATCACGCCCCCGGCCTGCGCGACATCCGCGCCGCCGCGCGCGCCATGCACCATGTGCTGCTGGCCCATGGCACCGCCATCCACGCCCTGCGCGCCGAAGGCGCGACCGATCTGGGCATCGTGCTGAATTTCGAGACCGCGCATCCCGCCGATGACACCCCCGAGGCCGCCCGCACCGCCGAGGTGCAGGACGCCATCTATAACCAGTGGTTCATCCGCGCGATCATGGGACAGGGCTATCCCGAGGCCGCGCTGGCGGCGCTGGAGCCGCATCTTCCGCAGGGCTGGCAGGCCGACATGGCCCTGATCGCGCAGCCGCTGGACTGGCTGGGGGTGAATTACTACACGCGCAGGCTGTACACCCATGCCCCCGGCCTGTGGCCCAATGCCGCCGAGGCGCCCGGCCCGCTGGCCAAGACCCAGATGGGCTGGGAAATCCGCCCCGAGGGCCTGTCGGAATTCCTGACCCGTCTGGCCCGCGACCACACCGGCAACCTGCCGCTTTATGTGACAGAGAACGGCATGGCGCAAGAGGCGGGCGCCGACATCACCGACGATGCCCGCCGCGTCGGCTTTATCGGCGATCACCTGCGCGCAGCCCGCGCGGCACTGGCGCAAGGCGTTGATCTTCGGGGCTTCTTTTACTGGTCGCTGCTGGACAATTACGAATGGGGCTTTGGCTATGGCCCCCGCTTTGGCCTTGTCCATGTCGATTATCAGACGATGACCCGCACCCCCAAGCAAAGCTGGCACGCCTTCCGCCAGATGCTGACCGCCTAGCGCGCGCCTTCGCGGGCAGCCGTCAGAATCATCTCGCTGGCCTTCTCGGCGATCATGGTGGCGGGTGCATGGGTATTGCCCGACACGATCGACGGCATGATCCCGGCATCCGCCACCCGCAAGCCCTCGATCCCGTGCACCCGCAGCGCCGGGTCCACGACCGCCATCGGGTCGCAGCCCATCTTCGTGGTGCCGACCGGGTGAAAGATCGTGGTGCCGACATCGCCCGCCGCCCGCAACAGATCACCGTCGCTGACCAGTTCCGCGCCCGGCTTGACCTCGACCGGCGCGAATTCCGCCAGCCGCTGCGTCGCCATCAGCCGCCGGGCATGGCGCAGGCTGTCGATGGCCACCTGCCGGTCGCCCCCGGTCGACAGATAGCGCGGCGCAATGGCCGGGGCGGCGTACGGATCGGGCGCCGTGATATGGCACGACCCCCGGCTTTCTGGGCGCAGATTGCAGACCGACACGGTCAGCCCCGGAAAATCGTCCAGCGGCTTGCCGAACGCCTCCAGCGACAGGGGCTGGACGTGGTATTCGATATTGGCCGTCGCAAAGGCGTCGGATGATTTCGCGAAAATCCCCAGCTGGCTGGGCGCCATCGCCATCGGCCCGGTGCGGCGCCAAGCATATTCCAGCGCGATCCCCGCCTTGCCCCAGATCGAGCGCGCCCGGTCATTCAGCGTCCGCGCACCCTTGATGCGGAACACCGTGCGCAACTGCAGATGATCCTGCAAATTCTCACCCACGCCGGGCAGATCATGGACCGGCGCGATGCCCAGTGCGGTCAGCCGCGCCGCCTGCCCGATGCCCGACAGCTCCAGCAGCGCGGGCGAGTTGATCGCGCCCGCCGCAAGGATCACCTCACCCCGCGCCCGCACGCGACGGATCATCCCGTGTTGCGCGACCAGCAGCCCGGTCACGCGCCGCCCCTCGAAGGTCAGGCGCGTGACCTGCGCGCCGGTCTCGATCCGCAGGTTCGGGCGGCCCCGCGCCGGGTCCAGAAATGCCTTGCGCGCATTCCAGCGGATGCCCTTGCGCTGTGTGACCGGGAAATAACCGACGCCCTCATTGTCGCCACAGTTGAAATCGGGGCACCAGGGCAGCCCCATCTCCTGCGCCGCCTCGGCCACGGCATCAAGGATCGGCCAGCGCAGCCGTTGCTGCTCGACCCGCAATTCGCCCTGATCGCCATGCAGGTCGCAGGCGGGTTCATAGTGGCGTTCGCTGCGCCGGAACAGCGGCAGCACATCGTCCCAGCCCCAGCCCGGATTGCCCGCCTGCCGCCAGCGGTCATAGTCGGCGGCCTGTCCGCGCATATAGATCATGCCGTTGATCGACGAACAGCCGCCCAGCACCCGCCCGCGCGGATAGTTCAGGCGCCGGCCGTTCAGCCCCGGCTCGGGTTCCGTCCGGTAACACCAGTCCAGCGCCGGATTGCCCATCGCATAGAGGTATCCCACCGGCACATGCACCCACAGCCGGTTGTCATGGCCCCCCGCCTCCAGCAGCAGCACCCGGTTCCCTGGGTCCGCCGACAGCCGGTTGGCCAGCACGCAGCCCGCAGATCCTGCGCCCACGACGACAAAGTCATACTCCCCCAGATCCTGCATCGCGCCCCCTCTGCCGGTCAGGCTAATGCGCCGGTCGCGCAGCGGCAAGATCGCGGCGACAGGTGAAAAAATCCGGCGGCGTTCAGCATTGCTTAATTCCTGCCCGGTAATCTCCAGCTGTGATTCCAGAGGGAAAGGCCACGCCGTGACGCATACAGACCCGAACGCCCCGATGGACCTGCAGGCACGGCTGGATTTTCTTGATCTGGGCGCGGATGATCAGGCCCGGCTGCGGGGGATCGCGGATCAGGTGGCGGCCAGTATCGGACCCGCCCTTGCCAGATTCTACGACAAACTCGCGCAGACCGAGGAACTGTCCCGCCATTTCCGCGATGACAGCCACCGCGACCACGCCCGCGACCAGCAACAGGATCACTGGCACCGGATCGTGGCGGCGGATTTTGCGCAGGATTACGCGATAGCGGTGCGCCGGATCGGCGAGGTGCATGCCCGGATCGGACTGGAACCGCGGTGGTATATCGGCGGCTATGGGCTGGTGCTGGATCACCTCATCCGTGATCTTGTCAGAGGCCGCCGCACATGGACGTCAGGCGGGCGCGACGGGCTGGCCCGCGATCTGTCGGCCCTGATCCGCGCCGCGCTGCTGGATATCGAAATGTCGGTCTCGACCTATCTCGACCAGATCGACCACCGCCGCGCCACCGCAGAAGACGAACAGCACCGCGCCTTCGCCGAGATTTCAGACGCGCTTGGCCGCTTGTCACGCGGCGATCTGGATGCCCGCATCAGCGGCCCGCTGTCCGAGCGGACAGGCTTCAACCAGACGCTGGAAGAGCTGGCGGCGGTCATCAGTTCGGTGCGCCGCGCGGCGCAGGACATCGGCACCGCCACAACCGAAATTTCGGCGGCCTCCGACGACCTGTCGCGACGCACCGAGCAGCAGGCGGCCAGCCTCGAACAGACCGCCGCCGCGCTGAGCGAAATGAATGGCGCAATCCAGACATCCGCCCGTCGCAGCCGCGACGCCGAGACGATGGTGGCGCGCGCACGCGAGGCGGCGGTACGCGGCAGCCAGATCATGGACCAGACCCGCGACGCCATGTCCTCGGTCTCGTCCAGCGCAGGCGAGATGGGCCAGATCATCAACGTCATCAGCGAGATTGCGTTTCAGACCAGCCTGCTGGCCCTGAATGCCGGGGTCGAGGCGGCGCGGGCGGGTGATGCAGGACGCGGCTTTGCCGTGGTGGCCGCCGAGGTGCGCGCGCTGGCCAAGCGCTCGTCCGAGGCGGTGCGGACCATCCAGTCGCTGATCGACCGCAGCGTCGAACAGACCGGCCATGGTGTCGAGCTGGTCGGCGCGACGCACACCGCCCTGGCCGAGATCGTGTCGGTCTTTGCCGATATCGAGGCGACGGTCACCGAGATGTCAGGCACGGCCCAGAACCAGGCCATCAGCATTTCCGAGATCAACAGTGCAGTCAGCCATCTCGATCAGGTGACCCAGCAGAATGCCGCGATGGTCGAAGAGGCGACCGCGACCAGCAGCCTGCTGCGCGCCGAGGCCGATGCGTTGACTCACCTTGTCAGTCGCTTCAGTGGCGAGCCCGGCGACCTGCCCGGTCTTCGCAAGACCGGATAGCGTCCGCCTGCGGATCTGTGCCGCGGCAGATGAACAGACGCGATCCCCGTGGCGCGCAAGCCCCCGCGACGCTCTGCCCCCCATGTGATCCGGGCCGCGACGTCGTGAGGCCGCCGCCCGGCCCCTACCCGTCCAGCAGCAGACGGGCGGTGACGTCATCGGTGATCAGGCTGTTGGCGATTCCCTGCCCCACGATGACGCGGATGATGTCGACCTTGTGCGGCCCTGCGGCGGCCAGCACCCGGTCGGGCACCTGCCGCAGCAGGTCCAGCGAGATGCCGATCGTGCGTTCGTCCAGCCGCGGGCAGACCGCCCGTCCCTGCCCGTCCAGAAAGCGGCAGACGACATCGCCGATGGCACCGTCACCGGTCAGGCTGGATTTGCTGACGCCGGCGGGCAGCCCCGACGAAATCAGATAGGACGCCGCCGAGATGTCGCTGCAGGTCAGGATGGCGGCATCCAGCGTGGCGAATTTTGCGAAATGCGTCTGAAAGATGTCCTGCGCCAGAAAGGCGTCGCGCTGCACGCGGTCGGCCAGAAAGATCGGCGCGGCCAGCAGCGAATAGCGCGCGCCCAGACGCTCCGCGAACCCCGAGGCAATGCCAAAGGAATTGAACGTCTCGCCCCGGCTGGTGCCGCCGATGATCGAGATGATCTCGACATCCGGCCAGGACTGACGCGGCATCCGGTCGATCGAGGCCTGCAGCGTCATCCCCCAGGACACGCCGATCCGGCGCCAGTCCCCCGCGCGCAGCCGGTCCTGCATATAGCTGGCAAGTGCGGCGCCGACGGGGCGGTTGAAATCATAGGCGTCGGGCCGGGCGGGCGCCACCAGCACCCGGTCCAGACCAAACCGGTCGCGCAGCCGGTCCTGCAGATCGAAATACGGCATGGCGGGCGATTCGATCTGGATCCGCACCATCCCCTGCGCGCGCGCCTTTTGGATCGCCTGATTGACGCGCAGCCGGGTGGCGCCAAGAAACTTGGCAATCTCGGCCTGCGTCATCTCATTGACGTAATAGTGCCAGCACACCTCGGCCACAAAGGCGTCTTCGGCGGGAAATTCGTCATCGCTCATGGTCGTATCTGATCCCTGCGCCGCCATGGGGTCAAGGCGCCAGCGCATCACCGCCTATTACACATGTATTGCTTAACTTACATATGGATTTTTTTCTTGCCTGAACGGCCGGTCCTGCGCCATGATGACGGCGCAATGACGAGGACCGGCCTCAGCGATGCCATGGTCCCGCGTGCCTTAGGGGAGGATGACATGAGCAATCACTGGACGACCGGCGCCTCGGCGCTGGCAATGGCGCTTGCCGCGACGACGGCCTTCGCGCAGGACGACAGCTTCTGGGCCGAGGCCGCGGCGGGCATGGAGGGGGTGACCCTGCGCGGCGTCACCGAATCCACGCCGCCCTCGAACTATGTCAGGAATGTGCTGGCGCCGAAATTCGAGGAACTGACCGGCATCCGCGTCGACATCGAAACCACCTCATGGGACCAGATGTATGACAAGGCGATCAAGGACATGGAGGCCGGCACCGGCATCTATGACATGGTCTATATCGAGCAGGACATCGTCTATGCCTATCTGTCCCGCGACTTCCTCGTCGATCTGACCGCAGCATTGGAGGCCAAGCCCGAACTGCGCGCGCCCAGCTTTGACGAGGCGCGGCTGACCAGCTTTGCCGACTATTTCCGGGGCGAGAACGGCAACCTCTACGGCATGCCGATGGAGGCTTTCGTCAAGCCGTATCTCTATCGCACCGACCTGTTCGGGGACACCGAGATTCAGGCGGCCTTCCGCGAAAAGACCGGCCGCGATCTGGCACCGGCCACCACCCATGACGAATACACCGAAATTGCCGAGTTCTTCACCGAATGGGGGCAGAACAACGGCGGTGACCTGTGGGGCACGACCGCGCAGGCCCATACCGGCCATCCGGCGTCCTGGTATGAATTTTTCGAATCGGTCGCGCCGACCTTTGGCGTCTATCACTGGGGCATCGACCCCGAAAACAACTATGCCGCCAGCGTCGAGAACGGTGGCCGGATGAACTCGGACGAGGCCAAGGCCGCGCTGCGCTGGTGGCTGCATCTGCGCGACATCGCCCCGCCGGAATCGGTGCAATCGACCTGGTCCGAGGTCGCCACGACCTTTGCCGCAGGCCGCGCGGCGCAGGGTCTGGTCTATGGCGAGAACGCCGCCTGGATCGCGACCGACGAAAGCCAGTCGCGCGTGGTGGGCAATGTCGGCGTGGCGCTGCCGCCGCTGGCCGAGGGCGTGCTGGAGGCGACCGAGGCCGGCGAGGGCTATATCGGCTATTATGACGGCGGCGCCTTTGGCCTGCCGGTCACCTCGAAAAATCAGGACGCGGCGGTGCTGTTCCTGCAGTTTCTGGCCGAAGAGGACATCCAGTCGGACTGGGCCTTGGCCGGGTCGCGCATCACCACGACCGCGACCTATGACGACCCTGCCGTGCAGGATCTGAACGAAAAGCTGAACGGCTATTTCGACATGATGCGCGATCAGGGCCACCTGTTTGCCGGGGCCCCGGCCTATCCGTTCCACGCCCAGGTGCGCGAGGCGACGGCGCCGATCTTTTACGACATCCTGACCGGGTCGCTGGAACCCGATGCGGGCCTCGACCAGATGGCCGCCAAGGCCGAGGAAGAGCTGACCGATCTGGGCTATCGCAACTGACCCCTGATCCCTGCCCCGCCCCCAAGGCCATGTGCCGCCGGGGCGGGGCGCCATGCGCGCAAACGGGGGCATTTCCGCATGCATTCCAAGACCTTGGGCTGGGCCTTGCTGGCACCGACACTGATCATTCTGTTCCTGTTCGGCGTGGCCCCATTCATCTATGTCATCATCGTGTCGTTCCATCAGTGGAACCCGTTCGGGGCCAACCCGAATATGGTGTTCAACTGGGCCAGCAACTATCGCCGACTGGTCTTTGACCAGCAGTTCATGGCCTCGCTTGGGGTGACGGCGGCCTTTGTGTTCTTTGCGGTCACGACCCAGCTGGTGCTGGGCTATGCGCTGGCGCAGGCCTTCATGCGCGACTTTCCCGGCAAGGCGATTTTCCGCACCATCCACACGCTGCCGCTGATCATGGCGCCGATCATCGTGGGGTCGGTCTGGAAGCTGATGACCACGCCCTCGATCGGGATCATCCCCAGCTTTCTGTCGGGCTGGCTGGGCTATGACCTCAACATCGGCCAAAGCGCGATGCAGGCTTTCGTCGTGACCGTCATCATGGATGTCTGGCACTGGACGCCGCTGGTCACGCTGACCATGATCGCGGCCCTGATCTCGTTGCCGCAGGACCCGTTCGAGCAGGCGCAGATCGACGGCGCCGGGCGCTGGCAGATCTTCTGGCACATCACCCTGCCGATGATCCGGCCCGCGATTCTGGCCACGCTGTTCATCCGCCTGATGGATGCGATGCGCACCGTGGACGAGGTGCTGATGCTGACCGGCGGCGGACCGGGATCGGCCACCCGCTTTGTCGGCGTGCATATCTTCAAAGAGGTCTTTCCGCGCACGAATTACGGCTATGGCTCGGCCATTTCGGTCATCGTGCTCTATCTGACCATCGTGGCCTGCTGGCTGATGTATGTCGGCCTGATCGCGCCGCGCAACCGTGAAAAGGACTGAGACCATGCGCCGCAAGGGCAACCCCTATCTGGCGGTCGTGCTGTGGACCGCCCTCAGCCTGGCCACGCTGTTTCCGATCTACTGGCTGTTCGTGATCTCGGTCAAACCGGCGGTCGAGCTGTTTTCGACCCCCTCGGTCTGGCTGGATAGCCTGTACTGGAAAAACTATGTCGATGTGCTGAACGACCGCACATTGCGCGGCTATATGATGAACTCGCTGATCATCTCGACCGGCAATGCGGTGCTGTGCACGGGTCTGGGCTTTCTGGCCTGCTATGCGCTGACCCGGTTCGATCTGCCGGGCAAGGAGAGCATCTTTTTCTGGACCATCACCAACCGGATGGCACCGCCCGCCGTGTTCCTGCTGCCGCTGTTTCTGCTGCTGACGCAGGTGTACCGCATCGGCGATTTCACCCTTGCCGATACACGCACGGGCATGATCCTGATCTATTGCACGTTCAATCTGCCCTTCGCGATCTGGACCCTGCGCCCGACGCTGGATTCGATCCCCAAAGAGCTGGACGAGGCCGCCTATGTCGATGGCGCCAGCCCGTGGAAGGTCATCACCGAGATCGTCTTTCCGCTGGCCCGCCCCGGTCTGGCCGTGACGCTGATCCTGACCTGGGTGTTTGCGTGGAACGAATATCTGCTGGCGGCCACGCTGACCAACTTCAACGCCCGCACCCTGACCACCGGCCTGTCGGAATATGTCACCACCACCGGCACGAACTGGGGGATCATGGCGGCGATTTCCGTCTTTACGCTGATCCCGGCGCTGATCGTTTTCAGCCTCGTGCAGCGTCATATCGTGACCGGCCTGACCTTTGGCGCGGTGAAAGGATAAATCATGGCCAAGGATCGCAAGGGCTTTCTGCCCATCCAGACCAACGCCTTTGACCGGCTGTTCATCTCGGTCGTGCTGTGGGTCGCGCTGTCGCTGTTCTGGCTGCGCTTTCTGGAACCGCTTGGCCTGTCGGTCTGGATCGCGGTGGCGATCTCGGTCGCGGGCGCCGTCATCATCATTCGCAGGGGCTGACCCATGAAGGCTTTGGTTCTCGAACATAAGGGCGCGCTGGCGCTGCGCGATGTCCCCCAGATCGACCGCGACGAGGAAACGCTTGGCCCCCGCGATGTGCGCATCCGGCTGCACACGGTGGGGATCTGCGGATCGGACGTCCACTATTACACCCATGGCCGCATCGGCCCGTTCGTGGTGAACGCGCCGATGATCCTCGGCCACGAGGCGGCGGGCACCGTGATCGAATGCGGGTCCGGGGTGACGACCCTGCGCCCCGGCGACCGCGTCTGCATGGAGCCGGGCATCCCCGACCCCAACAGCCGCGCCTCCCGGATGGGCATGTATAACATTGATCCTGCGGTGCGCTTCTGGGCGACGCCGCCGGTGCATGGCATCCTGCGCCCCACCTGCGTGCATCCCGAGGCGTTCACCTTCAAGCTGCCCGACCACGTGTCCTTTGCCGAGGGCGCCATGGTCGAGCCGCTGGCGGTGGGCCTCCACGCCGCGACCAAGGCGCGCATCCGGCCCGGCGATGTGGCGGTGGTGATGGGCGCGGGGCCGATCGGTCTGGTCACCGCATTGTCGGCGCTGGCGGCGGGCTGTTCGCGCGTTTTCGTCAGCGACATCGCCCGCGCGAAACTGGACATCGCGGCGGGCCTGTCACCTGCAATCGTTCCGGTCGATGCCTCATCCGACGATCTGGCCGCCCGCGTGCTGGAGGAAACCGAAGGCTGGGGTGCCGATGTGGTGTTCGAGGCGACGGGTTCCGCCATCGCAGCGGCCAGCGTGTTTCAGCCGCTGGCGCCGGGCGGTTGCGTCGTGATGATCGGCGGTCAGGCCGAGCCCATCGCCTATGACGCGGGCGCCGCCATGGTGCGCGAGGCGCGGGTCGAGAATATCTTTCGCTATGCCCATGCCTTTCCGCGCTGCGTGAACATGATCGCCTCGGGCGCGATCGACGTAAAGCCGCTGATCACCCGTAGATTTGACTTCAAGGACAGCGTGCAGGCCTTTGAAATCGCGGCGTCCGCGCCCGCATCAGACGTCAAGATGCAGATCGTTCTGCCGCAGGAAGGAGCCTGACATGGCCCATGTGAAAATCGACGCCGTGCAGAAACGCTATGGCGGGGTGCAGGTCATGCACGGGGTCAGCGTCGACATCGAGGATGGCGAATTCGTCGTGCTGGTCGGCCCCTCGGGCTGCGGCAAATCCACCCTGCTGCGGATGCTGGCCGGGCTGGAGGAAATCACCGAGGGTCAGATCTCCATCGGCGGGCGGGTCGTCAATGACGTGCCGCCCAAGGAACGCGACATCTCGATGGTGTTCCAGTCCTACGCGCTTTATCCGCACAAGACGGTGGCCGAAAATATCGGCTTTCCGCTGAAGATGGCGAAACGCCCCAAGGCCGAGATCGCCGAAAAGGTGCGTCACGCGGCCTCGATCCTGGACCTTGCGCATCTGCTGGACCGTTTCCCCAAGCAGCTGTCGGGCGGGCAGCGCCAGCGCGTCGCCATGGGCCGCGCCATCGTGCGCGACCCGCAGGTGTTTCTGTTCGACGAGCCGCTGTCGAACCTCGACGCGAAACTGCGCGTGACCATGCGGGTCGAGATCAAGGAGCTGCACCAGCGCCTGAAAACCACCATCGTCTATGTGACGCATGACCAGATCGAGGCGATGACCATGGCCGACAAGATCGTCGTCATGCGCGACGGCCGGGTCGAACAGATCGGCGCGCCGCTGGATCTGTATGACCATCCCGACAGCGTGTTCGTGGCGGGGTTCATCGGTTCTCCCTCGATGAATTTCCTGCATGGCGTGATCGCCACGCAGGACGGCGCGCGGGTGTTTCTCAGCGACAGCGGGCTGGCCTTGCCCCTGCCCCCGCAGGCCGCCGGTCTGGCCGAGGGTCATGCGGTCACCTATGGCATCCGCCCCGAACATATCTCGGTCGGCGATCAGGGTGTGCCGGTCAAGGTGGTCGTGACCGAGCCGACGGGGTCGGAAACCCAGATCTTCGCGCGGGCGGGCAATGATCTGATCGACGCGGTGGTCAAGGACCGGCTGCGCGCGGCACCGGGCAGCGCCATCGGGTTTGTCATCGACCCCGCACATGTCCATCTGTTCGACCGCCAGTCCGAGCGGCGGCTGTAACCCCATGGCGGCACCGAACCCCATCCGGGCCGTGATCTTCGACCTCGACGGCTGCCTTGTCGACAGCGAGCGTATGTCGCTGGCGGCGCTGGCAACCGAAATGGCCGAGGCCGGGCTGTCCGTCACACCCGACGATCTGCGCAAAAGGTTTCTGGGCGTCTCGATCCGCACGATCCGCGATCATGTGGCAAAGGCCACGGGCCGCCCCTGCCCGCCCGGCTTTGTGGACCGTTTCGAGGCCCGCCTGCTGGACAGCTACAGGGCGCAGGGTTTGGCGCTGATCGACGGCGTGCCCGCGCTGCTGGACCGCTTGCGCGACGCCGGGATCGCCACCGCCATCGCCACCGGCGGCTCGGTCGCGCGGATGACGGCGACGTTGCGGATCGCGGGGCTGGACGCGCATTTCATGGACCGTGCCTTCAGCGCCGATCAGGTCGCACGCGGCAAGCCCGCGCCCGATCTGTTCCTGCTGGCAGCTGCGTCCCTTGGCATTCCCGCCACCGCCTGCGCGGTGATGGAGGATTCGCCCCATGGCATCACCGGCGCGCGGGCGGCGGGCATGCATGCGGTGGGCTTTACCGGCGGCAGCCATCTGGACGGCATGCGCGACGATCATGCAGGGCGGTTGCAACAGGCGGGGGCGGCGCAGGTGCTGGCGACCCTCGGCGGCGTGCTGACCGCGCTTCTGTCGCCCCCACCCGACGGCAGGGCGCGAAGCGTTTGACCGCAAGGCGGCGCTGTTCCACAACAGGCCTGCACCTCAGGCAGATCAAACCGGCAGGATGATGAAGATGAGCTTTCTCGGACTGGACCTTGGGACTTCGGGCCTCAGGGCATTGCTGATCGACGATGCGGGCCAGCCCATTGGCGCGGCCGAGGCGCATTACGAGGTGGATCACCCCCATCCCGGCTGGTCGGAACAGAACCCCGCCGACTGGATCGAGGCCGTGCAGGCCGCCGTGGCCCAGCTGCGCGACCGCCATCCCGAATTCGCGGCCCTGCGCGGCATCGGCGTGGCGGGCCATATGCACGGCGCGACCCTGCTGGACGCCGATGACCGCGTGCTGCGCCCCTGCATCCTGTGGAACGACACCCGCAGCCATGCCGAGGCCGCCCGGCTGGACGCCAACCCCGATTTCCGCGCGATTTCCGGCAATATCGTCTTTCCCGGATTCACCGCGCCCAAGCTGGAATGGCTGCGCAGGCACGAGCCTGACATCCACGCCCGCACAGCCCGCGTGCTGCTGCCTGCGGCCTATCTGAATCTGTGGCTGACCGGGCAGCACGTGTCCGACCTGTCGGATGCCTCGGGCACCTCATGGCTGGATGTGGGCGGGCGCGACTGGTCGCCCGCGCTGCTGAAGGCCGGGCATATGCGTGCCGATCAGATGCCGCGACTGGTCGAGGGCTGCGCGCCTGCCGGGCAGTTGCGCGACAGGCTGGCCGCCGAATGGGGGCTGTCACAGCCGGTGACCGTGGCCGGGGGCGCGGGCGACAACGCCGCCGCCGCCTGCGGCATCGGTGCGATGGCCGAGGGGCAGGGTTTCGTCTCGCTTGGCACCTCGGGGGTGCTGCTGGCGGCGCGCGACGGCTATCGGCCCGCGCCCGAAACCGCGCTGCACAGTTTCTGCCATGCGGTGCCGGGGCGCTGGTATCAGATGGGGGTGATGCTGTCGGCGACCGACAGCCTGAACTGGCTGGCCCGCATGACCGGTAGCCGCCCGGCCGAGCTGACCGCCGGGCTGACCCGGCTGCGCCCGCCCGGCGCCGTGCGGTTCCTGCCCTATCTGTCGGGCGAACGGACGCCCCATAATGATGCGGTGATCCGGGGCAGCCTGACCGGCCTTGACGCCGCCACCTCGCGTGAGGATCTGACCCGCGCGGTGCTGGAGGGCGTGGCCTTTGGCCTGCGCGACAGCTTTGACGCGCTGCGGGCGACGGGCGCACAGCTGGACCGGCTGATGGCGATCGGCGGCGGCGCGCGGTCGCGCTATTGGCTGGCGGTCATCGCCACCGCGCTGGATGTGACGCTGGATCTGCCCGCTGATGGCGAATTCGGTGCGGCATTGGGGGCGGCGCGGCTTGGGCAGGTCGCAGCCGGGGCAGGCACCATCGACGAGGTGATGACGCCCCCGCGCGTGGCCGAGGAAATCACCCCCGACCCGGCCCTGCGCGACGCCTTTGACGCGGCGCATGCGGCATGGCGCAAAACCTATCCCGCCATCCGCGCCGTGCAATAGCGCCTTATCGCGCGGTATAGCCGCCATCGGCCATCAGCACCTCGCCGGTGATGATGGCCGCCTCGGCCGAGGCAAGGTAGCGGGCCGCCGCCGCGATCTCGGATGGTTTGGCAAAGCGGCCCACCGGGATCTCGGCCCGCGCGCGCAGGCCCTTTTCGCCCGACCAGCCGACCAGCGCCATCGGCGTGTCCACCACGGTGGGCGCGATGGCGTTGACGGTGATGCCATACCCCGCCCATTCTACCGCCAGCACCCGTGTCAGCAGGTTCAGCCCTGCCTTGCTGGCACCATAGGCGGCGTGATCGGCAATCGCCACCACGCCCGCCTGCGACGAGATATTGACCACCCGCCCCCGCCCCGACCGGCGCAGAAACGGCAGCGCCGCCTGCGCCATCAGCCATGGCGCGCGCAGGTTGATCGCCATCGTCCGGTCCCAGTCCGCGACCTGAGGCGCCTCGGCGGGAAAGACGATGCCCAGACCGGCATTGTTGATCAGAATGTCGATCCCCATCTGCGCCCCGATCTGCGGCACCATTGCGGCAATCGCCTGCGGGTCCGCCAGATCCAGCACAAAGGCGCGGTGCGCGGCCCCAAGCCGCGCCGCCAGATCGCCCGCATCCAGCAAATCGACCAGCGCCAGCCGTGCCCCCCCGGCGGCAAAGCATTCGGCCATGGCGGTGCCGATCCCGCCTGCGGCCCCGGTGACCAGAACCGTCAGCCCGTCGAACTGTCCCATGCCACGGCCTCCATCAGATATCGAAATTGGTGGGCAGCACGATCATGTCGCGGATGGTCACGTTGCGGGGCCGGGTAAGCATATAGATCACGGCGTCTGCGACCTCTTCCGGCTCGATCAGGCTGCCGGACTCGCGGGCCTTGCGCAGGTTTTCCTCGGGCCAGTCCGCCAGCAGCGCCGAGACCACCGGACCGGGCGAGACCTGCCCCACCCGCACACCCTGCTTGTTCAGCTGCCGCCGCATGGTCTGGACAAAACACGTCACCGCCCATTTCGAGGCGGCATAGACCGGCTCCCACGGGACCGGGAAATGGCCGGCGACCGAACAGGTGACGATAATGTCGCCGGACCCGCGCGCGGCCATATGCGGGATGACGGCGTGGACGTTCTTCATCACCGCATTGACGTTCAGGTTCAGCATCCGGTCGATCGTGGCCGCGTCCGTCTCGGACAGATCGCCGCCGATATAGGTGCCTGCGTTGCAATGCAGGATGTCGATGCGGCCCGCCTTGTCCAGCGCCTCGGGGACCATCGCGGCGCAGCTGTCCGCGTCCAGCAGATCGGTCACCTGCGGGATCGCCGCCGCGCCCAGCTCATCCGCCAGCCGCGCCAGCGCCGCCTGATCGCGGTCGGCCATCACCACCCGCGCCCCCTGCCCGATCAGCGCCCGCGCCGTCGCCAGCCCGATCCCCGATGCGGCCCCTGTGACCAGCGCCACCTTGCCCGTCAGACTGTCAGCCATGCTCCGTCCCCCTTAATGCGTCGTATATCCGCCATCCGCGACCAGCACCGCGCCGGTCACATAGCTGGCCGCGTCCGAGGCCAGAAACAGCGCGCAACTGGCCATTTCCTCGGGCCGGGCAAAGCGGCCCATCGGCGTGTTCTCGGTCCAGATGCGGTTCCATTCGGGCCGCGCGATGCCGCCCGCCGTCATGTCCGACACGACATATCCCGGCGCCAGCGCGTTCACCCGGATGCCCCGCGCGGCATATTCAAAGGCCATCACCCGCGTCATCTGATGCACCGCCGCCTTGGAGGCGTTATAGGCGACCTGAAGCTGCGGCTTGTTGGCGACCTCGGCCGAGATCGAGCCGATATTGACGATGGCGCCGCCGCCCTGCGCCAGCATGGGGCGCACCGCCGCGCGGGCAATGCGGAAGGGCGCCATCAGGTTCACCTCCATGATCGCGCGCAGGCGGGTGTCGTCGAAATCGTGGAAATCGCCATCATCGGCGATGCCCGCATTATTGACCAGCACGTCAAGCCGCCCGAAACGGTCCAGCGTCGCGGCCACCATCCCTTCGGGTGCGTCCTCACCGGTGACATCGGCTGCGTGCCATGCGCTGCGGTCGGGGTATTCGGCCAGCAATGCGGCCACGCCCTCGGTCCGGCTGCGGCCCGTCAGCAGACAGGACGCGCCCGCCGCCAGAAACATCCGCGCAATGGCCAGCCCGATGCCGCGACTGGCGCCGGTGATCAGCGCCACGCGCCCCTCAAGTCGAAAGAGATCGACAGTCATGTGTCCTCCTTGGTCATGCCACGGCATGCGGCGTGATAGCGGTGCAGCACGCGGCTGATGCGCCAGATGATGATGTCGTCAATGCTGGCCCGACCCTCGGCAAAGCCATCTGCACCGGGCAGGTGCTGCCAGATCAGCGGCAGCGGGATCGGCCTGTCCGCCAAGGCCGCGCGCAGAGCGTCCACCGCCGCCTGCGCCTGAGGGTCGGACCAGAAATACCGGATGCGGTCGGACAGCGAATAATGCCGCATCACCCGGCCCTCATCCCCCGGCGGATAGTGATCCTGCCACCCGCCGGGCCCGGCCTGCATCGCGGCCTCCATCCCGGTCATCAGCGGGCGGGCGCCATAGCCCGGCACCAGATCCGACGCGATCAGGTCCAGCGCATACAGCGCCTCGCGCAGCGCAAATGTCAGCTCGGGCCCGACCTTGAGGATCGCAAACCCGTCCGCCACCAATGCCGCCAACGCCGCGCCGGGCTGATAGTCGGTCGAATGCGCCTCGAACACCAGCCCCGGCAGACCGGCCAGAGCCGCGACCAGAGGGCGCGCGGCGGCGCGGTCATAGGGCACGATATTGCGGTTGCCGAACTCGACCCCCGGCTGCACCACCAGCGCGATCACGCGGGAAAACGCGTCCTGCAACCCCTGTTCCGCGAACAGGTCACGGTGAATGCGATAGCTGTGCCGCGCGGCATCCGGCGCGGTGGCCGCGATCTGATCCAGCGCGTGATCGGCGCCGCCGGGCGGCGGCACCTCGGTGCCGATGACATAGCGCGGCGCCGGGCCGGTCGCGGGGCGGGCCGCCTCGGCCACGCGCGCCAGCCGGGCGGCGCGCACCGCCGTCGCCGCATCATCCAGCGCGCGCGGCTCGCCCGCGCAGCCCATCGAGGCGTCCAGATGGATCTTGACGAAGCCCGCCGCGACAAAGGCCGCAACGCAGGCTTCGGCCTCGGCCATCGCCTGATCGGGGGGCAGATGGCGCCACGGATTCGGCCCCAGATGGTCGCCGCCCAGAATGACGCGATCGGGCGGGCAACCCTCGTCCTGCGCCAGACCGGCCACGAGGGCGGCAAAATCCGCCGGGGTCATGCCGGTATATCCGCCCTGATGGTTGACCTGATTGCAGGTCGCCTCGATCAGCACCGGCCCGCCTGTCTGCGCGCCGTGACGCAGGGCCGCGCACAGCACCAGCGGATGCGCCGAACAGACCGAGGTGATGCCCCGCCCCGCGGTCAGATGCGGCAGCGCGGTCATCGGCGCACCGGCATGGCTGCGGCAAAGGCGTCCAGCTGGGCACGGGTGCCCGCCCCCTCCATCGGCCCCATCACGGTGACATTGCGCGCACCCGCCGCGCAGGCCAGCCGCAGCGCCCCGGACACCGGCAGGCCAAGGCGCCGCGCGGTGACATAGGCGCCGCCAAAACAGTCCCCGGCCCCGGTCGGATCGGTCTCGGCGACGTGAAAACCGGGGTGACGGGTCGCGCCCCCGGCATCATACACGGTCGCCCCGTCGGCGCCGCGTTTCAGCGCGATTTCCGCGATGCCGCGCGCGTGCAGGGCGGCCACCGCCTGCGCCTCATCGGCGGGCGTTCCGGCCGCGTGGAACAGCTCGTCACCCGAGGGCAGCAGCAGGTCGGCCTGATCCAGCAACTGCTGGAACAGCGTCAGCGCGTCCTGTTCCGCGACCAGTTCCTTGCGCAGATTGGGGTCCAGCGACAGGCTGCCACCGCGCGCCCGGATCACACGGGCGGCCCGCGCAATCACGTCACGCGCAGGTCGCATCGTCAGCGCCGAGCCCATGACATGCAGATGCCCCGCCTGCGCCACCAGGGCCTGCACCGCGTCGGACCAGTCAAACCGCGCGGCGGCAGAACGGGCGATGTTGAACACGAAATCCCGCGCGCCGTCGGGGCGATAGCGGACAAATGCGCTGCCGGTGGGCCAGTCGGGATCGACCGCCACCGCCGAGACATCGACCCCATCCGCCCGCAGACGTGCAAGGGTCAGCGCGCCGAAGTCATCCGCGCCCACCGCCCCGACCATCGCCGCCCGGCCCCCCATCAACCCGCACTGACCGGCAAAGATCGCGGGCGCGCCGCTGGGATAGGGGCCGCGCAGCGTCTGGACGTCGCGGAACCCGCAGCCCGGCGTCGTGGCCATGATCTCGACCAGAATCTCACCGACGCACAGCGTGGGGCCAAGGGCATCAGGCGCCAGCATCGGCGCGTCCCTGCCCCGACCGGACAGGTGCCCGGTCCCGTGAATGGCTGTCAGCCCGTCCCATCCCGCCTGCCCTCCCCTGCTGCGGCGTCCCCGGCCCTGACAGCACGCCGGACCAACCTGAGAGGGACAGGAGCGGCGGCACAACGGCCGGGGAACAAGGCGACGTTACATTTGCATCATCACTCTTACAAATGATTTTTCGCGGCAGGGGGCACTTTTGCCGGTCACATGAAAACAGCGCCACCGCAGGGTTGCGATGGCGCTGTCATCCGTGCGGACGATACGAAAACGACTAGCGGCTCAGCCCGCCCGCCACGCTTGGCACATCGCCTGCGGCAAAGCCGTAATGGCGCAGCCAGCGCAGGTCCGATTCGAAGAAGGCGCGCAGGTCGGGGATGCCGTATTTCAGCATCGCGATCCGGTCGATGCCCATGCCAAAGGCAAAGCCCTGCCACTGATCGGGGTCGATCCCGCCCGCGCGCAGCACATTGGGATGCACCATCCCCGAGCCCAGAATCTCCATCCAGGAGTTCCCCTCGCCGATCTTCAGCTGACCGCCCTCCCAGGAACAGCGGATATCCACCTCGGCCGACGGTTCGGTAAAAGGAAAGTGGCTGGCGCGGAACCGCAGTTCGACGACCGGCACCTCGAAGAAGCTGCGGCAGAATTCCTCCAGCGTCCATTTCAGCTGCGCCATGCTGATGTCGCGGTCGATCGCCAGACCCTCGATCTGGTGGAACATCGGCGTGTGCGTCTGGTCCATGTCCATGCGATAGACGCGGCCCGGCGCGATCACGCGGATCGGCGCGCCCTGTTCCTGCATGGCGCGGATCTGAACCGGCGAGGCATGGGTTCGCAGCACATGCGGCGGGCGATTGTCGCCCGGCGCGCGGTGCATGTAGAAGGTGTCCATCTCTTGCCGCGCGGGGTGTTCGGGCGCGATGTTCAGCGCGTCGAAATTGTACCAGTCGCTTTCGACCTGCGGGCCCTCGGCCACGGCAAAGCCCATATCGGCAAAGATCTGGGTCACCTCGTCGGTCACCTGACTGATCGGGTGGATCGTGCCCTGACGGCGCGGGCGGCCCGGCAGAGTCACGTCCAGCCATTCGTCGCGCAGCCGCGCATCCAGCGCCGCATCTTCCAGCGACAGCTTGCGCGCGCGCAGGGCGGCGTCGATCTCGTCGCGCAATTCGTTCAGCAGGCGGCCGGTCGTCTGGCGCTCTTCGGGCGACATGCGGCCCAGCTCGCGCATCTTCAGGCTGATCTCGCCCTTTTTGCCCAGGGCACCAAGGCGCACCTCTTCGATGGCCTGCGGGTCGGCGGCTGCGTTGATGCGGTCAAGCCATTGCTGACGCAGGGGGGTCAGATCGTCCATAACGGGGGCCCTCATCTCTTTGGCCTCGCGTTAGCATGGCCGGGCGCGCGGGGGAAGACCGCGCGCCCGGCCCCGGTGTCACTTCCAGATGTCGCGGTTCACGCCCGGCGCAATGCCCGGATGGTCCGCGATGTGGAATTGCGGCTCGGTCCCGGCGCGACGCTGGCGCAGATAGTCGCGGGTGACATGGGCCACCGTGCCCGACAGCGCGACAATGGCGATCAGGTTGATCGTGGCCATCAGCCCCATGCTGGCATCGGCAAAGTCGAACACCGTCGCGACCGCCTGAAACGAACCCCAGACCACCATGGACAGCGCCGCCAGACGCAGCGCCATGATGCCCGGCTTGCCCGCGCCCAGATAGACGATGGCGTTTTCGGCATAGCTGTAATTGCCGATGATCGAGGTGAAGGCGAAGAAGAAGATCGCCACCGCCACAAAGATCTGCCCGAAATTGCCGAAATGATCGCTCAGCGCGGCCTGTGTCAGGTTCACCCCGGTCAGCGTGTCCGAGGGCATGACATCGGCCAGCAGGATCATCACCGCCGTCGCCGTGCAGACAAGGATCGTGTCGATGAACACGCCAAGCGCCTGCACAAAGCCCTGCGACGAGGGGTGATGCGGGTTCGGCACCGCCACGGCGGCGATATTGGGGGCAGACCCCATGCCGGCCTCGTTCGAGAACAGACCGCGCTTGATGCCGTTCAGCATCGCGGCCATGACGCCGCCCGCGACGCCGCCCACTGCCTCTTGCAGACCAAAGGCCGAGCGGATGATGCCCAGCAGGATGCCCGGCACCTCGGTCACGTTCATCGCCAGCACGATGGCTGCGGCCAGCAGATAGAGACCCGCCATCAGCGGCACGACCAGCTGCGCGGTGCGCGCGATCTGCGGGATGCCGCCAAAGATGATGACGCCCGACAGGACCGCCACGACAATGCCCACCAGCCCGGCGCCGATGCCAAAGGCACCCTCGACCGCCTGCGCGATGGAATTGGCCTGCACAGCGTTGAAGACCAGACCAAAGGCGATGATCAGCGCCACCGCGAACAGCGCCGCCAGCCAGGGCAGGCCCAGACCGCGCGCGATATACTGTGCCGGGCCGCCGCGATACATGCCGTCGGCGCCATGGGTCTTGTACAGCTGCGCCAGCGTCGATTCGGCATAGGCCGTGGCCATGCCGACCAGCGCCACCATCCACATCCAGAAGATCGCGCCGGGACCGCCAAGCGTCAGCGCCACCGCGACGCCCGCGATATTGCCGGTGCCCACGCGGCTGGCCAGCGACACGGACAGTGCCTGAAACGGGGTGATGCCATCCTTGTCGGTCTGACCCGAGCCGCGCACGCAGCGCCACATCTCGGCAAAGTTGAGAAACTGGATAAAGCCCAGCCTGACGGTGAAATAGATGCCCACGGCCAACAGGCCGTAAATCAGGACATAGCCCCAGAAAATCGTGTTCAGAAAACCGATGATGGCGGTCATGGCGCGCTCCGCTGCTGTGTTCGCGCCCAGTCTGTAACAGTCCCGTGAGCCACCGCAACCCGGTTAGTCGCGGCGCTCCTCGCGGGGGCTGACCTTCAGCCAGACGCCGCCATGCGGGCGCAGGGTCAGGATCATGCGCGGCTGCGGGTCGCGGCCCGGAATGCGCTCGAACCGGAACCGGGCCAGCAGGGTCGCCAGAATGATCACCGCCTCCTGCAGGGCAAAGCTGGCGCCGATGCAGATGCGCGGCCCGGCGCCAAAGGGCAGAAAGGCATAGCGGTCGGGCGCGGTCAGAAAGCGGTCGGGGTCAAAGGCGTCGGGACGCTCCCACAGCAGATGATGGCGATGCAGCGCATAGACCGGCAGCATGACGGTATCGCCGGGCCGCACCTCGCGCCCGCACAGCCGGTCGGGCGCCTGCGCGGTGCGCGACAGGAAGGCGGCGGGCGGATACAGGCGCAGCGTCTCGTTCACGATGCGCAGGGTCAGGGGCAGCGCGCCGAAATCGGCGGCGGTGGCGGCGCGGTCGCCCAGCACGGCCCGCGCCTCGGCGCTGGCGGCCTCTTGTACGGCGGGATCGAAGGCGCACAGATACAGCGCCCAGGCCAGCGTCAGGGCGGTCGTCTCGTGGCCCGCGACGATGAAGGTCAGCAGATTGTCGCGCAGCTCATCGCGGTTCATGGCGCGGCCCGTCTCGGGGTCCTGCGCGTCCAGCAGCAGGTCCAGCAGATCGGGCGGGCCGTCCCTGGCCGCAGCCTTTGCCCGCGCCGCAATCGCCTCATCGGCCAGCGCCTTCATCCGCCGCAGACCGGGGCCGGAAAACAGCCGCCCCGGACGCGGCAGCCATGCGGGCAGGCCCAGCACATCCATCAGCGACAGCTTGGCGGTCTGCGCGATATAGGCGTCGATCGAGTGATGCACCGCATCCCGGTCAAACATCCCGTCACCCGAAAAGGTGACGTCCGAGATCACCTCGAAGGTCGCGGCCACGGTTTCCCCGAACAGATCCACCGGCCCGGTCGCGGCGGCCAGACGGCGGCAGGATGCCTCGGCGGCGGCGGTCATCACCGGGCCCAGCCCCTCGACATGGCGCTGCGAGAATGCGGGCGCGGCGGCGCGGCGCTGCCAGCGCCAATGCGCGCCCTCGGCCACGAACAGGCTGTCACCGATGGCGGGGTTCAGGATCAGCTTGGTCGTGGTCGATTTGGGGTAATCCTCCACCCGCTCCTTCAGGATGCGGCGCAGGCTGTCGGGGTCCATGACCATATGCCAGCGGATCCCGGTCTTGCCCGAGACAATCGGCTGGCGGGTGGCGATGGCCGGGATCAGCTCCAGCACATTGCGACGCGCGGTGGCGGCGGTGCCCAGCAGTCCCAGCGGGCGCACCGCCAGCGGCACCTTGACCGGCTCGGCGGCAGTTCGGGGCGATCGGTCCGGATGTGTCGTCATCCGCCAAAGATAGGGTGCAAGCCGGGCCGGAACAATGCGCCCCGGCTGCGGCTAATGCGACAGCTTGCCCTCAAGCGTATAGTGCAGCCCGTCAGGATGCAGCACGGTCCGACCCTGCCCCTCGAAATAGGCGGGCACGATCACGGTCGTCAGCCGCGAGCCAAAGCCGGTCCGCGCGGCAGGCCCGATCCCCGCCACGCCGCTCTCGCGCCAGTCGAACCGGAAGCCGCCCGCCGGATCGGTCTGCCAGCCGATGCTGATATGCCCGGTCAGATCGCGCAGCGCGCCGTATTTCGTGGCATTCGTCGCCAGCTCGTACAGCGCCAGCGACAGGCCGACCGCCTGCTGCGAGGTCAGCGACAGCGGCGGGCCGGTGCGCGTCACCCGCTGCCAGTCGTCGATATGCGCGGCGATGGATTGTTCGACCACATGCCCGATCTCGGCCCGGTCGCCCAGTTCGGTCAGCAGTCCCTGCGCCTTGGCCAGCGCCATGATCCGCGCCGCCACGCTGTCGCGCGCCTGCGGCAACGAGGTCGCATTGCGCAGCGTCGCCGACACCACGGTCGAGGTCACCGTCAGGATATTGCGGATCCGGTGCAGCAGCTCCGCCTGCAGGATCTGCTGGTTGCGCCGCGACATGACATTGGGCGTCACATCGACCGTGACATTCAGCAGCCCCGCCACCTGCCCCTGATCGTCAAACAGCGGGCCATAGGAAAAGGTCCAGAAGGTCTCCTCTTCATAGCCGTTGCGCGTCATCACCAGCCGCATTTCCTGCGAGAACGTGCTTTCGCCGGACAGCGCCTTGATGACCAGAGGCTCGACATCCGCCCAGACATCCGACCAGATCTGCCTGAAAGGCGCGCCCAGCGCCCGCCCCTCCTTGGCGCCCAGCAGCGGCGCATAGGCGTCGTTATACAGCATCGTCAGCTCGGGTCCCCAGAACATGCACATCGCATGCCGCTGGCTGAGCATCATCCTGACCGTCGTCATCAGCGCGGTCGACCAGCCCTCGACCGGGCCCAGCGGCGTCCCGGCCCAGTCGTGGCCTGCGGTGGCGCGTGCCATCCGCCCCGCGCCCCACGAGAACAACACAGGCCGAGCCGTTTCGATGTCAGGCCACTGAGTGCTCACGGTATCCTCCTGCACGCCAACCCTCATCATTGGTCAGCCGACCAGCCGAGGCAATGGGAACAACACAATGGCGGGGCGCGGTTAACATAAAGCTATTTATCCGGCCAAACCAAAGGCATGACGCAGAAAAAAGGCCCGTCCTGCTGGACGGGCCTCTGGTCATTCTGCCCGGACGGGCCGGGTTCAGGCGGCGGCTTTCGCCTTTTCAACGATCGCGCCAAAGGCGTCGGGCTCGTTGACGGCCAGATCGGCCAGAACCTTGCGGTCAACCTCGATGCCGGCTTTCGACAGCAGGTTGATGAACCGCGAATAGGTCATTTCGGCATCGACCGCACGGACGGCGGCGTTGATCCGCTGGATCCACAGGGCGCGGAAATTGCGCTTGCGGTTCTTGCGGTCGCGGGTGGCGTATTGGTTGGCCTTGTCGACCGCCTGCGTGGCGGTGCGGAAGTTGCGCGACCGCGCGCCATAATAGCCCTTGGCTTGCTCAAGGACCTTCTTGTGGCGGGCGTGGGTCACCTTGCCGGATTTAACGCGTGACATATGTGGTTCTCCTGATCAGCGAGCGTAGGGCATGTATTTCTTGACGATCTTGGCATCCGCATCCGACAGGATGGTGGTGCCGCGCGCGTCGCGAATGAACTTGGTCGAGCGCTTGATCATGCCGTGGCGTTTGCCGGCCTGACCTGC
>NZ_JBKBVD010000031.1:0-43975 GCF_046289755.1 Paracoccus sp. (in: a-proteobacteria) | reverse complement strand
TGCTGCCGACTGCATTGGTGCAGCCCGCCAGCATCAGGGAAGCCGCGCCGCCAGCCAGAAGGCCCCGGCGCGTCAGGATTGGGGAATTGCTCATCTGTCGCCTCATGTCGTTGTCCAAGGCTCTCACCGGCCTGCTGGCGGGCATAATACCCGTCCGCGCGCTATCGCGCCAGCATCTCAGCCACCGTGGGCGCAAAATAGCTGAGAATCCCGTCACATCCTGCCCGGCGGAAGCATAGCAGGCTTTCCAGCATCGCCTCGCGCGACAGCCAGCCGTTGCGGATCGCGCCCTCCAGCATCGCGTATTCACCGCTGACCTGATAGGCAAAGGTGGGGGCGCCGAACTCGTCTTTGACCGCGCGGCAGATGTCCAGATAGGGCATGCCCGGTTTGACCATCACCATATCCGCACCTTCGGCCAGATCGCGGGCGACGCAGCGGATCGCCTCGCCGCGATTGGCGGGGTTGATCTGATAGGTCTTCTTGTCACCCACCAGCCGCCCCGAGGCGCCCACCGCATCGCGGAACGGGCCATAGAAGGCAGAGGCGAATTTGGCCGCATAAGACAGGATCGAGACATGCTTGTGCCCCTCGCTTTCCAGCGCGCGGCGCAGGGCCCCGATGCGGCCATCCATCATGTCGGACGGCCCCAGCACATCGGCGCCACATTCGGCCTGCACCAGCGCCATGCGCACCAGCGCCTCGATCGTTTCGTCGTTCAGGATCTCGCCGTCCACGACCAGCCCGTCATGGCCGTTGGCATTATAGGGGTCCAGCGCGATATCAGTCATCACCACCAGATCGGGGGCGACCTCTTTGACGGCGCGGATGGCGCGGTTGCCGATATTGTCGGGGTCCCATGCCCGCGCGCAATCATCGGTGCGAAGCGCCTGATCGGAATGGGGAAAGATGCAGATCGCAGGAATGTTCAGCGCAGCGGCGCGTTCGGCGGCCCGCTTGGCGCCGTCCAGCGTCAGGCGTTCGACGCCGGGCATCGAGGCGATCTCTCCGTCGGCGCCGGGCACTTCGGTCACAAAAATCGGCCAGATCAGGTTCGCAGGCGTCAGGCTGGTTTCGGCCACCATCGCGCGGATATTGGCGGTGCGACGCAGACGGCGCAGCCGGGTGGCGGGGAAGGGGGCGATGATCGGGCTGGCCATGGGGCCTCCTGTCGGGCTGGGGTTGCGGCGTGAGGGCGGCTTTCCCTTCTGTGCAACCCGTTCTAAGGTCAGCGGCAGCCAAGAACAAGGAACCACCCCTTGCCGCCATTCGACAGCCTGATCGGGGTGCTAGCCAGCCGTTCCTTCAGCACGATCTGGTTCTGGCTGGCGCTGATCGGGATGTGGTCGGCCACCGGGCGCACCGTTCTGGGCGTGCCGGCCGAGGTTCTGACCCGCGCCCGCACAGCGATCCGGCGCGGCACCGCCGAGGGCCCCGAGGTGATCACCCTGCTGGACTGGCTGTCGCTGACCCTGCCGCGCTGGCGCCTTGGCCCGCGCGAGGGGGCGGTTTTTCTGGCCATGACCAGTTTCCTGCTGACCTCGCTGGCGATTTTGGGCTTTGGCTTCGGGCTGGAACTGGCGCAGGCGCTGGTGCTGGTGGGGTTGCCGTTCTGGCTGCTGTTCTGGATGCGGGTCAGGCTGGCGCGGCGCCTTGCGCCCCTGCTGGAAGCCGCGCAAGAGGGGCAGACCCCGCTGGCCGAGGCCGCATCCGGCGCCATGCGGCAGATGGTCCGGCACCGGCTGTGGGTGACGCTGCTGTCGATGGCCGCCGTGCTGGTGACGCTGCTCTGGGGGATGTTGTGGGTTCTTCTGCATCCCTTCGGCATCTAGTGCGCTTGACTTCCCCGACCCGCAGCTTAGGTCAGCGCGAATGACCCAGCAGATCACCCTGTCCGGCGCCCCCGAGGGCTATGATGCCGCCCTGATCGCGCGCGAGGCCGCCCGGCCCGACAATCGCGGCGCGCCCGTCATTCATATCGCCCGCGACGACCGCCGCATGGCCGCGACCCGCGCCTCGCTGGCCTTTCTGGCGCCGGGTCTGCCGGTGCTGGATTTCCCGGCCTGGGACACGACGCCCTATGACCGCGTCTCGCCCGCGCCCGAGATACAGGCGGCGCGGATGGGCCTGCTGGCGGCGCTGGCGCAGGGGCGGATTACCGGGCCGTTCGTGCTGCTGACGACGCTGAGTGCGGTGCTGCAACGGGTGCCGCCGCGCGATCTGGTCCGCGCCACCGCCTTTTCCGCCCGCGTGGGCGAGCGCATCAACGAGGCGGCGTTGCGCGATTTTCTGGTCCGCATGGGGTTTTCGCAAAGCCCGACCGTGACCGAGCCGGGCGATTACGCCATTCGCGGCGGCATTATCGACATCTTTCCGCCCGGCGGGCAGGGGCCGGTGCGGCTGGACCTGTTCGGCGATGTGCTGGACGGGGCGCGCCGTTTTGATCCGGTCACCCAGCGCACCACCGACAAGCTGGACCGGGTCGAGCTGGCCCCCATGTCCGAGATCATCCTGGACGAGCCTTCGATCACCCGGTTCCGCCAGAACTACCGCATGGAATTTGGCGGCGGCACCAGCGATCCCTTGTATGAAAGCGTCAGCGCGGGCCGCAAGACGGCGGGCGCCGAGCATTGGCTGCCATGGTTTCACGACCGGATGGAGAGCCTGTTTGACTATCTGCCGGGCGCCTCGGTCGTGCTGGACGATCACATCGGGCAGGTGACCGACGCCCGGCGCAGGATGATCGAGGAACAGTTCGACGCCCGCCGCGCCGCCATGGCCGCCAAGGGCCGCGCCGATACGGTCTATAAGCCGGTGCCGCCCGATGCGATGTTCCCCTCAGATGCCGAATGGCAGGGCTGGCTGGCGGGCCACCGCGTGTTGCGGCTGTCGGCACTGCACCAGCCCCCCGGTCCGGGGGTTCTGGATGCGGGCGGGCGCGTGGGCCGCAATTTCGCGCCCGAACGGCAGTCCGAACAGATCAACCTGTTCGGCGCGCTGGCGGATCACGTCAAGGCGCTGGCCCGCGACCACCGCGTCGTCATCGCCAGCTTCTCGGACGGCGCGCGCGAGCGTCTGGGCGGGTTGTTGGCCGATGAGGGGCTGACGGGTGCCAGGCCCATCGACGACCTGCGCGGCCTGCCCGATCAGCCCGGCGCCATCGGCCTGACCGTCTGGCCGCTGGATGAGGGCTTTGTGGCGGACGGCACCGCCCTTGGCAAGCTGGCGGTGATCTCGGAACAGGACGTGCTGGGCGACCGGCTGATCCGGGGCGCCAAAAAACGCCGCCGCGCCGAGAATTTCCTGAAGGACACCCAGACCCTCAGCCCCGGCGATCTGGTGGTCCATGTCGAACATGGCATCGGGCGATACACCGGCATCGAGACGATCATGGCGATGAAGGTGCCGCATGACTGCGTGGCGCTGGAATATGCGGGCGGCGACCGGCTGTTCGTGCCGGTCGAGAATATCGAACTGCTGACCCGCTATGGCCATGAAGAGGGCATGCTGGACCGTCTGGGCGGCGGCGCCTGGCAGGCCCGCAAGGCGCGGCTGAAAGAACGCATCAAGCTGATCGCCGACAAGCTGATGCGCATCGCGGCCGAGCGCCTGCTGCGCCCCGCCCCGGTGCTGGAGCCCGACGACCACGACTGGCAGCAATTCGCCGCGCGCTTTCCCTATAGCGAGACCGACGACCAGCTGTCGGCCATCGAGGATGTCGCGGGCGATCTGGCCGCAGGCCGCCCGATGGACCGGCTGGTCGTGGGCGATGTGGGCTTTGGCAAGACCGAGGTGGCGATGCGCGCGGCCTTTATCGCCGCCTCGCAGGGGATGCAGGTCGCGGTGGTGGCGCCGACCACGCTGCTGGCCCGCCAGCACTATCGCAGCTTTGTCGAGCGGTTCCGTGGCACCGCGATCACGGTCCGTCCGCTGTCGCGCTTTGTCAGCACGAAGGATGCGGCGGCGACGCGCACCGGCCTTGGCGACGGGTCGGTCGATATTGTCGTGGGCACCCATGCGGTGCTGGCCAAGGGCGTGCGGTTCAGGAACCTCGGCCTGCTGGTCATCGACGAGGAACAGCATTTCGGCGTCGGCCACAAGGAACGCCTGAAGGAATTGCGCTCCGACATTCACGTCCTGACCCTGACCGCGACGCCGATCCCCCGCACGCTGCAGCTGTCGCTGACCGGCGTGCGCGACCTGTCGGTGATCGGCACGCCGCCGGTGGACCGTCTGGCGATCCGCACCTATGTCAGCGAATTCGACAGCGTCACCATCCGCGAGGCGCTGCTGCGCGAGAAATATCGCGGCGGGCAGTCCTTCTTTGTCGTCCCGCGCCTGACCGATCTGCCCGATGTCGAGCACTGGCTGGCCGAGAACATGCCCGAGATCAACTATATCGTCGCCCATGGCCAGCTGGCGGCGGGCGATCTGGATCAGCGGATGAACGCCTTTTACGACGGCAGCCATGACGTGCTGCTGGCCACGACCATCGTGGAATCCGGCCTCGATATTCCGACCGCCAACACCATGATCGTCTGGCGCGCCGATATGTTTGGCCTGTCGCAGCTGTATCAGATCCGGGGCAGGGTGGGGCGGTCCAAGGCGCGCGCCTATGCCTATCTGACCACCAAGCCACGCGTGCCCCTGACCCCGCAGGCGATGCGGCGGCTGAAATTCCTCGGTTCGATCGACGGGCTGGGGGCGGGGTTCAACCTTGCGTCGCAGGATCTGGATCTGCGCGGCGCGGGCAACCTGCTGGGCGAGGAACAGTCGGGCCATATCAAGGAGGTCGGCTTTGAGCTCTACCAGCAGATGCTGGAGGAAACGATCGCCAAGCTGAAATCCGGCGAGCTGGAGGGCACCCCCGAGGATGAATGGGCGCCGCAGCTGAACCTTGGCGTGCCGGTGACCATCCCCGACAGCTATATCCCCGATCTGGACGTGCGGCTGGGCCTTTATCGCCGTCTGGCCGAGCTGACCACCAAGGTCGAGCTGGAGGGCTTCGCCGCCGAGCTGATCGACCGTTTCGGCCCGCTGCCGCGCGAGGTGAACACGCTGCTGCTGGTCATCCGCATCAAGGCGATGGCCAAACGCGCCAATATCTCGCGCCTCGATGCCGGGCCCAAGGGCGTCACGGTGCAGTTCCACATGGACCGCTTCCCCAACCCCGCCGGTCTGGTCGACTTTCTCACCGACGAGCGGGGCAGCGCCAAGGTCACCGACAACAAGGTGGTGCTGAAACGCGAGTTCGCCAGCGATGCCGAACGGATCAAGGGCGCCTTTGCCGTCGCCCGAGATCTGGCCGCCAAGGTCAAGGCGGGCCGCGCGGCCGACAAGGCCAAGGCCGCGCCGTGATCCGCTTTGACACCGGGCCTCTGCCCGGCGGTACGCTGTTTGACGCGCCGCAGACGATCATCCGCGCCGACACGCCCGCAGGCACCGGCCCGGCGCTGGCCGCGATGCAGGCCGCACAGGCGCGGGGCTGCTGGCTGGCCGGATACCTGTCCTATGAGCTGGGCCATGCGCTGACCCCGCGTCTGGCGCCGCTGATGCCCGCCGCGCGCGCGATGCCGCTGATCCTGATGGGGGTGTTTGACGGGCCGCGCCCGGCGCCCCCCTTGCCCGACCCACAGGGCGTGACGATCGGCCCGGCCCGCCCGCTCTGGGACCGGGCGCGCTATGACCGGGCGATTGCGGCGGTGCACCGCCATATCGAGGCGGGCGACAGCTATCAGATCAACCTGACCTTCCCGCTGGAGGCGCCGGTGACCGGCGACCCGCTGGCGATCCATGCCGCGCTGGCCGCCCGCCAGCCGGTGGGCGAGGGGGCCTTTGTCGATCTGGGCGGCCCGGTCGTGCTGTCGCGCAGCCCCGAGCTGTTCTTTGCCGTCGACACCGCAGGCCGGATCGAGACACGCCCGATGAAGGGCACCGCCGCCCGGCTGGCCGATCCTGTGGCGGACCGGGCGGCCGCAGACGCGTTGCGGGCCTCGGAGAAGAACCGGGCCGAGAACCTGATGATCGTCGATCTGCTGCGCAATGACATCAGCCGCGTCTGCCTGCCCGGCTCGGTCCATGTGCCGCAGCTGTTCGGGATCGAAAGCTACGCGACCCTGCATCAGATGGTCTCGACCGTGGCGGGGCAGTTGCGCCCCGGTGTCGGGCTGGCGCAGATCCTGGGGGCGCTGTTTCCCTGCGGCTCGATCACCGGCGCGCCCAAGATCCGGTCGATGCAGATCATCGCCGAGCTGGAGGGCGCCGCGCGCGAGGTCTATTGCGGCGCCATCGGCTGGGTCGATCCGGCGGGGCCGATGCGGTTCAGCGTGGCGATCCGTTCGCCCTGGATGGTGGCGCCGGGGCGGTTGCGGCTGAATGTCGGTGGTGGCATCGTGCATGACAGCCAGGCGGGGGATGAATGGGACGAGGCACTGTGCAAATCCGCATTCCTGGACCTGTCCCCGAGGGGCTGACGGTCTTCGAGACGATGCGCGCCGGGGCGGATGGCTCCATTGCGCTGTGGCCGCTGCATCTGGCGCGGCTGCGGCGCGGCTGCGCGGCTGTGGGCTTTGCGCTGGACGAGGCACAGGTGGCGCAGGCGCTGGCCGCGTTGCCGCGCGGATCGGTGCTGCGGGCGCGTCTGGCGGTCGATCAGGCAGGCAGGGTGGCCGTGACCCATGCGCCGTTGCCGCCCGCGCCGCCCTTCTGGCGGGTGGCGATCTCGGATCAGCGGCTGCGGGCGGATGATCCCTGGCTGACGCTCAAATCCTCGCACCGCCCGGTCTATGACGCCGCGCGGGCCAGCCTGCCGCCGGGCGCCGATGAGGCGCTGCTGCTGAACGGGCAGGGCGCGCTGTGCGAGGGCACGATCACCAGCCTCTTTGTCGCGCGCGACGGCGTGCTGCTGACACCGCCGCTGTCCTGCGGGCTGTTGCCGGGCGTGCTGCGCGCCAGCCTGCTGCAATCGGGCCGCGCGGTCGAGCGGCGGCTGTCCCTGTCTGACCTGCCAGGCGCTGATGTCTTCGTCGGAAACGCGCTGCGCGGGCTGATTCCGGCGCGAATGCTGTGACGGACCCAGCAACACCCTTGCCGCCACCGCTCTGGCCGCATATTCCTGTGCGCGGCGGCCCCGTGGCTCAACTGGATAGAGCAGCCCCCTCCTAAGGGGCAGGTTACAGGTTCGAATCCTGTCGGGGTCACCAATAAAATCAGTTACTTATGGGAATTTTAGGGGTTTTCCCTCTTGTTCGTTGAACCGAAACTGGTCCACCGAACTCAAGCGCATCCGCTGCGCCGCGCAGATACTCGGGGGAAAACCGGGCATATGTTGAACGGGTGACGGATGGGTTTGTGTGGCCGAGGTACTGCGCAATCTCTTCCATCGGCACACCCGCCTCGGCCATCAGCCGCCCGGCCGTCCGGCGCAGATCGTGCGGGGTGCAGTGATCTATACCGGCGCGCTTCACCGCCGCGTTGAAGCCCGTCTTGATCGATCCGACCTGGTGCCCGCCCCATTCGATGACATAGGGGGAGAGGCTTGCGGCCCGCGCTGCTTGCAGCGCGCCCATGAGGGTATCGTTGATCGGGACGGTTGCGCGGCCCTTGCGGGGGCCGATGTCGTTGGTCGCCAGCTTGATCATGCGGCGGTCCAGATCGACGCGATCCCAAGTCAGTTCCAACAGCGCCCCGATCCGGCCAGCCGTGGTCAGCATCAGAAGCATGGCGAGGCGGATATGCGGATCGCCCGCAGCTGCCAACAGGCGGGCAACCTCATTGCGGTCCAGATAGCGTTCGCGTGGGGGCGGGGTCTGCGGCATCTCGATGCGGGGCGCACTGCGGATCAGCTTGGCGGTGGCGCCCCAAGTCAGGGCGGTGCGCAGGCATCCCATTTCAGTCCGGATCGTGGCGTCCTTGCGGCCTTGGGCGCGCCGTGCCGCGATGTAGCGCCGGCAGTCCTCGACAGTAATCTGATCCGGTGTCAGGTGCCCGAATGTCGGCAGGACGTTCTTTCCGGTTTGCGCGAGCTTCGATTCCTGACGGCGCCCTGCGACCTCTGCCTGATAGGCTGCCCATATCTGCGCAATGGTTATACCGGCGGCGGGTGATGTCTGACGCAGGATCAGGTCGCGGGCTTCGCGCTCTGCATCCTTCTGCGTGTGTGCCGCAAGGCGATAACGTCTCCGGGTTCCGTCCTCGTCATTCCACATGACGACAAAGCGGCCGTTGAGGCGTCCGATTCGATAGTCCCGCATTCGTAATCCTCTACCGCCTTGGCTGTGACCCGCATCATTTTTCCGACTCGGAACGCGGGCAGGGTCCCGCTGCGGATCATGGCCCGGACAGTCTCGGCGCTGCAATCCCAACGCTCGGCCAGCATTTCGGGCGTATAGGGTCTTGCCATCAGATCAGCACCTCTTGCCGCGCTGGAAGGATGCGCCCGATAGCGCGTCGGGTCACCTGTATGGCGCCTTGAACAGTGTCCAGGTGACCGGGCCGGTTCTTCATGGCGTGCTCTCTGTCAGCCGCTTTTCGGCAGCGGCGAGCCAGTTTCTGAAAGCGCCTTGCAGCCCGCTGGTGCTGGACGAGCTGATGCAGTGCATGCTGATGCGGTTGGCGTCGTGTCGCTGGGTGATCCGCGCGCCATAGGTGGCGTGCAGGTATCGGCCGAGATCCTCAGCCGCAGCGCGGTGCCTGCGATGCTGGTCCATCAGGTCGACGCCAGAACTCATTCTGATGGGCGGAAGGGCGTCGAGACGCTGGCGCAGGTCGGTGATGGTGGCGTCGAGGTCAGTCATGCCGCACCGCCGGGGTGAAAGGGCCTGCGGCCATCCTGATCGGTGATCATGAGCGGCATGTCCTTCGGCGCCTCCCGATACGGCATCTGCACCGGCAGCACATTCCGCCCCCGCTCGCGCGCGTCGATGATGCGGCAGACCTCCGCGGTCAACTCGCGGGCCAGCGGCATGTCGATCGGGTCCATGCCGCAGTATCGGTCGATCACGCCGACTATGGCAGCGGTGATGTCGTCGCGGTCGGTTTCGGTCAGGGGCATGGGGTCACCTGCTGGGTCCGGGCGCTGTGCTGCGAGAGGTGGCGGTCGATCTGGGCGCGGGCCTCGGCAAACGTTTCGGCGGTGGCGTGCCCGTCCGTCTCGTCGTGGGTCCATGTCCAGACGCCGCCGGGCATGTCGGTCTGCATGAGGCTGGCGCCGCGATAGGTCAGGGGTGCGGCCGTCACGACGGCACATGCTCTGCCGCTGATCTGCCGCTGACCTCCGGCCAGCGCGTCGCGCGAAGCAGCCGCAGCTTCATCGGGGTGATGTGGCACAATGGCCAAGGCGGCGCGAACCACCTTTGCCATGTGCCGCAGGCCTGTTTCTTCAGGCCAAGGTTCACGGCCAGCGATCAGCGTGTCGGCCCATAAATCCAAAGTGAACGCGACCATTTCCAGATCGCTCCAACCCGCCCTCCGGCGCAGCTCGTGCACCGAGGCCATGCCGCGCTCCCAGCTCGTTTCCGTGGGATTGTCACTCATGACGCAACCCCGACCAGCCGCAGGCCGCAGATGATCAGACTGCCGGTGCCGTCACAGACGACCGGCCAGTGATCGTTGATCGCGACCCGCAACAGGATACCCGCCGCGAACACGATCAGCGCAGCTGTGGCGCCATGGATCATCCCCGAGCTGTGGGCCCGGCGACGAAGGCGCAGCTGATCAGCGGCCAGACGCGACAGATCGTCAGGCGCGGCCCGGATCGCATCACGGGACGCCGCCCGGCGCAGATCGTCGGCTTCTTCGACTGTCCCGGCATCCCAGCCGAGATGGCGGTTGCGGGCGACGGTGTCGGCCTCGGGCGGGGTCAGGGGGCGGCGGAAGGGTGTCGGCACCGGCTTGCCGCTGAACGGGTCGAACCGGGTCATGCCGCTGGCCCGTTCGTGCTGTTGGCCGGGCGGTGGCGCTGAGTGACGCGCAACCCGTGATGGCTGCCGATGATCCGCCAGGCCCACAGGCGCAGGGTTTCAGGCAAAAGGGCGGCGATATCGGGATTGGTGACCACTGCCATCGCGTCTGCGACGGCAGTGGGCGTCACGGGAAGAGAAACGTTGTGGTTCTGGCACATGGCCGGGGTCTCCATCGGGTTGCGATGGAGATAAAATGAATGTCAGGAATATTCTTGTCAACGATTAAAATTCCTATCAGGAATTTGAAGAGGCGCGTAAGCTTCTCTTGGTACAACTTTGGCTTGCAGGGCCTTCTGAGGCCCGGCTATGTGTTCGCATTATGTTCTTGGAGGTTAGTGTGGGTAATGAGGAAAAATTTGCAGAGCTTTTACGCAAGCTGCCGCCCGAAGCGTTCATTTCCTTGCTGGAGATCCTGGCTCATCGCGAGGAACTAAAGTTGCCGCTAGATCTAACCAGCCCTGCTGTCGATCAGCCGGAAGGCGGCGAAAGGCAGCAATAAGTGCGCGTTCTGCGTCTGACCGTTCATCAGATATGAGATCCGAGACATCTACGTTCAGGGCTGCGGCTAGCTGCCTCATGACGCGCAGCGTGACGCCATCGTAGCCTCGCTCGATCTTCGAGATCGTCGACTGCTGGACCCCAGCCATTTCGGCAAGTTCATTTTGCTTCAGGCCGCGAGCGCGGCGCAAGTTCTCAAGGCTCATGCGCTATCTTCCACTGTGCGTGTTCGCAAAGCAAACGCGGGGTGGGAATTTAATTCTTGACGGGCATATTCCTGTAGGGGATATTGCGGAGCTATGAGCGACCTTCATGCATACCTCACGCAAGCCGGTATCCGGCAGGACGAATTTGCGACATCTGTAGGGGTGACGCAGGCCACGATCAGTAAACTCGTGCGCGGGGTCGCTCGACCAAGCCTTGATCTCGCATTTGCCATCTCTCGCGCAACGAACGGGCTTGTGCCTGTCGTTGCATGGGATCGGGAAGCAATTGCCCAACCCCCCAACCAAGAGACCCCTCATGACCCATCCTCTGAAGACTGCACCGACGCAGCCTGACCGGCAGCGTCGTCAAATGTCCCACGGCAATGCCTGCGCCAGTCCCTTTGACGGCCGGGGCCGCACGCCCGCTCAGGCACGTCGCGCCCACGTCCATCACGGCACGGAGCGCGAGGTATTTCTGCGCCGCTGGTCGCTGCTGATGATTGCCAGTTTCGACAGCCGCGAGGCCTGCGCCGTGCATTTCGGTGTCAGCTTTCAGACCGCATGCAACTGGTTCGACGCGCTGAACGCCCCTTATGGGCACCATGTCGATCGCGCCACGCGATCGCTGGACCGCTACGCCCAGATCATGCGGGGGGATCGGTGATGGAGGATCTGAAGCCGCTGATCGGCGCGAAGTTCGTGCGAATGAGCGTCACGCAAGAAGACGAGACGCGGATCAAATCTCTAACTGCTGGCGAACCTCTGCGCGTCCGGCCGACCTTCACTGCTGGGGATGATCAATCCCCACTATCTTCTGCCGGTATGCAGGGGCGCTGACATGCAGATCGGGTCTTCAGGACACCCGAGGGCGGGAGGTTCGGGCAGGCAGCATGACCTGTCCGGGGCGGACCTCGCCCGCACAAGCCGCGATTCCGGCCGCCCTCGGGTGGGCAGCATCGGATGCGGGATCGCGGAACCTGCGGCTGGCCCGGCCGAGAGCCACCTCTCGGTGGCAGGGCAAACACAACACGCTTTCGGTGCCTGTGTCTGCTTCGCACCGATGACTGGCGCGGCGGCCTGATCGCCGCCGCGTCCCTTTCATTCCCATCCGCGCCGCGTGGGGCGCGGCTTCCGGGGCGCCTGCCTTCCTCCTCCCTGCGGGTGCCCCGGATCAATCACAGCCGAGGGACAGATGGCTCATCAAAACCGGATTGCCGCGATGCGGTTCACGCTTGGGCTGGCCATGCGGGCCAAGCTGGCCACCCCCGATGTGACCGCGCTGCGGCTGGCCGTGATCGCCGTCGACAAGAGTTTTGAGGCCGGTGATCCGCTGCGCGTGTCGCTGCACGAGTTCGCCGACCAGTTTCCCCGCGTTCGTCGCGATCCGCCCGCGCTGCAACAGGCGGGCGATGTGCTGTTTGACGCCGTGAGGCGCGCAACCTGGCCCGCATCTGGCGTACGGGCCGATATTGAGGGCTGAGCCATGAAACTGACCCATTTTGACCGCGCCCTGATCCACGGGATGGGGCTGATGTCGCGCCCGCCGATCATCGCGCAGCCGCAGGATCACCGTATGGTGGCGGGGATTGTCACTGCCGCCGCCGAGCGTGCGCAGAGATCAGGTCCGATGGGCGATCTGGTCGGGGCTGCGCGCCATGTGCATGCTGATGAGCGGTTGCATCGCGGCACCGCGCATCTGATCGCGCGCGCCATGGATGATTTCGACCGGTATATGCTGGCGATCCATTGGGATGCCGTGCGGGGGCAGCAATGAGCGCCCGGAAAATCACCAACCCCGATGGGCGCCGGGTTCTGCGGCCCGTGACGCTGCCTGAGGTTCCGTTCGCGATCGATCCGCCATCGGCAGATGAGACCGCTCCGTTGTCGCCGCCGATCCGCAGGACGGTCCACCGCCGTCAGTTCGGCATTGATGAGATTGTCGACACGATCCGCAAAGTGTGCATCGAGGCGCGAAATGAGCGGGCATAGCGGCGGGCGATTACATCCCCGGCATGACCCGCATGCCGCTGCCTGCCGCCGGATGTGGGCCGCCGTCCTGCTGGCTGTGCTGAATGATGCCAATGTCGAATATTGTAAGACGTTGCGAAGGCGCGGTGATGGCGGCGCCGTCATCGACGCGGCGCGCAGGTATCTGACCAGCCGCAGCGGGCGCATGATCGCGGCCTGCGTCGGGATTGAGCTCAACGTCGAGTCGACCCTGCGCACGATCACACTGCCGCGTCCCGAGTTCCGCGCCCGGCTGTGCATCGATGCCCGATCAGCGGGCGGCGATGATGCGTGACGACGGGCGGATCGATCTGGCGCATCAGGTTCCGATGGCGGATCTGGTCGACCGGCTGGCGATCCCGTCGCTGACCCGCGCGGGTGCCGAGCTGGTCGGGCCATGCCCCTCCTGTGGCGGCATCGACCGGTTCGGGATCCATTTGCAAAAGGGCGTATTTCTGTGTCGCCGCTGCGACGCCAGGGGCGATCAGATCGCACTGGTGCAGCTGGTGCTGGGGATGGAGTTTCCCGCCGCGCTGGACTGGCTGGTGGGTGCAAAACAGGATCTGACGCCCGCGCAGCGCGCGGAACAGGCCCGCCGTGCCGAGCAGCACCGCCGCGCGCGGGACGCGGATGCCGCCCGCCGCCGGTCAGAGGCGATCGCGCAGGCCCGCCAGATCTGGGATCGCGCGCAGCCCGCCGATGGCTCGCCAGTGGTCACCTATCTCGCCCTGCGCGGCATCAGGTTGCGCGATGGTGCGCGCCTGCCGCGCTGCTTCCGCTTCGAGCCATCGGCCCGGCTGGTCGTGCCGGATCCGGCCCGGCGGGGCGAGTTCGTCCCGGTGCATGAGGGCCCGGCCATGCTGGCCGCCATTCTCGGCCCTGACGGGGCGCTGACCGGGGTGCATCGCACCTGGCTCGATCTGCGCCAGCCCAAGGGCAAGGTGATTGTCCCCCATCCGCACAAGGCCGGGGAAATCGTCGCATCGAAAAAAGTCTATGGATCAAAGAAAGGCGGCGCGATCCGGATCTACCACCCGCGCGATGCCGACTGGCTGATCATGGCCGAGGGGATCGAGACGACGCTGTCGGCGATGATGGCCCGCAGCATCAAGGGCGCCGCATTCTGGGCGGGGGTGGATCTGGGCAACATGTCCGGATCGCGCAAATTGGGGCCCGGCCTGAAATACGCCGGCATCCCGGATCTCACCGATCTGGATGCGTTCGTGCCGCCGCCATGGGTCCGGCGCCTGATCTTTGTCCAGGACGGCGACAGTGATCCCAGGCTGACCCGCGCAAAACTGCTTTCCGGCCTGCGCCGCGCCAAGGCGCTGCGGCCCGGCCTGACCGCCGCCATCGTCCATCCGGGCCATGGCATCGACATGAACGACCTGCTGCTGGGCGCAGAGCCTGTCGGCGAGGGGGAATGATGAGCGAAGATGGTATCGAAAGGGTGCGCGCCGCTCTGGCCGCGCAGGAAGAGGTTGATCTGCCCGAGGGGATAGATCTGCCACCGGCGGAAGGGGATGCCGAGGCGGATTATCCCGAGGGCTATCTGCCGCCCCCCGCGCCCCCCTCGGATGATCGCCCGGACGGACCCGACGAGCCCCCGAACCCCGTCGCACTGGCCGCGAAAGAGCCTCAGAACGACCTGGGCAATGCCAATCGGTTCGTGATCCATTTCGGGGCCGATGTCCGGCATGTCTCGCAGGTCGGCTGGCATATCTGGGATGGCAGGCGCTGGCGCAAGGACGCCGAGATCAGCAAGGGGCTGTCACCTCGCATCCGCCAGCTGACCCAGATGATTTCGGGCCTGATCGAACAGGAAATCGACTTTCTCGAACCGTCACGTCGCGAACGGAAGCTGCTGGAGGAAGAGCAGGAGCTGCGCCGCCGCCGGATCGCCATCGAGGCCATGCCCGGCTATGCCGGAGACGAGGCGCTGATCACCGAACTGGGCAATATCGAGGCGCGCTTCCGCGCGATCGACGCGGCACTGAAGTCCTACAAAGAGAAGATCAAGCGCCGCCTGACCCACGCCAAGAACGCAGGCAATTCCGGGCCGATGACCAACATGGCCGCCGAGGCGCAGGTCATGCGCTCGGTCACCGTGGACGATCTTGATCAGAGCGACCTGGACGTTAACACCCTGACCGGCGTGTTGCGGTTCCGGATCGACCCCTTCGGCGATCTGGGCATGGGGCCCAAGGCGGTGGTCGAGTTGATCACGCATGCGCGTGAACAGATGCTGAGCAAGCTGGCCCCTGTCGAGTACGATCCCGATGCGACCTGCCCGAACTTTGACGAGTTCCTGCGGCAGATCCAGCCCAATATCGAGATGCGGCAGTTTCTGCAGCGATGGTTCGGCCTGTCGATGAGCGGCATTCCGGTCCAGAAGCTGGCGTTTTTCCACGGCGCCGGTGCCAACGGCAAATCGGTGCTGGTCGACATCATCTCGCGGATCATGGGCGATTATTCCGTCACCGCCAAGATCGAAAGCCTGACTGGCAAGAGCAAGAAATCGGGATCGGATTCGCAGCCCGACCTGATCCCGCTGATCGGCGCGCGCAGCGTGCGCACCTCAGAACCCGAAGAGGGCGAGAAGCTGCAAGAGGCGCTGGTCAAGGCGCTGACCGGCGGCGAGCCGATGATGATCCGGGATCTGTTCTCGGGGATGATCCTGTTCCAGCCCTATTTCAAACTGACCATCTCGGGCAACCACCTGCCCGAGATCCGCGGCGGCGATGACGGGATCTGGCGGCGGGTGCTGCTGGTCAAGTTCCCGATCCAGATCCCCGAACACAAGCGCAGGCCCAAGAAAGACATGGATGCCATGCTCTGGGAAGAGCGGTCGGGCATCCTCAACTGGATGGTCCAGGGCCTGCTGGATTTCCTCGATGGGGGCTTGCAGGAGCCCGACGAGGTTGTCGCGGCTACGGAAAGCTATCGCAAGGACAGCGACCCGATCGGGACGTTCCTTGCCGATGCCACCATCGTCACCGGCTACGAGGGCGATTTCATGACCTCGCGCGAGCTGATCGACGCGTTCAACTTCTGGATCGAGGAACGCGGCGAGCCGCGATGGGGCGGGCGCAAGGTCTCGATGCGGCTCAAAGGCAAGTCCGAGGGCTGGCGCCATCCCGAGACCCAGAAGATGTTCATGCCCGGAAAATCGGGCGTCACCGGCTATCGCGGCATCCGGCTGGCCGAGGAATTCGGGCGGCGCATACGCGAAAGCAAGGATGCCGAAACCAGCAGGGGATGGTCATCATGGGACCGCTAGCCCCGCACCCCATTCTCTGGACAACCGACATGGCGGGCCTTCGGGCCCGTCGCGCATGTCTGGTTGTCGGTGTCCCGGATGGGTCTGACGGGCCTGAACAGCAGAGTTGCCGGGCCGGAAAAGGCAGGGGTTCGGGGGCAGGCTATCGACGTAAAATCAGGTACTTGCATTCCGTTTCTGGGCCTGAGGGTCTGACGGGCCTGAAACTGCGACCCATGTGCGCGCGCGTATCTTACCGGGGTCCGGGGGGAAGTGCTCTTGCGTATAGGTTGAGAAGTCAGGCCCATCAAACCCTCCGGCCCAAAATCACCCGTTAAGCCAGTGATAACATTAACTCTGACCCGCTAAACCCTCTCTTATCTCAAGCCCTTATTGAACAACGATCAAGCCCATCAAGCCCAACTCCAGAACTGATGAAATCAAGGGGTAGTATAAGAATGAAAAAGAGCCACAAAATGCAGATCAAGCAGGCCAGCCAGGGTGATTTCTATCTGGACCGGATGGCGGCGCTGGCGGTGAATGAGCCGGAAAACCGGATGGCGGTCGAGGCGGCGCGCTGCAAGGCGATGCTGTCGGCGGGTGACGTGATCCCGGAAGAGTGCGGCCCGGACATCCGTCCGTCACTGACCAGCGGTAGTTTCGTTCTGGTTCAGAACATCGAACTGCTGCCGGTGGGCAACGACAAGGTCGAGGCCGTGCATCGCGGCTATGGTGGCCGGAAGGCGATCCGCCGCGCCGATGCCTTTGACGCGATGATGGCCGCGTCGGCGCGGCGCAGGCAGCCGTGCCCGCTGACCTTTGGCCAGATCTCGATCGGGCGGCGTTATCACGATCTGGTCGAATTGCTCAGCGCTGACGGCACCAAGCTGTCCAGCCTTCAGGGCGGCGCGGGTGGCCCGGATGGCCGCGACTGGATGGATCGCCGCTTGGAGTTTTCGGCAGAGGTCGAGGGCCTGCGCCGCCGGATCGGTTCGGGGGTTGCTATGAGCGTCCGGCGCGTTCGCCCGTCAGCGCGCGGTGGTCGCGCCGCACGGCAGATCACGGATCTGGCATTGGTCGACGCTGTTTGTCTCAAGGGTCGCGGTCTGGCTGATATCCTGATCTTCCACGGCTGGTCCGTCAAAGGGTCGCACAGAGATGCACTGTCAGAAGCTCTGTGTGGTGCGCTGAACCGCATGATCGGGTATGGGCGGAAAAAAAGTTATTGACCGCTTAGGTCCGTCTATGGCAACAGAATCAATATTATCCAGACGTGCGCCCGCAGGGATCATCCCTCGCGGGCGTTCGTCGTTCTTAAGCTTCGAGGCAGAGGAACAGATGCTCAACCACGTAGTTGGGCAAAGTCCGTGTCGAAGCGTACTCTGCGCGTTTCTTGCTTCCTTTTGCACAGATCCGCTCGGCCTCTGCCTTTGCGGTGGCCTGCGCTTCTTCTGCATTGGCCAGCGAGTTGGTCTGTATCTTCACGCTATCGCCGTTGAAGTCCGATACCGTTGCAGTGCTGGGTGCGCATGCGGCCAGCAAAGCCAGTCCTACGAATGCCATTGGCAGGTATGTTTTTTTCATCTCAATTCCTTAGGTCGATTTCAGGCCAAGGAAGTATGGCCGGATAATCCTCTCACGCAAGCGTGAGGTCGCGTGCGTTTTCGAAGTGTTGCGGTTGTCGCACATACTTCATCGTCCGAAGGTGGGAGAATGCTGAGGATCTCAATCGACGACGCCGACCTTCAACGAAACCTGCGCCAGTTGGCGGACAAGGACGCGCGGGTGGCGGCAAGCTGGGCGCTGAACGATACCGCTGCCGATGTGCTGAAGCATGTGCAGGAGCGGATGGACGATGTCTTTGACCGTCCGACGCGGTTCACCAAAAACGCGCTCATGGTCTGGCGCGCGAAACCGAACAACCTTGAGGCACAGGTGATCGAGCGGCCCTCGGTCGGGCGCCGCCACTATCTGAAGGTTCAGGAGATTGGTGGCCAGCGTGGCAAGACGGGACTGGAGCGGTTGCTCGGATCCCGGCTGGCCTTCGACGGTATCATCCAGTCAGCCATTCCGGGCAAGGGTGCCAGGCTGGACGCATATGGCAACTGGTCGAACGGCGAACGCAATCAGGCACTCTCGGCGGTGCGGGCGCAGCGCGACGGCGCCACCAATACCACGGCGGCATCCAGCCGCCGCAACCGGCGCCGGGCGGGTTTCTTCGTTCCCAAACCCGGCTCAAGGTTGTCGCCGGGGATCTGGAAGCGCGCGCCCGATGGCTCGATCAGCAAGGTGCTGCACTTCAGCGCGGTGGCGCCGGTCTATGATCAGCGCCTCGGGTTTCAGGACGGCGCGGAAGAGGTCTGTCGGGCGCGGTTGCCCGAACATCTGGCCCGGACCTTCGAGCGGATGGTCGCCCGGGTTGCTCAAAAAACAGGCTGAAACCCCGGCGGGTCCTTCCCGGCAAGGGGCCGCACGGGGGTAATTCGCGCCCCGTTACATTTCTGGGAGCAGTTTCAACCGCATGGTGCGGTTGGGGTTGCTGTTGTTCATCATGAGGTTCCCATGTCGTCTTCCATCACGCTGGCTGATGGGAGCGTGCTGGACGTCGCGCGCCATCCGCTGCCAGCGGGTGTCGAGGATGACGGCACGCCCCTGAACCGCGCACAGTTGGCGAAAGCCTTCGTTGTGTCGGAAAACACCATCACCAAATGGCTCAGCCAAGGGATGCCGGTCGATAGCACCGGCGCCAATGGTGTGTCCTATGAGTTCCGCCTGGCGCATTGCTGGGCATGGAAGCAGGACCGGGACGAGCGGTCCCGCGCGGCCAAGTCGCGCGGCGACCAGCTGGCCGCGCAGGCAGCCCTGGCGTTTCGCAACCTCGACGAGGATCAGGCCGAGGACGAGGGCGAGCTGACCGCCGACGATCTGCGCAAATGGTCCGAGGCCGAATATCACCGCAACCGGGTCGCGGAACAGCGCGGCGATCTGCTGCGCGCCGACCGGATGCGGGCGCTGATCGAGGACATGTTCGTCACCTTCGGGGCCGAGATGGACACGCTGCCGGATTTTGCCGAGATGAACTTCGGCCTGTCCGCCGCCCAGGTGGCGCAGCTGGAGGCGCGCTGCGACGAGATGCGGGCCGAGGTGCGCCGCCTGATCGAGGCGCGGCTTGGCCGCACCGGCGCCGTGGTGGCGCTGCCCGGCCGACAGGCGGATCTGGATCTCTGATGGTCGAGATGCCGGACCGGGGTCTCTCGGCCCTGACGCGGATCCCGCCGCTGCCGCCCTTCGTCACGCCAGAAGAGCTGGCGGCGGATGCGCTGCCGCTGCTGGATCCGCCGAGCCGGGTTTCGGTCACCGATGCGGCCGAGCGGTCGCTGCGGGTGCCGGTGGCGGGCAAGTGGTCGGCCTATAACCGCAACGTGGCGCCCTATACGATCGAGCCGCAGGACATCTCGCAGTCGCGGCGCTTCAAGGCTGTGGTCTTTGTCGGTCCGTCGCAGAGCGGCAAGTCGCAGATGCTGCTGTCGGTGGCCTCGCATGCGATCACCTGCGCGCCGGGTCCGGTGCAGCTGATCCACATGACCAGGACGGACGCCGATGCCTGGGTCGAGGAAAAGCTGGATCCGGCGATCTACAACAGTCCGCATCTGCTGGACCGGCTGGGCCGGGCGCGCGAGGACAGCACCTTCAGCCGCAAGCGGTTCAAGGGGATGCGGCTTGGCATCGGCTATCCGGTCGCCAACCAGCTGTCATCGCGCTCGCAGCGCATGGTGCTGCTGACCGATTACGACCACATGCCGCAGCGGCTGGGGCCGAAGGACGCGCCCGAGGCCTCGCCCTTCGGCATGGCGTTGCAGCGGATCAGGACGTTCATGTCGCGCGGCTGCGTCTTTGCCGAAAGCACCCCGGCCTTTCCGGTGGATGAGGCCAAGCTGCGCCCGGCCACCGGGCTCGACCCGCATCTGCTGCCCGCGACCACCGGCGGCATCGTGAACCTCTATAATGAGGGCACGCGCGGGCGCTGGTATTGGGAATGCCCCGATTGCGGCGAGCTGTTCGAACCGGCCTATGACCGGCTGGATTACAACCGCGATCTGGAACCCGGCGAGGCTGCCGACGGCGCCGTGATGGTCTGTCCGCATTGCGGCTGTTGCGACATCGAGCATCGCCATAAGGCCGAGCTGAACCGGCTGGCGGCGGCGGGGCGCGGCGGCTGGCTGCACGAAAGCCGGATCGTGGGCGAGGATGGCAGGCGCCAGCTGTGCCGGATCGACGACGAGCAGATCCGCAACGTGCCTTTCGCCACCTATGCGCTGAACGGCGCGGCAGCGGCCTTCGCCTCCTGGCAGGGTCTGGTCGAGCGATACGAGACCGCCCGGCGCACGCTGGAAGCCTCGGGCGATGAGACGGATTTTGCCGGGGTCCACTACACCGAAATCGGCGTGCCCTATCTGCGTCCGAAGGACGAAGACGAGAATGCCGTCACGGTCGAGACCCTGACGGATCATGCCATGAAGCTGGCGCGCGGGGTCGCCCCGCACTGGGCGCGCTTTGTCACGCTGATGGTCGATGTGCAGGGCAACCGCTTCGAGGTCATGGCCATGGCATGGGGCGAGGATGGCGAGCGCGTCATTATCGACCGCTATGCGATCCATCAGCCGCCCGACGACGCCCCGCGCGCCAGGGGCGAGGATGGCAGGTATCGCGGCATTGATCCGGGGCGCTACGCGCAGGACGCCAATGTCCTGACCGAGCTGGCGGGCCGGGTCTTTCCGGTCGATGGCGCGGCCTGGGGCCTCAAGCCAGTCGGCGTCGTCATCGATTTCAACGGCCCCAAGGGCTGGTCGGACAATGCCGAGAAGTTCTGGCGGGCGCGGGCCCGCGAGGGGTTGGGCGGTCGGTTCTACCTGTCGATCGGCAGATCGGGGCTCAGCCAGCGCGACCGGGTCTGGCACGAGGCGCCCGAGCGGGCCTCGGGCGGCAAGAAGGCGCGCGGCATCAAGCTGCTGAACATGGCCGTGGACCGGCTGAAGGACAGCGTCTCGGCGGCGCTGGCACGGACCGACACGCCGACCAACGCCCAGCATGTGCCGTCCTGGATGGAGGCCGAACATGTGGCCGAGCTGCTGGCAGAACAGCGCGGCGACAAGGGCTGGTCGCTTAAGCCCGGCCAGACCCGGAACGAAAGCCTCGATCATTCGGTGCAGGGCCTCGCCCTGGCCGAGTTTCTGGGGCTGAACCGCGTCAACTGGCAGGCCCCGCCCGCCTGGTGCGTGCTGGGCCCCGACAATGCCAATGCCGTTCCGCTGGAACGGCCCAACGATCCGGACAGCGCGCGCGAGGCGCCTGCGCGTCCCGCCCCCAAACGCATCGGCTATCTGAGGAGATGACATGGCCTATACGCAGGCAGATGCCGATCAGCTGCGCCGCGCCATCGCCAAAGGCGTGTCGTCGGTCGAGATCAACGGCGAAAAGCTGACGTTCCGGTCGCTGGCCGAGATGCGCAGCACCTTGCAGATGATCGAGGCTGAGCTGGCGGGCACAGGCGCAGGCGCCGCGCGCGTCGGCTATCCGCGCACCACGCGGGGTCTGTGATGACCGTTCTGGACCGGGTGATCGGGTACTTCGCGCCCGAGGCGGGGCTGCGCCGCCTGACGGCGCGGGCGCAGACCAATGTCGTGATGAACTATGATGCCGCCTCGCGCGGTCGGCGCACCTATGGCTGGAAGGCGCCCGCCACCTCGGCGGATGCGGCGGCCTTCGGATCGCGCGAGCGGCTGCGCCAGCTGTCGCGCGATATGGTCCGCAACCGCGCCTATGCCGCCCGTGCGCGTGAGGTGGTGGTGGCCAATGTCGTCGGCGAGGGGATCGTGCCTTCTGTCCGCAGCAGCAGCGACAACGTCAAGGCGGTGGTGAACGACCTCGTCCAGCGCCACCTGCTGAGCGTGCGCCTTGATGCGGGCGAGGAATATGACCTGCTGGAAATGCAGCAGATCTGCATGTCCACCGTCTTCACCGATGGCGAGGTGCTGATCCGCAGGCGGATGCGGTCGGGCGGCTACAACCGGCACCTGGCGCTGCCCTACCAGATCGAGCTGGTCGAGGTCGACTGCCTCGATCAGACGATCCAGAGCTATGGCGAGAACCTTGTGGTCGAGGGGGTCGAATACGGACCCACCGGCGCGATCGAGGCCTATCACCTCTTTAACGAACATCCCGGCGCCGTCCGGCACCGCAAGCCGCTGGAATCGACGCGGGTGCACTGGTCCGACATCATTCACCTGCGCCGCTTCGAACGCCCCGGCCAGCTGCGCGGCGTGCCGTGGCTGGCGCCGGTGATGATGACCCTGGGCGAGCTGGCCGATTATCAGGAGGCCCAGATCCTCAAACAGCGGATCTCGGCGCTGATGGCGATCGTGCTCAAATACACCCAGGGCTCGACCCGGCCCGCCACTGCCGGATCGGGGCTGGAGGATCTGCAACCCGGCGCGGTGGTGGAACTGCCCGAGGGGGCCGAGCCCACCGTGGTCAACCCGCCGACGGTCGATGGCTATGACGAGTTCATGGGCCGGGGCCTGCGCACGATCGCGGCGGGGCTGGGGATCACCTACGAGGCGCTGACCGCCGATCTGCGCGGCGTGAACTTCTCGTCGGGTCGCATGGGCCGCAACGAGATGGATCGCCTTGTGCGCATGTGGCAGCGCGGCTTGATGATCATGCAGATGGGCGAAGGGATCGAACGCTGGTTCCGCGAGGGCCTGCTGCTGGCGGGCCATCACGGGCTGGAGTTCACGCTCGACTGGACGCCCCCGCGCCGGATCCTTGTCGATCCGACCAAGGAAATCCCGGCGATGATCGAGGAAATCGACGCCGGGCTGAACAGCCGTCAGGGCGTGCAGCGCGAGCTGGGCCGCGATCCCGACCGCATCCGCGAAGAGCGTCAGCAGGATGCGGAAGCCGATCAGAAGATGAACGCGGCCGCTCCGGCCCTCAAGCCAGCCCCTGAGCCCGCCGCTGCCGGTCCGGACGATTCCGACGACGATGAAAAGGACGATGACGATGCGAACCGGCAGTGATCTGATCTTCAATGGCGAGCTGATCCTCAGCGGCACCGTGATCGGCGACGATAATGTCGGCTGGATGTGGGAAGAGGATATGTTCTACGCCCCCTCGCTTGTCCGTCAGGCTCTGGGGCAGCTGGGCGAAGGCCGGATCACCGCCCGGCTGAATTCTGTCGGCGGCAACGCAGATGCAGGTGAACAGATCCGCGCCATGCTGGCCGCCCATCCCGGCGGCTGCCGGATCATCGTTGAAGGTCAGGCAGCTTCGGCGGCGTCCCTGATCCTGATGGCCGGGGCCGAGCGCGTCATGTCCGCCGGATCGCATATCATGATCCACGATCCCTCTGCCATGATCTGGGGCAATGAAGACGACGCCCGCCGGGCAGCGGATCAGCTGTCGCTGATCGCTGACACCTATGCCGCCGTCTATGCCGCCGCGTCCGGCAAGACCGCCGAGGACGTTCGCCGGATGATGAAGCAGAACGGGCATCAGGGCACCTGGTTCGGCCCGGACGCCGCTGTGGCCGAGGGCTTTGCCGACAGCGTCGAGGCCCCGGTGCAGGCTGTGGCCTCTGCCGCGGCGCGCGATCTGCCCACCGCCCAGCAGCTTTACATGGCGGGTTGCACCCTGCTGCGCGAGCGGCTGGCCGCCAGAACGACACCGGAGCGGGCCGCGCGGCCCGCGCCTTCCCCCACCGCCACCGGCGGTCACCCTTCTATGGAGAATGTCATGGATCCGACCGAGACGACCGCGCCTGCGGCACCCGCGCCGACCCCTCAAACCACCGCCACGCCGGTCGCCCCGGCACCCGGCGCACCCACGCCCAACACACCCACGCCCAACACACCCACGCAGGTCACCATGCAGGCCGATCCGGCCGCCGTTCTGGCCGGGGAACGCGCCCGCGTCCGCGCCATCCGGGAGATGTCGGCCCCGCATGTGGCCTCGGGGCGCCTGATGCAGGCTGACGTCGACGCGCTGATCGATGAGGGCGTGACCGCCGATGTGGCCGGCACACGTCTGCTGTCGACGATGGCCGCGCATGAACCGCTCGGTCGCAGCGCCCCCCAGGGCAGTGGCCCCCGCAGCAGCATGCAGCGCGACGAGGGCGAGACCCGCGTGAACGGCATGATCGGCGCGCTGATGGGTGAGACCGACGGCCCGGCCAGCCAGTTCCGTGGCATGCGCCTGCGCCATCTGGCGATGGAACTGTCCGGATCGGGCCGGGGCTACAACGACACCGACACCATCCGGCGCGGCATGCGCGCCACCACCATGATGGGCGGCGCCTATGGCGTCAGCGATTTTGCCTATATCACGACCGAGGTCATGAACCGCTCGTTGCAGCAGGCCTACCAGCGCCGCAATGCCTCCTGGCAGCTGGTTACCGGCGCGCCGCTGACCGCCACCGATTTCCGCGAGCTGCATTCCGTCCGCTTTGGTGGCGATTTCAGCCTCAAGCCGGTGCTGGAGAATGGCGAATACCAGTCGGCGGTTCTGGCCGACGAGGCCGAGGGCCTGAAGGTCGAGCGCCGTGGCCGCACGATCAAGCTGACCTTCGAGGCGGTCGTCAACGACGATATGGGCGCGTTTCAGCGCATCCCGGCCGAATTCGCCATGGCCGCCCGGACCATGGAGAACAGCATGGTCTGGTCGCTGATCCGCGCCAATGCGCCCCTCAAATCCGATGGCGTGGCACTCTTCCATGCCAGCCATGGCAACCTTGCCGGGTCGGCCGCCGCGATCAGCGCCGCCTCGGTCGGCGCGGCGCGGCGCGCCATGTGGGAACAGCGTGCCTTCGGCACCAGGGACAAGGACGATTTCATGCAGGTTGAGCCCGACCGGCTGATCGTGCCCCCGGCGCTGGAACTGACCGCATTGCAGTTCGCCACGTCGACGACCCCGGCCACGGATGGCAACGTCAACCCGTTCAAGTCCAGCCTGACGCCTGCCGTGGTCCCCAACCTCGGCGCGGCGGCGGGCGGGTCGGACACCGCCTGGTATCTGATTTCCAGCGATCTGCCGCCGATCGCACACGCCTATCTGGAGGGGTATTCGGCCCCGACCGTGCAGACGATCGAGGGCATGAACCCCGATGCCGTGGTCATGAACGCCCGCCACATCTTTGGTGCGGCGGCGGTCGAGTTCAAAGGCAGCTTCAAGAACACCGGCGCGTAACGCGCGGCCCTGATCCCGGATGCAGCAGGGCGGCCCTCGGGTCGCCCGCTGCCGTTCTGACCCCCTCGACAGGAGAGCGAGATGAAAAACTACATTCAGCCGGGTGAGCACCTCACCCTGACGATGGCGGCTGCCGTCACCTCGGGCGCGGGCGTGCTGGTCGGCGCGATCTTCGGCGTGGCCCAGTCCCATGCGGCGGAGAACCAGCAGACGGTTCTGGTTCGTCGCGGTGTGTTCGAACTGCCCAAGACCGCCGCGCAGGCCTGGACAGTCGGGGCGAAGATCTACTGGAACGACACCGACAAGGTCTGCACGACCGCCCCCGAGGAAGACGACATTCTGATCGGTGCGGCAGTCGAGGCGGCACCCAACCCCTCGCCCACCGGGCAGGTGTTGCTGGACGGCGTCATCCGCTGATGGCCAGCTATTTCGACGGGATGGCGGGCACGCTGTCGGACCTGTTCGGGTCCGTGATCCGCTATGAACCCGCCAGCGGCACGGCGCGGGACGTGCAGTCCATCTTTCGCGCCGCCCCGATCGAGGTCACCGCCGCCGACGGGCAGATCCTGCGGATCGACGCGCCCAGCTGGCGGGTGCGGCGCAACCTGGTCCCCGAGTTGGCGCGCGGGGATCTGATCGAGGTGCCCGGCCACGGGCGCTTTAAGGTGATGGTCACGCATAACAGCGGCTCGCCTGCTGAGGATGCCTTTGCGCTCTGCGAGCTGCACCGCGAGGTGGCGCCATGAGCCATTGGCGCAGCGAATACCGCACATCGGTCCGCACGGCGCTGGCGGCGCGGCCCCGGTTTGCGGGTGTCCGCATCCTGAAGGTCTGGCCGGGCAGCATCGATGATGCCTCCCTGCCGGTGATCGGCGTTCTGACCCCGACCGAGCCGGTGGCGCGCGACACGCAGAAAAGCGCCACCCGCCGCACTCTGTTGCAGGTCGCCCTGCGCCGGACCGGCGGCGAGGACATCGAGGACATGCTCGATGCCGACAGTGACGAAATCGAGGCCGTGGTGCTGGCCGCGCTGCGCACGTCCACACGGCGCGCGCAGCTCGAGGAGCTGTCGATCGTCAGCGACAGCCGGTCCGAGACCTATGTCGGCACCTTGGTCATGTCGTTCCGCATTCAATCCTTCCGGTCAGACCCGGTTCTGGCCCCCTGATGGAGAATCCCCATGCCTGATGACGCAGGAAAACTTGGCTACGGCTCGGCCGTCCGCATCGGGCGCACGCCCGAAGGCGGCGGCGCGCCTGTGATGACCGAACTTGAACTGCTGGGCGATATCGAAGCCCCCGACGAACAGGTGGATGAGGTGCAGGTGACGCACCAGAAATCACCCGGACGGCGGCGCCAGTTCGTTGCCGGTCTGATCGACAGCGGCGAAATTTCCTTCCCGATGAACTATATTCCCGGATCGCCCACCCACCTTCTGCTGACCGCGATCAAAGCGACCCGAGAGGAGGTGCTGATCGAGTTCACCCTCAGCGAGGATGGTGAGCCCGAGACATTTTCCGGGTTCCTGAAGGGCTATGGCCGCAGCGCCCCGATCGATGACAAGATGGTGGCAACCGCGACCTTCCGCCTGTCCAGCTTCATCATCCCGGATTGATCGCATGGCTCAGATCACCGGAATCGTGACCGTCCGCCACGCGGGCAAGGATTACAGCCTGATGCTCGGGATGTCAGGGTTGGCGAAGTTGCAGCAGGATTATGGCAAGGATCTGGCGCCGCTGGTCGCCATGTTCGAAGAAAAGGTCATGCCGGATTTTGCGGTGCTGCTGCGGGTGACGCAGATCGCGCTGGAACGGTTTCACCCGGACGCGGATGACTGGCTGGCCGATGACATGCTGCAGCATGATTTCTCGGTCGGCGCGCGGGTCATCCGCGAGGCGTTCGAGAGCCTCCAGAAGGCCACGCCTGCCGTCAGCCCGGATGCGGCGCCCGTGGGGACCACCTCGGGAAACGTCGCAAAGCCTCGCGCAAAAAAGGCAAAACCGGCGCGGCGGGGCTGAATATCCCGGTCATGTACGAGGACTGGCTGATGCTGGGCCTCGACCCCGAGCGCTTCTGGCTGATTACGCCGCGCCTTTACATGATCGAGACGGACGCGGCCATGCGCCGCGCCGCGCGCGCCGACGAACTGGTGCTGACCGCCGCCTGGCTCGCCGCCAGCTTGCAGCGCAGCAAGAAGATCCCGCCGCTCAAGCGGCTGCTGGGGCGGGACAAGGGCAAGCCCGATGCCGGGATGTATCTCGACGGCGCCAAGGAACGCCTGCCGAAAATGACCCTGTCCGAATGGTGCGCGCGCGGGCGCCGCACGGCATCCGCTGAATGAACCCGATAATATGGAGAACGGCCCATGGCATCATCGCAGCTCATCGGCCGCATGCGCGCTGTCCTGGGTCTGGACGATTCCCAGTTTCAGGCGGGTCTGCGCGGTGCGTCCGCATCGATTGAGAATGCCGGGCGCAGCATCCGGCGCGCGGGCCGGAACCTGTCGGTGGCGATCACGGCGCCGCTGGCCGGGTTCGGTGCCCTGTCGCTGCGCACGGCGGGCGATTTCGAGGCGTCCATGAACCGGGTCGAGGCGGCCAGCGGCGCCAGTGCCGATGAGATGCAGCGGCTGGAGGCGGAGGCCCTGAAAATGGGTGAGACCACCCAGTTCAAGGCGTCGCAGGCGGCTGACACGATCGAGGTTCTGGCCAAGAACGGGTTGGATGCCTCGCAGATCCTTGGCGGTGCGCTCAATGCCTCCATGCTTCTGGCCGCAGCGACTGGGGCCGAACTTGCCGAGTCCGGTGATCTGGCCACGGATGTCATGCTTCAGTTCGGCAAGGAGGCGGGCGATCTGACCGGTTTGGTTGACGGCATGACAGGCGTCATGCTGGCCTCGAAGTTCAGCTTTGACGACTACCGACTGGCGATCGCTCAGGCGGGCGGGGTCGCGGGCGGCCTCGGCGTGTCCTTCGAGGATTTCAACGCCGCCATCGCGGGCACGTCCTCGCTGTTTGCCAGCGGCTCGGATGCGGGCACCAGCTTCAAGACCTTCCTCCAGCGGCTGGTTCCGGCCTCGGCCCCGGCGGCGGCGGCGATCCGGGAACTGGGGTTGGAGTTCTTCGAGGCGGACGGCTCGATGAAGGACATGAACGCCATCGCGCAGGAACTGCAAGAGGGTCTGGCCGGTCTGTCCGACGAGGCCAGAAACGATGCGCTCAGCACGATCTTTGGCACCGATGCCCTGCGCACGGCGATCGGCCTGGCCGAACAGGGTGCCGATGGGATCGACCGGCTGAAGGCCAGCATCGCCGATGCCTCGGCCACCGAACAGGCCGAGGCGCGGCTGAAAGGTTTCAACGGCGAGATGCTGAAGTTGCAATCTGCAATGGAGGCGCTGCGTATCGCCATCGGCAACAGCGGCATTCTGGAATTCGCCACCGATCTGGCCAAGCGCATGACCGAGGTCATCCTGCGGCTGAAGGACACCAATCCCGAGTTTCTGAAAACGGCGGTGATCGTGGGCGCCGCCGCTGCGGCCCTCGGCCCGCTGCTGATCGGGTTCGGTCTGTTGCTGTCGGGGCTGGGCCCGCTCATCGCGATCCTGAAAGGCGTGTCCCTGACGGTCGCGGCACTGGGCGCGCCGTTCACGCTGGCGGCGGTGGCCATCGGCGCCGCTGCGGTCGCGGTCGTGGCCAATTGGGACAGCATCGGGCCGTGGTTCAAGGATCTGGCCGGGGCGATCGGGCGCCACCTGGGCGGGATGGTCGATGTCATCGACGGGCTGGTCACCGGCGACATGGCCCGTCTGGTGCAGGGTTTCAAGGACAGCTGGGGCGGGCTGCGCGATTTCTGGTCGCTGCTGTGGAAGGGCATCGTCGGCGTTATCGAATGGGGCTGGGAGGAAATCTTCAAGCCGATCACCGACTGGATCGGGATCACGGAAGAGGTCGAGCGGGGCTGGCAGCGGGTCGAGACGGCCATCGACACCTCGCTCAAGGCCATCGTCGCCGCGTTCGAATGGGCCTGGGAGAAAATTGAACCGATCATCTCGAAGCTGACCACCGCCTGGGACCGGCTGACCGCAAGCCGCGATGGCGCGATCAGCAGCGGCTATGACCCGTCGAGCGATCCCGGTGATGCCGGGCTGATCCTGCCGCCGACGCCGGAAATCGGCCAGGGGCTGGCGGGCGGAACGGCGGGGATCCGGGTGCGGGGCGCGACCGATGGCGCCGCCTATCGCGAGGGGTTCCGCGACGACATGGGAATCCAATCTCCCTCGCGCCGCATGATCGAGTATGGCGAATACATCTCGCAGGGGCTGGGCATCGGCATCGCCAACGGCCAGCCCTATGTTGCGGGTGCCACGGCCAGCGTCGGCCAGTCGATACTTGGCACGATGCAGCCCTATTTTTCGGGCGTCCTGCGGGACGCGCGCAGCCTGACCGACGTGTTCGACAACATCAAATCGGCTTTTGCCAACATGCTGTCGGACATGTCGTCGCGGCTGATGTCCAGCGGGCTGTCGCGGTTGTTCACCGGCATGATCGGTGCGTTCGATCCGCTGGCGGGCGCGCTGCGCGGGGCGGGCCTGCCCGCGATCCCGGCGCTGGCTGGGGGCGGCAAGATCATCAAGTCCGGTCTTTTTCAGATCAACGAGGCGGGCGGGGAAGCGCGGCGGCTTGCATCTGGTGATCTCGTATTCCCGCACGATCTCTCGAAAGAGATGGCGCAGGGCGGCGGTCAGGGCGGCGCGGATATCACCTACGCGCCGACCTACAACATCAGCAGCGACGTCTCATCCGAAGGCCTCGCGCAGCTGCGCGCTGAATTTGACAGGGACCGGCGCATGTTTGCCAGCAAGGTCGCGCGCGTCATGAGCGAACGCCAGGCGAGGATGCTCTGATGGCGCTGATCGAATGGCCGTCCGAACATTTCCGGCTGACGCTGACCAGCTATCACATCGACTGGACCACGCGCAGCGCGGGCCGGGCGCTGTCGGGGCGTGAGCAGCTGATCGGCACCGGCACCAACATCTGGCGGTTTCGTTTCGCATTGGCGCTGGAATACGACCCTGTCCGCCTGCGCCGGTTCGAGGCGCTGGTCTCCGAGATGCGGGGGCGTCTGAACGCGGCGGCGATCCCGCTCTATGACGCCTTTGCCTATGACGGCGCGGTCAGCCCGGTCCAGATCCCGCATGGCGATGGGACCTGGCACACCGATGGCACCGGTGCCTTCGCAGGCAACGGCGTGCAGCCGATGGTGACAGTCGGCGCGGCGGCCGCCGGGGCCTCACAGATCACGGTCGATCTGACCCAGCCGTCCCGGCCATCGTTCCGGGTCGGTGACCTGTTCACCGTTAACGGTTTTTTGTACCGCGTCGTGCGCCGCAATGAGGGTGGCTGGGTCAAGGTCGAGCCGCCGCTGCGCGAGGCGATCCCGGCAGGCACCACGCTGGAGACCGATCCGATCATCGTCCACGCCAGGTTCGCCACCGATGGCGAGGGCGAGCGGGCGCGCGACATCCTGTCCTTCGGCGAGCCGGTGACGCTGACCTTTGTCGAGGAGTTCGACCGATGAGCTTTACCGTCGCCCAGATCGAGCTGCTGGAGGCCAACCGCGACACGGTCGAGGCGCGCCGCACCTTCGAGGTTCAGTTTGCCAGCGGCACCGTGCGGATGATCGAGGGCAGCACGCCCTTCAGCGATGGCACTCACGACTGGTTGCCCGCGCATGCGATCATCGAGACGGGATCGGCGGACCAGACCGCAGAGGGTGTGCTGGCCGCAGCGCCGATGACCTACAAGTTCGGCGCGGTGACACCCGCCCTTGGTCTGGCGTTGACGCAGGACGAGCCGGAATGGCGCGACCGGCTGGTCATCCAGCGGGTACAGCTGTTCGCCGATGGTGACCCGGTCGGCCCTGCGATCCACGTGCATCGCGGTCGGATGGCCGATGCCCGGTGGCGCGATGACGTGGCGGTCGAGCATTTCGAGATCCGCGTCGAGGGCCCGTTCCGGGATCGCAATGAGACCCTGCTGGGCAAATACACCGACCGCGATCAGCAGATGCGATCGCCCGGTGATCGTGGCTGCGAATATGCCGCACAATACGAGACCACGCGCGGCGCAGAGTTCACCGGATGGCTGCAACTCTAGCCGCGTGGCTCACGGTGGGCGCGTCCCTGCCGTGGGTCTGGGGTCAGACGGATTGCACCATCTGGGTCGCGGACTGGTGCTGTGTGCATTTCGGCCACGATCCGGCAGCAGCGTTCCGGGGCATGTACGCCTGCGAGGCGGGCGCCGAGCGGCTGATCGCCGCCGGGCTGGCGCGGACCATCGGGCCATGGATGGCGCCCCTGCGCCCCACAGCGGCGGCGCGGGCCGGTGACGTGGGCGTCGTGACCATCCGGGGCCGCGAGGTCGCGGCCATCTGCACCGGGCCTGCATGGGCGGTCAGGACGCAACGCGGGCTGTTTGAGGGGCCGCTGAAACCAATTATCGCGTGGGGTGACTGATGCCGATGCTCATCCCTGCGGGTCTCATCGCATTTGCTGGCACCACAGTCGGCGGCTTTATCATCAGCACCGCGATCAGCCTCACGGTCAGCGCGGTGGTCGCGCGGATCAACCGCAAATCCGGCCCCAAGCCGCAGGACATCCAGTCCACGGTCGCCAGCGGGTCGGCAGACCGCGCGCAGCATTTCGGGCGGGTCCGCACCAGCGGCGCGCTGATGTATGCCGACTGGGCGACGGTGGGCGGTGACCGGCGCGCCTTTGTGCTGCTGGCGGCATCCACCGGCGGAATCACCAGCGTTGATCAGTGGTTCCTCGATGGCCGCCCTGTCGCGGTCAATTCCGAAGGTTGGGTCCAGACGGCACCCTGGAAAAATCGCGTGCGCCTGCGGGTCCGGACGGGCCGGGGCGCCGAGTTCGCGGGGGGCGACTGGGCCGATCTGCGCGCAGCCTTTCCGATGCGCTGGACGGCGGCGCACCGGCTGGATGGCGTGGCGACGTTCCTGGGCGAGTTCGACGCGGTCGCGCCCGAACAGGTCGCCGACACCTATCCCGGCGGGCGTCCGCCCGAAATCTCGGCTGTCGTGCGCGGCGCCGCCTGCTGGGAGCCTGCGACGGGGAACTTCAGCTTTACCGACAATCCGATCCGCCATTTGCTGCACTATCTCTGCGCCGAGGGCGACGGCTCGATTCCGGCAGACGAGTTCGATCTGGGGATCTGGGATGCCGCCCGGCTGGCCTGCAATGACGGGGTTCCGACGGCGGGTGGCACGCGGCCCCGCTATGTCGCGGGCGGGTCGTATTTCCTGTCCGAGCCGCGCAAGGACGTGGCGGGCCGCATCCTCGATGCCGTCGGCGGCAACCTCTATCTGACCGCCGAGGGCAAGATTGGCGTGCGGGTTGCCAGATACTCGGCCGTCGATGCGCTGGCAGATGCCGTGGATCCGGTGGTGATCACCGCCGACAAGATCGTCAGCATGGATTTCGGGCCGGGCAAATCGCAGCTGGACCGGGTCACGACGCTGGTGCCCGAATATACCGAGCCGTCGCTGGATTATACCGAGACCACGGCAGATCCGTGGGAAGATCCACGCGCCATTGCCCGCTTTGGCGAGCCCAAGCCACGCGAGTTTTCGCTGCCGTTTGTCCAGCATCACGGGCAGGCCCGGCATCTGGCCCGGATCGCGGCGGCGCGGGAAAACCCGGCCATCACCGCCAGCCTGTCACTGCGCTTCTGGGGCCTGCTGCTGATCGGGCGGGAACGGGTGCCGCTGCACCGCCCCGACCGGGGCCTGACCAATCTGCCCATGCGGATCACCGGCCTGTCGCTGGATCTGGGCGCATCCGACGGCGTGGTGAAGGTGCAGCTGGAAAGCAACGATCTGGCCTCGCTGGGGGTATCGGCGGCACTGGATGGCACCAGGGCCACGGCGCCCAACCGCAGCTCGTCAGGGCGCCCGTTGATCCTTGCGCCGGTGATCACCGGCGTGTCGGTCGCAGACCGCGTGATCCGGGGCACCGTATCGCCCGTGGTGGGATATTCGATCCGGGTGCAGTTCCGCGCCACCGGGGACGCGGACTGGGCCGCGCTGGAGGTCAATCAGGCCACCGGGTATTTCCGGACGCCGCCTTTGTCGGACGGGCAGACCTATGCGGTGCGCGCGCGATGGATCATCGGCGGCCTGGCCTCCATCATCGGCGGCATTGCCCCGGCGCTGCTGGCCGATCAGACGCGCTATGGCCCCTGGACCGAGGTCACCGGCATCGTCGTCGTGGCCAACAGCACGCCGCCCGCCCAGCCGGTGCTGGTCAGCGCGGGCCGCGCTGGCGACACCATCACCATCGTGTTCCAGCCGGATCTGGGCGCGAACTATTACCAGACCGGCATCTGGCGCGGCGCGACATTCGGGTCGGCCACGCTGCTGCGCTGGGTCCGCGATCAGTCCAGCACAATCACCGTGCAGCTGACCGACGCCCCCGCACCGGCCACCTACTGGCTGCGATCCGGCAACGGCAGCGGCATCGCCTCGGCCCCCCTCAATATCGGCACCCTGTAAAGGATCCCCCTCATGCCCATCCCCCTCACCCGCACGCCGGGGCAAGTCTATGTGGACAACACGCCGCCCCAGAAGGGCCATATCACGCAGTTGCTGGCGGATATCGTCGCGGGCGTGAACCTCAACAACACCGCGACGGCGCGCATCTATGCCAGCCGCGCTGCAGCGGTGTCGGGGGCCGCAGGGCTGGATGCGCTGGTGTCCTCGGTGATCACGATCGAGGGGCAGTCGCTGGTGTTCCGGGGGCGCGGGGCTGCGGCAGATGATCCGCTGTTTGCCAGCGGCGATCGCTGGGGCGCCACGCTGCGGATCGACCTGGCGGCGATGGATGGCCGGGCCACGCCCAGCTATGCCACCCGCGCGGCGGCGGAGTCCGCAGCGGCCAGTCTGCCCGCAGCCGTGACCCAGATCCTCGTGCGCGAGGGTACTGCGCTGGTGATCCGGTCGCGGACCGCGACGGCGGATGATCCGCTTTACCCCACCGGCAGCCGATGGGGCGTGGTGCAGCGGCAGGATACCGACCGCGCAAATCACACCGGTATGCTGCCGATCAGCGCGGTGGAGGGGCTGGAGGACGCGCTGGCGACCCCGGATCTTGCCACCTTCCCAGCCTCCATCCTGGATGAGCCGGGTGTGATCGCCTTCGACCCGGTTTCCAGTTTGGCGGTTTTCGCAGATGGCGCCGAATTTGATTTCGCTCCTATGCTGCGAGGTCCTTTGCGACTGGCATCTGCGACGGCACCCCGAAAGGCGATTGCAGGGCGCGTGAACGGTCGCCCCGTAGTTGCCGCTCCCATGAATGATGCGGACACGCGCGCGGTCATCGTGCCGGAAACCACCCTGTCGAGCCAGCGGCTCATTCCGGCATCGGGAGACTGGACGCTGGTGATGGCCCATCAGACGCTCGAAAACCCGACGACGGTCCAAGAGGTCTTCCTGCATGGGCGGAACGAGGCGACGGCCATCGCCATACTGGCAAACGGACAGACGGCCACGGGCGCTGTCCCTTTGGTGCCTGATCAGTATTTCCTGCGCTTTCGAGGTTCCACCGACGGCGCGGGCTTTGGAGGGTATCCAGCGCCAGCCCCAGCGCGGTCCGGAAGCCCGCATGTTCTTGCCATTGTCAGGCGCTCAGGGTTTCAGGCATCGGAATGGTGGTGTGACGGGCGTATTGTCGACCGCTTCACTGCGCCCGATGCGGGGCCGCCGAGCCCCTTCTATCTGTTCTCTCATCCGGATGGGAAAATCATCTCGTCCATCGGCAACCCCGATGGCCAACAGGTCGGGAGGTTTGCCATGTGCCCGCGCGCGCTCAATCAGGGCGAGACGCGCTTTGTGTCCGAATGGGTCGGCGCGGGGAGCGGCATTGGTGCGTCTCTCGGTGGCTCAGGTGGCGGGGGCGTTGAGTTTGTGACGTTGACGGCGGCGGAATATGCGGCACTGCCAGAGCCCCAGAAGAATGACCCCAGCAAGATCTATCTGGTAACAGCATGACCGCCGCCCGCTTTGATCTGGCGACGCACGTTCATGCATCCGGGTCGGAGCTGGGCCGGGTCGTCACGCAGCGCAAAAGCCTGTGGCGCAAACTCGGATGGCAGCCCGGCTTTGATGTCACCGCAGCAGGCGCCTGTGCCGTGCGCGTCTCCGATCAGGTGACGATCTGGGGCAAGGACGCCACTGCCCGGCGCACGCAGGCCTCGACCACCAAGGTGATGACGGTCCATCTGGCGCTTCAGGTTCTTGGGCCTTTGTTCGACCTCGACCAGACGATAGCTTTCTTGCCACAGCATGAGGGCAGTGGATCGGGCGATAATTTGGTCGAGGGAGACAATATCTCGTGGCGGCATGCCTTTCTCAACGCGATGCTGACCAGTTCGAACGAAACATGCGACATGATCGGTCACTATATCGGTCGCAATCTTCTGGACGATCCAGCGGCCACCTTTAGTCAGGGCCTGACCCGGTTCTACGCTGAGATGAACGCGGAGGCGGCGCGTCTGGGCCTTGTTGACACCAACTATCTCAGCACCAGTGGCCTCACCTCTGATCCGCAGCACTATACCAGCGCAGCCGATCTGGCACGAATGTGCATTGCGGCGATCCAGGACGCGCGGTTTCAGGCAGCATGGTCGCCTGCGTCGGCGGCGCTGACAGTGACCGGCCCAAATGCGCGCACGATCAATGTCAGCCACACGGTGCCGATGATCTCTGATCCCGACGTGCAGGGCGCGAAATCCGGCACAACATTGGCCGCAGGGGCGTGGGCGGTCATGCTGGCCCAGACCGAGGACAGCGTGCCAGTCATGGTCGTGGTGGCAGCCTCGACAGCAGATGACCGCTATGTCGATGCCCGCCGGATCATTGACATGACCATGGCCTGAACCGCAAATGAGGCGTCAGGTGTGAGTGTGTTGGTGCAATGGTCGACGACGCGGAAAAGTTCAGGGCCTGTTGCACGATGCGGGAGGCCTATGGAGTTCCCGTGGTCGCAGATGCGACCGGTGACTGTTCGCGCCGCCTTCCACCGGCATCGCTCGTGAAAATGCTGACGGCCATGATCTTCGACGAATGGCGGCAGCAAGACCGGCATGCGACTGCGCAGATTGTGATCGCCGAGACTGATCTTTGCCGTGGATCCGGCGCAAATCTGCAAAGCGGGGACATTCTTTCCCCGGAGGCGATTCTTGCCGACATGATGCTGGAATCGTCCAACACGGCGGCGATGGCGGCGGCTCGTGCGGTTTCTGGCAATGTCGCGGCGTTCGCAGAGGTGATGAACAGGCGGGCGGTAGAGCTGGGTATGACCGCTTCGCATTTCACCAGCCCCCACGGCCTTGATGATCCTGCGATGTATTCGACGGCGCGCGATCTGGCTGTGCTGGCGCTGGCGGCAAGTCGGGTGCCGGGGATCGCGGAGGTCTGGCACAGGCCGCGGGCATGGTTTCAGATCGGTGGGCCGAATGCCCGGAAAGCCTGCTTCAACTCGACATTGCGGATCTGGAATGTCGACGGATACCTGGGCGGTAAAACAGGCACGACGCGTGTCTCGGGGTATAATCTGGCGGCCGTCGCTGAGAGACGCGGCCAGCGTGTTGCGACGGTGCTGCTGGGCGCAGGGTCGAACCGAGACCGTTTCTGCATTGGTCGGGCGCGATTGGACGCCGCTCTGTCAGCCGACGTCTGATCACAGGGGGCTGTTCTGAACCTTTTCCCAAGGCCCGCCACGTGCGGGCCTTTCGCATATCCAACACACAACACCGCCCCTGCGGCAAAGGAAAGGATCGCTCATGCCGAGAATCGAGGGTGGGATCACATGGGGCAATATCTGGTCGATCGGGGCCACCATCGTCGCAGTGGCGGTCGCCTATGCCACGCTGCAGGCGGGGCAACTTGAGGGTCAGAGAGAGCTTCGGCGGATCGAGATACAGGCGGGTCAGGCCACTGAGGCACTGCGCATGTCCCACGAAAAACAGCTGACTGACATCCGGGCGGATATTGTGTCGCATCGCCGGTCGATCCAGCAGCTGGAGATCTCGGACGCCCGCAACAGCGAGCGTTACGAGGCGCTGAACAGGTCGATGGAGGAACTGAAGGCGGCGCAGCGCGAGACGAATGAGTTGCTGAGGCAGATCACGAGCCGGGGCGGGAACTGAGGCGGTCGCATAGATCCAACAACCGGGCGGCTGAACTCAGAAACCAACAACACAGAGCCGCCCGGTTGTTGCGGCGCTTATCACTCAACCTGACGTTCTCGTAAACTTGCCCTTTCAGACAGTTTTGTCCCGAGCCCTGCCATCGTGCGGGGCTTTTTGCATGGAGCATGCACATGACCCGCGAACCTATCCGGTCGATCCAGACCGGCCTGAACGCGCTTGGCCACGCGCCGGGCCCGATCGACGGCCTCTATGGCAACCGCACCCGCGAGGCGACCGAACGCTGGCTGGCCGCCGGTGGCCGGGCCGCGCTGACGTCCATCGCACCAACGCCCGCGGTAGCGCCTCTCCGGCCCGCCGCCCGCGCCATGATCTATCAGGGCAATGCGCACTATCCGGTCGACGAGATCATCGTGCACTGCGCCGCGACGCGGCCTGACTGGATGGCCGGGCGGACGCTGGCTGAGAAAGTCGCCGAGATCCGCCGCTGGCACATGTCCGCACCGCTGAACTGGAAGGACATCGGTTATCACTGGATCATGGATCGCGACGGCAAGGTTCTGGCCGGTCGCGCCGAAACGGTCATCGGCGCCCATGCCGGTGCGGTGAAGAATCGCGGCACGCTCGGAATCTGCCTTCTTGGCGGACACGGCTCCTCCGAGAACGATCAGTTCGCGCAGCACTTCACCCGCCAGCAGGGCGTCACCCTGCGCCAGATGATTGACGCCATCAACTCGCGCACGGCAATCACCCGTGTCAGCGGCCACAATAAATATGCCGCCAAGGCTTGCCCCGGTTTCCACGTTCCCACCTGGCTGAAAGGATAAGCCATGCAACTTGCCAAGCAACTGTCCGCCCTGCCCACCAACAAGCTGTTGACCGGCGGCGGCGTCGCCGCCCTTGTATCCGCCGCCTGGAGCGAGGTGATGCCGTCCCTCGCGCCGTCGCTTGCCGGGCCGGGCATGGCCGCGCTGGTCGGCGCGGGCGTCGCCTATGCGGTGGGCTATTGGGTGCCGGATCGGTTGAACGCGCCGAAGTGAGCGGGACCCAGCCTCGCATTTCCGGGGCGATTTTATGCCAATCGGGGCTAAAAAGCCTCGTCCCGGGCCCAAAAGTCAGGTATAGGACGCAAGCATGTAGGAGCAATGAATGGCCAGAAGCGACTTAATACTGAACCTTGTCAAGGCTAGCCTTGCTGGGGATTCAGCGCGGTCGCGAACGATTGCAGAGGAAATTGCAGTCGACGAACGGGCGAAGAAGCATGGTGTCGTAGCAGATCGGATCAGTAGACTAATTCGGCTGCAGGATGAGGCGCCCAGCAATTCAACAAGGACATCTTCCAGATCGCGGGATGGGGACGGGGGAATTTCTCGCCGCGAACCAACGAGGCCCATGGGTAGCCTCCTCCTCCCTTTAGCAGCTGCAAATGCCTGTCACGAACTTATTGAGGAGCAGCGACGTGCGGATTTGCTCCGTGTCCATGGCCTGGAGCCCCGACACAGGATGCTTCTCGTTGGCCCCCCAGGGAACGGCAAGACAAGCCTAGCCGAAGCATTAGCTTACGAGCTCGCGTTGCCGCTTTTCATCGTACGATATGATGCGGTCATCACGAGCTACCTAGGAGAAACAGCCCAAAGGCTCAGAAAGCTCTTCGACTATGTGAAGACTGAGCCATGCGTCCTTTTTTTCGATGAGTTCGACGCGATCGGGAAAGAAAGAGGAGACCTTCACGAATCCGGTGAGATCAAGCGTGTTGTAACCACGCTGCTTTTGCAATTGGATGATCTACCTTCCTATTGCGTTCTTGTTGGAGCCACGAACCATCCAGAACTCCTAGACCGCGCTACTTGGCGACGCTTCGAGGTGAAAATTGAGTTGGGAACGCCGACAGCGGACCTGATGATATCTTTTTTTAGTCGCCAGTTGCAAAGCATTGGCGGAACCGCAGGGTACACGCCCAAGCGCCTGTTTGACGCTGTGCGGCCTCAGAATTTTTCTGAGGCAGAAGATTTTTTTCTTGGCGTACGCAGGCAAATCGTAATGAATAGAGACATTAAGTCAATTCGATCAGTCATAGATGACCGCGTGCGAGCATGGTCAGAACTGACCAAGACGCAATGGGAGGCGGACATAGATGACCGACACACCGATCCTGCGCATGAGGCCCGGCAAGGCGGCAGAGCGAGTAAAAGGTCATCCTGACCGCAGTCCAAGGGGGCTGCAAAGCGGCCCCAGCCGGAAGAGCCAAGTTGAGCGTTTAGGAGAAAAATTCGATAGGATTGAAAAGGGACTTGACCTAACGCTTACCTCAACAAAATTAGCGTCACAACCAGACGCTATTGTGCCTGGGCGCGGCTTAATATTCGAGACCGCTGTTCCAGTTTCATCGTTCATTGCAGCAGCAATTCGTGTCGGTTTAGAGGTTCAATCGGAGTTCGCATCTCCCGCCCCATATCCGAAAGATCTGTTCCAGCCTAAAGTCGGCGCGGATGTCGCGACCATGACACTTTATGCAACATTGCCCAGTGAGACGTCACTTAGAGCCGTTACGAATTTATGGAAAAAATATAAAATTGGCGCCAAGCCGGACCGCGGGGAGACTGCATGGTGGGATCTTTTCGACAGCCTAGTTGAGGTTCGAGCGTGGGGGCCTAAGGATCGCTTGGATCGAGAAGCTAGGCGAGTTATTGCAGCTCGGTTACCTTGCGAGCCGGATGACAGAGTCAGGCTCGAAATAGAAATTTGGCCTACTAGCAATGAAACTCTCCGAAAAAAGTGGAAGACTGAAATTCTAGATACGGTTGAAGATCTAGATGGCTTAGTAGTAGATGAAAGCTCTATCCATCAGCATGGACTTTCATACGAAGCGCTACTTATCGAACTTAGTTCGCATCAGGTTCGGGTTCTCCTTGAAAAGCCTGGCCTTGAATATGGCCTTCCGACCTTGGAGGGAATTCAGTTCATCCTTCCGCAAACGATTGCTCAGTCAGCGCCACTTGAGGAAACCATCCATTCAGAAAGACCAATTAGCTATAATAACTTCGATCCCGCATCTCCATATAGAATAATTCTGATGGACGGCGTGCCAGTAGCCGGCCACAGCGCATTAGATGGCGGAGTCGAAATTGAAGATCCGAATGACATTGTGTCTCGATCGCTTGTATCAATGCGACGCCATGGAACAGCAATGGCTTCTCTGATTGCAAGAGGCGATCTTGTACAAGACGGCGAAGCGTTGAAGAACTCGAGAATTCTTGCTGTTCCAGTACTGGTAGACTCAGCCAATGGTACATCTTCTCGGCCGGATCGACTTTTCATAGATGTCCTGCACAGGAGTTTATTGCATTGCTTTGCCGGTTCGGATCCAGTAGCTCCAGAAGCATTCGTCATTAATCTCTCTCTTGGAATAGAAGACCTACGGTTCTCGGGAAAAGTTAGCGCGCTTGCTCGACTATTAGACTGGTGGGCGTGGAGATATGGATTGCTCTTCGTCGTGTCAGCTGGAAACATAGTGGATCAGGTCGTAGTGGAAAACATCAGGTCCTCCGATTTCGAAGACCTTGACCCAGCATTGCGCCAGAAAAAATTGCGAGAGGCTCTACATTCTCAGTCCTTATGGCGCACTCTCTTGTCGCCTGCTGAGGCTATCAATGTGCTCACAGTAGGAGCTGTCTCAGGAGACTTGAATCCCAAAGCTCTCCCGCGAGTTTCCAGCGTAATATCATGGGAGGCGGACAACGAACTACTTCCACAGATAACTTCAGCTTGTGGACTTGGCCCCGATAAAAGCCTGAAGCCGGACATACTTGCGGAAGGTGGCAAGCAGGAACTGCGCATCAAGCCGAACGGCGCGCATACGACAATCACAAGCGCGCAGTCTCAAAGAACAGGTCTGGTGGTAGCATCTCCCGGAGGTGATCTGAACGCTACCGGACGTTGTGTTGGAACTAGCCCCGCCACGGCGCTAACTTCGCGACGGATTCTCGCTGCTTATGACGCGCTAGTCGGTGAAGATGGCCCCTACGCTGAAACTTCTCTCGAACGCCCGTTTTCGTCTTTGCTTTGCAGGGCTTTAGCAGTTAATTCTGCGCTGTGGCCGCCTGAGCATTCGAAGTTTCTTGAAGATGAGCTGCGTCGCACAGGAGCAAGTTCGCCGAGCACCAACACAAAGCGTCAGGTTTCCCGTTCATTCGGCTATGGTGTTCTTGAGCCATCACGGATGCTAGATTGTCCAGCTAATGGCGCTACGCTGGTCGCTCACGGCGTTATCAACAAGGATACGTCCAGAATATTCGAGCTTCCTCTACCTCCATCAATGTCCGGCCGCGCCTGCCCGCGACAGCTGCGTGTCACAGTCGCATGGTTCTGCCCGGTCACGACGCACAGAACAGTTTATCGCACCGCGGTATTGGGGGCTACTTGCCGGTCACATGACACGGAGGTAGTAGACAAAGAGTGGAAAGTAAAAATGAAAGGCTGGGGGCCCGACCTCAATATGGCCGGAAAAGGAAGTGTTTGGTCGTGGAGATTGACATCCAAGACTCAAAAGATCCCTCAGTTGGATGCGAGGCCAGTTATTCCGATTTGTATTAGCTGCCGTGAAGCGTGGCCGGGGGCTTTGGCGCCGGAGGATGATGTTCCGTTCGCGGTAGCCGTTAGCTTTGAGTTGGAGGAGCAGGTTAGCTTTGACGTCTATCAAGAGATTCAAAGCCAGTTGCGGGTGCGCGTGTCTGGTTCAACCTAATTCATCGGTGCACGGACGCTGTATACCGGTTCGCAGGTTAAGTTACTGTAGGAAGAATTTGAGCAAGGTCGTTCCCTCCCATCGGGTGCATCGGGCAGGAGCCGCATGGAAGGTCGGTCGAAGCGCGCGCGGCGCCTTTGTCCGCTTTGAAGTGGCAGCTGTACCTCCAGAGACCATGCGTGCGGTACTTGCTGGATGACGAATGGCGCGCCTGTCTGGACGGGATACCCGCCCGCGAGTTGCAGCGGCCGCTGCGTTGGTGCGGACGATCGAGGACGGCAAGAGCGAGTTCGAGGCGGACAGAGCTTTCGCTGAGCGGCTGAGGGACGCTGACGACGGCGCCGCAAGCTGCGGGCAAGGTGGCGGATTGACTCCAGCCCATATGTTCCGCATATGTTCTCATTATGACGCGACGCAGCACACCCCAGTCAAAGATCGATGAGAACGCATTCCCGGTGCGGGTATTTCTCGTGGTGCCCGGAATGGGCATCGGGTGGAATTACGAACTGCTCATGTCGTGGATGAAAACCAATTGGGAGAGGAGCGCTTGGGCGACCCATGGTAGCGGGCGCGCCGCCGTTGAAGGTGGTTTGGTTGATCGGATTGCCCTCTATGTCCGGCATCCAGAGCAGGTAGCCGATTTGCTGGCGGCGTTCCCCCAGCTGCAGTTGGCGGACGGTACGCAATCGGTGTGCTATTCCTCCCCTATGCGCTGAGCGCAGCCGATGCCTGCCGTCCCGTCGACCAACTCCTGGCGCAATCGCTCGATCAGTGACTGCGCCAGAGACAACATGCTGATCGCGATGCACTGTTCCGGCTGCCGTCGGACCGCGCACTATTGGGCGGCCGATCTGGTTGTTGTGCTTGGGCCTCACCATCAGGCGCATGTCCCGCCATGGCAGTGCAGCAAGTGCAGGTCGCGTGAGTGGATGAGTATGCGGTGGCGGGTCCCAGGTGCCGAGGAGATGGCGCAGGGCTTGACCGTGCGACGCCCCGTCCGGAAGATCGAGAAATGGATCTGGCGCGACGAGAGGATCTGACATGTGCAATCTCTACAGCAACACCACCACCCAAGAGGCCATGCGCCGGATCGTCGAGGGGCTGAGCGATCGCGCAGGCAATCTCACCCCTGGCAGCATCTATCCCGACCAGCTGGCCCCGATCGTCCGCAATGGCAGTGATGGCCCGGAACTGGTCAAGGCGCGGTGGGGGATGCCGTCGCCGCCGTCCGTGCTGAAAACTGCACGAGATCCGGGCGTGACCAACGTCCGCAACCTGTCATCACCGCACTGGCGTCGCTGGCTGGGCCGTGAGCATAGGTGCCTCGTGCCGCTGACCAGTTTCGCAGAGCTCAGGGGCAAGGGTCAGGGCAACCAGTGGTTTGCTGCTGCCGATGATCGCCCCATGTTTTTCGCAGGCATCGAAGTCCGCGACTGGGCCTCGATCCGCAAGGTCAAGGACGGCGAGACAACCGACGATCTGTTCGCGTTTCTGACTTGCCCACCAAATGCAGAGGTTTCACCGATCCATCCCAAGGCAATGCCGGTGATCTTGATGGAACCGGACGGCTGGCGCGGCTGGCTGGGTGGCATACCCGCGCAAGAGATGCAGCGCGCGCTACCCGACGGAGCGCTCCAGTTGATGGACATGCCTGTCTGAGCAGGCTTACAGGATTTTCTTAGGAAATCAATTTTCTTGACGCTTTAGGGCTTGTTGAGATTCAGCGCGAGTTGATGAGGGCGGCGACGGCATAGATCATGGCCTTGAACGAGGTGTCTGTCTTGTCTGCTCGCATGGGGATGCGCTTGAACTCTTTGAGTTTCATGAAGAAG
>NZ_JBKBVD010000090.1:0-6989 GCF_046289755.1 Paracoccus sp. (in: a-proteobacteria) | reverse complement strand
CCCCCCACACCCCCCCGCAGGATATTTGCAGACCAAAGCAGGTCATGTGAGCAGGGTTTTCAGGTCGGGGGTGGTGGGGATCAGGCTGGGGTCGGGGCTGCGGCCGGCCTCGATCAGGCGCTTGCCGATCATGTAGGCGCGGGGGTCGTTCAGGGCATCGACGGCGATCAGGGTGGTCTGCCGGAAATACCAGACTGAACCGGAATGGGCGTTCGCTCCGGGGCGGGTGACGACGTGGTCATGGCCTGCGTTCAGACCGGCGATCTGCAGTTTGGTGTCGAACTGGTCGGACCAGAACCACGGGCGTGCGGTCAGTTGGCGGGGCTGGCCCAGAATGTTGTCGGCCACGCATTCGGCCATGTCGATGGCGCCGCCGACGCTTTCCAGCCGCAGTTGCGCGCCCTGATGCGGGAAGCTGGCGCAATCGCCTGCGGCCCAGATCGCGGGATCGGAGGTGCGGCCGGTGAGGTCGGTGGCGATGCCGTTGTCGAGGCTCAGGCCCGCCGCATGGGCGAGGTCGGTGCGGGGCAGGACGCCGATGCCCTGAATGACCAGATCGGCGGGGATCTGGCGGCCATCGGTCAGGGCGATTCCGGTCGCGCGATCTTCGCCCGTGATCCGGGTGATGCCGGTGCCTTCGAGGAGGGTGACGCCATGGGAGAGGTGCAGCTGGCGGATCATGTCTGCCGTCTGAGTGGCGGCGACGCGGCCGAGGATGCGGGGGGCGGCCTCGATCAGCGTGACGTCGAGGCCCAGTGTGCGGGCGACGGCGGCGGCCTCCAGCCCGATATAGCCGCCGCCGATCACCGCCAGCCGGGCGCCCGGTTGCAGCGCCGGGGCGAGCGCGTCGATGTCGCGGAGGTCGCGGATGACATGGGTGCCGGGAAGGTGGCCGCCCATGGCCTGTGGCAGGCGGCGGGGGGCGGCACCCAACGTCAGCGCCAGTGCGTCATAGGGGTGGCTGCCCGTGTCGGTGGTGACGATCCGGGCGGCGGGGTCGATCGACAGCGCGGTTTCGCCAAGCCGCAGGTCGATCTGCTGGTCGGTCCACCAGTCGGGCGCGCGCAGCGTCAGCCGGTCGAGGCTCATCTGGCCCAGCAGATAGGCCTTGGACAGCGGCGGGCGCTGATAGGGGGCCACGGGTTCGGCCCCGATTACGGTCAGCGGGCCGGTATGGCCCCGGCTGCGGAGCCGCGCGGCCATGGCGGCGGCGGCCTGTCCGGCCCCTAGAATGACGATCCGCATGGTCTGCCTCTGGCTGCTGGTCTCGCGCCTGGGGGCACCCTATAGTCACCGCGAATCCGTTGCAATTCAGGAGCGAGCAATGACCATCACCATCGGAGAGAAGCTGCCCGAGGGCCAGTTGCTGCGTGTGGGCGAGGCCGGACCCGAAAGCGTCGCCACCGCAGATCTGATGCAGGGCCGCGTGGCGCTGTTTGGTCTGCCGGGCGCCTTTACCGGCACCTGCACCAATGCGCATATGCCCAGCTTTATCCGCACCGCCGAGGCGTTTCGGCAGAAGGGCATCGACCGGATCATCTGTCTGACCGTCAATGATCCGTTCGTGACCAAGGCCTGGGCCGAGGCGACCGGCGCGGACAATGCCGGGATCGAGGTTCTGGCGGATGCCGATGGCAGCGTGACCAAGGCGCTGGGGCTGGATTTCGACGCGCCGCCTGCCGGGCTGTTCGGCCGCTGCAAGCGGTTTGCAGCACTGGTCCGCGACGGCGTGGTCGAGGTGATTGATGTCGAGGACAGCCCTGGCACCTGCAGCGTCAGCGCCGGTGAAAGCCTGCTGGCGAAGGCGTGATCTGACAGCGCCGGGGGGCTTCGCGCCCCCGTCGTCGGCTGGTCCTCGGACCAGTGGCGCACCAGCCGACGACCCCAGCGGGATATTTTTGTGAAGAAGAAGCTATGGGGCCGGGTCTGATTTGCGGAACGGGGTGAAATCGGCGAGGGCCTCGATGTCCTGCGCCATCGCGTTGCGTTCTTCGTCGAGATAGGTTTCGAGCGCGCGCAGAAAGCCCGGATCGCAGACCCAGTGCAGCGAGTGGATCGGCACCGGTTCATAGCCGCGGGCGAGTTTGTGATCGCCCTGCGCCCCGGCCTCGACCCGCGACAGGCCATGGGCGATCGCGTGGTCGATGGCCTGATGGTAGCAGAGTTCGAAATGCAGGAAGGCGTGATCCTGCACGCAGCCCCAATAGCGGCCATAGACCGCGTCGGGGCCGAGGAAATTCAGCGCACCGGCGATGGGCTGGCCGTCTGTTTCCGCCAGTACCAGCAGGATGTCGTCGCGCATTGTGTCCTGGATGCGGTCGAAAAAGGCGCGGGTCAGGTAGGGCTGGCCCCATTTGCGGGCGCCGGTGTCCTGATAGAACTGCCAGAACGCGTCCCAGTGATGGGGTTTCAGGTCGTCGCCGCGCAGGTGGCGGATGGTGCCACCGAAGGCCTGGGCGCGGGCGCGTTCCTTGCGCAGATCCTTGCGTTTGCGCGAGGACAGCGCCGCGAGAAAGGCGTCGTAATCGGCATAGTCGCGGTTCAGCCAGTGATATTGCTGGGTGATGCGGGGCAGGAAGCCTGCGGCCTCGCCGATCAGCGATTCCGCTTCGGTGCAGAAGGTGACATGCGCGCCCGAGGCGCCGCCGCGTTCGGCCAGCTGCATCATTCCGGCCAGAAGCGCCGCGCGGGACGCATCGTCGCGGGCCAGAAGGCGGGCGCCGGTGGCGGGGGTGAAGGGCACGGTGCATTGCAGTTTCGGGTAATAGCGCCCGCCCGCGCGGGTATAGGCCTGCGCCCAGTTGTGATCGAAGATATATTCGCCCTGGCTGTGGGATTTGGCGTAAAGCGGCGCTGTGCCGGTGATCCGGTCGCCCTGCTGCACGGTGATGTGCAGCGGTTGCCAGCCGGTGCCGGTGCCGACCGAGCGGGACTGCTCCAGCGCCAGCAGAAAGCGGTGCGAGGTGAAGGGGTTGCCGTCGCCCAGACCGTCCCAGACCTGCGGGTCGATGGCGGCAATCGAGGCATGGGTGGTCAGGGTCAGCGCGTCGCTCATGGGTGCACGATAGGCTGGTGTCGGGGCGATGTCAGGGGGGATGAGGCAGACAGGGCGCCGCAGGGGCGGCGTCCTGTCGGGTATCTGGGCAACGGAGATGCTGCGGTGCGGTAGCGCGACGCCGACGCGTCAGGGCAGGTAGTGTTCAAAGGTCACGTTCTGGGCGATGCGGCGGGCTTGGGCCTCTTCTTCCGGGGTGCGGATGGTCCATGTCAGGATAGCCGCGCCTTGGGCGCGCAGGGCATCGACGCGCGGATTGTCCAGATCGGCCTTGTCATGCGAGATGAACGAGGCGCCGACCCGGTCGAAATCCGCGATCCCCGCCAGATGCGTGCGGCGCTCGGGGGGCAGGCGCGCCCAGTCCTCTTCCGGGAAGGCGCAGGTGGTCAGGCCGACCGGGATCTCGGGGGCCTCGGCGTGGAAGGCTGCGACCATATCGGGGTTGAAGGACATGATGGCGACCGGGCCTGTGTAGCCCTTGAGTGCGTCGGCCACGCGGGCGGGCAGCGGGCCGGTATCGGGGCCGCAGGCACCGTCCTGATCCTTGATCTCGATCAGCAGGGGGACGCGGCCTGCGACCAGATCGAGAAATTCGGCCAGTGTGGGCACGGGTTCGTCCGTGCCCAGCAGGCGCAGCCCCGCCAGCGCCGCCGCATCGGTGGCGGCGACAAAGCCCGGCTGCCCGGTCAGGCGCGCCAGCTGATAGTCGTGAAAGACCAGCGGCACGCCATCGGGGCCGGGCTGGATGTCGCATTCGATGCCGTAGCCCGCCGCGATCGCCGCGCGGGCGGCGGCGAGGCTGTTTTCGGGCACCCCGGCGCCGTGCAGCCCGCGATGGGTGATCGGCGTGGTCAGGAAGCTGGCGGGCAGCATCATGCGACCTCGAAGATCGCCTCGATCTCGACCGCGACGCCGAAGGGCAGCGAGGGGGCCGAGACGGCAGCGCGGGCGTGGCGACCGGCCTCGCCGAAGACCTCGACCATCAGGTCAGAGCAGCCGTTGATGACCTTGGGCTGGTCGGTGAAATCAGGGGTCGAGTTCACGAAACCGTTCAGTTTCACGACGCGGGTGACGCGGTCCAGATCGCCGATGGCGGCTTTCAGCTGCGCGATCAGGGCCAGACCGCAGCGGCGGGCGGCAGCGGCGCCGTCTTCGACCGAGGTGTCATCGCCCAGCTTGCCGGTGATCAGGCCGTTTTCATCGGCGCTGATCTGACCCGAGATGAAGACCAGATTGCCGGTCTGCACCGCAGGCACGTAATTCGCGGCGGGTGCGGGGGCTGCGGGAAGGGTGATGCCTTTGTCGGTCAGGGTCTGTTCAACGCTCATGATGTCCTCGCGGTTGGTTTGGCGCGACCCTAACGCGGGCGGGGTCAGGCGACCAGAGCCTCGGCGCGTTTCAGATCGACGCTGACCAGCTGGCTGATGCCCTGTTCGACCATGGTGACGCCGAACAGCCGGTCCATCCGCGCCATCGTCACCGCATGGTGGGTGATGATCAGGAACCGGGTGTCGGTGCGGCGGGTCATCTCGTCCAAGAGGTCGCAGAAGCGGCTGACATTGGCGTCGTCCAGCGGCGCGTCAACCTCGTCCAGCACGCAGATCGGGGCGGGGTTGGCGAGGAAGACGGCGAAGATCAGGGCCATGGCGGTCAGGGTCTGCTCGCCCCCCGACAGCAGCGACAGGGTGGACAGGCGCTTGCCGGGGGGCTGGCACATGATTTCCAGCCCGGCATCCAGCGGATCATCGGATTCGACCAGCACGAGGCGCGCCTCGCCGCCGCCGAAGAGGGTGGTGAACAGAATGGCGAAATTGGCGTTGACCGTCTCGAAGGCGGTCAGCAGGCGCTCACGGCCCTCGCGGTTGAGGCTGCCGATGCCGGCGCGCAGTTTGCGGATCGCCTCTTCCAGATCGGTTTTCTCGGCGGCAAGCGCGTCGCGTTCGGTTTCCAGCGCCAGCTTGTCCTCATCCGCGCGCAGGTTGACGGCGCCGAGCGCGTCGCGCGAGCTGCGCAGGCGGGCGATCTGATCTTCCAGCGCGTCGGCGGGGGCGTCGGTGCGGACATCGCCAAGCGACGCCAGCAGCGCCTGCGGGGTCTGATCGACCTCTTCGCGGATGCGGGCGCGGGCGGCAGATTCGGCAATCGTGGCGGCATCGGCGCGGGCCTCGCAGGCGGCGCGGGTCTCGCGGGCGTCCGAGGCTGCGCGTTCGGCCTCGCGCTCGGCCATGGCACTGGCGCGGGCGGCCTCGTCTGCGGCGGACAGCGCGTCGCGGGCGCGGGTCAGCCGGGTCTCGGCCTCGGCCTCGCGGGCGGCCATGGCGTCGCGGCGTTGGGCGAGGATGGCGGGCTGGGCCTGTGCCTGCGCCAGATCGGCAGCGGCGGCGTCGCGGCGTTCGGCCAGTTCGGTGGCGCGGGTGCCCGCCTGTTGCAGGCGCAGACGCCAGCCGGAATCCTCTTTGGCGATGTCCTGCAGGCGCTTGATGCGGGCATTGGCCTCGCGGCGCAATTCATCCAGCGCGGCGCGGCGGGTCATGGTGGCGATGCGCGCGGCCTCGACCCCGGTGCGGGCATGGTCCAGCGCGGCCAGCGCATCGCCCCGGTCGGGCAGCGCGTCCAGCTGCGCCTCGGCATCCGACAGGCGGGTGCGGGCGTCGGCGGCGTCGGCCTGATGGCGGTCCAGTTCGGCGCGGGCCGCATCGGCGCGGCTGCTGGCCAGCGCCAGATCCGATTCGGCACGGGTGGCGGCGCGGACGGCATCCGACAGCAGGCGTTCGGCCTCGCGGCGCGCATCGCGGGCGGATTTCTCGACGCTTGCGGCATCGGCCAGTGCGTCGCGGGCCTGTTCATGCGCCTCGATGGCGGTGTCGGCGCGGGCCTGTGCGGTTTCGGACTGCGCCGAGATGCGGGCCAGCTCGTTCACCTTTTGCAGATGCAGCGCGGCCGAGGACGAGGCCTCGCCCGCCATGACCCGCACGCCATCCCAGCGGAACAGATCGCCCTCGGGCGTGACCAGCCGCTGACCGGGGGCAAGGGCTGCCTGCAGGGCCGCGCCCTGCGCTGCATCCGCGACAAGCCCCGTCTGCGACAGCCGCCGCGCCAGCGCGGGCGGAGCGGTGACATGCGGCGCCAGGGGCTGGGCGCCCGGCGGCAGGGGCTGCGCATGGGGCAGATCGGCCAGCAGGTGCCAGCCCGAGCCGTCATCGGTCATCGCCATGCGCAGATCGTCGCCAAGGGCTGCGCCAAAGGCGGTCTCATGGCCCTGCGCGACCTGCACATGGTCCAGCACGGTCGCGCCACCGGACTGGCCGCGTTCGACCAGACGGCGCAGGGCGGACATTTCGGCGGCCAGCGCTCCGGCCTCGCCCTCGGCTTCCGAGCGCGCGGCACGGGCTGAGGCCTCGCGGGTTTCGGCCTCGGCGCGGGCGGATTCGGCCTGGGCCAGCGCGTCCTCGGCGCCATGCGCGCGGTCGCGGGCCTGATCCTGTGCGGCGTCGGCCTGTTCCAGCGCGCGCGCCGCCCCCTCGCCTGCCTCGACGGCGCGGGCCACGGCGGCAGCGGCATCGGTCGCGGCGCGGTCGGCGCGGTCGAACATGGCACGCAGATCGGTGGCCAGACGTTCGGCGGACTGGTGGCGGGCGGCAAGGCGGGCCGATTCGTCGGTCAGCTCGGCCAGCCGCGCCTCGATCTCGCGCAGCGCCTCGGCGGCGGCGTCCGCGGTTTCGGTGGCCGCTTCAAGGCGGTCGTCATGGCCCTGCGCGGCCTTGTCCAGTTCGGCCCGTTCCCATGCCAGCCGTTCGACCACCTGCGTCGCGTCGCGGTTCAGCACCTCTTCGCGGTCGATGTCGCGGTCCAGCTGGGCCACGCGGGCGCCAAGGGCTGCGATGGCATCAGTGGCGCGGGCCTCGGCCGCGGCCACGGTGTGCAGTTCGACCCG
>NZ_JBKBVD010000089.1:0-7159 GCF_046289755.1 Paracoccus sp. (in: a-proteobacteria) | reverse complement strand
CGGTGACGGGGATGTGCGCCAGCAGCCGGTGCAGGCGCCAGAATCCCGCGCGGGCGCCGTAATCATAGATGGATTCCATGTTCCAGTGCCGCTGTCCGGGCCAGGGCTGGGCGCCGATGATTTCCGACAGGAACGCCTCGGAGGCGGCATCGCCATGCTCGATGCTGTTCTCGCCGCCCTCTTCGTAATTCACCACGATCTGGACGGCGATGCGGGCGCCGCCCGGCCATTCGGGATCGGGTGGCGTCGGGCCATATCCTCGCAGATCGCGGCTGTAGCGCATGGGGGCCTCCGGTCGGGTTGCGTGCGGCCCACCAAAGCCAAACTTGCGCGCAACGGCAAGCGGCGCGATCGGCAATTCTGTATCAAGGAACGGGCAAAGATCGGATGGGCCGACATGCAAAAATCCCCGCCGTCAGAACGGCGGGGATTGCGTCAGAAGCGTGGCGCCTATGGCTCAGGACGCGTAGAGCGCGGTGCCATTCCTGCGGTGGCGCCCAGCCAGATTGCGGCCCTGACGGCCACCGATCAGCGCCCGTGCCGGTGCGAAGCTGGCGTCCTGCAACTGGGGCAGCAGCTCCATGAGCTCGCGGCGGCCTTCCTCGCTGACGGCTTTGAGAGCTTCGGGGCCGGTGAACAGGCTCTCGGTGGTGGCACCTTCGGAATAGACGACCTGATGGCTGTCGAACATAAAGTGCCAGTAATCGACCCCGGCGGCGTCAGCGACCACGGTGATCCCCCCGGTGCCGACCAGATGCTTGGCGGCGACCAGAACCTCGTCCTGACCGAACATGCGATGCGCAATCTGCGACCGCACCAGCACGCGGTGTTGCGGCGACACCGTCAGATCGCGCGCGGGCAAGCCGCAGCCCAGTGCACCTGCCGGAATGCGGATCGGGCGCAGATGAGGGGCGGCCTGAAGGTCCGCGGCCGACAGGGTGCGATGCCCGATCCACAGAACCGGCTGCGCGCCCGCATCGACGGTCGTGACCAGATCGCCCTGTGCCAGTTCCTGCACCTCGACCTCGCCCTGTGGGGTGCGGATCAGAGTGCCGCTGGCAAAGCACATCACACTGGTCGTTTCGAAGTTCAGCAGGCTGGCATCGACGGCGACACCGTTGTTCCAGATGCGCAGCCCGTTGGCCTGATCCAGCACGCCATCGGCCTGATCGGCCCGCATCCATCCCAGCGCATGGCTGTATTGCTGGTTCGGGTTCGCGGCGTTCCAGGCTGCCAGCGTGGTCGCATTGTAGACCGACGACAGATCAATGTTGTCATTGTTGGTCGCATCGCCGTCATCCATCGCGCCGGCGGCATTGTCCGATCCGAAATCGGTAATGATATCGCCGGTGCCGCTATAGATGAAGGTATTGACCCCCGCGCCGCCGGTCAGCGTGTCGATGCCCGCGCCACCTTGCAGCGTGTCATTGCCGTCGCCGCCGTTCAGGATGTCATTGCCTGCCCCGCCGTTCAGCAGGTCGTTGCCAGCGCCGCCGTTCAGTGTGTCGTCTCCGTTGCCGCCGAAGACCGTATCATTTCCAGCACCCGCATTGACGATGCCCGAAGTATTGGACAGCGTCAGGTGGTCATTCCCGCTGCCGCCGTCAAGATTCTCGAAATTCGAGATGACATCGCCCTCTGCGTGGCCGCCGGATGCGGTGTTGTCGAGCAGGCTGACGCGCACGCCGGTCGAGTCGGTCACATAGCTGAGCGTGTCGTTGCCCTGACCGCCGTCAAGCTTGTCGGCGCCCGAACCGCCGACGATATAGTCGTTCCCGGTCCCGCCAAAAATCGTATCATTGCCCGCATTGCCGTAGATGACATCATCGCCCGAACCGCCATTGATCCAGTCATTGCCGCCGCCGCCGCGGATTTCGTCGTTGCCGGCACCGCCGTTGATGAAATTTCTGCCAGTGTTGCTGACGAAGCTTCCGGACTCGTCGGTGGCGACGCGGTCCTGATAGCCTGGACCGATGAGGTCATTGCCGGAGGTGCCATCGACCACGGGCACAAACGCCGCTTCGACCCGCGCGCCCGACATGACCTCATTGTTGGCGATGACATTGCCGAACGTCACGGCGACGACCGGCTTTGCCTGATAGGCATCCAGATCAGCACCGGGAGACGCCGGAGGGGCAAGCCAGGTGTTTCCGACCGCGTCCTGAAAGACCCTGCCGGTTACGGTCGCCGTTGTGCCGTCGATATATGTCAGCGTGGTGTCCATGCTGGCGAAGGCGTCAAAGTTATAGGTGCCCCCGCCGTTGATCGAAAACTGGTCGAACTGTCCACTGTCGCGCTGATAGTCATAGGAGCCCGGCGTGCCCCCGTCAAAGCCGTTTCCGACCGGACGGAGCGTCTGGATCTTGTTGTAAAGCGGATCGCCGCTGCTGCCGAAGGTCTGGTTTGTCAGCAGGTGCGCCCTCTCGACGATACCATCGGTTTCATTGACGTCGAGAAGCGAGAAGTTGCCAAGGTTGAGGACCTTGAATGTCGTGTCGGTCATGGTGGCCGTCCTTTACAAACGAGTGACCTGCGCCAGAACGGTGTCAGGGGGTCGCAGCTACGGGTTACATCTGATCTGAGGCGTCTGCGACGGCAGTCGCCCTGTGGTATTCATCTTGTCACGAGAAAGAACATTGGTGGCATTTTAGCAAGTCTTTTGGAAAGGAGGAGTGGTTCGCGTCATTTTATTGTCGTGAGGTGTCAGAAATATGCGAGTCGAGGGGGGATAAAAGAGCGATCTTACTACCAGAAGTTGAGTTATGTGCGATGTATAGTGTGTTAAGGGGAGGTTAATGTATGAGGTAAATTTATCGACCCTAAGTTAATGTATATTCATATGCTTTGTATTCGCGTAAGAAGGTAAGAATCCGCATAAAAAAGGCCGGATTTTGCCGATGATTCGGCGCGTTAAGTCAGGCTGTTGCAGCATTTCCGGGCGTCGGTTTTTGCTGCATCGGCGTGGATGAGACGGTTTTGGATACGGTTGGGGGTGAGTTCCCAAGTGGATATGTCTGCATCATTCAGGTGTGTAAATTAATCGGGGTAATTCGGTGTCGTGACGACAGGTCTTTTGCATCTGAGACTGTCACCAGCATCTGCGAAGATGCATTTCCCGAGTGTCCGGACCGCAAGCTATAATAATAGCTCGTACATATTAAAGATGTCCTGTCCGGTGATGCTGAAGATGGATCCTCTATAATATGCACAAAATTTCGAACGGCGCCGCGCAGAAACGCGGCGCCGGGCTGACACAGTCAGGAGGCGGCGGTTTCATCAGCGGGCATGTAAAGATCGCCGCCATCGCGATATTTCTCGGCCATCGCCTCCATCCCCGCCTCTGCCCGCGCCTGATCGCGGATGTCGTGGCTGATCTTCATCGAGCAGAATTTCGGTCCGCACATCGAACAGAAATGCGCAACCTTGTGCGCCTCCTTGGGCAGGGTCTGGTCGTGGAAGGCGCGGGCGGTGTCGGGGTCCAGCGACAGGTTGAACTGATCCTCCCACCGGAACTCGAACCGGGCGCGCGACAGCGCATCGTCGCGCAGCCGTGCCGCCGGATGGCCCTTGGCCAGATCGGCGGCATGGGCCGCGATCTTGTAGGTGATGACGCCGGTCTTCACATCGTCGCGGTCGGGCAGGCCCAGATGTTCCTTGGGGGTGACATAGCACAGCATCGCGGTGCCGAACCAACCGATCATCGCCGCGCCGATGCCGCTGGTGATGTGGTCATAGCCCGGCGCGATGTCGGTGGTCAGCGGCCCCAGCGTGTAAAACGGCGCCTCGCCGCAGACCGCCAGCTGCTTGTCCATATTCTCCTTGATCTTGTGCATCGGCACGTGGCCCGGCCCCTCGATGATCACCTGACAGTCATGCGCCCATGCGATCTGCGTCAGCTCTCCCAAAGTCTCCAGCTCGGCGAATTGCGCGGCGTCATTGGCATCCGCGATCGAGCCGGGCCGCAGCCCGTCGCCCAGGCTGAAGGTCACGTCATAGGCGCGCATGATCTGACAGATCTCGGCGAAATGGTCATAGAGGAAGCTCTCGCGGTGGTGATGCAGGCACCATTTCGCCATGATCGAGCCGCCCCGGCTGACGATGCCCGTCACCCGGTCGACCGTCAGCGGGATATGGCGCAGCCGCACGCCGGCGTGGACGGTGAAATAGTCCACGCCCTGCTCGGCCTGTTCGATCAGCGTGTCGCGGAACACCTCCCATGTCAGATCCTCGGCAATGCCGCCGACCTTTTCCAGCGCCTGATACAGCGGCACGGTGCCGATGGGGACGGGCGCGTTGCGGATGATCCATTCGCGGATGTTGTGGATATTGCGCCCGGTCGACAGGTCCATCACCGTATCGGCGCCCCAGCGGATCGCCCAGACCATCTTGTCGACCTCTTCCGCCATCGACGAGGTGACGGCCGAATTGCCGATATTGGCGTTGATCTTGACCAGAAAATTGCGCCCGATCGCCATCGGCTCCAGTTCGGGGTGGTTGATATTGGCGGGGATCACGGCGCGGCCACGGGCCACCTCGTCGCGGACGAATTCGGGTGTCACATGGTCGGGGATGGCGGCGCCAAAGCTGTCGCCGTCGCGCGCCAGCTGTTCGCGCCGCGCGGCACGGCCGAGGTTTTCGCGGATGGCCACGAACTCCATCTCGGGGGTGATGATCCCGGCGCGGGCAGAGGCGATCTGGGTGACCGCGCGGCCCGGTTTCGCGCGCAGGGGCCGGTTCCGGGCGGGGAATTCCGGCGTCAGCCTGTCGGCGGAGACAAAGCCGTTATCGGCGGGCTGCACATGGCGGCCCTCATAGGTCTCGGTATCGCCACGGGTCAGGGTCCATCGCTCGCGCAGGCGGGGCAGGCCGCGGTCGATGGCGGTTTCGGCGGCGGGATCGGTATAAGGCCCCGAGCAGTCATAGACCGTCACCGGCGGCTCATCCGCGCTGGGGTGCAGCGCGATCTGGCGCAGGGGCACGCGCAGGTCGGGATAGAGGGTGCCGGGTTGATACACTTTGGTCGAGGCGGGCAGCGGGCCGGTGGTCACCATCGGACCGGAGGTGTTGCCGGGGGTATCGGTCATGTCAGGCTCCTTGCGTTTCAAAGCATCGGAGACCCAGCACGAACTGGAAGGGGGAATGAATGCCGCAAGGGTAGGCCGGGACCGGCCGTCAGGGCATCCGCACCGTCCCTACGCCAGTATGAACTGGATCAGGTTCATAGGGTCCCTGCGCTGCCTTGCGGCACAGCAGTATCTCAGCTCCTTGACGGAACCCCCCTGGTGGAGTGCCAACCCTGGCCGCGCCCGCGCGCGAAGTCAACGTCTTGCGGCGCTCAGGCAGGTGCGCCCAGTTGCCGGGACATCTCGGCGGCGGCGTCGCGGACCAGCTGGCCGGTGTCGCGGACCTTTTCGTCATGCATCCGGCTGGTCGGCCCCGACACGGAAATGCCCGCAACCGCCTCACCATAGCTGTTGACGATCGAGGCGGCGACGCAGCGCATGCCGATGGTGCGTTCCTCATCGTCCAGCGCATAGCCGCGCGCCCGTGTCAGCGCGATCTGTGCACGCAGCGCGTCCGCATCGGTGATGGTCTTGTCGGTAAAGCGGGTGAAGGTGGCGGCGCGGATGAACCCCTCAAGCCGGGCGTCATCCATCGCGCCCATCAGCGCCTTGCCGATCCCCGAGGCGTGCAGCGGCGAACGCGTGCCGGGCGGAAAGAAGGCGCGGATGGTGTTGTGCGTCTCGACCTGGCTGACGAACAGCACGTCGCCGTCGCGTTCGATGCCCAGATTGGCGGTCTCTCCCGTGCGGGCCATCAGGTCGCGCATGACCGTGCGGCTGCGTTCCACGATATTGGTGCGGCGCAGAAAGGCCGAGCCAAGCCGGAACGCCTCGGGTCCGACGAACCATTCCTGCCGGTCGGGATTGTTCTCGACATAGCGCCGCCGTTCCAGCGTCGCCAGCACCCGGTGCATGGTGGCGGGCGACTGGTCCAGATGATCGGCCAGCCCGGTCAGGGTGATGCCGTCATGCGTGGCCAGCGCCTCCAGCACGTCAAGCGCGCGGTCCAGTGCCTGAATGCCGGGGGCGGGCTCGGACGCCTTGAGGGCCTTGGGGCGGCCTCGTTTGCGGACGGGTTGCTGCATGGAAGGGCCTTTCACTGTGCCGTTCCAGGGTAAGAAAAATAATCTATGAAATCAACTTTCGTTTGGTGAAAAAAGATTAATATGTGATTTAACATTATTAATTATGAATAATGTATTAAATGAAATCAATTTTCGCAAAAATTTACGAAACATGGCGCCTGTGCTAGATGTCGTCCCGAGCCAAGGAGGAGCCTCGCATGAGCACCCAGAACCCGATCTTCATTCCCGGCCCGACGAACATCCCCGAGGTGCTTCGCAAGGCCGTCGACATGCCGACCATCGACCACCGCAGCCCGGTCTTCGGAAAGATCCTGCATCCCGCGCTTGCGGGCGTGAAGAAGGTTCTGAAATCCACGCAGGCCGAGGTGTTCGTTTTCCCCTCGACCGGGACCGGGGGGTGGGAGACCGCGATCACCAACACGCTGTCGGCGGGCGACAAGGTTCTGGCGGCGCGCAACGGCATGTTCAGCCATCGCTGGATCGACATGTGCCAGCGCCACGGGCTGGACGTTCAGGTGGTCACGCAGGACTGGGGCGAGGGCGTGCCCGCCGACCGCTTTCAAGAGATCCTGACCGCAGACAAATCCCATCAGATCAGGGTCGTGCTGGCCACGCATAACGAAACTGCCACCGGCGTGCGGTCGGACATTGCCGCTGTGCGCCGGGCGCTGGACGCGGCGGGCCACCCGGCGCTGCTGTTCGTCGATGGTGTCAGCTCGATCGGCTGCTATGATTTCCGCATGGATGAATGGGGCGTGGATGTTGCTGTCACCGGCTCGCAAAAGGGGTTCATGCTGCCGCCCGGTCTGGCGATTGTCGGCTTTTCGCCCAAGGCCATGGCGGCGGTCGGGGCGGCCGGATTGCCGCGCACCTTCTTTGACATCCGCGATATGGCCAAGGGCTATGCCGCCAACGGCTTTCCCTACACCCCGCCGGTCGGGCTGCTGAACGGGCTGAAGGTCGCCACCGAGATGCTGCTGGACGAGGGGCTGGAGAATGTCTTTGCCCGCC
>NZ_JBKBVD010000030.1:0-46379 GCF_046289755.1 Paracoccus sp. (in: a-proteobacteria) | reverse complement strand
CTTCCAGATCCTCGACCTGATAGAGCGCGCACCATTCCTGCCGGTTGCCGATCACATAATCCATCGGCCCCGCGACCAGACGACGGAAATCCTCGCGGTGCCGGTCGACACAGAACGGGTCTGACAGCGCGATCCCCGCCTGACCGCCCGCCGCATGGCAGGCCTCGGCGGCTTTCAGGAACGCCTGCTTGCCCTTGGGCTTGTCGAACAGATAGCCCTCCAGAAACAGCCAGCCCGCGCCCTGAAACACCGCCGGGTCCACGTCATCGGCGCCCAGTTCGGCGGAAATCCCCAGATAGGTGTTCATCGACCGCTCGCCATCCGGCGTCACAAAGATGATCGTGCGCGAGCTGGGCAGCGACGCCCCCGTGACCGGCGCGTTGACGAAGCGCGTCCCCGCCGACTCGGTCTGGCTGGCGTAAAGCCGCCCGATCTCGTCATCGGCCACACAGCCGATAAAGGCGGTGCGCAGCCCCATCGCGCCCAGACCGGCCAGCGTGTTGGCGACGCTGCCCCCGGCCAGCATCCGCGCCTGCGCGTGCCGGGGGGAATGGTCATCGGCCTGCACGGCCAGCAGATATTCCGACCGCTCGCGGTCGATCAGCTGCATGATGCCCTTGGTGATGCCCAGGCTCTCCAGCCGCGCCTCTTCGGTCGGCGCAATGATGTCCATGACGGCATTGCCGATTCCGACGATATAGGGGCCAGTCTGGCTGGAAAGGGTCATGCGGTCTTCTCCTCAAAGGGGCACAGATCGTTGATGGGGCAGATCGCGCAGCGGGGCCTGCGCGCCTGACAGATATAACGCCCATGCAGGATCAGCCAGTGATGCGCATGGGTCTGGAAACGGGCGGGCACATTGTCCTCGACGGCGCGCTCGACCTCATCGACATCGCGGCCCGGCGCGATCCGGGTGCGGTTGCCGACGCGGAAGATATGCGTGTCCACGGCCTGCGCGGGATGGCCGAAGGCGGTCGACAGGACCACATTCGCGGTCTTGCGCCCCACGCCGGGCAGCGACATCAGCGCGGCGCGGCTGTCGGGCACGGCGCCGCCATAGTCCTCGACCAGAATCCGCGACAGGGCGATGACGTTCCTGGCCTTCTGCCGGAACAGGCCGATGGTGCGGATATGTTCGGTCACCCCCTCGACCCCCAGTTCCAGCATCTGCGCCGGGCTGGAGGCGACGGCAAACAGCCCCCGCGTGGCGCGGTTCACCCCCACATCGGTCGCCTGCGCCGACAGGGCCACCGCGACAACCAGCGTGAAGGGGTTCAGGAATTCCAGTTCGGTCTCGGGCGCCGGAGCAGCACTTGCCAGCCGCGAAAAGATCGCGACCTGATCGCCGAAAGGCAGCGCAGACGGGATGCGGGACATAGGGGCCATGACAGCCCCGCTTGTCGCCTCACCGGCGCGGCATTGCAAGCGCCTGACGCGATTCCGCTTAACGCGCGCCCCTCTGCATGCTTCACCAAAGTTTGCCTTTTCTTTCAGCGGGAACTGCGACAGCGTGACGCGCGTTACAGCATGGGCCGGAATCGGTACCTGGCTGTCCACTTCGGCGGCGCCGTGACGCGCCCGCCTCATGACAAGGAAAGGGAGCCGCATGAAACTCCGCAGCACCACCATCGTCGCCGTATCGGCCCTCATGGTCCTCGGCGCCTGCGCCCAGCCCGGCATGAACGGGACCGGCACCGGCACCGGCACCGCCACCGGCATGAGCCGCACCCAGCAGGGCGCCCTTGCCGGCGCCGCTCTGGGCGCGCTTTATGGCGGCACGCGCGATGACGACAGCAACAATCAGGGCCGCGACGCCGCACGCGGCGCCATTGTCGGGGCCGCCGTCGGCGCGGTCGCGGGCAATATTCTGGACCGTCAGGCCCAGGCGCTGCAGCAGTCGCTGAGCAACCCCAACATTCAGGTGATCAACCACGGCTCTTATCTGCAGGTCGTGATGCCCGACGGCATCCTCTTTGCGACGAACTCGGCCGCCGTGTCGGGCCCGGCGCAGCAGGATCTCTACGCCGTCGCGCGCAACCTGAACCAGTATCCCAACAGCCGCGTCGAGGTGATCGGCCATACCGACAACACCGGCACCGTGGCCATCAACCAGGATCTGTCGCAGCGCCGCGCGCAATCGGTCGCGGGCATCCTTGCTGCGGCTGGCGTGAACCAGGGCCGCCTGTCGGCCGCCGGTCGCGCCGCCACCCAGCCGGTCGCCTCGAACGACACCGCACAGGGCCGCGCGCAGAACCGCCGGGTCGAGATTCTGATCCGCCCGACGCAGTAACCACGACAGTCAAAGGGGCCGGGTCACACCGGCCTCTTTTGTTGGCCCCTTTTGTTGGCCCCTTCGTTTTTTCGCGACCCCGGCCCATATGGCTGGAACTGGCCTTTCCCGAACCGGTGCCTGCCATGCCCTATGAAAAGATCGACGCCGGCAAATTGTCGCTGTCCGTCATCCGCCAGATCGAATCCCTGATCCTGCAAGGCGTGTTGCGCCCCGGCGAACGCCTGCCCGCCGAACGCGATCTGGCCGAGCGGATGGGCGTCAGCCGCCCCTCCCTGCGCGAGGCGCTGGCGCAGATGCAGACCGACGGGCTGCTGACCGCCCGCCCCGGCCACGGCATCTTTGTGGCCGAGGTTCTGGGCAGCGCCTTTTCCCCCGCGCTGGTGCGCCTGATCGCGCGCCACCCCCGCGCGGCGGATGATTTCCTGAAATTCCGCAAGGATCTTGAGGGGCTGGCCGCCGAACGCGCCGCCCGTCAGGCGGGCGAGACCGACCTCGAAGTTCTGGACCGCATCGTCACCGCCATGCGCCACGCCCATGCCACCGGCAATCCCGAGGCCGAGGCGGCGCTGGATGCCGATTTCCACATGGCCATCGTCGAGGCCAGCCACAATGTCATTGCGCTGCACATGATGCGCGCGATGCAGGACCTGCTGCGTCAGGGGATGCTGTTCAACCGGCCCCGCATCTTTGCCCGCTCGGACCTGCGCGACCGCATTCTGGACCAGCACGCCGCCATCAACGCCGCCCTTCAGGCCCGCGACGGCCAGCGCGCCCGCGCCGAGCTGGAGGCGCATCTGGACTGCGTGGCCCAGGCCCTTGCCGCCCAACGCCAGAGCGACGAGCAGGACCATCTGGCCCGCCTCCGCCTGCGCAACCGCCCGGAAGAGTGAGCGGGGGCGGGACGTTGTGGTGGGTGTGGCGTGGCTGAAAGGGTGAAGGGGCGTTGGTTTGAGCCCATGTCCGACAGTCGCAATCTACCTCTAGCATTCCCTATTAGGATACGCTTTGCTGGAGTCTGCATAAGCTGCGGAGTTGCAGAGAACTATGATTGATAGGGCAGGTAAACTGAAACGGCGCTTGCGGATTATGGCGCTTGTCTTTTACGCCAGCGCGCCAGTCCAAGCGTGGGGAAGTTGCATTTCAGCGGTAGATTTACTTGCCCAAAACGGGCGATTTGAAGAAGAGCCCTGCAATGTCTTCGATGCCCTCTATATCCACAACAACATCGTCAAGATCGACTATACCGGATACCCTTTGCCGGATGAAGCTGGGGCGGTCGGCCTAGCTGTCCAGATGTTTGTTTTTCGGAGGGAGAATCTAGATACGAAGGACGGTATAGTCGATCACTTGATCGCGGCCGTGCCAGATCTGAAGACGTTGGATGAAGAGCGCTACCAAGCCTATTCAGCCTATATCATGTTCAATTACGGCTATCATGCAAATGACAGTCAAGATCGCACGGGTGCACTCAATCCAGCACTAATTAGCGCAATGCAGGGGACACGCTTCGAAAGCCTGAACGAGATCATCTGTTTTGTAGAGCTTGATGTGCCCTCAGTGCCAATTGATCAGGTGGTAATATCGTCGAGATACATGCACCAGTGCCAGACGCCGGCGGGGTGACCCATCTATCAATGACCGCTTCGCCCCGCACAGCAGACTTCGCCCACATGCCCCCTTGACGACCCCTCCCCCAACAGAAAAAGCCCCGCCAATATGGCGGGGCCCTTCCTGTCTCGTGAGGACAGATCGTGATCAGTTCATCACGGTGTCTTCGTCAAACTCCGGCAGCGCTTCCAGTTCTTCCTGGGTGTAGTTGGTTGCCAGAACGACATCGTCACCGAACTGCGCGATATGCAGCATCTCGCGGTCCAGCAGCACGGTGTGCGTGCCAAGGCCAAGGAAGCCGCCGATATCAGCCACATAGCCGACCAGTTCGCCATCGGTGGTCATCACCAGATCCGAGACGTTGCCGATCTCGTTCCAGTCGCCCGGAACCGCATCGCCGGTCGCATCGGTCCATTGCGTGGTCGAGGGCTGATTGGTCGTGTAGACCGGACGGTCGGCCAGCCAGGACGAGGTGATCCCGCGGTTCTCAGCCGACAGGGCCATGCCGTGCGCCTGATCGCCATAGGCGCCATCAGCGGCCATCCCGTCAGTTGCAATCCCGTTTGCGGGCGCCATCGTACCATCAGCCGGGGCCATGGTGCCGCCAGCCGGAGCCATGGTGCCATCAGCAGGGGCCATGGTGCCGGTCGTGTCAGCCGGAGCGGTCTGCATGGTATCTGCGGGCGCTTCGGTCGTTGCTGCATCCTGCGCAAAAGCGGGCGTGGTCAGAGCAATCGCGGCGGCCGTGATCATCAGACGTTTCATATGGGGTCTCCTTCGAAACTGTTTCGCCAGAGTTGTTCACTCCGGCATCGACAGCACAACACCCGCCTTTCGCCGGACGTTCCCCTGATAAAGATCAACACATATTGAGAAGAAATCCTGGAACATTCTCAGCCCGCCGTCCCTGCGCGCGGATGGCTGATCCTGCCGCCGCAGACGGGGTCGGGCACAGCCGTCGTGCCGGGGGCCGAGGTCGGCAGGCCCCGCATCACCCGCACCGCCAGCCAGCCGAAGGCCTGCGCCTCCAGCATGTCGCCGTCCAGCCCGACCGCCTCGACCGGCGCCACCGGCATGGGCAGCGCCGCAGCCAGCGCCGCCATCACCGCGCCGTTGTGCCGACCCCCGCCGCAGACCAGCAGGCATTGCGGGGCGGCGGGCATCCACCTCATCCCGGCTGCCACCGACTGCGCCATGACCGCCACCAGCGTCGCTGCAGCATCCGCATCGGACAGCGCCGCCACCATCGCAGGCAGCGCCGCAAAATGGTCGCGGTCCAGTGATTTGGGCGGGGCGCGGTCAAACCACGGATCGGCCAGAAACCGCGCCAGCGCGTCCGCATCGGCCCGCCCCGACCGCGCAAGACGCCCGCCCTCATCGCGGCTGTGGCCAAGGCGCTGGCGCATCAGGTCGTTCAGCGGCGCATTGGCGGGGCCGGTGTCAAAGGCCAGACAGGCGCCCGGCGCCTCGGGCGCCGTCGCCTGAGGGTCCAGCCAGGTGATATTGCCGACGCCGCCCAGATTGAGAAAGGCCACGGGCGCAGGCTCCAGCGCGCCCCGGTCCAGCGCCCACCGCGCGCAGGCCCAGTGAAAGAACGGCGCCAGCGGCGCACCCTCGCCGCCCCGGCGCACGTCCTCGCTGCGGAAATCCCAGACCACCGGGCGCCCGGTGCGCACAGCCAGCCGCGTGCCGCTGCCCGCCTGATGCGTGCCGCGCCCATGGGGATCATGCGCCAGCGTCTGACCGTGATAGCCGATCACCCCGGCCTCGGGGAACTCGGTCGCCAGCGCGGCATGGGCATCTTCCGACAAAGCCGCCGCCGCCGCCACGCCCGGCTCACCCGGCCAGCGGCCAAGCGCCGCGTGCAGCACCGCCGCCTCATTGCCCGAGGTGGCGCGGAACCCGCAGCGCCCGAAACCCCCGATCCGCACGCCGTCAGTGTCGATCAGCGCCGCGTCTACCCCATCCATCGAGGTGCCCGACATCATCCCCAAAGCCCGGATCATCGCGCCTTTTCCTTTGCCCATGGGCCGGGTATATCGCGGCCATACAGAAGGAAACAGCCCATGACCTATGCCCCCAAGTCCGATTTCCTGACCGTGATGCGCGAGCGCGGCTATATCGCCGACTGCACGGACTATGAGGGGCTGGACCGGGCGCTGCTGGCCGGGCCGGTCACCGCCTATATCGGCTATGACGCGACGGCGGCCAGCCTGCATGTCGGCCATCTGCTGAACATTATGATGCTGCGCCACTTCCAGAAGACCGGCAACCGCCCCATCACGCTGATGGGCGGCGGCACCACCAAGGTCGGCGATCCGTCATTTCGCAGCGATGAACGCCCGCTGCTGGACGATGCCGCCATTCAGGCCAATATCGACGGCATGGGGCAGGTCTTTGCCCGCTATCTGGATTACGGCCCGGACGGCGCCACCATGCTGAACAATGCCCTTTGGCTGGACGACCTGAACTATCTGGCCTTTCTGCGCGAGATCGGGCGCCATTTCAGCGTCAACCGGATGCTGTCCTTTGAATCGGTGAAATCCCGGCTGGATCGTGAACAGTCGCTGTCCTTCCTCGAATTCAACTACATGATCCTGCAAGCCTATGATTTTCTTGAGCTGAACCGCCGCCATGGCTGTCAGCTGCAGATGGGCGGCTCGGATCAATGGGGCAATATCGTCAACGGCATCGACCTGACCCGCCGCGTCGATGACCGGCAGGTCTGGGGCCTGACCTCGCCGCTGCTGACCACCAGCGACGGGCGCAAGATGGGCAAATCGGCGGGCGGCGCCACATGGCTGAACGGCGAGATGCTGTCGCCCTACGAGTTCTGGCAGTTCTGGCGCAACTCGACCGACGCCGATGTGGGCCGGTTCCTGCGTCTGTATACCGAACTGCCGCTGGCAGAATGCGCCCGGCTGGAGGCGCTTGGCGGGTCCGAGATCAACCACGCCAAGATCCTGCTGGCCAATGAGGTCACCACGCTGCTGCATGGCGCGGATGCCGCCGCACGGGCCGAGGCGACCGCGCGCGAGGTCTTTGAACAGGGCGGCGCCGGGGGCGATCTTGAGGTGGCGCTGATCGCCGCGGATGCGCTGGACGGTGGCCTGTCGATCGTGCAGGCGCTTGTGCAGTCGGGGCTGGCCCCCTCGGGCAAAGAGGTCAAGCGCCTGATTGCCGAGGGCGGTCTGCGCCTGAACAACGAGCCTGTGACCGACGCGCAGCTGATGCTGGATGCGGGCATGATCGGCGACGGGCTGAAGGTCTCGGTCGGCAAGAAAAAGCACCGGATGCTGCGGATCGGCTAGGTCCGCCACCCGCCACCCGCCGAGCAGACATAACGGTGCAGACATGGCAGTGTATCATGCGCTGCATCCATGCCGGGGGCGCATGCCTGCCTTGCGGGCACCCTGACGTCGCGTTCCGGCTCTGGTTTTTTGACTGGTCAGTCAATATTTGACCCTCATGGGAGAGATGACCCGAACCCGGAGACCAGTTATGGCCCAAGCCAGCACCAAGACCACCAGCATCGCCGAGCGCAAGCGCGCCGCCGAGGCCGAGGCGGCTCTTGACCAGATGTATGCCTATTTCACCCGTGACGAGATGCCCCGCACCGTCGTCAGCGAGCTTGACGCCCGCCGCGCAGCCTGATCAGCCAGCCTGATCCCTCCGACGAACAACACAAGATCAACGACAGTCAAAGGGGCCCGCAGGCCCCTTTTCCATGTCTGAATGGTGACTTGGCGTCGCAGTTTCCCCGCGCTAGACTATCCCCTCGGGATGGAGGGGTGATGGACACGTCTGTAAATGTGCTTGGCGGGGCGTTGCAGCCATGCTCGACCGCGCCGGTGACGGGGTTTTATCGCAACGGCTGTTGCGATACCGGCCCCGAGGATCGCGGCAGCCACACGGTCTGCGTGATCGTGACGGCGGAATTTCTGGCCATGTCGGCCTATCTGGGCAATGATCTGACCACGCCCCGGCGCGAATTCGGCTTTCCCGGCCTGAAACCCGGTGACCGCTGGTGCCTCTGCGCCTCGCGGTTTCTGCAGGCGGCGCAGGAATTCGCCGCGCCCAAGGTGGTGCTGGAGGCGACGCATCGCCGCGCGCTGGACATCCTGCCCATCGAATTGCTGCAAAGCCACGCGGTCAGTGCCGAAAACTGATCTGCGGCGCGCCCGGCCCCGAGGGCGGACGCGCCGGTTGTTCCCGCCGCCGTCTCAGGTCTGGATGTCGTGGCCCAGATGCTTGGCGACGGTAAAGATGTCCTTGTCGCCGCGCCCGCACATATTCATCACGATCAGATGGTCGGCGGGCAGGTCGGGCGCGATCTTGATGACATGCGCCAGCGCATGGCTGGGCTCCAGCGCCGGGATGATGCCCTCTTGCGCGCAGCACAGCTGGAACGCCGCCAGCGCCTCGGCATCGGTGATGCTGACATATTCGGCGCGGCCCATATCCTTCAGCCAGGCATGTTCCGGCCCGATGCCGGGATAATCCAGCCCCGCGCTGATCGAATGGCCTTCAAGGATCTGGCCGTCATCATCCTGCAACAGATAGGTCCGGTTGCCATGCAGCACGCCCGCGCGCCCGCCCGACAGGCTGGCGCAATGCTGCATCCGGTCGTCGACGCCCTTTCCGCCCGCCTCGACCCCGATAATGCCGACCTCGGCGTCATCCAGGAACGGATAGAACAGCCCCATCGCATTCGAGCCGCCGCCGATGGCCGCCACCAGAGTGTCGGGCAGCCGCCCCTCGCGCGCCGTGATCTGTTCGCGGACCTCTTTGCCGATGATCGACTGGAAATCGCGGACCATCGCTGGATAGGGATGCGGCCCGGCGACCGTGCCGATGCAATAGAAGGTGTCGCGCACATTGGTCACCCAGTCGCGCAGCGCGTCGTTCATCGCATCCTTCAGCGTGCCGCGACCGCTGGTGACGGGAATCACCTCGGCCCCCAGCAGGCGCATGCGGAACACGTTGGGCGCCTGCCGTTCGACATCATGCGCGCCCATATAGACGATGCATTTCAGCCCGAAGCGCGCGCAGACCGTCGCCGTCGCCACGCCGTGCTGGCCCGCGCCGGTTTCCGCGATGATGCGGGTCTTGCCCATACGGATCGCCAGCAGGATCTGGCCCAGCACGTTGTTGATCTTGTGCGCGCCGGTATGGTTCAGCTCGTCGCGCTTCATGTAGATCTTGGCGCCGCCCAGATATTGCGTCAGCCGTTCCGAGAAATAGAGCGGGCTGGGCCGGCCGACATAATGCGTCCACAGATCGTCCATCTGCGCCCAGAATTCCGGGTCGGTCTTGGCGCGTTCGTATTCGGCTTCGAGATCCAGAATCAGCGGCATCAGCGTCTCGCTGACAAAGCGGCCGCCATAGATGCCGAAACGTCCCTGCTCATCGGGTCCATGCATGAAGCTGTTGGGCAGATCATCGGCCATGGGGTGCGCCTTTCAGGTCGGATTCTGGGGTGTCTGGGCAGCGAAGAAGACAGTCGTCCTCATAGCGTGCTTTGCGGCAAGGGTGAAGGGCAGTCCGACGCCCCAGCGTGATCCTCAGCCCCGGCCCCCAGGACGTGATGTCAGACGTTGCCACCACGGCTGATCGGGATGTGCGGCCAGAGGAAGCACCTCCGGCACAGGGGGGGGCACTGCTGGCGGCGATTCGGCTTCGGGCCCGAAGTTTTTTCGCCAGTCCAGCCGTTGGAATTCCTGTTCATCCCACTTTGCCATCGGCGCCGCGAAATCACGGATGTGATCCAACGCAGGATAGACAAAAGCCGGGCGCTTCTCATAGGCGGGTGTCAGTATCTTCGGAATCCAGCCGACCCTAAGGCGCATCGACAGCGCGGTCTCGCGAATCTGTCCGAGCGGACCTGGAAAATCGCTCTCGATCTGCTGGAAGGAGAATTTGTAAGACGCCATCAGTGACTTGCCAAGACGTCCTTCGTCCGCCGCGAGCTTCTGCACGCCCGGCGAGTTGTTGAAGCGCTTTATCTCGGCCGGCCCCAGCTTTTCACCGAACAGGGCATAGTTATAAAGCGATTTGCGAAGGCACTTGACGCAGCGCATGCAGGGCTTGGCGAAAGGACCGTATTCGCAGGTCGACGCGATCGCCAGCAATCCGGCCCCCCGGGCGATCGAGGTCGTGGTGACCTCGCTGACGCCGTTGCACGGATATTCCAGTGCCAGATCGACCGCAGCAAAGGTTGCAACGGCACGCGAGACCGGATTGCGCGTGGTCACGGTTTCATTCCCGGTAAAGGCGGCCAGGATATCGCCGGTCAGAACATGCGTCAGCTCCAGATGATCTGCCAGCAGCATGACAGGGATCGTGAATGCGTAGCCATCCGGATAGAGGCAGTAACTGCCGTTGGTGGTGAGAAACATGAAATCGGAACGGACCAGAATCTTGCGGGCGTCATTCGGCATCCGGTTCATTGTCTCGACCGGGCCGTCGCTGCTGGTCCAGGTCTCAAACGGGCCGATCTCGGGATGGAAGGTGCGCGCCACCTTGATGAGCGGGGTATCGGGCGGCATGATTGCCGCGACGGCCACGCTGTCCACCCCCCCGGAAAACGAAATCGCCGCCTTTTCGCGCAGGCGATTGGTGCTGCGCCGCGGAGCCAGCTTTTCATCGGTCGCGACGCGGCTGATATGGCGATAAGTGCCAGAGATCATCCGGGCCATGTCCGCTGACACCGGCCGGTCCATTTCCAGATGACTGCCGATATAGGGGCTTATGATCTTGAGCGCGGCCAAAGCCACCAGATCGGGATGCGGCAGATCAAATTCGAAGGGAAAGTAAAAATTCGCGGTCCGGGCGCCCAAACGGATCGCCCCCCCGCCGGCATTGGTGCTCTGCCCCGTAAGGCTGTCATCCTCTTCCAGCTGAAACGTGAAGGTCATCCGGAACCGACCCAGATCGCGTGCGGCATCCTGCGAGGGGCCGGTGGAGACAGATACTTTCATAAGTTCCTCGACTTGCAGCAAAATTTAATGTGACCAGTGAACACGAAACCTGTCGGGCCCGTCATGAAAACAACCTATCGGCATTGCACTGTCGCATGATCTGGCGGCAGGATGAACCCCTTACCAGCAAGCGCATTGCCGGTTCACGCCCCATGCGAGCGACCCGGCAAGGGACGCTGAGGAAGGCGGGCTGCACAACCGGCGTGAACCTGGTCCGGGCAATCGGCAGGATCGCTTTGTCGGACACGTCGCCGCCTGGCATTGCAGCGTGGCGCAGGCATTCTTTCACACGTGTTCCGCTCAGGCGTCGAGCCTACACCATGTGCCGCCGGCGCCACATCGGCCTTCGCGCACAGCCAGGATCTTGACCGGCATTGCCGGTTTGCGCCGCGCCGCGGGTCGCCTCTTCTCGGATGGACGCGCAGAAAATGACAGCCGGGCAGCGGATCACCGTGATCCTGAACCGCGCTCTGTTCCCAGGTCATGACGCCGGCACCCAAGAGCCGGCACGGCATCGCCCAGCCCATCGAAGTTTGCGGACCGGATACCGGCGTTCATCATGCGCGCCATCACCGCCCGGACCGGCCGTGCCACCGGGCATGTCCTGCATGCGGCCAAAATGCAGGACATTCATGCCGCCTTGCTCGTTTTGGTCGCAAGAGAATTCAGTGGTAAAATCAGCTGTGGCGCTTACCCCCTGCCCGCCCGGTCCCGTGCAGGATCAGGAGGTGGCCGAGAGGCGCTCTTCCACCAGCTGGGTCAGCTCGGCCAGCGTAAAGGGCTTGGGCAGAAAGACCGAGTTCGCGATTTTGTCCTGTCCCTCGGCAAAGATGTCCTCGGTATAGCCGGACATGAAGATCACCGCCGCATCGGGCCGGGTCTGACGCGCCTGCCGGACCCAGGCCGGACCGTCCATGCCCGGCATCACCACATCGGTGAGAAACAGATCGACCATCAGACCGGGATCACGCAGCAGGGCCAGCGCCGCCTCGGCACTGTCAGCCTCGATCACGTCATAGCCCCTGAGCTTGAGCGCGCGGGCGGCGAAGGCGCGGACCGGGGCTTCATCCTCGACCAGCAGCAGGCGGGGTTTGCGCGCATTCTCAAGACGGGCGGCCGGGCGGGGATGCCGCGTGGGCGCGACCGGTATGGCGGCCTGTGGCACAGCGTCGTGCTGAGCGGCAGGAAAATAGAGTGAGAACGTCGTCCCGGCACCGGGCTGGCTGTCGCAGAAAATATAGCCCCCCGTCTGCTTTACGATGCCATAGGCCGTCGACAGCCCCAGACCGGTCCCCTCACCGGGGCGCTTGGTCGTGAAGAAGGGTTCGAAAATCTTGGCGAGATGATCCGGCGCGATGCCGCAGCCCCGGTCGGCGACCGAGATGCGCACATAATCGCCCGCAGTCAGCGCCGCCCGGTCGCGGCGCAAAGGCTGGTCGAGGCGGATGTTTTCAGAGCGCACGACAATGTCGCCGCCCTCTGGCATGGCATCGCGGGCATTGACGACGAGGTTCATGATGACCTGCTCAAGCTGGCGCTTGTCGGCCCGGATGGGGCGCAGCGCGGGGTCATGGGTGATGGTCAGGCCGACGCGCTCGCCGACAAGGCGGTTGAGAAGGTGGGTCAGATCGGCAAGCGTATCGCGCAGATCAAGCGTTTCGAGTTTCAGCGTCTGTTTGCGCGAAAACGCCAGCAACTGCCCCACCAGCGCCGCGGCGCGGTTGGTGTTCTGGCTGATCTGGTCAAGGTCGGCGTAATCCGGATCGCCCTTGTCGCGGCGGATCATCAGCAGGTCGCAATGGCCGCGGATCGCGGTCAGAAGGTTGTTGAAATCATGCGCCACCCCCCCGGCCAACTGCCCGATCGCCTGCATCTTCTGGCTTTGGGCGAATTGCGCCTCGAGGGTTTTCATGGCGCTGATATCGGTCAGCACGGCAAACAAGCCGCCTCTCTGTGACGGGTCCGGCGCCAGCGCCACCTGAAAGTGCCGGTCGCGCAACTCGCCGCTGCGGACACCTGGCAGACGCATCCGCAAGATCTCGGTGCTGCTCTGCAAGCGGCCGGCGCGGGCATCGGCAAGCCAGTCCCCCAGCGGACGCCCCGGCCCGTCAAGAAGTGCGGCAAGGTTCCGTCCGGTCCCGTCCTCGCCAAGCCGGCCCTCCATGAGGCGGCGGGCGGCGGCATTCGCCTGACGGATCTGACCGTCCACACCGACGCGCAGCAACGCGACGGGCAGCGCCTCGAAATCGGTCGCGTCGGCATCATCCTCCAGCACAGCGGCAAGCGTGTGGCGATCCGGCATCGCGTCGGCGCCGTGATAGGCCCAGATCTGAAGCGGCGCATCGCGCGAACAGCTGAGCGACAGGGCATTGCCCTCGCCCAGATCCAGTTCGGCGGAACCCAACCGCATCGCACGCTCGGTCAGTTGCGCCATATCCGAGGCCGCATCCGCGCGCAGCCGCGACAGAAGCGTCAGCATGGTGTCGCCGGTCATACCGGCAAAGCAGTCGCGGGTCGCGGCGTTCTGAAACAGAAGCCGCCCCGCCGCGTCGCAGACCCAGATCGGTTCGGGCGCGGCCGCGACCTCACCCCGGATCGCGGTCAGTGCGCGGCGCGCCTGCATGCGCCGCAGGATATGCGACAAAGACAGGGCACCGCCCAGAAGATACCAGGCCACTGCAACCGTCGAAAACACGATCGCGGCCATGCCCGCCCCCGCACCGGGCAGCGCCAGCAGCAGGCCAGACCCGACCACCATCGGTAAAACCAGCAGAGGAACCGCCGAGACGGCCCCGCGTGGCAAACCTGCCAGTTCATCCCAATACGCCATCCGAATCGCCTTTCTGGCCCCGTGTTCCCGCCGTTCTAGCTGGCGAGACCTTAAGGGACCGTTAAGGCAATGCGACTATCTCATCCGCCGCGATGCCGCAGCAATGCCAGATAAAAACCGTCGCCGCCATGATCAAGCGGGGTCCAGCGCTGGCTGAGAGCCATGGAAAATGCTGGATGTTTCTCGCAAAACGCATTGATCTGATGTCTGTTTTCCCGATCCAGAACCGAGCAGGTCATATAGGCCAGGGCCCCGCCCGGCGCGACCAGCCCGGCGACCTTCTCCAGAATGTCCGACTGGATCGCAGCCAGCCGGTCCAGATCCGCGCGGCTCAGGCGCCAGCGGGCGTCAGGCGTGCGCCGCCATGTGCCGCTGCCCGAGCAGGGAACATCGGCCACGACCAGATCAAAATGTCCCACAGGCCGGGGCAGAACCGTGATCCGCGCCCCCGCACGCGCGGCGCGCGCAGGCAGATCGGCCATGCGCTGCGCCGCTGCATCATGCGCAAAGCAGAGGGCGGCGGGCTGACGGGCGGCCAAGGCCAGCACCTTGCCGCCGCCGCCTGCGCAATAATCCAGCACGCGCGCGCCGGGTGTCAGCGGCAGCGCCTCGCAGGCCAGTTGCGGCGACAGGTCCTGCAACTCGACCAGACCGTCGCGATAGGCGGCGGATTGGGACAGGCGCCGCTCGCCCGACACCACGCAGAGGGCGGTGGGCGATACATCGGCGGGCTGCGTCTCGATCCCGTCGCGGGACAGCGCGGCTGCGGCCGTTTCGCGGCTGGCGCGGGCCGGGTTCGTGCGCAGCCAGACCGGCGCGCGCTGGCCCATCGCCTCAGCCACCGGCTGCGCCAGATCGCCAAGCGAGGCGCGCCATTCCGGGCGCAGCCAGTCGGGCAGGTCGGCAAGGGGCGGCAGATCGGGGGCGGGCGTGGCAGCCTCGGCCCTGGTCAGCGGTGCGGGCGCATGGCCCTGCCCGGTGAACAGCACGCCCGGATCCTGACCCTGATCGCGCAGCCAGCCGATCATCAGCCCGCGCCCGGTGCGCGCGCCGCCAAGCGCGGCCAGCGTTTCGCGCCGCCGCAGCGCGCCGAAGACCAGATCGCGCACCGCCGCCCGGTCGCCCGACCCGGCAAAGCGGCTGCCCCGCGACCAGCGCAGCAGGCTGGGCTCGGCGGCGTCTCCGGCGAGGATCCGGTCGAGCACCGCGATCGCGGCAGCGATGCGCGCGCCCGGCGTCATTGCCGCACTCCGTGATGTCGCTCAAGCCCGGTCATGCAGCCCTCTGTCGCGCGTTTGCCTGCGCCTAGCGCGCAACGCGCCTAGACGCAACTAGAGGTCGCAAGGACCGGAAACAGCGTGAACAAGCTGGAGACAAAGCCGATCCATGTCCCCATCACGATCAGCCGGCGCGGGCGCCCCTGACCCGCAGGCAGCACCCGGATCAGCACCAGATGCAGCGCCAGACCCCCGCCCCAGACCAGCCACATCGCAAGATGGTGTAGGTCCGACAGGGGTGCCGGACGGCCGGTCCAGCCCAGGTTGCAGCCCGCGCCATGCAGCGCATAGATCGCCGAAAACAGCGCCGCCCACAGCAGCGGCGCCGCCAATGCCCGCCAGAGCCAGCCCATCACATCACCTCTTGCAGCAGGATCAGCAGCCCCGAGACCACCGAGCTTCCCAGCCAGAACGCCTGAAACAGCTGCCAGACGGGGGCGGCGCCGCGCCGCTGTCCGCCCGCGCGCCCGGTGCACAGGTCGCGCCAGCTGCGCAAGGCCAGCATCAGCGCCACGACGCCATGGACCACGGCAAAGCCCAGCACCGCCCCGCGCAGCGCGTCCCGCGCATGGCGGCGCGGATCGTCAAGGCCAAGGCCCAGCACCGCCAGCGCCAGCAGCGCCACGGCGCAGGCGATCAGCCCGGCCATGGCCCAGCCGACCGCTGCGGGGCGGTCGCGCAGCGCCTCGGCCCGGTGGGCGGCGATCAGGCCCACGCCCATCGCGGCCAGCGCCAGCAGCCCGGCCCCCGCCATCAGGGGCGTGGCAATGCCGCTGGCGGGCGCGGGCCAGCCCGGCGCCACCACGGTCAGGAACCCCACCCCGAACAGCAGCGAGGCATAGAGCGTGCCGTCCGCCAGCAGCAGCGCCAGCGCCCCGGTCCGCGCCAGCGTGTTGCGGCGGTTCCAGTGCAGCGGCAGGTGCAGGCCGGGCGCGGCCTCGATGGGCGGATGCTGGCGGGTGGTGCCCATGATCTCGCCCCATTTCCACGCCGCCCAGAGCGTGGCGGCAATCCCCAGCGGCGCCAGCCAATACAGCCCCGCCAGCATGGCCGCAAAGAAGCTGCCGATCGCCGCCGAGGTCCAGAGCGGCAGGTTGGTGCTGGTGGCCAGCACCGCCACATGGTCGGGCCTGCCACTGCCGGGATCGACCACCAGCGTCTCGCGCCAGCCGCGCGGGGCGCCGGGCAGCAGCCCCTCGCCGCGCGCCAGCGGCAGCAGGGCCGAGGCATCGGGCTGGCGCGGCCCCGGCAGTGAGGCGAAGTTATAGGAGGGCGCGGGCAGCGGCATCGCCCAGTCCAGCGTCGGCGCATGCCACGGGTTGCGCCAGCTGCGGCGCCCGAACAGCCATTGCATGATGATGTCAAAGGCAAACAGCGCAAAGCCCGCCGACATGACCATACCAAAGACCGATGAGATCAGGTTCAGCCACTCCCATTCCGGGTTGGCGGGATAGACGTCGATCCGGCGCGGCATGCCCAGCAGCCCGGTCAGGTGCATCAGAAAGAATGTGCCATGAAAGCCGATCAGGATCAGCCAGAAGGCGGCCTCGCCCAAGCCCTTGACCCGCCAGCGCCCGCAGATCAGCGGCATCCAGTAGGTGACGGCGGCCAGCATCGGAAAGACAAAGCCTCCGACCAGCACGTAATGCAGATGCGCGGTGACAAAGGCGGTGTCATGGGCCTGCCAGTTGAACGGCACCATGGCCAGCATCACCCCGGTCAGCCCGCCCATGACGAAGGTGATGAAAAACCCGATGATATACAGCATGGGCAGGCGGAAACTGACCCGCCCCTCCCACAGGGTGCCGATCCAGGCAAAGACCTGCACGGCGGTGGGCACCGCCACCAGCGCCGAGGCCGCCGAAAAGAAGGCCAGCGCCATATGCGGGATGCCCACGGTGAACATGTGATGCACCCAGAGGCCGAAGGACAGAAACACCAGCCCCACGATGGCCGCGACAATGGCGCCATAGCCCAGGATCGTGGTGCGCGCCATGACCGGGATGATCGTCGACAGCGCGCCCGCGGCAGGCAGGAAGATGATATAGACCTCGGGGTGGCCGAACAGCCAGAACAGGTGCTGCCACAGCATCGGCGAGCCGCCGCGCGCCACATCGAAGAACGGCCAGTCAAAGGCGCGCTGCACCTCCAGCAGGATCGAGCCCAGGATCAGCGGCGGGAACCCCACCAGCATCATCACGGCGGTGCCCAGCAGATACCAGCCCATCAGCGGCATCCTGACCAGCGGCATGCCCCCGGCGCGGCAGCGCAGGATGGTGACGGTGATCTCGACCGCCGCCGCCATGGCCGAGATTTCCACGAAGGTCACGCCCAGCAGCCAGACATCGGCATTGATGCCCGGCGTATGGGTGCGGTCGGCCAGCGGCACATACATGAACCAGCCGCCATCGGGCGCCACGCCAAAGACCAGCGACAGCACGATGACCGAGCCGCCGAACAGATAGCACCAGTACCCAAGCGCGCTGAGACGCGGAAACGCCATGTCGCGCGCGCCGAGGATCTTGGGCAGCAGCCACAGCGCCAGCCCCTCCAGCATGGGGATGGCGAACAGGAACATCATGATGGTCCCGTGCATGGTGAAGATCTGGTTATACAGATCCACATCCAGAAACGCGCCCTGCCGGGTGGCCAGCTGCGCCCGGATCAGCATCGCCAGCACGCCGCCAATGGCAAAGAACACAAACGCCGTCACCATGAAGCGCAGCCCGATGGTGCCGTGATTGACCGAGGTGAAAAAGCCGCGCCAGCCCGGCTCGTCGCGCCACGCCCGGTCCAGTTCGCGGTGCAGGCGCAATGCGCGCTGCGGCGGGTTGGTGGCGATGTCCTGGGCGTGGTCGCGGGCATCCTCGGCGGGCGCCATCGGGACGGCGCGGCCCGGCAGGTGGCTGTCGGTCATGGCTGGGCCTCGTCTGTGATCTGTTCGTCGGTCAGCAGGGCGTCTGTCATATCGGGCATGGGTCCGGCGGGGTCATAGGCCACGACGGTAAAGCGCATGACGCTGTGGCCCAGCCCGCAGAACTCGGCGCACAGCCCCTCATAGATGCCGGGGCTGTCGGCGCGCAGACGGTGGAGGTTCTGTTGGCCGGGGATCGCATCCATCTTGCCGCCCAGCTGCGGCACCCAGAAACTGTGGATCACGTCTGCGGCAGTGATGGCGACATCAAAGGACTGACCCGCCGGGACGTACAGCACGTCGCGGGTCTGGACCGGCTGGCCGTCCGGGCCGGGCTGGGTAAAGCGCCATTCCCATTGGGCTGCATGCGCGCCCACGCGCAGGGCATCGTCGGCCCGCGCCAGCATCCGCTCGCCGATCCACAGCGAAAAGCCCAGCAGCACGGTCAGCACGCTCAGCGTGAATCCCAGCCCCCAGCCCCAGATCCAGCGCCGCTCGGTCGCGCGGGCGCCACGGTTGCGGATGGCCAGAACCAGCAGCACCATCACCAGCCCGGTGATCAGCGCCGCGCCCGCCAGCATCGCCCACCACAGCAGCGCCGCATCCCGCGCAGCCGGCCCCGAGGGGGCCAGCGTGCTCAGCGGTCCGTCACATGCGGCCAGCAGCGGAACCGCCAGCAGCCCTGCCGCCTTGTTCCCCAAAGCCCTGCCAAGGAGAGACCGCCCATGCGCCAGAAAAGAAGCTGGAAACAACGCCGCCGCCTGTCCGATCCGATCGAGGAACATGTGGCCTTTGACGACACCGAAACCAAGATCGCCCTGTCGGGCCATCCGGTCCATGCGATGATGGTGGCATTCCCCATCGCGCTGGCGTTTTCCACCCTTGGCGCCGACGGGATGTATTGGCTGACGGGCGACGAATTCTGGCCCCGCGTCGCGCTGTGGGCGGCAGGCATCGCCTTTGCGCTGGGGGTGCTGGCAGGCATCGCGGGCACGGTCGAATTGCTGATGGTGCCCGGCATCCGCATCCGGTCGGCCAGTTGGACTCATTTCATTCTCGCGGTCATGCTGCTGTCGCTTCTGGGTCTGAACTGGGGCTTTCGTCTGCCCGATCCGCAGGGCGCTGTGCTGCCCTGGGGGGCGATGATCTCGGGCCTGACGGCGCTGATGACCGGCATCACCGGCTGGCATGGCGGCAAGCTGGTCTTCGACTATCGCATCGGCACGCAACGCGCGACCGGCGGCTGACGGGCCGGTCATGGCTGGCCCCCTGCCTGACCACGGGGGGCCAGCATGAAGTCGGGCATCAGCGCGGTCAGCCCGCCCAGATCGGGCTTGGCCAGCACCAGCCACAGCACCGCCGCCATCAGCGGCAGCCCCAGCACCAGCGCCCACACGGGCGAGGGCATGTCGCGCAGCCCCCGGTTTTCGGCTGAACTGAGGATCAGGTGACCGATCCACGCATGCACCAGCACCATCCCCGCCACCAGCGCCAGCTTGGCCACAAACCACAGATCGAACACGTCATCGGCAAAGATCAGCGCCGTGCCCGCCGCAATCGCAATGATCGCCGCCGGGGTGGCGAATGCGATATAGCCGTAATGGGTGATCAGCCGGAACTCGGCATAGCGCGCCTGCGTCTGCTCGGACCCGGTGGTGCGGCGCCAGACATTGCCGTAGAAATACAGCATCAGGGGCAGCGCGATCAGCGCCGCGCACCAGCACAGCATCGCGGCCAGATGCAGGAACTTGAGCCCGGCCACGATCATGCCGCAAACCCCCGGCGCCAGCCCTGCCGCAGCACAGCGAATGCGATGGCCGCGACCGGCAGAAAGCCCGGCACCCACATGACCAGCCCGGCAAGCTGCTGATCGACAAGCGGCTGGATCCCCCAGGCCATCGCGCCGCCGACATGCTGGATATACAGGATCTGCGGTGCGAATGTCAGGATCACGCCCAGAAAGCCCATGACCCCGGCCAGCCCGCCGATCAGAACACCGCGACGCAGCGCCTCTTCGCCGCCAAAGCCGGGTGCCAGCACCGCCGACCAGAACGCCCATGCCGGCAACAGCATCGCCGCCTGCATCGCCCAATAGATCAGATCCGACCGCCAGACCGCGTCATAGACCGGCGGCAGGTGCCAGGCGATCATCGCGCCGCTCAGCGCCGCCAGCGACAGGCTGGGCGCCAGCCGCCGCAGCACCGGCATCGCCACCGCCAGCGCCGGAGCAGCCAGCGTGATCAGCACCAGATGATGGGCCGAGCGGGCCGAGAACAACGCCACCGTCATCGCGCAAAGCGGCGAGACAAAGGCCAGCACCAGCGCGCCGATCGCCAGCAGCGCAGGCCCCCGGCGCGCGGCCCCCGCAGACCGCAGCAACACCAGCGCAAACAGCGCCAGCCCCGCCAGCAACAGCGGGTCGAGGTTCCAGCTCTGCCACAGCGCGCCGGGCTGCGGCGCGGGGCCGCAATAGGGCACAGGCCCGTCCGTCATCCCAAGTCCCCCATTGATCCGTCCTGCGATCTGTCCTGCGATCCGTGCTGCAACATCAGCGCACGGCCCCGCTCACGCCCATGTCATTGCCACCCCAACCGCATCGCTGCGGCAGAGGTTCCACACCCGCCGCAGGAACCGCCACCGCGGCGCCGCGTTCCACCCCCATGCGCGCACCGCCCCGATCCGATCCCGCCGCCCATATCCGCCCCGCCGACCGGCCGGGGGCGGTCTATCTCCGCGCCGGCCTGTGGCTGCTGGCCGCAGCCGTGGCGCTGGCCCTGCCCTTTGTGGTGATCCTTGCGGGCGATCCGCCAACCAACGCGCCGTTCACCCGCAACCTGGCCTATGCGTTGGGCTTTGCGGCGCTGGCGCTGGCGGGGCTGCAATTCGCGCTGACCGGGCGACTGAAACCGCTGCTGCACCCGTTCGGCGCCGACATCGTGCCGGTCTTTCACCGCTTTCTCAGCTGGGGCGCGGTCGCGCTGATGCTGGGCCATTTCGGCATGCTCTATCTCTGGCATCGGGACGATCTGGGCAGTCTCAGCCCGCTGACGGCGCAGCCCCACATGACCGCCGGGCGGGTGGCGCTGCTGTGCTTCACGCTGCTGATCCTCAGTTCCGAATTCCGCAAACGCCTGCGGCTCGATTACCTGTGGTGGCGGCGCCTGCACATCTTCCTTGCGCTGACCGGCTTTGGCGCGGCGATCTGGCACGTGCTGGGTGCCAGCTACTTCACCGGACAGGACGGCACCCGCGCACTGTGGCTGGCGGTGACGCTGGCATGGCTGGGCCTGATCCTCTACACCCGCGTCCTGCGCCCGCTGCATCAGTGGCGCAACCCGTGGCGCGTGACCGAAAACCGCGATGAGGGCGACGGCATCCGCAGCCTCGTGCTGCGCCCCGAGGGCCGCCCCCTGCGCGACTGGCGCCCCGGTCAGTTTGCGTGGCTGGCGGTGGGCGGCACCCCGTTCAGCCTGCGCGAACACCCGTTCACCATCTCGACCGCGCCCGAAAAAGGCCCCGGGATCACCTTTTCGATCAAACCCCTGGGCGATGACAGCACCCGCCTGTCGCAGACCGAACCCGGCAGCATCGCCTGGATCGACGGCCCCTACGGCGTCTTCACCGTCGACCGCGAGGCCGATGCGCCGGGCTTCGTGATGATCGCAGGCGGGGTCGGCGTCACCCCGATCATCGCCAACCTGCACGCGCTGCAGGCCCGCCGCGACCCGCGCCCGGTCCATCTGCTCTATGCCAACAATGACTGGTCCGACGTGGCCTTCCGGGATGAACTGGCGCGGATCGCCCGCGACATCGACCTGCATGTCACCCATGTCATCGCCGACCCGCCCGAAGACTGGCCTCCCGAAAACTGGCCTCCCGAAGGATACGCCACCGAAACCGGCCGGATAGATCAGGACATGCTGGCCCGCCTGCTGCCCCGGGACAGCCGCGACTGGCCGCATATGATGTGCGGCCCGGCCCCGATGCTGAACGCGCTGCGCCCGGCCCTGCGCCGCCTCGGCGTGCCCGCCACCCGCATCGACAGCGAAATCTTCGAGATGGTCTGACCCATGCGCCCCTTCCTCGCCCGCCTCTTCGCCGCCATCCTCGCCCTGCTGGTGCTTTGCTACGCCGTCACCATGGCCATTCTGGTCACGGCCTGACGCGCCTTGCCTTTCTTCTTCACTCAAATATCCAAAATCCCGCCCGCCCAGCCGCGCGCATCCGCTCATGCCTTGTTGCATCCGCAACGGCTCTCTGCTGTGCTGTCCGCAAACCGGAGACCCAGATGAGCTTTCACCTCGACGCCTTCCTGCCCTATCGCCTCTCGGTTGCCGCGGCACAGGTCAGCCGCCGGTTTGCCGCCCGCTACGGCGCCGAGGCGGGGCTGAGCATCCCCGAATGGCGCGTGCTGGCACATCTGTCGCAATCGGGCGCGGTCAGCGTGCGCGACATCCATGCCCGCGTGGCGCTGGACAAATCCGTGGTCAGCCGCGCCGCCTCGCGCCTGCAGAAGGCCGGTCTGGTCGGAAAATCCGGCCATGACACTGACCGGCGCCTGATCGCGCTGTGCCTGACGCCGGACGGTCAGGCCCTGATGGACCGCCTTGGCCGGATCGCGCAGGCATTTCAGGCCGAACTGCGCGCCGAACTGGGCGCGGATGCGGGGGCCTTCGAGGCTGCGCTGGACCGGCTCGGCGCGATCAGCGACGACTGAAAACGCTTGCCTCACCGCGCTTTGTGCGGGATCACTGCCGCAGATCGCGCAACCGGAAAGAGCCGCATATGTCCCCTCCGCTGCTGGGCGTCGCCCTGACCTTTGACGATTTCGCCCCCCTTCGCGACTGGATCTGCGCCCCGGGCCGTGCCATCGAGATCCAGGATTTCTGCGCGCTGGATGCCCTCGGCGGGGAATGTGACGACCTGGTCGCGCGCTGGCAGGGCGTTCTGGGGGATCAGACCGGCCCGCGCGGCATCCACGGCCCCTTCATGGGGCTGGACATCGGCAATCCCGACCGCCGCATCCGTCAGGTGGTGCAGGACCGCCTGCTGGAGGGGCTGCGCATCGCCGGGGCGCTGGAGGCCACGCAGATGGTCGTCCACAGCCCGTTCACCTACTGGCAGCACCTGAACCGCGACAACTACCCGGCCATCCGCCCCGCGATCTTCGCGGCTGCCGCCGATTGCCTGTCGCCGGTGCTGGCGCGGGCGGCAGAGAGCGGCTGCCAGATCGTGCTGGAAAACATCGACGATGCCGATCCCGGCATCAGGGTCGATCTGGTCGCCGCGATCGACCATCCGATGCTGGCCGTGTCGCTGGATACCGGGCATGCCGAACTGGCCCATGGCCGCTATGGCGCGCCGCCGGTGGTCGATTACATTGCGGCGGCGGCGGGACGGCTGGCCCATGTCCATCTTCAGGATGCCGATGGCTATGCCGACCGCCACTGGCATCCGGGCGATGGCCGCATCCCCTGGCGCCCGGTCTTTGATGCGCTGGCCGCCCTGCCATCCCCCGCGCGCCTGATCCTTGAGGTGAACGCCGACCTGCCCCGCCTGCCCCGGACGGTCGCCCGGCTGGCCGAGCTTGGTCTGGCGGTCTGAGCAGCCCACGGCCGGATCAGCCCAAAGCGCCCGAGGGTCACAGGCTCAGAGGTCGCAGGCTCAGAGGTCGCAGGCTCAGAGGTCACAGGCTCAGACCGGCGGACCAGACAGCCCGTCGGCGATGATCAGATCGCAGCCCCGGATGCCGACCGGCACCGGATCAAGCCCGCAATCGGCGCCCTGAACCACCTCGCCCGTGGTCTTGTCAAAGCTGGCGCCATGGGCGGTGCACAGCAGCTTCGTGCCATCCGCCGACAGCAGGGTGCTGCCGCGATAATCCAGCGGCAGATACTGGTGCGGGCAGGCGTTGACATAGGCGCGGATCAGCGCCCCGTCACGCAGCACGATCAGGGGAAAGCTGCCGCGATCCGTGGTCAGGCTGATGCTGTGGACCGCGATGATCTGCGCGGCGGGACAGATCACCGTTCCCGGCGGCGGCGCGCTGCGATAGTCGGTCCAGGCCATGGGCGTTATGCGCCGGGTTCCGCGCTGAGCACGCCGCGGCGGATCTGATCCTCTTCGATGGATTCGAACAGCGCGCGGAAATTGCCCTCGCCAAAGCCGTCATCGCCCTTGCGCTGGATGAATTCGAAAAAGATCGGGCCGATCACGGTTTTCGAGAAGATCTGCAGCAGGATGCGGGTTTCACCACCGCCGACCACGCCTTCGCCGTCGATCAGGATGCCGCGCTGTTGCATCCGCGCAATGGGCTCTTCATGGCCTTTGACGCGGCGATGCGACATCTCGTAATAGGTGTCGGGCGGTCCGGGCATGAACTCCATCCCGGCCCCGGCGATCCTGTCGGTGCCCGCATAGATGTCATTGGTGGCGATGGCGATGTGCTGGATGCCCTCGCCCTTGTAGTCGCGCAGATATTCCTCGATCTGGCTGTGGTCGTCGGTGCTTTCGTTGATCGGGATGCGGATCTTGCCGCAGGGCGAGGTCAGCGCACGGCTGACCAGACCCGTCTGCTTGCCCCTGATGTCGAAATACCGGATTTCGCGGAAGTTGAACGTGTCGTGGTAGAACCTGTACCAGGTGTCCATATTGCCGCGGATCACGTTATGGGTCAGGTGGTCGAGATAGAAGAACCCGAACCCCTCGGGGCGCGGATCGGCCTCGCCCAGCCATTCATAATCGGCGTCATAGGCGCTGCCCGCATCGCCATAGCGGTCGATGAAATACAGCAGCGAGCCGCCGATGCCGCGCACCGCAGGCGCCCCGATCGACTTGCCGGGGCCGGTATATTCGGTGGCGCCCAGATCCAGCGCACGCGTCAGGGCGACCTGCGCATCGACCACGCGCCAGGCCATCGCGGGCGCGCAAGGGCCGTGTTCGGCCACGAATTGCGCGGCCTGACTGTCCGGTTCGGCGTTCAGCAGATAGGTGACGTCGCCCTGACGATACAGCGTGATGTCTTTCGTCTTGTGGCGCGCGACCGGGACAAACCCCATCTGGCGGAAGATGCGGTCCAGCACCGAAGGGTCGGGATGGGCGAATTCGACGAATTCGAACCCGTCGGTGCCGGCGGGGTTCGTGGCGCTGATCGTGGCCTTCGGGGCATCATGCGGGAACGGACCCATGGCTTTCTCCTCCTGTTCGCTGTTGGTCATTCTGCCGGATCCGGGCCGCAACGGGCTTGCAAACGGGGGTGATTCCGGGCGACATCTGCATTGATTGTGCATGTTCACGGCAATCGACGCGAGGGATACGCATGGACCGGTTCGATACCGCATTGCTGGCCGCTTTGCAGCGCGATGCCGCGCTGACCAATGCGGCGCTGGCGGATCTGGTCGGGCTGTCACCCTCGCAGATCTCGCGCAGGCGGGCGGCGCTGGAAGAGGCGGGCGTGATCGAGGGCTATTCGGCGCGGCTGTCGGCGGCCCGGCTGGGCTATGGGTTCCGGGCGATCATCAGGGTCAATCTGCGTGGCCACGGGCAGGGCCGCGAAGAGGATTTCGCCCGCTTTGTCGCGGCCCAGCCGATGATCCGGCAGGCGTTTTCGGTCTCGGGCGATGCCGATTACATCCTCGACATCAGGGCGCGCGATCTGGACGGCTTTGCCGATTTCGTGCACCGGCAGCTGCTGCCGCATCCTCAGGTCGCGCAGGTGCGGTCCGAGATCGTGTTGAAAACGCTGAAGGATGAGCGGGGCGTGGCGCTGCCCTGATCCGCGCGACATGCGTAAAATTCATTATTTTGTCGAAAATTATGAATTTGCTGGCTGGGCTGTGCCGGGCTATAGAACGCGCTCGCGATGAAAGGCCCGACCATGACCGGCAGACTGTCCCCCTCGCCCGCATTTGCGGCGCTGAACCATGCCGCAGCCCGGCGTATCCTGATCCTTGACGGGGCGATGGGCACGCAGATCCAGCAGTTGGGGCTGGGCGAGGATGACTATACCGGCCACGGGTCGGGCTGCGCCTGCCGCCATCACACCGACCATCCGCAGACCGGCAACAATGACCTGCTGATCCTGACCCAGCCGCAAGCCGTCGAAGAGATCCACTATCGCTATGCCATCGCGGGCGCCGATATTGTCGAGACCAACACCTTCTCCGCCACCACCATCGCGCAGGCCGATTACGGGCTGCAGGAGGCCGTTCACGACCTGAATGTCGAGGGCGCCCGCGTGGTGCGCCGGGCGCTGGACCGCGCCACCGCGCAGGATGGCCGCCCCCGCTTTGTCGCCGGTGCGATTGGCCCGACGAACCGCACGGCCTCCATGAGCCCGGACGTGAACGACCCCGGCTATCGCGCCGTGACCTTCGAGGATCTGCGCGTGGCCTATCTGCAACAGGCCAACGGGCTGATCGAAGGCGGCGCCGACATCCTGCTGATCGAGACGATCTTTGACACGCTGAACGCCAAGGCCGCGATCTTCGCCTGCCTTCAGGCGATGGAGGCGCATGGTCAGGCGCTGCCGATGATGATTTCGGGCACGATCACCGATGCCTCGGGGCGCACCCTGTCGGGGCAGACGCCGACCGCCTTCTGGCACTCGGTGCGCCATGCCCGGCCCTGGAGCATCGGGCTGAACTGCGCGCTTGGCGCCTCGGCCATGCGCCCGCATCTGGCGGAACTGTCGGGCGTGGCCGACACGCTGATCTGCGCCTATCCCAATGCCGGGCTGCCCAATGCCTTTGGCCAGTATGACGAAGGCCCCGAGGATACCGCGCCTCAGGTCGCCGATTTCGCCCGCGAGGGTCTGGTCAATGTCGTCGGCGGCTGCTGCGGCACCACGCCCGACCATATCCGCGCCATTGCCGAGGCCGTGTCCGGTTTCGCCCCCAGAAAGGTGCCCGCCTATGCCTGATCGTTACCTGCGCCTGTCGGGGCTGGAGCCTTTCGTGCTGACCCCCGACATTCCCTTTGTGAATATCGGTGAGAGGACCAATGTCACCGGCTCGGCCCGCTTCCGCAAACTGGTCAAGAACCGCGACTATGCGGCGGCGCTGGAGGTCGCGCGCGATCAGGTCGAGAACGGCGCCCAGATCATCGACATCAACATGGATGAGGGGCTGATCGACAGCAAAGCCGCCATGGTCGAATATCTGAACCTGCTGGCGGCGGAACCCGACATTGCCCGCGTGCCGATCATGATCGACAGTTCCAAATGGGAGGTGATCGAGGCAGGCCTGCAATGCGTGCAGGGCAAGCCGGTGGTGAACTCGATCAGCATGAAAGAGGGCGAAGACCAGTTCCGCCATCAGGCACGCCTCTGTCTGGCTTACGGTGCGGCGGTCGTGGTCATGGCCTTTGACGAGGACGGTCAGGCCGATACGGCGGCGCGCAAGATCCAGATCTGCGAACGCGCCTACCGCATCCTTGTCGATGAGGTGGGCTTTCCGCCCGAAGACATCATCTTTGACCCCAATATCTTCGCCGTGGCGACCGGGATCGAAGAGCACAACAACTATGGCGTCGATTTCATCGAGGCGACGCGCTGGATCAGGGCCAACCTGCCCCATGCCCATGTCTCGGGCGGCGTGTCGAACCTGTCCTTCAGCTTTCGCGGCAATGAGCCCGTGCGCGAGGCGATGCATGCGGTGTTCCTGTATCACGCCATTCAGGCGGGCATGGATATGGGCATCGTCAATGCCGGTCAGTTGGCCGTCTATGACCAGATCGACCCGGCGCTGCGCGAGGCCTGCGAGGATGTCGTCCTCAACCGCCGCGACGATGGCACCGAACGCCTGCTGGAAATCGCCGAGCGGTTCCGGGGCGACGGCGCCGGTGCGAAACGCGAAAAGGACCTGTCCTGGCGCGAATGGCCGATCGAAAAGCGGCTGGAACATGCGCTGGTCAACGGCATCACCGAATATATCGAGGCCGACACCGAAGAGGCCCGCCTGACCGCCGCCCGGCCGCTGCATGTGATCGAGGGCCCGCTGATGGCGGGGATGAACGTGGTGGGCGATCTGTTCGGCGCGGGCAAGATGTTCCTGCCGCAGGTGGTGAAATCGGCCCGCGTGATGAAACAGGCCGTGGCCGTCCTGCTGCCCTATATGGAAGAGGAAAAGCGCCTCTCGGGCAGCACCGAGCGCGAAACGGCGGGCAGGATCCTGATGGCGACCGTCAAGGGCGACGTCCATGACATCGGCAAGAACATTGTCGGCGTCGTGCTGGCCTGCAACAATTTCGAGGTGATCGACCTGGGCGTGATGGTGCCGCCGCAAAAGATCCTGCAGGTCGCGCGCGACGAGAATGTCGACATCATCGGCCTGTCCGGCCTGATCACGCCGTCACTGGACGAGATGGTCCATATGGCCGCCGAGATGGAGCGTGAGGGGATGACCATCCCGCTGCTGATCGGCGGCGCCACCACCTCGAAAATCCACACGGCGGTCAAGATCGCGCCCCGCTATACGCGCGGTCAGGCGGTCTATGTCACCGATGCCAGCCGCGCGGTGGGGGTCGCCTCGGCGCTGCTGTCGCCCACGCAGGCGCCCGATTACATTGCAGGGATCCGCGCCGAATATACCGAGGTGGCCGAACGTCACGAACGCTCCGAGGCCGCGAAAAGCCGTCTGGCCCTGTCCGCCGCACGGGCCAATGCGCTGAAAATCGACTGGTCGGCTTACGCGCCCACCGCCCCCGGTTTCACCGGCCCGAAGGTCATCGACGACTGGGATCTGGCCGAGATCGCCCGCTATATCGACTGGACGCCGTTTTTCCAGACATGGGAGCTGAAAGGCGTCTATCCCCGCATCCTGGAGGACGAGAAACAGGGCGAGGCCGCCCGCCAGCTCTTCGCTGAGGCGCAGGAGATGCTGGCCCGCATCATCGAGGGCCAGTGGTTCAGGCCCCGCGCGGTCATCGGCTTCTGGCCCGCCAATGCCGCGGGCGACGACATCCGCCTGTTCACCGGCCCCGACCGCACCTCCGCACTGGCCACTCTGCACACGCTGCGCCAGCAGGTGACCAAGCGCAATGGCCGCCCCAATGTGGCGCTGTCGGATTTCGTGGCACCCATGGGCATCCCCGACCATGTCGGCGGCTTCGTCGTCACCGCAGGCCCCGAAGAGGCCGAGATCTCGGCGCGCTATGAACGCAGCAATGACGATTACGGCGCGATCATGGTCAAGGCGCTGGCCGACCGCTTTGCCGAGGCCATGGCCGAAATGCTGCACGAACGCGTCCGCCGCGAATTCTGGGCCTATGCCAAAGACGAGGCCTTTGCCCCGGCCGAACTGATCGCCGAGCCCTATCACGGCATCCGCCCCGCCCCCGGCTATCCCGCACAGCCCGATCACACCGAGAAACTGACGCTGTTCAGCCTGCTGGACGCCGAATCCGCGACCGGGGTGACCCTGACCGAAAGCATGGCGATGTGGCCGGGCAGTTCGGTCTCGGGCTTCTATATCGGCCATCCCGACAGCTATTACTTCGGCGTGGCCAGGATCGAAGAGGATCAGGCCCGCGACTACGCCGCCCGCAAGGGCTGGTCATTGGAACAGACCGAACGCTGGCTGGCCCCGGTCCTCAACTACGACCCCGCCCGCCGCGCGGCCGGGGCGGCAGCCTGACCGCAGCCACTTTGCCTTGGAAAAAATATCCAGAGGGCACCGCCACCGGCCCGCAACCCGCCCTCTGACGGGAACTGCTCCGCCGCTGCTTCCGTCAGGAACCGGCGGCGGAGCGACAGTCAGCCCTCAGTCGCTGCTGCTGCGCGCATAGACATCCTCGTACCGGATGATGTCATCCTCGCCCAGATAGCTGCCGGTCTGCACCTCGATCAGCACCATCGGCACCTTGCCGGGGTTCTCCATCCGGTGGATCGCGCCAAGCGGCACATAGATCGACTGATTCTCGGTCACCAGCGTCACGGCCTCATCGACCGTCACCCGCGCCGTGCCAGAAACCACAATCCAGTGCTCCGAGCGGTGAACATGGCTTTGCAGCGACAGCGCCGCGCCGGGTTTCACCACGATGCGCTTGACCTGAAAACGGCCGTCCAGCGCCAGCGTCTCGAACCAGCCCCAGGGGCGGTGGTCGCGCGGGAACGCTTCGGCCTGCTTGCACCCGCGCGCCTTCAGCGCCGAGACAGCCTTGCGCACCTCCTGCGCCCGGCTCTTGTCGGCCACCAGCACCGCATCGGAGGTCGCCACCACCATGATGTCTTTCAGCCCGATGCCCACGACCTGCACATCATCGCTGTCCGAACGCAGCAGCACCCCCTGGCAGTCGATCGCGGTCGAATTGGCATCGGCGACCACCCCTGTGGCGTCCGGCGTCCGATCCAACCCCTCGCGCCAGACAGCATCCCAGCCGCCCAGATCGGACCAGCGGTCGGAAAACCGCACCACGCTGAGATTGTCGGCCTTTTCCATGACGGCATAGTCGATCGAATCGTCGGCCAGCCCTTCCCACGGGCCGCGGGCCAGTCGCAGAAAGCCCAGATCGTGCTTTGCGCTTTCAATCGCGGCCTGAACCGGGTCCAGATAGGCTGGCGCATGGGCGCGAAAGGCCGCGATCATGGCGTCGGCGCGGAACAGGAATATCCCGGCATTCCAAAGGAAATTCCCCGCCGCCAGCATCTGCGCGGCCTGCGCCGCATCCGGCTTTTCGACAAAGCGGGCCAGCGGCTGAGGGCCCTCGCCGTCGCTGGCCAGTTCAAGATAGCCATAGCCGGTCTCGGGCCGGTCAGGGGTGATGCCGAAGGTCACGATCCGGCCCGCACGGGCCGCGCTGGCGCCCTCTTCCACGGCGCGGGCAAAGGCCGCCACATCGGGGATCACATGATCCGAAGGGGCAACCAGCAGCAGGGCCGAGGGATCCTCGGCCATCAGCGCGGCGGCCAGAATGGCGGGCGCGGTATTGCGGGCCGCAGGCTCGATCACGATGGCGCCGGGCGCAACACCTGCCTGTTCAAGCTGTTCGGCCACGATGAACCGGAAATCGGAATTGGTCATCACCATCGGCGCGCCAAAGCCCGGCCCCGACAGCCTGCGGGCCGAGGCCTGAAACAGGGTCTCATCGCCGATCAGCTGCGCAAATTGCTTGGGAAAGCTCTTGCGCGAGACGGGCCAGAGCCGCGTGCCCGAGCCGCCCGCCATCAAAACCGGAGTAATCTGACCCATACCGAGTAACCTCTTGGCGCAGTGCGCCGGTTGTCGTGTTGCTGACCGCCGATGTTCAGGCGCGGCTTCTGCACAGTCAAAAGACGAACCGCGCCGCCGTCAACCCATGGCAGAGTGCGGGCCCGGCCCGATGCAGATCTGCGCGGCAGATCAGTGCGCTGCGGTCTGATCCTTCATCGTCTTGCCGGCAACATAGGTCTGCGAGATGGCACGGTCGTCGCCCATAATCTGGAGGATGAACAGTTCCTGCGCCAGCGTTTCCGCGCGCTTCATCCGAAGGGCCATGGCCGGGGTGGCCCGGGCGTCCAGAACGACCAGATCGGCGGCACTGCCGGGTGCCAGCGTGCCGATGTCGTGGTCCATGCCCAGGGCAATGGCATTGCCGCGCGTGGCCCAGTGGAACGCCGTCAGCGGGTGCAGCTTCTGGCCGCGCAGCTGCAGGATCTTGTAGCCCTCGGCCAGCGTCGCCAGCATCGAATAGCTGGTGCCGCCGCCGATGTCGGTGGCGATGCCGCAGGTGATGCCCGCCGCCCGCAGCCCGCCCTCATCGAACAGGCCCGAGCCCAGAAACAGGTTCGAGGTCGGGCAGAAGACGGCGCGGGTGCCGGTTTCGGCCATGCGGGCGATCTCGCGCGGTTCCAGATGGATCGCATGGCCCATCAGGGTGCGGTCACCGAGCAGGCCATAGGTGTCGTAGATATCCAGATAATCCCGTGCCTTGGGGTAAAGGCTCAGGGTGAATGCGATCTCGTCGCGATTCTCGGACAGGTGGGTCTGGATGTGGCAGTCGGGATGTTCGCGCACCAGTTGCCCGGTCATCTCCAGCTGTTCGGGCGTCGAGGTGATGGCAAAGCGCGGCGTGATCGCATAAAGCTGGCGGCCCTTGCCGTGCCAGTCGGCAATCAGCGCGCGGCTGTCGTCATAGCCCTGCTGCGGCGTGTCCAGCACCTCGGGCGGGGCATTGCGGTCCATCATCACCTTGCCCGCGACCATCGCCATATTGCGGGCATGGGCGGCAGAGAACAGCGCTTCGGCCGATTGCTTGTGGACCGAGCAGAAGGCCACCGCCGTCGTGGTGCCATGCGCGGTCAGCAGGTTCAGGAAGGCATCGGCCATGGCGGGGGCATGGCCCTGCCGGGCATAGCGCGCCTCTTCGGGGAAGGTGTAGTCGTTCAGCCAGTCCAGCAGCTGCGCGCCCCAGCTGGCCACGACCTGCACCTGCGGAAAATGGATATGGGTGTCGATGAAACCGGCCATGATCAGATGCGGGCGGTGGTCGGTTTCGGGAATGCCTGCGGGGATCAGCCCCTGACGCGTCAGATCGGCATGATCGCCCCGTGCGGTGATGATGCCGTCGGTGACGAGGATCGCCCCGTCCCGCCAATAGCTGTGGTTGTCGTCGGTGGCGTTGGGGTCGGCGTGAAAGTCGAGGACGCGGCCCCGGATCAGATGTTGCATGGATATTTCTGTGAAGAAGAATGTGTCAGATGTGCCATCAGCTCGGCGGCGGTGAAGGCGGCGATGAGTTCGGGGCGCTTGTCGCGGCTGTAGCCCGCCCCGATCGGGCAGATCAGGGCTGCGGGGTCAAGGTTGCGGGCGCGGGCAAAGCGGGTGAATTGCGCGCGTTTCGTGGCGCTGCCGATCATGCCGGTATAGGGCAGGTCGGTGCGGGTCAGGGCCTCGGCGGCCAGCAGGAAATCCAGCGCGTGGTCATGGGTGACAATGATGACCGAGGTGCCGGGGCGGGCGCGGCGGATTTCGGCCTCGGGCAATGCGGTCAGGCGGGTCGGACCGGTGGCCTGCGCCAGTTCGTCCGGGCGGCTGTCGATCAGGATGGCGTTGACCGGCAAGGGGGCCAGCGCGCGCGCGAGGGCGCGGCCGACATGGCCCGCGCCAAAGATCAGCGCGTCGGGGTGATCGGTGGGCGTGGCGGCGTGGCGGTCCAGCGACAGGATCACGCGGCCGCCGCAGCACTGGCCGATTTCGGGGCCGAGGGGGATGTCCATCTGCGCGATGGCCTCATCCCGCGCCAGCATCTGGCGGGCGCGGTCGATGGCCATGTATTCCAGCTGGCCGCCGCCGATCGTGCCCTGCGTGGTGCTGGCGCCCACCAGCATCTCCGCCCCCGCCTCGCGCGGGGTCGAGCCGCGCGCCGAGAGGACCCGGACGCGGATCATGGCCGCAGCCGCTGCACCGCCATCAGCACCCGTTCGGGCGTGGCGGGGGCGTCGAGCCGGGCGGGCTCGCGGTAATCGGCCACCGAGGCCACGGCCATATTGATCGCCTCGAACACGCTGATGCCCAGCATGAAGGGCGGCTCACCCACGGCCTTGGAGCGTTTGATGGTGCGCTCGGATGCCTCGGACCAGTCGGCCAGCGCCACGTTGAAGATGCGCGGGCGGTCCGAGGCCAGCGGCACCTTGTAGGTCGAGGGGGCATGGGTGCGCAGGCGGCCCTGCACGTCCCACCACAACTCCTCGGTGGTCAGCCAGCCCGCGCCCTGTACAAAGGCGCCCTCGACCTGACCGCGATCCAGCGCCGGGTTCAGCGAGCGGCCCACATCATGCAGCACATCGGCGCGGTCGATCACATATTCGCCGGTCAGCGTGTCGACCGAGACCTCGGCCACCGCCGCGCCATAGGCGTAGTAATAGAAGGGCCGCCCCTGCCCCGTCGCGCGGTCCCAGTGGATCCCGGGCGTCTTGTAGAACCCCGCCGCAGACAGGTGGATGCGGGCCATATAGGCGGCCTTGATCACCTGATCGAAGGGGATGACATGATCCCCCGCGCGGAGATGGCCGGGGGTGAATTCCACGGCACCGGGCGCGACCTGCCAGCGTTCGGCCACGAAACCGACCAGCCGGGCCTTGATCTGTTCCGCCGCGTCCAGCGCCGCCATACCGTTCAGATCGGTCCCCGACGAGGCCGCCGTGGCCGAGGTGTTGGGCACTTTTTCGGTCGTGGTCCGGGTGATCTTGATGCGGGCGATGTCGCATTGGAACGCCTCGGCCACCACTTGCGCCACCTTGGTGTTCAGCCCCTGCCCCATCTCGGTGCCGCCATGGTTCAGCTGGATCGAGCCGTCGGCATAGATATGGATCAGCGACCCCGCCTGATTGAAATGGGTGGCGGTAAAGCTGATGCCGAACTTGACCGGGACCAGCGCGATGCCCTTGCGGATCACACCACTGCGCGCGTTCCAGTCCAGCACCGCCCGGCGCCGCGCGTGGTAATCGCTGCTGGCCTCAAGTTCGGCAAAGATGCGGGGCAGGATCTGGTCGGTGACCTGTTGATGATAGGGGGTCAGCTGGCCGTTTTCATAGAGGTTGCGCTTGCGCACCTCCAGCGGATCGAGGCCGAGGGCATAGGCGATTTCCTCGATCATGCGCTCGGCCACGATCACGCCTTGCGGGCCGCCAAAGCCGCGGAATGCGGTGTTGCTGACGGTGTTGGTCTTCATCGGATGGCTGCTGACGCGGACATCGGGGTAGAAATAGGCGTTGTCGGCGTGAAACAGCGCGCGGTCGGTCACCGGGCCTGACAGGTCCGAGGAAAAGCCGCAGCGGGCATACCAGTCGCCCATGACCGCCTGAATGCGGCCCTGATCGTCATAGCCCACCTGATAATCGACCACGAAATCATGGCGCTTGCCGGTGGCGGTCATGTCGTCGTCGCGGTCGGGGCGGATCTTGACGGCGCGGTTCCAGCGCCGGGCGGCCACCGCCGCCACGCAGGCGAACAGGTTCATCTGCGTCTCCTTGCCGCCGAACCCCCCGCCCATGCGCCGCACATTGACCACCACCGAATGGCTGGGCGCGCCAAGCACATGGGCGACCATATGCTGCACCTCGGACGGATGCTGGGTCGAGACATGCAGGACCATGTCGTCATCCTCGCCCGGCACGGCCATGGCGATCTGGCCCTCAAGGTAAAAGTGGTCCTGCCCCCCGATGGTAAAGCGCCCCTCGGTCCGGCGGGGCGCGCGGGCCATGGCGGCTTGCGCATCGCCGCGCCGCAGGGTCAGCGGCTCGGTCACATAGCCCATGCCGGCATCGCGCGCGGCGATCGGGTCCAGCGCATGGGGCAGCGGATCATAGCTGATGCGCGCCTTATGCGCGGCGCGGCGGGCCTGATCGCGGGTCTCGGCCACGACGGCAAAGATGGGCTGGCCCCAGAACTGCACCAGACCCTCGGCAAAGATCGGGTCGTCGTTTTTGCCCCCCGGCGAGACATCGTTGACGCCGGGAAGATCCGCCGCCGTCAGCACGCCCAGCACACCGGGATGGGCCAGCGTCTCGGTGAAATCCATGTCGGTGATGCGGCCATGGGCGCATTGGGACAGGCCAAGGCAGGCATGGGCCGTGCCCGTGGGCTCGGTCAGGTCGTCGGTATAGTCGGCGCGGCCGGTGACATGCTTGATGGCGCTGTCATGGATCTGGTCCTGATGGGCGGTGCCCCGGATGGTGGTCTCGTCTTTCATGTCTCACGCCTCCACAGCATGGCGCAGCCGCACGGGCAGGCCGGGGTCAGACTGTTCCAGCCAGAAGCGGCGGAACAGGTTCTGCGCCACCGCCGCACGATAGCCGGCGCTGGCGCGCATGTCGGACAGCGGCTGGAAATCATCGGCCACGGCGCGGGCGGCGGCCTCGAATGTGGGTTGCGCAAAGGGCTGGCCCTGCAGCGCCGCCTCGGCACGGGCGGCGCGTTTCGGGGTCGCGGCCATGCCGCCGAACGCCACGCGGGCGCGGGTGATGATGCCGTCCTGAACCTCAAGACAGAAGCCTGCGGCGACCGAGGTGATGTCGCTGTCGCGCCGCTTGCTGATCTTGTAGGCGGCGATGCGCGCCTGAGGCTGCGTCGGGATGATGACCGTCTCGACGAACTCGCCGGGCGCGCGGTCCTGCTTGCCATAGGCGATGAAGAACTCCTCCAGCGGCAGGGTGCGGCGCTGATCGCCACGGCGCAGCACGATCCGGGCGCCAAGCGCGATCAGCAAGGGCGGCGTGTCGCCGATGGGCGAGCCATTGGCGATATTGGCGCCGATCGTGCCCATATTGCGCACCTGCCAGCCGCCGATGCGCAGCCAGTAGTCATACGCGGCGGGGATGTGGCGGGCGATCAGGGGCGCGGCCTCGGAATAGGTGACGCCCGCGCCAAGGTGCAGCGTGTCGCCCTCGACGGTGATGTCCTTCATCAGATGGCCGATAAACACGGCGGGGCTGATGTCGCGCATGAATTTGGTCACCCAGAGGCCGACATCGGTGGCGCCCGCGACCAGCGTGGCCTTGGGCTCGGTCAGCAGGATCTGGGCCAGATCGTCGGTGTCGGACGGGATGATCGCCCGGTCAGAGCCGCGCGCCAGATCAATCCGCCCGCCCGTCATCGCGGTCAGAGCCTCGGTCACTGCCGCACGTTCGCGGGTCAGCGCGTCCTGCGCCTGCCCGCCCGCAGCGCCTGCGGCCAGCGCAGCCTTGATGATCGGCTCATAGCCGGTGCAGCGGCAGATATTTCCCTGCAGCGCGGTCTCGATCGCCTCGGCATCGGCCTGCGGATTACTCATCCACAGCCCGTAAAGCGCCATGACGATGCCCGGCGTGCAGAACCCGCACTGGCTGCCGTGGTGATCGACCATGGCGCGCTGAACCGGATGCAAACCGCCCTCGGACCCGCGCAGATGTTCGATCGTGACGATATGGGTGGCATGGCACGAGGCCAGCAGCCTGATGCAGGCGTTCACCGGCTCATAGATCAGGCCCTGTGCGGTCAGCCGGCCCAGCAGCACGGTGCAGGCGCCGCAATCGCCCTCGGCGCAGCCCTCCTTGGTGCCGGTCAGGCGGCGGGCCAGACGCAGATGGTCCAGCAGCGTGTCCGAGGCCCCCACCTGCGACAGGGCGATCTGTTGGTCATTGAGCAGAAACCGAAGCTGGGTCATGGGCATCCTTCCTGGCCGTATGTCGATGCTATGCCGGAATTAGCGGTTGCGAAATCGGTCCTGACATAGAAGACTTTACATGATTCATTGAAAGCGGACCACAATCATGTCCTATCTGGAAAGCCTGCGCGTGTTCGTGCGCGTCGTCGAGCTGGGCTCGATCACCGCTGGCGGCAGGGATCTGCGGCTTTCCCCGGCAGTTGCCTCCAATCGCATCAAGGATCTTGAAAATCGCTTTGGCGTCAGGTTGCTGAACCGCACCACCCGCAAGCTGACCACGACCGAGATCGGGCGCGCCTTTTATGACAATGCCCGCCGGGTGATCGAGACGCTGGACGAGGCCGAGGCGCTGGTCGGCAGTTTCTCGGGCAAGCCGCAGGGGGTGATCCGGCTGACGGCGCCGCTGGGGCTGGGGCGGCGGCTGATCGCGCCGCTGATCCCGCCCTTTTGCGCCGACAATCCCGGCGTGGACATCCGGCTGCGCCTGTCGGACCGCAATATCAATATCGTCGAGGATGCGATCGACCTGGCCTTCTTTCTGGGCGAGCCTGCGGATTCGGCGCTGAAATGGCGCCAGATCGCGGATTGCCCGCGGGTTCTGGTGGCCGCACCCGGCTATCTGGCGGCGCGGGGGCGGCCCGCCCAGCCCGAGGATCTGGCCGGTCACAACTGCCTGCTGCTGCGCTATCCCCGCAGCCCGGAATATTACTGGACACTGACCACGCCCGAGGGGCCGCGCAAGATGACCGTGTCGGGGCGGTTCGACACCGATGACGGCGATGTGCTGCTGGGCTGGGCGCTGGAGGGGCATGGCATCGCCAACCGCCCGCTCTATGAGGTGGCCGGGCATCTGGAGGCCGGGCGGCTGGAGGTGGTGCTGCCGGAATGCCCGCCGACCGCCGCGCAGTTCGGCTGCCTGACGCCGCATCGGCGGCTGCAGGACCCGAAGGTGCGGATGTTTGCCGAATACGCCACCCGCGAGTTGCGTGCGCGGTTCTGAACCGGGGGCAGTGCCGGGCCGGGGCCAGCAGCGGGGCCAGCAGCGGAGGCGGGCAGACCTTGCCGGGGGCGGCAGCCGCCGTGCGGCCCCCCCGTCGAAGGGGGGCCGTCCGGCCGGGGGCTGTCGCCCCCGATGGCGCCTCAGCTGAAGGCGTGTTTCAGCGCCGGGATGCGGGACAGCACCAGCCAGTCCAGCGCCAGCACCGCGGCGAATGTCAGCCCGGCCAGCGGAAAGGCCAGGCCGATCACCAGCCCCACCACGATGGCGCCTTTCCACAGCGGCATGTCGCGCGGCATCGGCGGCGCGGCCAGCCGCGACTGCCCCGCAGGACGCCGCCGCCACCACATCACCATCCCCGAGATGCAGAGAAAGATCACCGACAGGCAGAACAGCGTGTTGGCCAGCACGCTCCACAGACCCAGCGTGCCCATATGCAGCGCAATCCCCACAGCCATCGCCTTGCCCGCCAGCGAATACTCCGCATAGCCGACATCGGCGAGGATGCGACCGCTATACTGGTCGACATGCACCGTGCGGTCACTGGTCGGGTCAGGGCTGTCGGTGCTCATGCTGTCGCGGCTCAGCGTCCAGACGCCGGTGTCGCCGCGCGGCAGGTTCATCTGATAGCGGCCCTGAAACCCGATCCGCCGGGCCAGCGCGTCGACCGTGTCGATGGTGACCCGCGTGCCCTGCGGCACGCCCGCCGCGCCCGCCGCGCTGCCCGAGGCAGGCATGGGGGTCTGTTCCAGCGCCCAGGGCACCTCGCGCGGGCCATGGTTCATGCCGCCATGGGTGACATCGGACAGCGGCACCGCATCCCATTTCTGCGCCGGAAAGGTGGACCATGCCTGCACCATCTTCGCCCCCCAGACGCCCGCCCAGCTGAGGCCCGAGATCAGGAAGAACAGCAGAAAGACCGAGATCCACACCCCGGTCGTGGCATGCAGTGATTTCCACAGCGACCGGCCCCGCGCGCCCGGATCGGGGATCAGGGCGCGGCGCAGGCCCGTCCCGCGCGGCCACCACAGATACAGACCGCTGGCCAGCAGCATGATCCCCAGCGAGGCGGCAATCTCGATCATGCGGTCGCCCGCCACGCCCAGCAGCAGGCTGCCATGAACAGTGTCGGCCCAGTCGTACCAGCCGCTGCGGCGCGCAAAGCTGGTGATGACCTGCGCCTCATAGGGATCGACCACCACGGACTGCGCGCCCTGCGGCCCGTCGATGCGGAAGATCGCGGCCAGATCGGGGGCGCGCGGGGCGGTATATTGCACCGGCAGGCCGCCCGGCACGGCGGTCATGGCGACGGCGGCCTGAAGCGTCAGGCTGGCAGGCTGGCCCTGCGGGGTGACGGCGATACGCTCGCCGTCGCGACCGTCCAGATGGGCGATCCACAGCATCATCATGCCGGTGACGGCGAGGATCAGAAAGAAGGGCACCACGAACAACCCGGCATAGAAATGCCAGCGCCATGCGGCACGGTAGAGGCGGGCGGCGCGGCCGGGATCGGCGCAGTCGGGTGCAAGGGTTTCAGTGACGGCCATGGCGGCCTCGCATGGCAGTGGGGGCCGCAGCGGCGGCAAAGGGTCGGATCATCGGGGGGTTTCCTTTGCACGGGCCCGCATTGCGGGTGCCGTGCCGGTTTCAGGGACAAACGAATCGGCGGCGTCTGTCAGGCGCGCGGCGGGGCGCGGGCGAAACCGTGGTTCGGCCGGTCGTGGCTGCGCCACAGATCCTGCGTTGCAATGACGGGGTGATCGCCCGCCAGTCGCAGCCATGCGGGCTGCGGCGCCGCGACCACCCCGTCCAGCGCGTAAACCAGCAGGCAGTGCGAATCGTGATGTGGCTTTGGGGCGGGGCTGTCGCCGGTCCCGGCCAGCGAAATCTCGACCAGGCCATCGGCGGTGCAGATCACCACCACGCGGTCATCGACCAGCCCAAGCTGCGCCAGCGCCGCCGAGGATTTCGGCAGCACCACGCCAAGGATCACCCCCAGCAGCAGGCAAAGTCGCAACATGGCCAACATGGTATCGCTGTTAGCGCGCGGGGGCGCCTGTGTTAAGCGAAAATCACAACCCCGCCAGCCCGAAGGCGCCGACCTCGCGGAACCAGCGCAGGATCTGATGCCGCTCGTCCATCTCCATACCGGTGATATTGGCGGGGGGCATGGCGTCGGTCAGCCCGGCCTGCACATAGATCTCGCGCGCGGCGCGGGCGATGTCGGCGGGGGTTTCCAGCAGCACGCCCTTGGGGGCGATGTGGATCCCCTCCCAGACCGGCTCGCGGGCGTGGCACATCGAGCAGCGCCCGATCACCGTGCCCGCCACCTCGTCAAAGCCCGCGGCTTCGGCAAACCGCGCCTCGACCGGGGTCAGGGGGCGGGCCATGGAGTCGTCATAGCTGTCATGATTGACGCCCAGAGCCGAGAGCCACATGACCCCGATGAACAGCATCACCGTGACCGCCCATGTCCACCACTGATAGCCGCGGCGGGCGTGCATGGTGTTGAAGAAATGCCGGATCGTCACCCCCATCAGAAAGATCAGCGCCGCGATCAGCCAGTTGTATGCGCTGGCGAAAGCCAGCGGATAGTGGTTGGACAGCATCAGAAAGATCACCGGCAGCGTCAGGTAGTTGTTATGGGTCGAGCGCAGCTTGGCGATCTTGCCGTATTTCGGATCGGGGGCGCGGCCCGCCTTGAGGTCGGCCACCACGATGCGCTGATTTGGCATGATGACCAGAAACACATTGGCGGTCATGATCGTGGCGGTGAAGGCGCCCAGATGCAGCAGCGCGGCGCGGCCGGTGAAGACCTGATCATAGGCCCAGCCCATGACCACCAGCGCCAAGAACAGCAACCCCATCAGCGCCGTCGGGCGGTTGCCAAGCGGCGATTTGCACAAGGCGTCATAGATCAGCCAGCCCACGGCCAGCGACCCGCCCGAGATGGCGATGGCCTGCCAGATTGCCAGATCGGCCTTGGCAGGCTCGATCAGGAACAGGTTGGCGCCGGCCCAGTAGGTGACCATCAGCAGTGCCACGCCCGACAGCCAGGTCGCATAGCTTTCCCATTTGAACCAGGTCAGATGTTCGGGCATCTGGCCCGGCGCGACCAGATATTTCTGGATGTGGTAAAAGCCGCCGCCATGGACCTGCCATTCCTCGCCATGCGCGCCCTTGGGCAGATGCGGCGCCTTTTGCAGGCCCAGATCCAGCGCGATGAAATAAAACGACGAGCCGATCCAGGCGATGGCGGTGATGACATGGACCCAGCGGACCGCAAAGGCCAGCCATTCCCACAGGATAATGGTGTCCGGGATCATCTCAGCTTCCCCGATAGGTCGAATAGCCAAAGGGCGAGACCAGCAGCGGCACGTGATAGTGATCGTGCTGCGACATGCCAAAGCGGATCGGGATCACGTCCAGAAAGCGCGGGCTTTCCGGATCCACGCCGGTGGCGTCCATCCATGCGCCCGCGTGAAACTCCAGCTCATAGATCCCGGTGGAGAATTCCCCCTCGGGCAGGATCTGGCGGTCGGTGCGGCCATCGGCATTGGTCAGCAGCCGCGCCAGTTCGGATCGCTGCCCGCCCTCCAGCCGGTACAGCACCACCTCCATCCCCGCGGCGGGGCGGCCCCGCGCGGTGTCCAGCACATGTGTCGTCAGATAACCCGGCATATTTTCCTCCGCAGATCGGTTCTGCGTCTTGATACCCCATGCTGCGCCTCCTTCGAGACACAGCATGGGCAAGGCAGTCTTAAGATTTGGTGTAAAATCACCCAAGGCCGCAAGATAATCCGCTCAGGGCCGCGGATCGCGGGCCTTCAGCCCCGTGCCATGGCCCTGCAGACCGCCCGAGACCTCTTCGGTGGCCTCGGCGGCCAGTTCCTCGGGCAGGACCAGATTGAGCACGATGGCGATCAGGGCGGCGGGCAGGATGCCCGAGGCGCCCAGGATGCGCAGGGTCTCGGGCAGATGCTGCAGCGCATCGACGCCGCCGGGCGCGGTGCCCATCGCCTCCAGCTGCAGGCCCAGACCGACCGACAGGGCCACCGCAAAGATCACCATGTTGCGCCGGTTCCAGACCACATCCGACAGCATGGAAATCCCCGCCGCGACCACCATACCGAACATGACGATGACTCCGCCGCCCAGCACTTCGATCGGGATGGTGCGGATCAGCCCGCCGATCTTGGGCACCAGCCCGCAGACGATCAGGAACACCGCGCCGATGGTCACGACATGGCGGCTCATCACGCCGGTCATCGCGATCAGGCCGACGTTCTGGCTGAAGGACGTGTTGGGCAGCCCGCCAAAGATCCCCGCCGCCGCCGTGCCGAAGCCGTCGGCATAGGTCGCGCCCTCGATCTCGCGGTCGGTGGCCTCGCGACCGGCGCCGCCCTTGGTGATGCCCGACACGTCGCCCACGGTTTCCACCGCCGAAACAAAGGCCATCAGGCAGAACCCGATGATCGCCGCAAACGAAATCTCGAACCCGTATTTGAACGGCATCGGCAGGGCAAAGGCGGCGGCGTTCTGCCAGCTTCCCACGATCGCCTCGACCGGCAGCTTGCCGGTGATCAGGCAATAGGCATAGCCGGTGCAGATCCCGATCAGCACCGCCGAGATCGACAGCATGCCGCGGGCAAAGAACTTCAGCGCCAGCGTGACGAAGATCACCACCAGCGCGGCAGACCAGCTGGCCCAGTCGCCATAGGCCGCCGTGCCCTGCGCCTTGAGCGCGACACCCCCCGCCGCATATTCGATGCCCACCTTGACCAGCGCCAGACCGATCATCGTGACCACCAGCCCCGTCACCAGCGGCGGCAGCGCAAAGCGGATGCGCCCGATCACCAGCCCCAGCGCGCCGTGAAACAGCCCGCCGATCAGCACGCCGGTGAACAGCGCCGCCAGCCCGTCAACGCCCTTGCCCGCCACCAGCGGGATCATGATCGGGATGAACGCGAATGACGTGCCCTGCACGATCGGCAGCTTGGCCCCCACCGGCCCGATCGTCACCGTCTGCAGCAGCGTGGCCAGCCCGGCAAACAGCATCGACATCTGGATCAGATACAGCATCTCGGGGAAATCGGGGCTGTTCGAGCCAAAGCCAAAGCCCGCCGCCCCGGCCACGATGATCGCGGGCGTGACATTGGCCACGAACATCGCCAGCACATGCTGGATGCCCAGAGGCACCGCCTGCCACACAGGCGGCATATAGTCGGGATCGCGCAGCTGTGCGGGCGTGCCGATGGTCGGATGTGTCATGTTCTGTCCCTCTCCCTGTGCGGGCATGCCTTGTGCTGGCGTCTGCCCGATTATCGCGCGCGCGCCCGGCAAACCGGAACCGCTTTTGCGCCGCCTGTTCGCGCCCGCGCCCCGGATGCGGCACCGATGCGGCGCAAACCGGCACGAAAACGGGCAAAAGCCCGCCCGCGCGTCACTGCTGTGACTTGACCCGCCCTGCCCCCATGCGAGAATGGGCGCATGTCCTCCGGCAGGGGCGGCCCCCGTCGTGACCGCAGCATCCGCGCGCTTTGGGTGCGGCGCAACGTCACATTTTTGTGGAATAATTTTCCGAAACCTGTCATGCGGACGCAAAGGTCAGCGCCGTCAAGGCTTTGGCCGGGCCGGGGCGCGATTTTGCTGCAAACGGCAAGGCAATCTTAACGGAGAGATGAAAATGGCCGATCCGACGCGCCGCCGGGGCCGCCCGCGCAAGACCACCCCCGATGCCCCCGCCACCGTGCAGGCGCTGGAACGCGCGCTGGACATGCTGGATCTGCTGGCCGCCCAGCCCAATCTGACGCTGAGCGAGGTGGCCGAACGCGCGGGCCAGCCGCCCTCGACCACGCATCGCATCCTGCACACGCTGGCCTCGCGCGGGATGGTCGAAAGCGATCCGGCCACGCAATGCTGGAATATCGGCCCGGCCAGCTTTCGCCTCGGTTCGGCCTTCATGCGCCGCTCGGGGCTGGTCGAGCGCGCCCGCCCGGTCCTGCACGCGCTGATGGAACATACCGGCGAGACCGCCAATCTGGGCATCCTGAACGGCGATGCGGTGCTGTATGTCGCGCAGGTCGAAACGCAGGAAACCATCCGCGCCTTCATTCCGCCGGGCAGCCGCGCGCCGCTGCATGCCTCGGGGATCGGCAAGGCGCTGCTGGCCTTTGGCCGCCCGCAGGTGCTGGAGGCGCTGCTGGCAGGCGCCGATGGGGGGCTGCTGCGCGCGACCGAACGCACGCTGACCGATCCGGACGCCCTGACCGAGGATCTGGCCCGCATCCGCGCCCGCGGCTGGGCCTTTGACGATGAGGAAAAGACCCGCGGCATGCGCTGTGTCGCGGCGCCGGTCTTTGATCTGTCGGGCGATGCGGTGGCGGGCATCTCGGTCAATGGTCCGGCCCATCGCATCGGGCACGAACATATCAAGACACTTGGCGCCACGGTCGCGGCAGCGGCGGCGCAACTGTCCGAGGTGATGGGCGGGCCGTCGCGCTGACGGCCCAGCCCGGTCTTGTGTGGGGCGTGACACCCGGCGCTAATGCGCGCCGAACATCGCGTATTTGGCCACGAACAGCGCGGCAATGATCCAGGTCGCGGCATGGACCTCGCGCACGCGCCCGGTCAGCAGCTTGATCACCGCATAGCTGATGAAGCCAAAGGCCAGACCATTGGCGATGGAATAGGTGAAGGGCATGGCGATGGCCGTCAGCACCGCGGGCGCGGCCTCGGTCACATCGTCCCAGATCACCTCGGCCAGTTCGCGCACCATCAGCGTCGCGACATAAAGCAGCGCGGGTGCTGTCGCATAGGCGGGCACCGATCCGGCCAGCGGCGCAAAGAACATCGCCGCCAGAAACAGCAGCCCCACGACCACCGCCGTCAGCCCGGTGCGCCCGCCCGCCTGCACGCCCGAGGCGCTTTCGACATAGGCCGTCGTCGATGAGGTCCCCAGCAGCGAGCCCGCCGTGATCGCGGTCGAATCGGCCATCAGCGCCCGGCCCAGGTTCTTGTTCTGATGGGTCGGCCCCTCGCGCAGCAGCCCCGCGCGCTTGGCCACGCCGATCAGCGTGCCGGTCGCGTCGAACACCTCGACCAGCACCATCACCAGCACCACCTGAAAGATGCCGAAGGTCAGCGCCCCCATCAGGTCCAGCTGCAGGAAGGTCGGCGCGATCGAGGGCGGCATCGACATCACCCCGCCGAATTCGCTGACCCCCAGCGCAATCGCCGCCAGCGTGATCGCCAGAATGCCGATCAGGATCGCGCCCGTCACCCGCAGCGCATCCAGCGCCACGATCAGAAAGAACCCCGCAATCGTCAGCAGCGTGCCGGTCGCGGTCAGATCGCCCATGGTGATCAGCGTCGCCGGGCTGGCCACCACGATCCCCGAGGATTGCAGCGCGATGATCGCCAGAAACAGCCCGATCCCCGCCGCAATCGCGCTGCGCATCGAGGTGGGGATCCCCGCGATCAGCCAGCGCCGCAGCCCGGTCACCGTCAGCAGCAGAAAGATCATGCCGCTGATGAACACCGCGCCAAGCGCCTGCTGCCAGGTGAACCCCATGACGCCCACGACCGTGAATGCGAAGAAGGCGTTCAGCCCCATGCCCGGCGCCATGCCGATGGGCCAGTTGGCCCAGAACCCCATGATCAGCGATCCGATCGCCGCCGCAAGGCAGGTCGCCACAAACACCGCATTGCGGTCCATGCCGGTGGTGGCCAGAATGTCGGGATTGACGAAAATGATATAGGCCATCGTCAGAAAGGTGGTGATCCCCGCGATCACTTCGGTCCTGACGCTGGTGCCCTGCTGGCTCAGCTGAAAATATCGGTCCATGGTTCCCCCTGTTTGCGGCACGTCTGGCCGTGATGGCGGGCCGCTTGCGGGCCAAGCCTGACCCCGACACCGATTCCGGGCAATCGGCGGCATTGCGCAAGTCTTTCAACAGCTGATTGAAAGCCCATCCGATCTTTGCCCGTTCCTTGATACAGAATTGCCGATCGCGCCGCTTGCCGTGGCGCGCAAGTTTGGCTTTGGTGGACCGCACGCAACCCGACCGGAGGCCCCCATGCGCTACAGCCGCGATCTGCGAGGATATGGCCCGACGCCACCCGACCCCCAATGGCCGGGCGGCGCCCGCATCGCCGTCCAGATCGTGGTGAATTACGAAGAGGGCGGCGAGAACAGCATCGAGCATGGCGATGCCGCCTCCGAGGCGTTTTTGTCCGAGATCATCGGCGCCCAGCCCTGGCCCGGACAGCGGCACTGGAACATGGAATCCATCTATGATTACGGCGCCCGCGCGGGATTCTGGCGCCTGCACCGGCTGCTGGCGCACATCCCCGTCACCG
>NZ_JBKBVD010000088.1:0-7344 GCF_046289755.1 Paracoccus sp. (in: a-proteobacteria) | reverse complement strand
TCATCGAAGGGGTTCATCGACATCTTTACGTTGGCCAGATCGACACCGGAACCGTCCGCCTTCACGCGGGCCTTCACGTTATAGTCGATCACGCGCTTGACTGGCACGAGGACTTTCATCGGCCTCTCTCCCTATGTTGCGTCATCTGTCGGGGCGATTGTTAGACAGGGAAAACCGGCAAGGACAGGCCAAAAATGACGCAAGACGCAGCGTTTGCGATGCCCGGCCCGCCGCCGTTGGCGTCAGCGGCTGGCGCCCGGCACCCAGAGCATATCGGCCGCGCCATTGTCATTGGCCACCCGCGAGGCGACGAACAGCCAGTCGGACAGGCGGTTCAGATAGCGGATCGCGGCGCCGTTCACATCGCCGCCCGCCAGCAACCCGATGGCGCGGCGCTCGGCCCGCCGGGCGACGGTGCGCGACAGGTGCAGATGGGCTGCAAGCGGGCTGCCGCCGGGCAGAACGAAGCTGCGCAGGGGCGAAAGATCCGCGTTCATGGCGTCGATTTCGGTTTCCAGACGGTCCACCTGCGCGTCGATGATGCGCAGGACCGGATAGCCCGCCTGATCGTCCAGAGCCATGTCGGGGCGCGACAGATCGGCGCCCAGATCGAACAGATCGTTCTGGATGACCGCGATCCGGGCGGCCAGCGCGCCCGTCGCATGCAGGCGGCAGAGGCCGAGCGTGGCGTTCAGCTCATCCACGGTGCCATAGGCCTCGACGCGCGGATCGGTCTTGGGCACGCGGGTGCCGTCGGACAGGGCGGTGTCGCCCTTGTCGCCGGTGCGGGTATAGATGCGGTTCAGAACCACCATCAGCCCGCCCTCCACCAGACGAAGAGCAGCAGGACCACGATGGCTGCGGCCTGTGCGTAGAGGCGCCAGCGCATCAGCCGGTTGGCATGTTTGCGGTTGAAATCGCCGCCACGGGCAAAGCCGCCGATGCCGGTCAGCAGGATCGCCATGACCACGCCGATGGCGATCATGGTCACGATGAGCAGGGGCTTGTCTTGCATGGGACCCACCTTTCGCGCGCCAGCCTAGTTGCGGCGCGCGAACCAGTCCAGAGCGCGGGTCGGCAGAACCCGGCGTGCGAGGCCGGAAATGCGCGTGGGCGCCGTGACATAATAGCGCGGGGCGGGGTTGCGCGCCGTCAGGGCGGTCAGGATGCGGTCGCTGACGGCCGAGGGGGGCAGCTCGAACCGGTCCTTGGTGGGCGGGCCATAGAGGCGTTTCAGCAGGGTGGCGCGATACTGATCGGCGCGCGGGCTGGCCTGCCAGTCGACCCAGCGTTCGAAATGCGGGATGGCGTTTTCGCGGATGCGGCTGGTGATCGGGCCGGGCTCGATCAGGGTGACGCGGACGGGGGTGCCGTGCATTTCCAGCCGCAGCACATCGGTCAGCCCCTCCAGCGCGAATTTGGTGGCGACATAGGGGCCGCGCCAGGGAATGCCGACGAGGCCCAGGACCGAGCTGATATTGATGATGTGCCCGCCATGCTGGCGGAATTGCGGGATCAGGTGGCGGGTCAGGTCATGGGTGCCAAACAGGTTCACCTCGAAGATCGCGCGCAGGGCGTCGCGGGGCATGTCCTCGACCGCGCCGGGCAGGGCGAAGGCGGCGTTGTTGACCAGCGCCGACAGCGGGCCGCGCGACAGGGCGGCGCTGGCGCAGGCCGCGACGCTGTCGGGGTCGGCCAGATCCAGCGGCAGGCAGTCGATGCCCTCGGCCTGCCGGGCGGCGATGTCATGGGGCGTGCGGCAGGTGGCGATGACGTGCCAGCCCAGGGACTGCAGGCGGCGCGCGGCGTCAAGACCGATGCCCGATGAGCAGCCGGTGATCAGGACGCGGCGGGGCGCGTTCATTGCGGCTGGTCGGACAGGAACTGGCCCGAGACATAGCCGGTCTGGCCGCCCGGCGCGCGGACATGGACCCATGCGGCATCGGTGGGGCCAAGCGCCTCAAGCGCGGTGCCGCCGTCGAGGCCGGTCACGACCGGGGCGCCGCTGTCGGGGCCGCTGCGCATGTTCAGCCGGCTGGCAGTGACCCAGAGCTGTGCCCCCGAGGCCGGGGCGGTCGCGTCGGATGGACCTGTGGGACCTGTGGGACCTGCGGGATCGGCGGGCGCGCGGCCTGCGAATTCGGGCGAGGCCTGCAGCGCGGGGCCGGGAAAGCGCGGGGCCTGTTCAGCGGTCTGCTGCGGCGTGGGCAGGGGGGCCGCGTCGTCATGTTCCGGCTCTGGGGCGGGGATGTCGGCCAGAAGCGGGTCGGCCAGAACGGGGGTATCGGCGGATGCGTCCTGAGGCACGGTGGCCAACGGCGCGGCGGGGCGGCGCTGAGAGCGCAGATCGTCCCGTCCGTAGATCGTCAGCAGGGCGAAAAGACCTGCCAGCGTGGCCAGCATCAGTCCTGACAATTTCAGCATGCGGTCCCTGTCCCCCCGGTCGAGTTCTTGCCGTTACACTAGGCTGTTGCCCCGTCAACGCCAATCTCGCGCCACCGTTCCGGTCGGGAGGACGGCTTTTCGATCTGGACCGGAGGGGCGGCGCGGCCTATCCAGTGGCTCATGTCCGACGATCTGCTTCCCAAACCCGACCACGGCACGCATTCCGAACCCCTCAGCCGCGCCATTGGCGAGCGGTATCTGACCTATGCGCTGTCCACCATCATGCACCGCGCCCTGCCCGACGCCCGCGACGGGCTGAAGCCGGTGCATCGCCGCATTCTGTATGCGATGCGCGAATTGCGGCTGTCGCCCACCGGGGCGTTCCGCAAATCGGCCAAGATCACCGGCGATGTGATGGGCAATTATCACCCCCATGGCGACGCCGCGATCTATGACGCGATGGCGCGTCTGGCGCAGGATTTCGCCATGCGCTATCCGCTGGTCGACGGGCAGGGGAACTTTGGCAATATCGACGGCGACAACCCCGCCGCCGCGCGATATACCGAGGCGCGTCTGGCCGCCGCCTCGGAGGCGCTGATGGACGGGCTGACCGAGAATTCGGTCGACTTCCGCCCCAATTATGACGGCACGCTGAGCGAGCCTGTCGTGCTGCCCTCGGCATTCCCCAACCTGCTGGCCAATGGTGCCTCGGGGATTGCGGTGGGCATGGCCACGAACATTCCGCCGCATAACCTGCACGAGGTCGTGGATGCCTGCCTGCATCTGATCAAGACGCCCGAGGCGCGCGAGGACACGCTGGCGGGCATTATTCAGGGGCCGGATTTCCCGACCGGCGGCGTTCTGGTCGAAAGCCGCGAGTCGATCGCCGAGACCTATCGCACCGGGCGCGGCGCCTTTCGCGTCCGCGCGCGCTGGTCGGTCGAGGATCTGGGCCGCGGGCAGTGGCAGATCATCGTCACCGAGATCCCCTATCAGGTGCAGAAATCGCGCCTGATCGAGCGTCTGGCCGAGCTGATCCAGATCCGCCGGGTGCCGATTCTGGGCGATATCCGCGACGAATCCGCCGAGGACATCCGCATCGTGCTGGAGCCGAAATCCCGCACGGTCGATCCCGAACAGCTGATGGCCGCGCTGTTCAAGGTCAGCGATCTGGAGACCCGGTTCAACCTGAACATGAACGTGCTGATCGACGGGCGGGTGCCCAAGGTGTGCAGCCTCAAGGAGGTTCTGCGCGCCTTTCTGGATCACCGCCGCGAGGTGCTGGTGCGCCGCACGACCTGGCGGCTGGAGAAGATCGCCGCCCGGCTGGAGGTGCTGGAAGGCTATCTGATCGCCTATCTGAACCTGGACCGGGTGATCGAGATCATCCGCACCGAGGATGAACCCAAGGCCGTGATGATGGCCGAGTTCGGCCTGAACGATGTGCAGGTCGAGGCGATCCTGAACATGCGCCTGCGCGCCCTGCGCAAGCTGGAAGAGATCGAGCTGCGCGCAGAACGCGACGCGCTGACGGAGGAACGTGCGGGGCTTGAGGCGATGCTGGCCGATGAGGGTGCGCAATGGGCACGGATCGGCGATGAGCTGAAGGCGGTGCGCAACACCTTTGGCAAGTCCAGCCCCGAGGGGCAGCGCCGCACCACGCTGGCCGAGGCCGCCGAGACGCCCGAGATTGATCTGGATTCGATGATCGAGCGCGAGCCGCTGACCGTGATCCTGTCGAAGATGGGCTGGATCCGGGCGATGAAGGGGCATCAGCCGCTGGAGACCGAGCTGAAGTTCAAGGATGGCGACGGGCCGGGTTTTGCGCTGCATGCCGAGACGACCGACAAGCTGATGGTCTTCGCCTCGAACGGGCGGTTCTATACGCTGCCGGCCAACAACCTGCCGGGCGGGCGCGGCATGGGCGAGCCCTTGCGCCTGATGATCGACCTGCCCAACGAGGCCGAGATCATCACCATGTTCCCCTGGCGCGCGGGTGAGCGGTATCTGGTCGCCTCGAAGGCGGGCGACGGCTTCATCGTCGGTGCGGGCGATATTCTGGCGCAGACGAAATCGGGCAAGCAGGTGCTGAACGGCGATGCGCTGCTGTGCCGCCCCATCCATGGCGATCACGTCGCGGTGGTGGGCGAGAACCGCAAGATGCTGGTGTTTCCGCTGACCGAACTGCCGGAGATGGCGCGCGGCAAGGGCGTGCGGCTGCAGCGCTATGGCAAGGGTGGCGGCTTGCTGAAGGATGACGGGCTGTCGGATGCGGTCTGCCTGACGCTGGCGGGCGGGCTGTCCTGGCCGATGGGCGGCGGCAAGACCCGGACCGAGCCGGATCTGACCGAATGGCTGGGCAAGCGCGCCACCGCGGGCCGGATGGCGCCGCGCGGCTTTCCGCGGGACAACCGGTTCGCCTGAGCGCCGGGGGTGAGGTGGAAGGGGGGCGCTCGCGCCCCCCGTCGCGTGCCGCGACTCCCCCCTGAGGATATTTGGGTGAAGAAGAAGCAGCTTTAGCGGCGGCGCACCCATTTCCAGCCGGTGATCATCGGGCGGATGAGGTCTTCGTTCTTCCAGATCCGGTAGTAGAGGATCACCGCGACATGCAGGATCACCAGCCACATGATGATGTCGGCGCCGGTCTTGTGCCATGCGACCGCGCGGCGGGAGGTGGCGCGGCTGACCTCGGAGGCGAGCGGGCCGATATTGATGAAGTCATCGGGATCCGCGATCAGCCCGCTGCCCACCTGCCACAGCAGAAGCCCGAGAATGGCCAGCACCGACAGCGCGCCCATCGGGTTGTGGCCCGGCCAGAGGCTGGGGCTGCGGCGGAAGAAACCGCGCATGTAAGCGAGAAGCGCGCGCGGGTGGGGCAGGAAGCTGGCAAAGCGCGCGGGTTCCGGGCCGATGAAGCCCCAGACGATCCGGGCCGCGACCAGCGCGAGGATGGCATAGCCCAGCCAGAAATGGAGGGACATGACCGCCGGGCCGTAATGGCCAAGCCACCAGTTGGCGATGACGAGCGCCGCCAGCAGCCAGTGACAGACCCGCAGGAACGGGTCCCAGACCTTGACGCGCCGGGCCTGTTCAGGCGCCGCCATCAGCGGTCGCGGCGATAGGACTGGTGGCAGTCGCGGCAGGCCAGACCCAGTTGCTGGACCACCGGGCCGACATTGCCCTGACCGCCCATGACGGCCTGATCAATGCCCGAAGTCGCCTGGGTCAGGGCGGCGAATTTGGCGCGGAAATCGTCATTGTCCTGCCAGATGGCGGGCAGGGCGTTGGTGGTCTCGATCTCATCGGTCGAGGTGCCCTCGATGAACAGCTTCGGCGCGTCATAGGAGGCCAGCGCCATCAGGTTTGACGCCGCCGCCGAGGCTGCGGCCTCGTCATAGTCAATCTCGCCCCGCGCCATGCCGGCCAGCGTGTTCATTTCGATCGAGATGGCGGTGTAAAAGCCCTGCCGCGCCTTGACCGCGCTGTCTTCGGCGGTCTGGGCAAGGAGGGGGGTGGCGATCATGGTGGCAAGGACGGCTGCGGGGATGGCTGCGGGGATGGCGAGCGAGGTCAGACGCATGGCTGGCTCCTGAAGGGCTGACGATTGCTGTCTTTTCACGCTGGCAGATGTGCCGGAGCGGTGCAACCGCCACGCGCGCCGATCCCGGCACAGATCACGGGAATGCGAAGCGCGTGGCAGTTCGATGACAAAAGCCGGGCCGATGACAAAAGCCGGGGCAGATCAGGGGTGAAGCGGTGCCGCGCCCAGCCGTTCATGCAGCGCGTTGACGGCCTGCGGCGACAGCTTCAGCGCCTGCGCCAGGTCGCGCAGATAGCGGGCCTCGGCCTCGTCATCGAAGTCGATCGCCAGCACCGACATCAGGTAGACCTGCGTTTCCAGCCCCGGCGGCACATCGCGGGCAAGGGCCTGCGCATCGACGGGCGCGGCCATCTGTTCGCGCACGAAGTCCCGCTCGTCCGGGTCGAGCTCGTTGCCGAGGTGATCCATCAGGCGCTGTTTTTCGGTCGCGTCGATATGGCCGTCGGCCTTGGCGGCCTGAATCATCGCGCGCAGCATCAGACCGGCGACGGCGTTCTGCTGAGGAGTGGGGGCGATTTCAGGCTCGCCGTTGCGGCGGGCGGCGTCGTCCAGCAGCTCGCCCAGACCGGCATCGTTGCGGGGTTGGGCGTCTTTCTGGGCCAGACGGCCCGAGGCGCCACCCAGAAGCCCGCCGAGCGCACCGCCTGCCGCGGTGCCTTTCAGCCCGTCGAGCAGCCCCGCCAGACCCTGACCCGTGCCTTGCGACGGCCCGCCTGCGGTGCCACCGCCGAAAGTCCGGCCGATCAGATCCGACAGGCTGGTGCCGCCGCCGCCGGAATTGTTGCCCAGCAGGCCGTCGAGCATCCCGCCCCGGCGCGGCTGGCCGTTCGCCGTGTCGCTGCCCTGTTGCCCGCGCATCGCCGCGCCCAGACCCTTGGCCAGCATCACACCGGCTGCGACCTTTGCCAGACTTTTCACCAGACTCATGCTGCTTTTCCCTTTTGCCATACCGGCAGGAGTGCCCCGCCGTCGCGCCGCAAAACGCGCGGCCGGCGGGGCGGGTTCCCGGCGCCACAGCATGCGCCCCATGGCGTGGCGACCGCAACCTGCCCTTGATCTTTTCCCGGCGCGATTATAGATCGCAGCGCACGTCAAAACCGGGGCCGTCACGCCATGCCCCGCTGATCAGGAGGCCCACATGGCAAAGGCAAAGTTTGAACGGAACAAACCGCACGTCAACATCGGGACCATTGGTCACGTTGACCACGGCAAGACGACGCTGACGGCCGCGATCACCAAGTATTTCGGCGAATTCCGCGCCTATGACCAGATCGACGGCGCGCCCGAAGAAAAGGCCCGCGGGATCACGATCTCGACCGCGCATGTGGAATACGAATCCGAAGCGCGCCACTATGCGC
>NZ_JBKBVD010000087.1:0-7494 GCF_046289755.1 Paracoccus sp. (in: a-proteobacteria) | reverse complement strand
GTCACCAAATCCCCAGAATGTCTCCCGATCCAACCGCGCCTCTCAGCACCGCCTTCCCGGCCCCTCCAGCGTTCCCGCCTTCGGTGAAGCGGTGTTTAGGCCCAGTGAGAAAGGGGCGCAATAAGAAAATTCGCCTGATTGCCATATTTCTGACATCTCGCTGTTTTTCATGCCTTTTACTGCCTCCTACTTTGGCAACATCAGGATCGCCAGCGGAGCGGCGCCGGGCTTTGGAGGCAATTAACGTGGTGAATCGGGCGATTTCCCCTGCCGACTCGGGGCCGAAACGCAAAAGGCGCGCCTCGGGGGCGCGCCTTCGCATGTGCATCGATCCGTTGGATCAGCGCTTGGAGAACTGGAAGCTGCGGCGAGCCTTGGCCTTGCCGTACTTCTTGCGTTCCACGACGCGGCTATCGCGGGTCAGGAAGCCTGCCGCCTTCAGCGCGGCGCGCAGGTGGGGCTGGTGCAGCTGCAGCGCCTGGCTGACGCCATGCTTGACTGCGCCCGCCTGGCCCGACAGGCCACCGCCCTTGACGGTGGCGTGAACGTCATACTGACCAACAACGCCCGCAACCTCGAACGGCTGCTTCAGGATCATCTGCAGAACGGGGCGCGCGAAATAGGCGTTCACGTCCTTGCCGTTCACGGTGACCTTGCCGGTGCCCGGCTTGATCCAGACGCGGGCGACCGCGTCCTTGCGCTTGCCGGTCGCATAGCTGCGGCCCAGTTCGTCGCGCTGCGGTTCACGGGTGATGGCGGCCTCGACGACGGCGGCGGGGGTGCCCGCGACGGCCGATTTCAGATCGTCCAGAGTTTTGATGTCGTCAGCCATGATCATGCGCTCCGGGTGTTTTTCTTGTTCAGGACTTTCACGTCCAGAACTTCGGGCTGCTGCGCCTCGTGCGGATGCTCGGCGCTGGCATAGACGCGCAGGTTCGTCATCTGCTGCTTGCCCAGCTTGTTGCGGCTGATCATGCGCTCGACGGCTTTCACGACCACACGCTCGGGATGCGCGCTTTCCAGGATCTGGCGCGCGGTGCGATGCTTGATGCCGCCCGGGTGGCCGGTGTGCCAATAGTACTTCTTGTCTTCACGCTTGTTGCCGGTCATCTGCACCTTGTCGGCGTTGATGATGATGACATTGTCGCCCATATCCATGTGCGGCGTGAAGGTGGGCTTGTGCTTGCCGCGCAGGCGGCTGGCGACGATCGTGGCGAGGCGGCCCAGAACGACGCCCTCGGCGTCGATCAGGATCCACTTCTTCTCGATCTCCGCCGGTTTCGCGGTATAGGTCTTCATCTGTCGTCCCTTCAGGGTCGTAATCGTAAGAGATGGCGGTATATCGAAGATTGCCCGCGCGCGGTCAAGTCCGCTTGTCAATGTATTCCGATGCAAAATCAACGCATTGCAACTTAGGTATCAGAATACCCCATCACACGCCCCGGATTTCGCTGGATTTCGGCGGAATCGAATAGGTCATCGAACAGCGCGCGACCGGATCCCCCTGCCCTTCGGAGAAGATCAGCGCCTCTGCCACCGCCAGCACGCGGCCCAGTTTCAGCACCCGGCATTCGGCCAGCAGATCCCGGCCGGCCGCAGGCTTGCGCATGAAATCGATCGAGGCGTTCGTCGTCACTGCCAGCCCCACCGGCCCGATCCGCGCCAGAATCGCACAATAGATCGCCAGGTCCGCCAGTGCGAACATCGACGGACCGCTGACCGTGCCGCCTGGCCGCAGGTGGTCGTCGGCGACCCGCAACCGCGCCGTCAGGCCGGCGTCGCTGACCGCCTCCACCAGATAGTGCCCCACGACCTGCGGGAAATCCCGCGCCAGGAACGCGTTCAGCGCATCCTTGTCCATCATGATCGTCATGCTGTCCTCCTTGCCTGTCGGTGCAGGCTTTCGGGAAACGCAGCAGGATACAAGACGGACGACACGCTGACCCGCCGGGTCGGTCGCGTGGGGGCCGCCCCTATCGGACGGCAGTCAGGGCCAGCACCAGATCGGTGAAATGCTCGCCCCGCTTTTCGAAGTTCGGATATTGGTCAAAGCTGGCGGCAGCAGGGGCCAGCAGGACGGTATCACCCGGCTCGGCCTCGGCGGCGGCACGGGCCACGGCCTGCTCCATCGTGTCTGCGATCTCGTAGGGGGTCTGGCCGATCTCCAGCGCGAAATCGCGGGCGGAATGGCCGATCAGATAGGCCTTGGCCACCGCGCCCAGATGCGGCTGCAGGGCTGCGATGCCACCCTCCTTGCCCAGGCCACCGGCGATCCATCGGATGCGCGGAAACGCCTGCAGCGCCTTGGCGGCGGCATCGACATTGGTGGCCTTGCTGTCGTTGACAAAGCGCACGCCGCCGATTTCGGCCACGGTCTGACTGCGATGGGGCAGTCCGGCAAAGCTGTGGAAGGCGGCCTCGATCTCTCGGGGGGCCAGACCCACGGCGCGGCAGGCGGCATAGGCGGCGCAGGCATTCTGGTGGTTATGCGCACCGGGCAGCCCGCGCATCTCGCGCAGGTCGATCGATGCGGCCTGCCGTCCCTTGCGGTATTCCGACAAAAACCCCTTGCGCGCAAAGACCGCCCAGGCCGCGCGATCCAGCTTCTGCCCCGAGGACACGCGGATCACCCGATCATCCGCCGGGCCCATGGACAGCTGATTGGCCAGATACAGCCCCTCGGGATCGTCCACCCCGATCACGGCGCGGTCCGGCCCGCCCTCGGCGAACAGCCGACGCTTGGCCGCGAAATAGCCGCCCAGCCCCGCGTGGCGATCCAGATGATCGGGCGACAGGTTGGTCATGACCGCGACATCCGGCGTCAGCGCGCGGGCCAGGTCGGTCTGATAGCTGGACAGCTCCAGCACCGCGACCTCGGCGTCGATGGCGGGCTCCAGCGACAGGACGCCGGTGCCGATATTGCCGCCCATCTGCGTGGGCCGGCCGCATTCCTCCAGCACGTGATGGATCAGCGCCGTGGTGGTCGACTTGCCGTTCGATCCGGTGACCGCGATCACCCGGGGGGCGCGTTCGAACTGATCCCAGTCCCCGGTCGCATAGCTGCAAAAGAACAGGCCGATGTCGTTGTCGACCGGGATGCCCAGTTGCCAGGCCATCGCGATGACCGGATGCGCGCGGGGATACAGATGCGGGATGCCAGGACTGACGATCAGCAGGCTGATGCCCTGCCAGTTGCCCTCGCGGGTCAGGTCCAGGATGCGCAGGCCATCCGCCGCGGCGGCCTCGCGCGTGTCATTGCCGTCGTCCCAGGCCACGACCTGGGCACCGCCCGCGGCAAGGGCCGCAGCGGTCGCCTTGCCCGACCGACCAAGGCCGAGGACCGCGACGGTCTGATGTTCAACGCCCTGGACAGGGATCATGGCAGGCTCCTGGATTGCGGCGGGCGGGGGCTGCGCGCGCCCCGCCGCGTTATGGTCGCACCCCGCAAAGATCAGCGCAGCTTGAGCGTGGCAAGCCCGATCAGTGCCAGGATCAGCGCGATGATCCAGAACCGGATCACGATCTGCGCCTCACCCCAGCCCTGCTTTTCGAAATGGTGGTGGATGGGGGCCATCAGGAACACCCGCTTGCCCGTGCGCTTGAAGTACAGGACCTGGATGATGACCGACAGCGCCTCGACCACGAACAGGCCGCCGACGATGGCCAGAACGATCTCATGCTTGGTGACGACGGCGATGGCGCCCAGGGCGCCGCCCAGGGCCAGCGACCCGGTATCGCCCATGAACACCGCCGCCGGGGGCGCGTTGTACCACAGAAAGCCCAAGCCCCCCCCGATCAGCGCCGAGACGAAGATCAGGATCTCTCCGGTGCCGGGAACGTGGTGGACGCCCAGATATTCGGTGAAATCGACCCGGCCCACCGTATAGGCGATGATGCCCAGGGTGCCTGCGGCGATCATCACCGGCATGATGGCCAGCCCGTCCAGCCCGTCCGTCAGGTTCACCGCATTGGCCGACCCCACGATCACGATCATCGCAAAGGGCACGAAGAACCAGCCCAGGTTCAGCAGCACGTCCTTGAATACCGGCAGGGCCAGCTGGTTGGTCAGCGCGTCGGGATGCAGCAGGGACGCGGCGATGCCCGCCAGCGCCGCGATGACCAGCCCCAGAGCCATCCGGATGCGGGAACTGACGCCCTTGGTATTCTGCTTGGTGACCTTGGCATAGTCGTCGGCGAATCCGATCGCGGCAAAGCCCGCCGTCACCAGCAGCACGATCCAGACGTAACCGTTGTCCAGCCGCGCCCATAGCAGGGTCGAGAACAGCAGCGCCGACAGGATCAGCAGGCCGCCCATCGTGGGCGTGCCCGCCTTGGCCAGATGGCTTTGCGGGCCGTCATCGCGGATCGGCTGACCCTTTTTCTGGACGCGCCGCAGATAGTTGATCAGCGGCCGACCGAAGATGAAGCCGAAGAACAGCGCCGTGAAGAACGCGGCCCCCGCCCGAAAGGTGATATACCGGAAGAGGTTGAAGAAATCCCCCCCCTCGGACAGGTTGCTGAGCCAGTAGAGCATGGCATTATCCTTTGTCTTGGGCGGCGCGGGCCCTCAGGGCCCCCACGACCGCCGAAATCCGCGAGGATTTCGATCCCTTCACCAGGACGAGATCGCCCGTACGGATCAGGTCAGGGGCAATGGCGGCCAGCTCGGCCGCCGTTTCGGTCCACAATCCGCGCCGCCCCTCGGGCAGCGCATCGAACAGGTGGCGCATGCGCGTCCCCGCGCAATGGACCAGATCGACCTCGGCCATCGCTGGATCATCGGCCACGGCGCGGTGCATCGCGACCTCGTCCGCGCCCAGTTCAAGCATGTCGCCCAGAATCGCCACGCGCCGTCCGCCCTGCAGGCCCGCCAGCGTAGCAAGGCCCGCCGACAGAGAGGTGGGGTTGGCGTTGAACGCGTCGTCGATCAGGCGGATGTCGCCCAGATCCTCGACCGCACCGCGGCCCTGTGGCGGGTGCCAGTCGGACAGATGCGCCGCCGCCTGCGCCACATCCGCGCCCGCCACCGACAGCGCGGCCAGCACGCCGACCGCATTCATCGCGAAATGCCGACCCGTCGTAGGCAGGGTAACGGCCAGCGTGTCACCCAGGATACGCGCGTGACAGGACAGCGCGCCGTCCTGGGGCACGATCCGCAGCGGCCGCGCGGTGCCGTGCTCGCCGAATCCCACGACGACGGCGCCCGCCCGGTCCGCGCAATCGCGCAGGATCTGCGTCACCGGCAGATCCTCGGGCAGGATCGCGTGGCCCACGGGCTGCAGCCCCTCGAATATCGCGCCCTTTTCATGGGCGATGCCCTCGATGGCGCCGAACGCCTCCAGATGGGCGGCGGCGACGGTGGTGATCATCGCCACATGCGGGCGCGCCATGCGCGACAGGGGCGCGATCTCGCCTGGATTGCTCATGCCGATCTCAATGATCGCGAAATCGGTGTCAGCGGGCATGCGCGCCAGGGTCAGCGGCACGCCCCAATGGTTGTTGTAGCTGGCCTCGGCCGCGTGGATCACGCCCTGCCCCGCCAGCGCCACCCGCGCCATCTCCTTGGTCGAGGTCTTGCCGACGGATCCGGTGATGGCGATGACCCGGCCCGCCATGCGCGCCCGGCCCGCCCGGCCCAGATCCTCCAGGGCGGCCAGCACGTCCGCTACGATCAGCAGCGGCGCGTCCGACGCCACGCCCTCGGGGATGCGGCTGACCAGCGCCGCCGCCGCCCCCTTGGTCAGGGCCTGCGCCACGAAATCATGCCCGTCGCGACTGGCCTGCAGCGCGACGAACAGATCGCCCGGCGCAATGGTGCGGGTGTCGATAGACACGCCCGTCGCGGTCCAGTCGGATGTCGCCCGCCCGCCCGTGGCGGCGGCGGCGTCCTCAGCGGTCCAGAGGCTCATATCCGGCCGTCCAGTGCCGCCACGGCGACCGATCCCTGTTCGGCATCGTCAAAGGGATAGACGTCCTGACCCACGATCTGCCCGGTCTCATGGCCCTTGCCGCAGATCAGCAGCGCGTCGCCCGGCTGCAGCGCATCGACGCCACGCAGGATCGCCTCGGCGCGGTCGGGCACCTCGGTCGCGTCGGGTCCGGCGGTCGCCATGATGGCAGCGCGGATCAGGGCGGGGTCCTCGGTCCGGGGATTGTCGTCGGTCACGATCACCACATCGGCATGATCGGCTGCTGCCTGCCCCATCAGCGGACGCTTGCCCCGGTCGCGGTCGCCGCCCGCGCCGATCACGCAGACGATGCGCCCCATCACATGCGGGCGCAGCGATTGCAGCGCCGCGGTCACGGCGCCGGGCTTGTGCGCGTAATCGACGAAGACCGCCGCGCCATTGTCGCGCTGCGCGACCAGCTGCATCCGGCCCCGCACCGTGACCAGCTGCGGCAGCACCCGGATGATGTCGTCGGCACTGTCGCCCGCGGCCAGGCACAGCCCCATCGCGGCCAGCACGTTCTCGGCCTGGAACCCGCCGATCAGCGGCAGGCGCACCAGATGCGCCCGTCCCATGACCGAGAACCGCAGATCCTGTCCCGTCGCGTCATAGCGCTGGCCCAGAATGCGCAGCATGGCGTTCTCGCCCGTGCCGATCGTGGTCAGCGCCAGGCCCCGGTCAGTTGCGATCTCGGCCATCTGGCGGCCGCGCTGGCTGTCGATGTTGATGACCGCCGCCGCGCCATCCTCCAGCACGCGGTTGAACAGCAGCGCCTTGGCCGCGAAATATTCGTCAAAGCCCGCATGATAATCCAGATGGTCCTGGCTGAAATTGGTGAAGGCGCCCGCCTGCACGCGCACCCCGTCCAGGCGGCGCTGGTCCAAACCGTGGCTGGAGGCCTCCATCGCGGCATGGGTGACGCCTGCCTCCACGGCCTCGGCCAGGACGCGATGCAGGGTCAGCGGGTCGGGGGTGGTGTGGGCCAGTGTCGCATGGTGGTCGCCCTCGACGCCCATCGTGCCCAGGCTGATCGCCTTATGGCCCAGGGCCTGCCAGATCTGGCGGGCAAAGCTGGCCACGCTGGTCTTGCCGCTGGTGCCGGTGACGGCCACGACATGGTTGGGCTGGTCACGAAACCACAGCGACGCCGCCCCGGCAAAGGCCGCGCGCGGGTCCTCGGCCACGATCAGCGCGCCGTCCCAACCGGCCAGCACGTCGGCGGCGATATCGGCGCCCTGCCGGTCGGTCAGGACCGCCGCCGCCTGCATGCGGATCGCATACTGGATGAATTCGCCGCCATGCACCGCCGATCCGGGCAGGGCCGCGAACAGGTGTCCGGGCCGCACGGTGCGGCTGTCGATGGACAGCCCCGTGATCTGCGGGTCGCGCCCGCCCGGTGCGCACAGCCCCAGCTGCGACAGCGTCACATCATCCTTGTCCACGATCCCACCCGTCATTGATTTGCGACGAGCCTTACCGCAGCCTGATCCTCGGGTTCAACACGCGGCGCAAAGCGCGCGGCGATCGTCGGCAGGTTTTCGTCGCC
>NZ_JBKBVD010000086.1:0-7648 GCF_046289755.1 Paracoccus sp. (in: a-proteobacteria) | reverse complement strand
ATCGCGCACGCGGTGGACCCAGCCCGACAGGCGGACGGTATCCCCGGCATGGGCGGCGGTCAGGTCGCCGCAGGTATGGCTGCGATAGGCGTGCATGATGTTGGTCCCCGTGTTTCCAGCCCCCGCAGAAACCGCGCAAAGGGCCGGAAGTCAACCTCTGACAGGGGGGCTCAGAACGGGCGGGTGACGTTGCCGGTGTAGAAATAGACGCCCATGCCGATGGCGAACAGCAGGTTCCCGGCCACGGCATGCAGCACGAAGGCCGCCGGAAAGCCATGGCGCAGATAGGCGCGGGCAAAGATCCAGCCACCGATAAAGGTCATCAGCGCCACGATCCACGACCAGTACATCAGATGCGCAAAGGCGAAGATGGCCGAGTTCAGCGCGATGGCCCCCTGCCCCTGCGGCAGGATTGCGCCATAGCGGTGAAAGAACAGCGGGCGGAACACCAGCTCCTGCGGCAGCGCCGACAGCAGCGGATAGAGCAGGAAGATGACGATCAGGAATTCAGGCCGGTTGCGCGGCAGCCACCACAGCGCCTCGGGCTGAAACATCGACAGAATCACCCAGCCCGCCAGCATCGTGGCCGCGCTGATCCCCGCCACCTCCAGCCACGGCACCCGACGCCAGCCGCGCACCAGCACGCGCCACTGGAACCCGCCCGTGTGCCACAGCAGCGCCATGCCCACGATGCTGACCAGCGCCAGCGCGGTGAACAACTGCCCCGGCGGCAGGAACAACGCGATCGCCAGCGGCGCCCCGATATAGAGCGCCGCAAATTCGATCATCAGCCAACGGTGCGGCCTTACCGCACCATGCGTCTCTGCAACCATCTTCCCCAATCCGCAGCCGAGCCGGCAAAGGCATTGAGGTCGGTATCGCCCCGAATGCCGGGAACGATCCCCGTGCCGGTATATTGCCAGAAGGTCCAGCGCTGACCCGGATAGATCACGCTGGGGTGGTTCGCGACCGAGCGCAGCCAGAATTCAGCGTTCAACTGACCCAGACTGTTCTCGCGGTAGAAATCGACCGTCGTATAGACGACAGGGCGCTGCCCGTAGTGACGGCCCACGATATCCATGAAGATATTGGCCTCACGGTGGATCTCGCTGGCGGGCGGACGCCGGGGGCAATTGCGCGAATTGGTCCATTCAAGGTCCAGCACCGGCGGCAGCGAGCCTGCCTCGCGCGGGACATTCTGGATGAACCAGCGCGCCTGCTCGGCCCCGGTGCGGCAAAAGTAATAGAAGTGATAGGCCCCGCGCGGAATGCGCGCCTGACCCGCCTGAGCCCAATAGCGGCGGAAGTTCGGATCGCTATGGTCGCCTCCTTCGGTCGCCTTGATGAAGGCAAAGCTGATGCCCGCATTGCGGACCCGCATCCAGTCAATGTCACCTTGCCAGCGCGACACGTCGATGCCGTGGACGGCATGACCATAGGGCGAACCGCCGCTCCAGGGATGCGGGGCGCGGTCGCCCAGCTGCGGATTGGCCCCCGGTCCCGGCGCGACCTGATAGCCGCCTCCGTATCCGCCCTGAGGCGAGCCTCCGCGCGGTGGTGTGCGCGAACATGCCACCGCGACTGACAATACCACCACGCCAAGCAGCAGCTTGATCAGATATTTCATCCTGCCCCGTTCCTTTTGTTTTCGAGATCCTGCCCGCACGCGCTTGTCGCACGATTATTGCGGTTATCTCAAAGGAACGGGACAAAGTCACCGCGCTCTGTGGGTCACGAAAGCGTCAGTTCGCGGGGGCCGCCGGAGTCGCGGGGTCGGACATGGCGCCGTCACCGCCCTCCATCGCGTCGGCAGGCGTGCCCGCATCGGGCGCCACGGGTGCCGCTGTCCCGGCTTCGGTCCCGGCAGCCTCGGTCGAGGTCACACCGGCGGGCGGCGGGGTTGTTGCAATGCCGTCGCCACCGTCTTCGACCGCACCCGGGCTGAAGACCAGAAACGCCGCCAGCGCCACCAGCAGCGCCACGATAATGCCAATGATGGCAGGCTTGTGGCGCCGGGCTGCCTTTTCAGGCTCATAATTATGGGACATTGGCTTCCTCGCAACTCGTTGGGTTGTCAGGAGAACGCCATGACGCGCAGGCTAGTTCCGGTCGGGAACCAGCTTTCCGGGGTTCAGAATGCCGCAAGGGTCCAGCGCGGCCTTGATGGCACCCATCACCTGCCAGCCTTCACCATGTTCAGCCTCCATCAGCCCACGCTTGCCCAGGCCCACGCCATGCTCGCCGGTGATCGTGCCACCGACAGCCAGCGCCGCACAGGCCATGCGTCGCGCCACCGCCGTGGCAGCGGCGATCTCTTCGGGCAGATCGGGATCAACCAACAACAGGGCATGAAAATTGCCGTCACCGACATGGCCCACAATCGGCCCGATCAGCCCGGCCTCGGCAATATCTGCGGTGGCGCGGGCCACCGCATCGGCCAGATGCGACATCGGGACGCAGACATCCGTGACCACCCCCGCCGCACCGGGCCGCAGCGCAAAGGCCGCGTGATAGGCACCGTGCCGCATCCGCCACAGCTGCGTCCGCTCTTCGGCGGTGGCGGCCCAGTCAAACCCTGTCGCCCCGAACTCTCCGGCAATTTCACCAAAGCGCGCCGCGTCTTCGCGCACCGAGGCGGGCGAGCCATGAAACTCCACCATCAGATGCGGCGTCTCGGGCAGCCCGGCCCCCGATTGCAGGTTGAAGGCGCGCGCGGTAAGCGCATCGACAAACTCGATCCGCGCCATGGGAATGCCGCTCTGGATGGTGGCGGTCACGCAGTCCACCGCCGAGGCCAGATCGTCAAAGCCGCAAACGGCGGCGGCGACATCCTCGGGCTGGCCATGCAGGCGCAGCGTCAGTTCGGTGATGATGCCAAGCGTCCCCTCGGACCCGACAAACAGCCCGGTCAGATCATAGCCCGCGCTCGATTTCGCTGCCCGCGTGCCGGTGCGGATCACCCGGCCATCGGCCAGCACGACCTGCAGCGCCAGCACATTGTCGCGCATGGTGCCATAGCGCACGGCGGTGGTGCCGCTGGCCCGCGTCGCGGCCATCCCGCCCAGACTGGCATTGGCGCCCGGATCAACGGGAAAGAACAGCCCCGTCGCGCGCAGATCGCTGTTCAGCGCCTCGCGCGTGACGCCGGGCTGGACCGAGACCTGCATATCCCCGGCCCGCACCTCAAGCACCCGGTCCATCCGCGACAGATCGACGGTCACCCCGCCCTGCACCGCCAGCGCGTGCCCCTCCAGCGAGGTGCCGGTGCCCCAGGCCACGACCGGCACGCCAAAACGCGAACAGGCCGCCAGAATGCCCGACACCTCCTCGACCGTCTCGGGCCAGACGACAGCATCGGGCGGCGGCGCACGGTGAAAGCTCTCGGACAGCGCATGCTGCCCGCGATCCCCCGAGGCGACAGAAAAACGCGCGCCCAACAAAGACTCAAGCGCCACAACCAGATCCTGCGGCAACCCGCGTTCCAACGCTTCAATCTGCTCCATCACACCCTCCCGACGCCCCGCTTCTTCTTCATACAAATATCCTCGGGGGGTCCGGGGGGCGAAGCGCCCCCGGCGCGCGCGGGACGCACTCACCCCCGCCGGTTCGCCCCCAGCACCCGCGCCCGCTTCTTCGGATCGCTCTCGAACAGCGCCGCCAGCTGTTCGGTGATCGCGCCCGCCAGCTGCTCGGCATCGGTGATCGTCACCGCCCGCTGGTAATAGCGCGTCACATCATGGCCGATGCCGATGGCCAGCAGCTCGACCATGCGTTTTTTCTCGATCATGGCGATCACATCGCGCAGATGGCGTTCCAGGAAATTCGCCGGGTTCACCGACAGGGTCGAATCGTCCACCGGCGCCCCGTCCGAGATGACCATCAGGATCTTGCGCGCCTCGGCCCGCCGCACCAGCCGCTTATGCGCCCATTCCAGCGCCTCGCCGTCGATGTTTTCCTTCAGCAGCCCTTCTTTCATCATCAGCCCCAGATTGGGCCGCACCCGGCGCCAGGGCGCATCGGCGGGCTTGTAGATGATGTGGCGCAGATCGTTCAGCCGCCCCGGCTGCGCGGGCCGCCCGCCCGCCAGCCAGGCCTCACGCGCCTGCCCGCCCTTCCAGGCGCGGGTGGTAAAGCCCAGAATCTCGACCTTGACGCTGCAGCGCTCCAGCGTGCGCGCCAGAACATCGGCGCAGATCGCGGCGATGGAAATCGGCCGGCCGCGCATGGAGCCGGAATTGTCGATCAGCAGCGTCACCACCGTATCCCGGAATTCGGTGTCCTTCTCGACCTTGAAGGACAGCGGCGTGGTCGGGTTGGCGACCACCCGCGCCAGCCGCCCGGCATCCAGCACGCCCTCTTCCTTGTCGAACTCCCAGCTGCGATTCTGCTGGGCCTGCAACCGGCGCTGCAGCTTGTTGGCCAGACGGCTGACGGCGCCGCGCAGCGGGTCAAGCTGCTTGTCCAGATAGGCGCGCAAACGCTCCAGCTCGGCGGGATCGGCCAGATCCTCGGCGCGGATTTCCTCGTCCCATGTCTGGGCAAAGACGCGATAATCGGCGCTGGCCTCGCTGACCGGCGGCGGCAGGTCGGGGGGCGTCTCGGCTTCGGGCATCTCGGCCTCGTCGCCCATCTCGTCGTCGGAGGCGTCGTCCATGCTGACCTGCGCCTGCCGCTCGTCCTGCGTCTGCTCCTGACTGCGGTCGGTGCTGGCCTCGGCATCCTCGCTGTCGTCCTGATCGCGCGACTGGTTGTCGCCGGATTCGTCTTCCTCTTCGGCGGTCTCCTCGCCCTCGTCATCCTCGGGCTGGTCGGGGTCCTCGCCCAGCTGATCGCCATAGCCCAGATCCGAGATGATGCGCCGCGACAGCCGCGCGAATTCCGCCTGATCGGCCAGCGAGCGGTCCACATCGCCAAGCGCGCCGCCCGCCTGTTCCTCGATGAAGGGGCGCCACAGATCGGCCACATGCTGCGCACCCGCGGGCAGCGCCCGGCCGGTGGCGGCCTGCCGCAGCACATAGCCCGCCGCGACCGACAGGGGCGCATCGGCGGGCGACCTGATCTGGGAATAGCCCTTTTTCTCGGCCTCGGCGCCGATGCGGGCGTCGATATTGGACAGCGCGCCGGGCATGTCGCGGGCGCCAAGCGCCTCGCAGCGGGCGGTTTCCAGCGCCTCGTAGATCTCGCGCGCCATCGGGCCTGCGGGGGTGTATTTCGCGTGCAGACCCGCGTCGTGATGGCGCAGCTTCATCGCCAGCGCATCGGCGGTGCCGCGCGCCAGCAGCACCTCGTCGCGGGTCATCCGGCGGCTGACCTGCGGCAGGCGCATCGTATCGCCCGCCACACCCGCCGGATCGGCGCTGAAGGTCACATTCAGCTCGCGTTCATCGGCCAGCGCGCGCGTGGCCTCGGTCAGAGCCTTCTTGAACGGATCGGCGGGGTTGTCGGTCTTTTTCATGATTTCACCCGCCTTTTAAGGAATACAATTGCTTTGCATTCACGAGGCTTGCAGCCTCAAATTGATACAAATCTTCTATGGTCAGAGATTGCGGTGCAGCCTCACGAAATTCGGCCGCAGACTCTCGGTCCCAAAACGTCAGAACCATTTCGCCGTCAGCACCGTTTGACCATAAGCCGTGGCAAATCCCGTTACGCCACTTGAGGATGCCCTTCACGGCCTCCTCAAGTCTATCGCACCAAAGGTCGCGCTGAAACTTTTCACCATAGGCTATCAAAAAACGGTTCAATCGCGCGTCAAAGCTGGCTTGTACAACTCCCTGCGCCTGACGCTCACCAATAGTGTCCGGGTCGAATTCTGGTCCGCCTAAAAGCGAAATGGTCGCAGAGGCAAGTGCGTGCTCAAGAACAGCAAAGCCGCGGACGGCACGTCCGATCGCTGCATATTGGGCATCGGTCAATTGCTCTCGATGACCTATTGCTTCCATCACACCGCCTTGGCAGCCGCACTTTCCGGCAGTTCCTCATCGAACAGGCGCTGATAGAACTCGGCCACCGTCTGGCGTTCCAGCTCGTCGCATTTGTTCAGGAAGGTCAGCCGGAACGCATAGCCGACATTGTCAAAGATCCGCGCATTCTGCGCCCATGTGATGACCGTGCGCGGCGACATGACCGTGGACAGGTCGCCCTGCATGAAGGCGGTGCGGGTCAGGTCGGCCAGCGTCACCATCTGGTTGATGGTCTTGCGGCCCTTTTCGTTGTTGTATTGCGGCACCTTGGCCAGCACGATCGCGGCCTCGGCGTCGTGGGACAGATAGTTCAGCGTGGCGACCAGCGACCAGCGGTCCATCTGGCCCTGATTGATCTGCTGGGTGCCGTGATAAAGGCCGGTCGTGTCGCCCAGACCCACCGTGTTGGCGGTGGCGAACAGGCGGAAATACGGGTTCGGCGTAATGACCTCGTTCTGGTCCAGCAGCGTCAGCTTGCCGTCAGCCTCCAGCACGCGCTGAATCACGAACATCACATCCGCACGGCCCGCGTCGTATTCGTCGAACACGATCGCGGTCGGGTTGCGCAGGGCCCAGGGCAGGATGCCCTCGTGAAACACGGTGACCTGCTTGCCGTCGACCAGCTTGATCGCGTCCTTGCCGATCAGGTCGATGCGGCTGACATGGCTGTCGAGGTTCACGCGCACGCAGGGCCAGTTCAGCCGGGCGGCGATCTGCTCGATATGGGTGGATTTGCCGGTGCCGTGATAGCCCTGCACCATCACCCGGCGGTTATAGGCGAAACCGGCCAGAATCGCCATCGTCGTGTCGGGGTCGAACTTGTAGGTGCTGTCGATCTCGGGAACGCGCTCGGTCCGTTCGGCAAAGCCCTTGACCTTCATGTCGCTGTCCAGACCGAACACCTCGCGCAGGTCGATCTCTTCGGTGGGTTTGGCGTTCATGTCCAGCATCGTAGCGGCCCTTTCCTCGCGTCCGCGCCTTGATCGCGCATTCGTGGCGCAGGCGCAAGCGGGGGGCGCGTTGACGGCCCGGCCAGCCGCCCATAAGGTGGCGCCAAATTTCAGGATGCAGGACGCCGCACTTGACCGACGCACGCCGAACCGAGCTGGAAAGCCTGATCGCCCGTGTCGCACTGGGCGACCGCGAGGCCTTCGACAAGCTGTATGAGGCGACCTCGGCCAAGCTGCACGCGGTCTGCCTGTCGGTGCTGCGCGACCGCCCCGAGGCCGAGGAAACGCTGCAGGAGGTGTATATCCGCATCTGGCAGAACGCCGCGCGCTATGCCGCAAACGGCCTGTCGCCGATGACATGGCTGATCACCATTGCCCGCAACCGCTCGATCGACCGGCTGCGGGCGCGCACATCGCGCCCGGCGACGGCGCCGGCCGAGGCCGCCGTCAGCCTGCCCTCGGGCGAGCCCGGCCCCGAGACCGCCGCGATCCGCGCGCAGGAACGCCGGATGCTGGATGAATGTCTGGCCCAGCTGGCCGCGCCGCAGGCCCATGCCGTGCGCTCGGTCTATCTTGAGGGCGTGACCTATGCCGATCTGGCCGAACGCGAGGGGATGCCGATCAATACCGTCCGCAGCTGGCTGCGCCGCAGCCTGTTGCGCCTGAAGGACTGTGTAAGCCAATGACCGACGACGCCCCCCTGACGCCCCCCGAGCAAGACGAGGCGCTGGCGGC
>NZ_JBKBVD010000029.1:0-49281 GCF_046289755.1 Paracoccus sp. (in: a-proteobacteria) | reverse complement strand
GTCATCTCTTCGTCCGTCAGTTCGCGGTCGGGCCGCGCCAGCGACAGGAACGAACGCTTGGCCCCGATCTTGGTGACAAACGTGGCCCCATAGACCAGGCCATGGTCCGCCGCCTGCTTCATGATCCCCCTCAGGTCGGGGAACCCGCACGCGGACCAGCGCAGCGAGCCTTCACGTGCAATCGTCCAGACTGCGATCGGGTCACCGAAAAAGAAGTTCTCGGCCTCGTACAGGTCTGTCCATGCCTTGGGATAGCGATTCAGAAAGAGATCCGGCTGGCCAAAGCGCAGCCCGAACCCCAGGAAAAATCCGGACGTGCCAATGCGTTCAAGCAATTTCAGTTCGGCTTCATGGTTTGGAATCGCGATTTCAAGCATGGCGGGTTTGTCAAGCCTTTTGTGGAAACTATCTAAAAGACCTGTCCAAAAAGTCAGGCCCGTGTCAACAGCAAATTAGTCTTCTAGTATGGTCCCACGGCGCGTCGGGACTGGCCAGAGGATGACAGATGAAGGACATTGCACATCGGGTCCGCCCCAGAGGGGTCAGGATCCATGCGTCCGCAGAATTCACCTCGGACATGGCCGACAATCTTGCGGCCATTTTCAAGCGCAACGAGCTGGGCGAAAAAATCACTGTGAACTTCTCGAACATGGGCGTTTGGGCGGTCACCAGTCGTGGCGTGCGCGTGTTCATTGGCGCAACAGATATATTTGAGACGGACCATTCAGATGCAACAAAGTCAAAAGTTCAGTAGCGCGGCAAAGCGCGCCTCCGAGGAATCGGAATACAAGGCCGAGATCATCACCTGCCCCGGAGGGCTGAATCGCTGGCATCTGGTGAACGACTATCTCAAACTGCGCAAGGAGGTCTTTGTCGACCGGCTGGAATGGCCGCTGTTTCACGCCGAAGAGCTGGAATTCGAGCAGTATGACACGTTTGACACCGTCTATGTCGTGGCCACCCGCGGGGGCGAGGTCGTGGGCGGGGCGCGGCTGCGGCGCACCGATCAGGAAACCGGCAACGGCCAGCTGACCTATTCCTACATGATCCGCGACGCATCGTTGGGCATTCTTCCCGGCCTGCCGCAGAACCTGTGCGATGAACTTCCCCCCATGCAAAAAGATGTGTGGGAGATTACGCGCATGGTCGTGAAAGGCCCGAAAGAGGTGTTTGCCCTGATCCTGGACACATCCAACACCTATCTCAGGACCAAGGGCGCCTCGACCGTTCTGTTTCTGGGTTCGCCGGCGTTTCAGCGCATGGCAGACACATGGGCTTGGCCCGTGAAGACGCTCGGACCTGTTGTCGGCAATGCTGACGGACGCTTTCAGGTCTTCGAATGCCCGGTGCGCCACCTCTAGCGCTGCAATCTTTTTTACCACAGGCAGGGGCCGCGCTGGTGCGGCCCCGCCGTCACGCCGGGTGCAGCAGAACGGCACATTGCGCCATCCGGGAACCCGAACGCAGGCCGAGTGTTTGATTGACCGGTCAAGTTAAAAGTGCAGACTAACTTTTTAGACTGACCTTTTAGACAGTCTAGTGCCAAACTCAACCGAACCGCATAAGCTGGTTTCAGATTTCAACGAGGGACATTTTAGATGCTATCTACACGCGATACCGGCCAGGACGCCAAAGTCGAAATTACCCGCGACATGCTGCAAAGGATGTTGTCAGAGTTTGACAATCTCGCTGACCAGCACGGTATCCTGAATCTAGAACTTCGCGGTAACGGGTTGTTCGTAAAGGACCCTGTCACCGGAAGCTACGAGGTCATCGGCCTCGCACGCATGTCCGGCGCAATGGACCACCTGCGCTGAACAAGGGGCGGCGTCTCTGGCGGCCCGCCACGTGATATCCAATGACATACGCGCGTGCGATGGCCAGCGACGGCAATGGCCCCGCCCGCGCAGACCCGGCTTACATCGTAAATCTGTGTACATGGTTTCTCACCCCGCCTGCTTCTGACAGTTCACTGTAAACGTTTCTGATTTTTCGCAGACGCAGGAAAGACGCCCCCGGTTGCAGCGCAGCCGGGGGTTTTCCTTTGCGCCCGCGCGCCCGTCGCCGTCTTTGGTCCCTTCCGTGGCCCTGTCTCTGGCCCGACGCGCGTGGGACGCGCGTGGACGGATATCGCAAAGGTTGCGCTTGCATCATGCAAGTGTCGCGGGCACAGAGGTGATCGTGACCCATTCATCAGATCAGGCATCAATGTCCCTGCAGACCCTTGGCTGGTCGGCCTTTTTTGGCGACCAGCTGGACCCGGATGAAACCAGTCTGGCGCGGATGCGGATTGCAACCGTTCACCGGGCGCGGCTGACGGCCGAATCGGTTTCGGGTCCGGTGCGCCTGAACCTGCCCATCCCTGCCAATACCGCAGATTATGCTGTCGGCGACTGGGTTCTTGTCGATCCCGCAACCCGGATGCTTGTCCGCAGGCTTGACCGCAGGACGCTGCTGCAGCGGCGCACCGAAGGCGGCCGCGTCCCGCAACTGATCGCCGCCAATGTCGATACGCTGTTCATCGTCACCTCGTGCAATGACGATCTGAACCCCGCGCGCCTGGAACGGTATCTGGCCCTTGCGAATGAGGCCGGGACCACCCCCGTCATCATCCTGACCAAGGCCGATCAGGTGGCCGATGCCGCGCCCTTCCGGGATCAGGCTGCGGACCTGCAGCGGGGGCTGGAGGTCGTGACCCTGAACGCCAAGGCGCCCGAAGCCGCGTCGGCGCTGGCCCGCTGGTGCATGCCGGGGCAGACCGTCGCGCTGGTCGGCTCGTCCGGGGTGGGCAAGTCATCGCTGCTGAATACCCTGTCGCAGAAATCTGCCGAAGAGGCGCAGGCGACCGGCGCCATCCGCGAGGCTGACGCCAAGGGCCGACACACGACCACCTCGCGTTCACTGCATGCCATTGCGGGCGGCGGTTGGGTGATCGACACGCCCGGCATCCGCACCCTGCATGTCAGCGAGATTTCCGCCGGTCTGGACCTGCTTTTCGCCGAAATCGCCGAGCTGGCGCCGGCCTGCCGCTTTCGCGACTGCACCCATGCGCACGAGCCCGGATGCGCGGTCCGCGCCGCGGTCGCCGCCGGAACGCTGGACCCGCAGCGGCTTGAACGGTGGCGCAAACTGTTCGATGAGAACCGGGCCAATACGCCGGTGCAGTCGGGCCCCCGCGGCAACAAGACGACAAAAACCTGGGGCAAGCGCCACTGATCCCGCTCCGTCAGCGCGTGTTCCCCCGCAGCAGCATCTGCTCGACCTCGGGCAACAGTTCGATCTCGTCGCGCCGGTAATAGCCGCAACGCCGCAATTCCTGCCGCAGATCGGGCTGTGCCCCCAGATAGATCCAGACGACAGGATGTGTCTGGATCGAGGCGTTGCCCTCGGGTTCGCTGCCGATCGCCACGCCGCTCAGCATGCTGGGCCGGGCGAAATCGCCGATCGACAGGATCGTGAACCATGTCGACCGCCGGTGCCGGACCTCTTGCATCAGGCTGTACAGCTTGCCGTGACGGACAAAGCCCGTGCCCTCATAGGTCATGCGCCGGGGCAGCGAAATGGACGGGCGCGGATAGCGTTCGACCAGCTTGATCACCACCCCTTCGGGCGCCGGGCTCAGCCGCATCAGGGCGCGGTAAAAGATGGCGCTGCCGGGGTCAGGGCAGAACAGCAGATGATAGTAGCCGATCGCCACCCGGTCGGGCGGATCGCCCGCCGAGATGCGGGTCTGGATGGCGCGGAACGGATCATCCAGCTGCCCGATCCGGGGCGGACGCACCCGGATCAGGGCGCGAAAGCCGTCGCGGTCCAGCAGCATCTCGTGTTCTTCCACACCGAAATAGTCGCACAACCGGCGCAGGTTCCGCATCGTCGGGACGGTCTGCCCTGAAAGATAGCGGTGATACTGGGTCCGGTTCACCGACGCCCCCCGGCACACATCCGAGATCGAGCGCGCATAGCCCGTCAGCAGCTTCAGATTCGCAGCGATATCCTCAACTGACATGGCCCCCTCCCCCGACCGGGTGACATGGCTGTCGCGACTTGTCCGTCGTTCCGACCGTTTCGCAACAGTTATACTACATAACTTTTCTTGCCGTGACACATTTCGGATGCGATTTTGTCATCACGACAATCTGACAGGGATGTCCTGCCCGGCGTATGGGCCGCTGATTGTCACCCGGACCGAGGGTTCCGGGCGGCGGTTGGCGACACATGACCGGCGCAGTTCCGGATGCACCCGCGACACGGCCCCGACGCGCAGCATGTCCGCGCGCTGTCCCCGGCTGCGCGGCTGTGGCGGCGCCCTGACCACGGACGAACACAAAACAAACCGCCAAACAACAGGGATGCAGATGAAACACACACTCACCGCCACCATCGTCGCACTGGCAGCAATCGCCCCGGCCGGGCTGGTCCATGCCGAGGGCATGACCTTTACCGGCCTCACATGGACCTCGGACTATGTCGTCGGCGGCTATTCGCTGAACGACAGCAGGCCCGCGCTGCAGGGCTATGTCGAACACAATTTTGCCTCGGGGTTCTATACCGGGATCTGGGCCACCCAGACCGATATCGGCACCGATGACGAGGTCGAGATCGACCTCTATGCCGGCTATCGCGGTGAATGGCAGAAGCTGAGCTATGATGTCAGCTATTTCGCCTATTTCTACGAGCGCTCGGGCTTTGACTACCCCGAGGCCATCGCCAAGGCCGACTGGAACTTTACCGACAGCTTCGCGCTTGGCGCGACCCTGCGCGCGCCTTTTGGCGGGGTCTATGACGGCGAATACATGTACGGCCCGCGCGTCACCTTCAAGCCGCTGCCCCAGACGACGATCAAGGCCGAATACATGTTCAACACCGCCGACGATCTGAACGACTGGAATGTCAGCCTCCGCCAGCAGGTCACCGACAACATCGCCCTCAGCCTCACCTATTGGGAGAACGAGGTTGTCGGGTCCACCGTCGTCGGCGCGATCAGCTTTGACACCGATTTCGCCAGCCTGTTCGGCGGCTGATCCCGACACCCCCGCCAACCGCCAGCCGCGCCACGCGGCTGGGGCCCGCAGACCACATCGCATGGCGCGCGCGATCGGACCCGAATGGCGGCGTGGCCCCGCATCTGCGGACGACGCGGCGCTGTCATGGGTCGCGGGCAGCGCCCGGATCAGCGCCTCGCGACATTGCCGATCAGTCGCGCGCGTCCCTCAGGCCGCCGCGCCTTCGCGTGCGGTTGCAAGATAATCCAGCAGGTTCTCGGGGCTGGAAACTCCGTAAGGGTCATCGCCGCAATTGTCCGACAGGCCCGGCTCTTCGAACCAGGCCTCGACCACGCCGTCATTGATGATCGCCGCGTAGCGCCACGAGCGCATGCCGAAACCCAGATTGTCCTTGGCCACAAGCATACCGATGCGGCGGCTGAACTCGCCCGAGCCGTCAGGGATGACCTTGACCGCATCAAGGTTCTGCGACCGGGCCCATTGGTTCATCACAAAGCTGTCGTTGACCGACATGCAATAGATCGCGTCGATGCCATGGCTGCGAAAGGCGTCGGCGTTCTTTTCGAAACCCGGCAGCTGATAGGTCGAGCAGGTGGGCGTGAAGGCCCCCGGCAGCGAGAACAGAATCACCCGCTTGCCTTTGAAATAGTCGTCGGTGGTCATATCCTGCCAGCAAAAGGGGTTCGGCCCTTCGATGGACTCGTCACGCACACGCGTGTGGAAGGTCACATTTGGCAGAGAGATTCCGGGTTTCATGGGTCGGATCCTTTCGTCATCTTCGATCTGATCTTTCCCCCCTGCGGCCGAGATAATGGCAGCGTGCGACAGGTGCAACTCGGCGGCTGCGATCTGGTGCGCATAATTGCCGCATCCGCAGCAGATCCGTCATCGCCCGCAGCCCGGCATGTCCGGAACCTCCGGACCGACAGCGCAGGCACCGTGCCGGCCCGCCGCTGATGGCAGCGCTCGTTGCCCGAGGGATGACGACGCCGCTTTATGCTCTGCTTCCGGCAAATACCGCCGACCGGCGGTCGGTCGGGGACAGGCCAGCGGCTTCCGGCGGACTGGTCTTCGTCCCCGTTCCGGCGTCATCCCCCCACAGCGCCAAGAGCACCGTGCGGGGCGCAAGGCGCCGTCAGTGCACTGCCCCAAGGCGCCGCCGCAGCCAGGACGGGACGCGGCGTTTAATAACGACAAAGACGCTAGACATTAACCTGTATTGAGGCATGCTGTCGGGGAAAGGAATCGCCCATGACCCAAGCAGAGCCGCAAATGCCCGCCGTTCTGGACCTGATCGACCGCAAGATCGTGGCCGCCCTGATGGAAGATGCAACCACCCCCATCGCCCAGATCGCCGACAAGGTGGGCCTGTCGCAAACCCCCTGCTGGAAGCGGATCCAGAAGCTGGAGGCCAATGGTGTGATCCTGCGCCGGGTGGCTTTGGCCGATCCGGCGCGGCTGGGCTTTGGCCTGTCCGTTTTCGTCGGCATCGAGGCCCCGGACCACAGCGCCGGCTGGCGCGAGGGGTTCATCCAGGCCCTCGACCGCCTGCCTCAGGTGATGGAGGCATGGCGGATGGCAGGGGATATCGACTATCTGCTGCATGTGGCCGTGCCGGACATGGCCGCATTCGACCGCTTTTACCTCGCTCTGACGGATGCGGTGGCGATCAAGAATGTCACCTCGCAATTCGCCATGGAATGTCTGCGCCATACCACCGCCTATCCTCTCAACACCAAAGACTGGTAGAACCATCTTCGCGTTCACGCGCATTCCTGAGAACCACCGAACTGCGTGTTCACTACTGCCGGGGCGCGGCCCTGCGCCATCGCCGTGGGCGCCTGCATCGTGATCCCCGCAACCATCACCGAGGCCCGGACCGGGCTTTGTGCAAAGGAACAGGTGCCCGAACCATGCAACTGGCTCAACCCTCTCTTGCCGTTCGACCCATCGCGGCTGTTCTGGCCGTCGTGATCCGCGACGATCAGGTGCTGCTGGTCCAACGCGCCAATCCGCCGGACGCAGGATATTGGGGCTTTCCCGGCGGCAAGGTCGAATTCGGGGAAACCCTGCTGGACGCCGCCGAACGCGAGCTGCTGGAGGAAACCGGCGTCCGCGCGACCGCGCGCAGGGTTTTCAACGCGGTCGACGCATATGATCGCAGTGACGCCGGGGTCCTCAGACAGCACTTCGTCCTTATCGCGGTTCTATGCCAGTGGCAGTCGGGCGAGCCCTTTGCGGCAGATGATGCGCTGGATGCAAAGTGGGTCGCGATGTCGGATATGGAGCAGACCCTGCGGCTGAGCCGCGATGTGGCAGCGGTGGCCCGGCAGGCGGCAGCAGTGGCTGGCTGAGGGACCGGCACGGGGGGCCGAAGCGGGGTCTCTGCCCTGCTGCAAAAAGGGGTCCGGTCATGCCCCGCCCCTGCGCCATGGCCAATCGCACTTGCTGCGGCGCGACAGGTCGGGCATCTTTGGCAGAGATATGTGCAGCCTAATTCGGGATGCGCGCCCGGATGCTGCTCTGGAGGTGAATGTGCCGGACACGGTGAAAAACGTGGGTATCAGGACCCATCTCGATGCGGCGACACGGCGGATCGTGGGGGACGATGTTCCCCAGCGGCTGCAGTCGATCACTGATGGTCACCTGACCAAACTGATGGCGCTGGTCGACACGATGCATGCGGCCGGGATCGACGAGACCCTCGTGCGCCACAGTGTCCATGAGCTGATAGAAAGCTATGAATCGGAACTTGTCGATGTGATGACATCGCTGGCACAGGCGCCGAAACGATGACGGCACTGGGCACGATTCCGAAGAAGGGCGACGAGTGGGGGCGCCAATGCGCGCTGGACCGGCTGGACGTTCTCGACACCCAGCCCGAACCCGAATTCGAAAAGATCACAGCGCTTGTCCGCGCGGTCTTCGGCGTTCCCATTGCGGCGGTTTCGCTGATAGACCGGGACCGGCAGTGGTTCAAATCAGTTCAGGGGCTCGCGACGCGCGAGACGCCGCGCCGGGTCGCTTTTTGTGATCACACCATCCGATCCAGGGACGTCTTTTGCGTCGAGGATGCCTCTGCCCATCCGCAGTTTTGCGACAATCCTCTGGTCACCGGCCCGCCGGGGATCAGAGCCTATATCGGCGCCCCGCTGATCACCGCCGACGGCTATGGCGTGGGCGCGCTTTGTGCGATTGACTGTCAGCCGCGCTCATTCAGCGACGAGCAGGCCCGCGTCCTGGTCAGCTTTGCCGATCTGGTGATGAACCAGCTTGAGCTGCGGAAAATGGCGACTGTCGATCTGCTGACTGGTCTTGCAACGCGGCGGGCCTTCATCGACGCCATGGAAACCGCGATCCGCGAATGCGGGAACAGCGACCGGCAGCTGTCGCTCATCTGTCTGGACCTCGACAGGTTCAAGGCAATCAATGACACGTTCGGCCATCTGGCGGGCGATGCCGTTCTGAGCGCTGTCGGGCAGACCATCGAACAAGCATCGCGCCACCTGGCATTCGCAGGACGGGTCGGGGGTGAGGAACTGGCCATCCTGCTCGTTGGCGCCGATCCGGACGAGGCCGCCCTGTTTGCTGAACAGATCCGGGCCGCGATCGAAGCCCTGACACTGCCGGATTATCCTGACATCGCATTCACCGCCAGCTTTGGCGTGGCCCAGAGACAGCCTCAGATGAGTGTGAAGGCGTGGATCGCCCATGCTGATGCCGCGCTCTATCGCGCCAAACACGAAGGCCGCAACCGCGTGGTTCACTCGGGCGACAGGATCAATATCCCGTTCTGACGTCACACCGCCGGAGGGGGGTGGCGACGGACAATCCTGAGAAAAACCGGGACGCCAGGTTGCCGGTGGGGGAAGGCCGTGCGAAGCTGGGTGTCAGAGCGGCCCGCGCAACGCGGTCAGGCATGGTCAATTCTGCGGATGAGCCTTTCCGTAATTTTCCCCGTAAGCCCCTGGGTGACGAAAGATGGCGGACAAACCGCAAGACGGAGACAATCGCTCTGGGCGCGCGCCGAGGGCGAAGACGATCCAGCGCGCGGAGATAAAGGGCGGCAACGCGGCCGTCCTGCCGGGCCCGGACGCCGGACCTGAGGACGCCATCGACGGCGCGACGCCCCGGCGCGGGTCCGTCCCGGTGATCGGTATCGGTGCATCGGCTGGCGGCATCGAGGCGCTGAGCGGATTTTTCGATGCCATGCCGGCGGACAGCGGCTGTGCTTTCGTGGTCGTGCTGCATCTTGATCCGAACCGCGAAAGCGAACTGGCCCATATTCTGAGCGCCCACACGACGATGCCTGTCATTCAGGTCAAGGATGGGATGCGCCTTGTTGCGGACAACGTGTATGTGATCGCGCCCGCCTCCAGTCTGCGGGTCAGCGACGGCGCGGTGCATGTGGTGACGCCGACCGAGCCTCGTGGCCAGCGCCACCCCGTCGATGTGCTGTTTTCATCGCTGGCCCTGGACCAGCGCGAACGGGCGGTGGCGATCGTGCTGTCCGGCACGGGCAGCAACGGGACCGAAGGCTTGCGCGACATCCGGGCCGAGGGCGGCATGAGCCTTGTGCAGTCACCCGGAACCGCGAAATTCGACGGCATGCCCCGAAGCGCGATCTCGGCCGGTATGGCCGATCATGTCCTTGATCTGAAAGACATGCCCGAAACGCTGACCGCCTTTATCCGTCATGGCTATGTCGCCGCGCCCGCCGGGGTCGAGGGTGCCTCGCCGCGCGGGCAGACAAGTCTTGGCGATGTTCTGGAACTGTTGCGCGTCCGGGGCGGGCACGACTTTCGCAGCTACAAGCACTCGACGCTGAGCAGGCGGGTTCACCGGCGTCTTGGCCTGAGAAACATCGCAACTCTGGACGAATATATCGGTGAATTGCGCGACAATTCCGACGAGGTGTCCACGCTCATCGGCGATCTGATGATCAGCGTCACCGGCTTTTTCCGTGACCCGGATGCATGGAAAATTCTCGCCGATCTGGTCATCGCGCCGCTGGTTGCCGGACGCGATACCGGGGCTGCGATCCGGGTCTGGACCCCGGCCTGCTCGACCGGCGAGGAGGCCTATTCCCTCGCCATCCTGCTGACCGAAATGGCCGAGGCGGCGGGAAAGCGGCTTGACGTGAAGGTGTTCGCGACCGACGCGCAGGAGGCCAATCTTCGCCGTGCCCGCGACGGCATCTATCCGGCTGCCGCGATGGCCCGCTTTCCGGCCGCACGCCTGACACGCTTTTTCGAAAGGCTCGACGGTTCGTATCAGGTCAGCAAAGACCTGCGCGACATGGTCGTGTTCGCGCCGCAGAACCTTTTGCGCGATCCGCCCTTTTCGCGGCTGGACCTCGTGTCCTGCCGCAACGTCCTGATCTATCTGGAGCCGGAGGCGCAGCAGCGGATCATTGCGCTGTGTCATTTCGCGCTGCAACCGGGCGGACATCTGTTTCTGGGCAACGCCGAAACGATCGGGCGCCATGACGACCTGTTCGAGCCGGTGTCCAAGAAATGGCGCATCTATCGTCGGTTGGAAACAACCCGGCGTGATCTGGTCGGATATTCGCCGCCACGCAGCCAGCCGAACCAACCCGACAGGAAAACCTCGCCGCCGTCACCCGCCCCCCCCGCGTCGGCGGCCGACATGGCCCGCCGCGCCTTGCTGGAACATTTCGCCCCGGCATCGGTGCTGATCGACCGGAAGGGCCGCGTCCTTTATTTCCACGGGACGACACGGGATTATCTGGAGAACCCGCCCGGAGAGCCGACCAGCGATCTGCTGATCATGGCCCGCGACGGGCTGGCTGCAAAGTTGCGCGTGGCGATCCGCGAGGCGACAAACGCCAACACAAACGTGACGGTGGACGCCCGCATCCGCGAGGGCAGCACCGATCGCGCGGTGTCGATGACGGTGATGCCGTTGCCCGCCTCATCGCAGGGCAGCTTTCTGCTGGTCAGCTTCGCGCCCGCCATGCCGCGGCTCGATCCGGCCCCGGCGGGCCACGATGCCTCATCGGACGAACGGGCCCTGCTGGAAGAGCTGCGCGCGACCCGCGCCGAATTGCAGAACACCATCGAATATCAGGAGACGACCAACGAGGAGCTGAAGGCGGCGAACGAAGAGGCCATCTCGGTCAACGAAGAGCTGCAGTCCATCAACGAGGAACTCGAGACCTCAAAAGAGGAATTGCAGTCGTTCAACGAGGAACTGAACACCGTCAACAGCCAGCTGCAGCACAAGATCGGTGAGCTTGAGACCACCACCAACGACCTCAACAATCTGCTGGCCGGGTCCGAGACGGCGACCCTGTTTCTGGACGAGGAATTCCGCATCAGATGGTTTGCCCCGGCGACGCGGGATCTGTTCGACTTCGTCGCCTCGGATATCGGGCGGCCGATTGCGCATCTGGCGCGCAAATTCGATGACGAGCATCTGTTGCGCGATGTCGACACGGTCCTGAGAAAGCTGTCCGTCGTCGAGGCCGAGGTGCCAAGCGACGAGGGCCGCTGGTATCTGCGCCGCGTGCTGCCCTATCGCACGCAGGACAACCGGATCGAAGGGGTCGTCGTCACCTTCAGCGACATCACCGACCGCAAACGCGCCGCCGATGCGATCAACGATGCGCGCGTCTATTCCGAAACCATCGTGCGCACGGTTCAGCACCCTCTGCTGGTTCTGGGCAAGAACCTGCATGTCCAGTCTGCCAACCGCGCCTTTCGCGAGCTGTTTGCCATGTTCGAGGATGAGCCCAGGGGCCGCCCGATCTTCGAGTTGGGAACCGGCGAGTGGAACAACCCGCCGCTGCGCGCTCTTCTGGACAAGGTTCTGTCCGAGGACGAAGAGATCCACAACTTCGCGTTCGAGCAGGATTTCAGCCTGACCGGGCGCCGCTCGATGCTGCTGACGGCCTGCAAGCTGCCGCAAGAGGGAAGCCGCGAGGACCTGATCCTGATCGCCATCGAGGATGTCACCAAGCGCAAGCGTTTTGAAGAGCACCGCGAGATCCTTGTCGGCGAACTGAACCATCGCATCAAGAACGTCATGGCGACGGTGCAGGCCATCGCGTCGCAGACGCTTGGCACCGCCACATCAATGGAAGAAGCCCGCGCGACCTTCGAGGCAAGGCTGATCGCGCTGGGTAAATCGCACGATCTGCTGACCCGCGAAAACTGGGCCGGTGCGGATCTGCGCAACATCGTCGCGGATACGGTCCAGCCGCTGGCGGGGGGCGCGGGCCGCTTCCGGATCGAGGGTCCGCATCTGTGGCTGATGCCCAGTGCCGCGCTGTCGATTGCGATGGCGCTGCACGAACTGGCCACGAACGCCGCCAAATACGGCGCGCTGTCGAACGAGGGCGGGCAGGTCGACATCCATTGGCAGCTTGTCGGTGGCGGCGATGACCGCCGGCTTGCCCTGCGCTGGTCCGAAAGCGGCGGCCCGCCTGTGGTCCCGCCCACGCGCAAGGGGTTCGGCTCGGTTCTGGTGCAGCGGGTGCTGGCGGCGGAACTGAACGGAAAGGTCTGCGTTCACTATGAGCCATCCGGAGTTGTGTGCACGATCGACGCCCCGATGCCAGTCACCGAACCGAGGGGCGAGACCGAGTGACCAGTCAGGCAGCCAAACGCGTATTGATCGTCGAGGATGAGGCTTTGCTGGCCCTGCATCTCGAAGACATGCTGAGCGAACTGGGACACGAGGTCGTGGGCCAGGCCGGTCGGTTCGACGCGGCCATGCAACTTGCCCGCGACGGCGATTTCGACTTTGCCATTCTCGACGTGAACGTGTCGGGGACAAAATCCTTCCCGATCGCAGACATCCTGCACGAACGCGGCATCCCCTTTGCCTTTGCAACAGGGTACGGCGCCGACGGGCTGTCAGAGAAATATCGTGCGTTTCCGATCCTGCAAAAGCCCTATGCGCAGCACGACCTGGAGCGCACCATCGAACAGGTCTGTTCCGGATCGCCCCAATAAGGTGATCAGGCCGGGGCGGTCAGCCTCTTGGGGCCGATACGGCCCTGCGCGGTGCCTCCGGCGTGATCCAGTCCTGCTCGACCAGATCGCGAAGTTTGTAGGCCCGGTCCAGCGCCTGCTTGCTGGCCGCATGCCAGTCGCCGGCGGCATCACCGTCGGAGACGCCTCCGTGCTCGGCCATCTGGAGGCAGAATTCCGCGCGCTCATTCAGAAACCGGACAGCGGCGCGCATGACTTTTTCCATCTCTTCGAACTGTGCGGCAGCCATCACCTCGGCCGTGTAGATGTGCCCGATATGGCAGCCGAACTTGATGACCGACCCGACCTCGAACGCCTTCAATGCGCCGCCGCAATCCGGGCATGTTACGGTCGCGGGACGCTCGAAAGGCCGACCCTTGGCGGTTCCGGGTTCCTGCCCGTCAGTCTGAGAGGTGGCATTTGACATGGCCATTTTCGTTTCCTCGTTCCGATCGACCAGTTTCACAAGCAATGCGGGGATTTCCAGCAGCGGCAGGCAATGATCCAGCGCGACATGCGCAGCCGCGCTTGCAGGCATTTCGGGATAGGCGGCATCCGCCGGATCCTGCCCTATGGCAACGCCACCGCGTCGCTTGATTTCCAGCAGTCCCGTCGTTCCGTCATTCAGATTGCCCGTCAGGATCACGCCTGCGGCCGCCGGGCCATACTGTTCCGCCACGCTGCGAAACAACGGGTCGATGGCGGGCCGCGCGCAGTTCTCTTTCGGCCCACGCGACAGGCGCACGCGCCCGCGATCCACGAGCATGTGGCGATCGGGCGGTGCGACATAAATCTGACCGGGACGGATGTCCTCGCCGTCTTCGGCATGTTTGGCGGGCACCCGACCCGCAGACGTCAAAAGCGCAGGCAACTCGCTGCGATAGGCTCCGATATGGAGGACAATCAGAACCGGCGCGGAAAAATTTTCCGGCAGCGCGGCGACCAGGCTGCGCAATGCGTCAACCCCGCCTGCCGATGCGCCGATAGCAATGATCGAGGAACGAGTCATGACGGCCTGTGCGTTGAGCGTGGTTGTGGTCAGCCAGGGTCAACGCAGCCGGCGGGCAAAGGTTCGCAGCGCCGGGCAGCAATCGTTGCACGCCCGTTGCTGACGCCGGAGAACAGCATGTCGGCGCCCGGACAGCCAGGTGTCCTGACCTGTCGGTGACCGCCGACCGACATAGTTGCCAAATCGGGTGTCATTTTGCAGCCGCTGCGCGTTCGGTCCATGGCAGAACCGGACTGCCGACATTAGACAATCCCGGTCACGGCGTCACGCAATGGCGCGCCGCTACCTCTTTCAACCGTCGTCCCGAAAGGAAACCCGATGTCCGACCCTCTTTTTGTCGATGGCTGGCCCGGCGTGCTGCGCATTCCGCTTGTCGGTTTGCTGGCCTATGCGGCGCTGATCATCATGCTGCGGACATCTGGCAAGAGAACGCTGAGCAAGATGAATGCCTTTGATCTTGTGGTGACTGTGGCGCTTGGCTCGACCCTGTCGACGGTTCTGCTGAACGCCAGCATTCCGCTGTTCGAAGGGATCGTGGCCCTGGCCCTTCTGGTCTATCTGCAATACGCGATCACGTGGCTGTCGGTCCGGTCCCCGCGGTTTCAGAGCCTGATCAAAGCCGAACCGACGCTGCTGGTCCATGACGGTCGCTACCTTGATGCGGCGATGAAAACCCAGCGTGTGACGCGCGACGAAATCGGCGCGGCGCTACGCCAGAGCGGCAAAGCCGGGATCGAACAGGTTCTCTCTGTCGTGCTGGAAACAGATGGCTCGATGACGGTCATGCCACGGTGAACGGCCCTATCCCCGAAATCCGGCGCGGCTGAATGTGGCGGGCTGAGGTCGGGCGCGATGCTGCAACCATGGCCGCGACAGGCTGAGACCGACAACCTGCACAATCAGGATCGCGCCAAACAGCTCCATCCCCTCTTCGACGCGCCCGGCTGTGCGGTTGGCCCATTCCGACAATTCGATGCCCCAGCCGGCCAGCTTTCGCCCCAACCCGTCCAGCGTCTTGGCCAGCGCATACAACGACAGCGCACAGGCCATCAGCCAGGCCCAGACCTGTCCCCCGCGCAATCCGGACAGCCACGGCCCCAGATTGCGGCGAAGCAGGCGCAGCCCGGCCCAGACCAAAAGCGCAACGACCAGCGCGCCCGCAATTTTCTGCGCCACTGGTGCTGCACCAGAATACAGCCGCAGCGACAGGATACCGCTATCGGTAAAGCCCTTGTCCCAGTCCAGTTCCCGCAACCCGGCGGCCAGCGCCAGCACGGCCAGATGCCAGCGCCCCGGCTCTTTGCGGCGAAGCATGTCGCCCGTCAGTGCCAGCGCCCCCAGGATGAGAAACAGCGCCGAGGCGGACTCGATCGGCCCCGATTCGGCAAAGACCTGTTCGATCGTGTCGACAGAGACCAGCCCCACCAGCAGCCAGCCAAGCGCCAACGCGCAGGACAGAGCAAACACAAGGACGGGATCGCGCAGGCGATTGGGGGGAATTGCGGACATGAGCATTCATGACGGATTTATGACGGACATGCCATAGGTCAGGACCGCCTGCCCTCCGGCAAGAGATCAAAACAGCGTGCAAATACAGCAACGGCAACGATGTGCTTTTGCATCGCGGGCGGGTCAGGACCGGGCTTGTCCTACGCGTCTTGCGCGACGTCAGCGCGCCCGGACGGTGTCGCCAAGGTCAATCTGATAGCCGAGGTCGATGACCATCCGGGATGGCAGCCCGCCCGACAGACGGTTCAGCAGTTCTGCGGCTGCACGGGCGCCGATGGCGTGACGGTCGGTGTGCACGCTGGCCAGACGGGGGATCATCGCCTGCCCGACATCCAGCGCATGAAACCCCGCGATCGACATGCGTCCCGGAACCGCGATCCCCTGACGGATACATTCGAAATAGGCGCCGACGGCCACGTCATCATTCGTGCAGAAAATCCCGTCGGTCGCGGGGTGGTCCCGCAGCACCTGCTGCATCAGGACCGAGCCGCCGGTGAATGAGGATTTCTCGGCGCTCTCGACGCTGACCGGCGCCAGCCCGTGATCGCGCATGGCCTGCGCATAGCCCTCGCGGCGCTGCAATGTCCGCGCATCCAGCCGCACACCCAGATAGACGAGGGCGCGGCAGCCCTGCGCCAGCATCGCCCCGGTCATGGCATGGGCGGCCTGAAAGTTGTCGTAGCCCACGGCCTGCTGCAGGGTCGGGCTGCGGCTGTCCATCACCTCGACCACCGGGATCGCGGCGATGTCCATCAGGCGCAAGGCCTCGTCGGTATGCTCGCGGTCGCCCAGAACAAGCCCGTCGACATTGGCCGCGATCAGCGAGGCGATGCCGCGTTCCTCGGCCTGCGGATCATAGCCGTAATGCGCGATCATCACGCGATAGCCTGCGGCCTCGGCGGTTTCCACCACCCCGGCCAGAACCTGCGCAAAGACCTGATTGGTGACCGAGGGCACCATCATGCCGATGGATTTGCTGGGCGCGCCCGTCAGCATCATCGGCGCATTGTTGGGCAGATAGCCTATCTCGCGCGCGGCGGCCAGGATCCGGTCGCGCAGCGGCTGGCCCACGGCCTCGGGCGTCCGCAGACAGCGGCTGACGGTCATCTTGGTGGTGCCGACACGCTCGGCGATGGCCGCCAGACCGGGGCGGCGGCGTTTGCGCCACGGTTCGGGCGGCGCCTGCATCAGCGCGCCGGGGCGGCACCCAGGGCCGCCAGCGATGCCGCGATCACCTTGTCCAGATCCTGTTCGACCGAGACGTTCAGAACGGGTTCGTCCACCGGCTCCTCCAGCTGGCTGAACTGGCTTTCAAGCATATGTTCGCCGGCAAAGTAATGGTCATCGCGCGATCGCATCCGGGTGCTGATCGTCTGAAAGCTGCCGTGCAGATAGAGAAAGGTCAACGCCGGATCGGCCTGACGCAGCCGGTCCCGATAGCGGCGTTTCAGCGCCGAACAGGCCAGCACCAGCCCGTCCTCGCGCGCGATCAGACCGGCAAGCGCCTCCAGCCAGCCCGCGCGGTCGTCATCGTCAAGGGGCTGGCCCGCCGCCATCTTGGCGATGTTTTCAGGGCTGTGCAGGCTGTCGGCATCGACAAAGCGCCGCCCCAGATGCTGCGCCAGCGCCCGGCCCACCGCCGTCTTGCCGCAGCCCGACACGCCCATCACCACAACCCGGCCAATCTCAGTCATCTGTCTCTCCTGCTTGCGGATCAAAGCGCCTCATGCACGGGCGGCCTTGCGCCGCATCTGCACCACCATGGCCAGCAACGCCAGCACCACCGCGACCAGCCCCTTGGACAGGTCCGAGGCCAGCAGATACTCGACCAGCCCCTGACCGCGCGCATTGGCGATCAGCAGCGAGCGTGACAGGTTCGATTCGATCAGCGGCCCCAGCACGACGCCGATGATGATGGGGGCGGGCGGCACGCCGATCTTCTTGAACACCGCACCCAGAATGCCCAGCACGATGGCGATCAGCACGTCAAAGACGCTGTTGCGCAGCGAGTAGGCGCCGAACAGCGACATGACCAGCACCGTCGGCACGATATATTCCATCTTTATCTTCAGGATATGGGCGAAATACTTGATCCCGAAGGCGCCGATCAGCCCCATGGCCACCACCGTCAGAACCATCCCGTACAGGAAGATAAAGGCCACATCGGGGCGGTTCTGGAACAGGCTGGGCCCCAGTACGATGCCATGCACGACCAGCGCGCCCGCGATGATCGCCGTGGTCGGGCTGCCCGGCACGCCAAGCGCCAGCAGCGGCACCAGCGACGAGCCAACGGTGGCGTTATTTGCCGATTCCGCGGCGATGATACCCTCGACATTGCCCTTCTCGAAGGTCTCGGGCTGTTTCGAGGCGCGCTTGGCCTCGGCATAGGACATGAAGACGGCCAGCGTGGTGCCCACGCCCGGCAGCAGGCCCACGAAATTGCCGATAAGATTGGCCTTCAGCAGCAGGATCTTGTGGCGGAAGATGTCGCGGATCACCGACAGACGGGTGATCGACTGTTCGACATAGCTGACCTGCTGATCGGCCCGCTTGCCGATATTCAGGATCATCTCGGCGATGCAGAACAGGCCCAGCACCACCGGCACGACGGAAATTCCCGTGCGCAGATCCGGCTGGCCGAAGGTAAAGCGGTCCTGCCCCGAAATCTGGTCCAGCCCGATGGTCGAGATCAGCAGCCCGAACAGCACGGCAAAGGCGGCTTTCAGCAGGCTGCCCGCCAGCGCGCCCACGATGATCAGCCCCGACAGCGAGATGAAGAACATCTCAGCCGGGCCGAACTGCAGCGCGAACCGCGCCAGAGGCGGGGTGAACAGGATCAGCACGATCACGCCGACAAACCCGCCGATCGTGCTGGAAAAGACCGAATAATACAGCGCCTCCTTGGACCGGCCCTGCTGGGTCAGGGGATAGCCCTCCATCGCGGCGGGGGCTGCGACCACATCGCCCGGCACATTGATCAGGATCGCGGTGATCGAGCCGCCATACATGCAGCCCATATAGATGCCGCCCAGCAGCAGCAGCCCCACCTCGGGCGGCAGCGCGAAGGTCAGCGGCAGCAGCAGCGAGATGCCGACCGCGCCATTCAGCCCCGGAATGGCGCCGACGACGATGCCGATCAGCACGCCACAGAACACCGCCACAAGGACGGGCCAGCTCAGCAGCATGGGAAGATAGGTCAGGATGTCCATGAGCATGGCCTTCTTGCGGGCGGAAACTTGCGGGCGGAAAAAGGGGGGGGTGCAGGCGGCATGGCCGCCTGCCGGGGCGATCAGAACTGGTCGCGGTTGGCGTCGATGACCTCGGCCAGCGCGGCGTTCGATTCCTCGACCATGGCGTTGACCGCGTCGCTGTCCAGATAGGCATAGGGCAGCGCTGCGGTTTCAAACCGGGCGATCAGATCCTCGTCGGTGGAAATCGCATCCAGCGCCTGCGTCAGCCGGGCGCGCACATCATCGGGCAGCCCTGCGGGCGCCACGACCACGCGACCCACCTCCATCACCTGATCAATGCCCAGCTCGCGCATGGTCGGCACGTCGGGGAACATCTCCATCCGCTCGGCCGAGGCGAAGGCCAGCGGCGTGCCGCCCGCATCCGTGATCGGATCGTGGCTCATGGACGAGGTCGAGGCCAGGTCGATATGCCCGCCCAGCACCGCGTTCATCAGCTCGCCGCCGCCGGCATAGCGCACGGGCGTCAGCACAGCCTCCAGCTTGTCGCCAAAGGACAGCGCGTTCAGCAGGCCAAGCGAGCCGCTGTCGCCCACGATCACCGCGCCGGGGTTTTCCGTCGCATGAGCGCGCAATTCGTCCAGCGTCGAGAAGGCGGCATTGGGGCGCGCGAAAATGCCCATCGGCGTGCTGTCGAACTGCGCCAGGAAATCCAGATCCTCGGCAGAGTCGAAGGCCACCTCACGCGTGCTTTCGATGACGAAATTGTCGGGATAGCCGAACACGCCGATCGTGTAGCCATCCGCATCGGCGGCGGCGATCTCGGCAATACCGATCTCTCCGCCCGCGCCGGGGCGGTTGACGACGTTCAGCTGCACGCCCAGTTCCTGACCCAGCCGTTCGGACACAAGCCGCGCGACGGTATCGCCGCCGCCGCCCGCGCTGTAGGGCACGATCACGGTGATCGCCTGTCCGGGGTAATCCTGCGCGGCGGCGGCCAGCGGCAGCAGGATCGCGGCGGTTCCGCCCATCAGGGCCTTTGCGAATGTCATGGTGTTCTCCTCCTTGGAAAGTCGTTATGCGTTCTAGAGCAGCGCCCCGGACGGCGCCGGCAGGCCGATCAGCCGGTCAAAGACCAGATACATGACCAGCGTGGCCCCTGCCGCCAGCACGAGGGCTGCGACAGCATCGCGCCACAGCCGGACGGCCCCGGCCGAGACCCGGCAATGCCACAGGTAGATGGCGACGATCAGCAGGGGCGAGGTCACGTAAAACCCGAAGGCATAGAGCAGCGCCCCCGCAGCGATCAGGATGGCGCCCGGCACGCCGATGCTGCGGCCCCATGCCATCGACGGCGCGACCGCGTTCTGACCGCGCATGCCCGACAGGATGGCCACGGCCACGATCCCGGCGCCGGTCACGATCATCAGCGTCAGGATGAAGCGCGGAAACAGCCCCGGACCCGCCGCAAGCGACTGCGCCTCAAGGAACAGCCACAGGCTGCCCAGCAGAATCACCGCGCCCAGAATGATGTCGGAAATATGGGTCTTCCACCCTTCGCGCATGATCATGCCCCCTCCTCAGACCGGCTTCTGCCGTGTCTGTTACGCGTAACGTTACGCGTAAAGCAAGCAAAAAACGCGCGAGGGGCCAAAACAGCGCGGCTTGCACGTCACGCAGATCCGATGTCAAAGGCGCTTGTCCGAGGCTCATGCCGCGCCCGGATGAACCCTCAGGTGATCCGCCATGCTGCCGTTTCTGCGCGAAAACATCCGCTGGCTGAGCGTCGGCTTTCTGCTGACCTTCACCTCGGCTTTCGGGCAGACATGGTTCATCGCGCTGTTCGCCGGATTCATCAAAGAGACGCATGGGCTGACAGATGGCAGCTGGGGCGGGCTCTATACCGTTGCCACGCTGTCTGCGGCGGCGCTGATGTTCTGGCGGGGATCGCTGGCCGATACGGTGCCGCTGTCGCGGCTGGCGCCTGCGATGACCTTGCTTTTTGCCCTAGCCGCGATCGGTCTGGCCTTTGCGCCCTCGGTCCTGTTTCTGGGGATCGCGCTGTTTCTGCTGCGGTTCTGCGGGCAGGGCATGTTCAGCCACATGGCCATGACCGCCATGGGCCGGTGGTTCGAGGCGCGGCGCGGGCAGGCCGTGTCGATCAGCAATCTGGGCCATCCGGCGGGCGAGATCGTCGTGCCGCTGCTGGTCGTGGCGGTGCTGGGGGCAATCGGCTGGCGCAGCACATGGCTGGTCGTGGCCGTCGTGCTGTGCATGGTCGTCGCGCCGCTGCTGTTCGTGATGCTGTCCGAGGGGCGCAACCCGGTCGGACGGGCGGCCCCGATCGCGCGCCCCGGCCTGAACGGGCGCCAGTGGCGCCGCCGGGACGCGGTGCGCCACTGGCTGCTGCCCGCATTGCTGCCGGTGTTGCTGACGCCGGGCTTCATCTCGACGGTGATCTTTTTCCAGCAGGCCCATATCGCGCAGGTCAAGGGCTGGACCTTGCCCGAGATGGCGCCGGGCTACACCGCGTTTGGCATCGCCACGGTCATCGCGGCCTTTGCATCGGGCTGGCTGGCCGATCGGTTCGGCGCGCTGCGGCTGCTGCCGGTGCTGGTGGTTCCGATGGGGCTGGGCGTCGCCCTGATCGGACCTGCAGACAGCGTCTGGGGCTGGTACGTGGCGCTTGGCGTGGTCGGAATCACGCAGGGGATGGCGGGCTCGCTCTGGGGGGTTCTGTTCCCGGTGCTGTACGGCACCGCCCATCTGGGCGCGATCAGGTCGCTGGCCACGACCATCATGGTGGTCTCGACCGCGATCGGGCCGGGCATCACCGGCGTGCTGATCGACGCCGGAATCGATTTTCCGACCCAAAGCCTGTTTCTCGGCCTGTGGTGCGCCGCCGTGACCTGCCTGTGCTGGGGGATCAGCCGAAAGCTGCGCGCTGATACCTGAGGATCGCCGCGTGACCCACAGGCCGACCCGTCGCTGTGGGTTCATCGACGCCGACCCTGGCGCGATCGGCGTGCGCCGGGGTTCCTGGCTTTTGCGATTTTGAGATGGGCGACCGCCCACTGCACCACAGCGCCCGGCGCCCTTGCCGACGCAAGCGCATCGGCTTTTTGTCACCCGGATGACCGAAATCTGCTTTATGTCACTTGCACCGCGTGATGCGCTGGCGTGGCATGATGCCGGGCGGCGCCCCGTCAGCGCCTCTGGCCCATTGGCACCAGCACTGTGCCTGAAACGATACGAAAATACAGGAGACACCCATGCGAAGAAAAAGTCTGACCCAGTTTCTGGTCGAGCAGCAGCGCGAGCAGTCGGCCCTTCCGGCACAGCTGCGGCTGCTGCTGGAGGTCGTGGCACGGGCCTGCAAGCGCATCAGCTATACCGTCAATCAGGCCGGGACGGATGGCCTTTTGGGCGATGCGGGCGCGATCAATGTGCAGGGTGAGGCACAGAAACGTCTCGATGTGATGGCCAATGAGATCCTGCTGGAAGCCAACGAATGGGGCGGCCACCTGGCCGCGATGGCCTCGGAAGAGATGGACACCATCCACCCGGTTCCCAACCGCTATCCGATGGGCGAATACCTGATGATGTTCGACCCCATCGACGGGTCGAGCAATGTCGATGTGGCGCTGTCCGTCGGTACGATCTTTTCCGTCGTCGAGGCGCCTGCCGACATCTCGGGGCGCACGCCGACCGAGGCCGATTTCCTGCTGCCCGGACGGCGGCAGGTTGCGGCGGGCTATGCGCTTTACGGCCCGCAAACCCTGCTGGTCCTGTCGGTCGGAACCGGCGTCTACGAGTTCTCGCTGGATCGCACCATGGGCGCCTGGGAACTGACCGGAGAGAATTTGCGCATCCCTTCGGGTTCGCGCGAGTTTGCGATCAACATGTCGAACCGCCGCCACTGGTCCGAGCCGGTGCGCCGCTATATCGACGATTGCATGGCCGGGAAAGACGGCCCTCTGGCGCAGGACTACGGGATGCGCTGGACCGGGTCGATGGTGGCCGACATTCACCGCATTCTGAAACGCGGCGGCGTCTTCATGTACCCGTGGGACAGCCGCAACCCCGATGCCGCAGGCAAGCTGCGCCTGCTTTACGAGGCAAACCCGATGGGCTTCCTGATCGAGCAGGCCGGAGGTCTGGCCTTTGAAGAGGATCATCCGATCCTTGAGATCCAGCCCAGAGCGCTGCACCAGCGGGTCGGCGTGACCATGGGCGACCGGGACGAAGTCGAACGTATCCTTGGCTATTTTGCCGGGTAGCCTCCCGGCAGGCAGGCCGCCGGAGCCCATTGGTCCGGCGGTTCTGTTCGGCCCGCGCGGCGGCCTCTGAAGGGTCCGCTGTCTGATCGCCGGTTCAGCGCTGTGCCCCTTTGGCGGAAACGGAAGCGCGGGCGGTGAACAGGCCGGGCACAAGCCCGCGGAGGTCAGCGCCCCGGCTTATCCGAAACGCGCACCCCCGCGGGGGCCCCGGTGCTGGCCTCTGGCCTGTGTCAGTCCAGCTGGCCGACCGACCAGAACAGCGTCTCGCCCGAGGCGTCCTGCACCCCGTCATTGTCGGTCACGACCCATCCCGTGCCCGCCGCGTCGATGGCAAAGCCCTCGACCTTGTCCTGAACATAGCCGTTCAGCACCCGCAGGTCGGGGATCAGATCGCGCACCAGTTCCTTGGTCACGACCGGCAGATCGCCGCCAAGGGGTGCGGGGGTCAGATCGGCCACCGGCACGCGATACAGCCTCTTGGTCGCGGCCGCCGCGCCGATCTGATTGTCGCGCTCAAGGATATAGGCCCAGTCCCCGTGCAGCGTGATCTCGGACAGGCCCGTCCATGCGCCCTCGGTGGGCTGGTCCAGCGGGTAATGCACCGCGCCCCAGCTTTTGGCCTCGGTGTCATAGGCGACCAGCTTGACCATACCCTCGGGGTCATCGCCCCATTCGCGCTGAACGGCCATCCACAGCGTCTTGTCCTGCACGGCGATGCCTTCGAACCCATAGCGGATTTCATGGGCCAGAAGTTCGGCGGGCAGGCCGATCTCTTCCTTGATCGCGCCCTTGGCGTCGGTGCGATAGATCGCATGCGGCGTCAGCCGGTCGGTCCGGCCTTCCGAGGCCAGCCAGAAACCGCCATCGGCAGCCAGCGCGATCCCCTCAAGGTCCAGCTTCTGCGCCGGTTGGCCGTTGCGGGTGACGACCATCTTGTCGGTGATGCGCGCGGGCGTCTGGCTGGCGTCGATGGTGAAGATCGCGGGCTGCATCGCATAGACGCTGTCCGAGACGGCATACAGCTTGCCCGGCGTCTGGGCATCGGCCACCATGCCCGACAGCGCGCCCCATCCGATCAGCTCATCGGCCCCGGCCGAGGTGATCATCGGATAGGCGGCGGGCGCGTCCTGCCATTCATAGATCATGACATGGCTGGCGGCGGCGCCGTCTTCGCGCCCGTCGAATTCATTCGCGGTGGCGATCAGGCCCCGCTCGGGGATGGCCACGATGCCTTCGGGGCTGATGCCCGAGGGCAGCAGCTGGTGCAGGCGGGGTGCGGCCATGTCCGAGACGTCATAGACGCCGATGACCGAGCCGCGTTCCGCGGCGACAAAGACCATCGGGATGTCGTCAAAGGTCGCGACCTCCATCCCCTCGGGCTCGACACCCTTGGTGTGGCTGCGATGTTCGGGGTAATGGCCGATTTCGACAATGGCATGCTCAAAGGACGTGCCCGCATCCCAGACCTGGGTGCCGTCGCGGTGAAAGATCGACCAGCCGCGCGTGCCGCCGTTCCAGTCGCCCTCATTGGCGAAGGCGACGTGATCGTTGTCCAGCCACTGGACGGCGTCGGGTTCGCGCGGTGCGGCGGGCTTGCTGCCGCTGAAATCCAGCGCCCCGTCGCGGGCGGTGTCGATGCCGTCCAGCGCGACCTCGCCCGCCGGGAAATGCGATTGCACCGTGCCGTCGGCGCCGATGATGACGATGTGGTTGTTTTCCTGCAGCGTGACGACGATTTCACCTGCGTCGTTCACATCGACGAATTCCGGCTCGGGGTCTTCGGGGAAGATCGCAGCCAGACCGGTCATGTCGATGTCCTGACGGCCCGCGCAATCGACCGCGCCATCGGTCACCGGCAGCTTGACGACATAGCCTGCGGGCATCTGCGGCAGGCCGCCATCGCCCAGATCCTCGTCACGCTCGTTCTCGATCGCGACGGCCAGAAAGCTGCCGTCCTTTGCGCGCGCGACCGCGTCGGGCTGGCCGCCCAGATCGCATTCGGCCACCACGGACATCGAGGCGGGATCGACCGTCACCAGCTTGCCCGAGGGCTGGGTATAGCTGTCCGAGGTGTTCACCCCGGCAAAGACCAGACCGCCGATAAAGACGGCGGTGGTCGGCTCACCGCCCATGTCGATATTGCCCATGGCGACGGGCGCCTTCGGATCGGTGATGTCGATCAGGCCCAGCACGCCCAGAGGGCTGTCGGAATAGACCAGCGTCATCCCGTCCTCGGAGGCCGAGATGATCTCGGCCGAAGAGGGGCGCGCGACATCATCGGTCTCCGCCATGTTGGCGGTGACGGGCAGGGTCGCGATGCGGTTGAAATGCGATTGGGCCAGCGCCGGGACGGCGGCAAGGATGGCCAGAGTGGAGACGAAACCTGACAAACGAACAGACATGGGACCTCGGAGGGCTACGATTGATGGCGCGACGCTAGCGCCGATCTGTCACAGTCTTGTGACCGTCCATGCCTTGCGTCAGGCCGGGGTCAACAGGCGCGTCCGGGGCCTGTTGACCGGCGAAAAGGCAGGCGGACGGGCTGGTCTGCGCGACCGGGATGCTGATAGATCTGCCGGACGCGGCCCGCATCGCCGGAGTCTGCGTGAACTAGCCAGCCCGAGGAGAGCGTCTGACATGCCCGGTCCCTTTGTCACCCCCGTCCACGGCGATCCGGACCTGCCGGAAAAGGTGGATGTCGTCGTGATCGGCGGCGGCATCATCGGCTGCTCGACCGCGCTTGAACTGGTCGATCGCGGGTTCAGCGTCGCCCTGTGCGAAAAGGGCGGCATCGGGCACGAACAGTCCAGCCGCAACTGGGGGTGGGTCCGTATCTCGCGCCGCGACCCGCGCGAGGTGCCGCTGATGGCCGAGGCGGTGCGGCTGTGGCAGGGACTGGCCGCGCGGACCGGGCGCGATGCGGGCTATCGCCAGACCGGCATCGCCTTTGTCTGCGAAAACGACACCGCCTATGCCCAGCACGCGGCATGGCTGGACAACCTCAAGGGCTATCAGTTCGACAGCCGGATGCTGTCGGCGCGCGAATTCGCGACCCGTTTTCCCGGCAGCCGGATGCAGCCGGTGGGCGCGCTGTTCACCAGCGCCGATGGCCGGGCCGAGCCGCAACTGGCCGCCCCGGCCATTGCCGAAGCCGCGCGCGACCGGGGCGCCCATGTGCTGACCGAATGCGCCGTGCGCGGGATCGAGACGCAGGCCGGGCAGGTGTCGGGTGTGGTGACCGAACGAGGCCACATTGCCTGCGAACAGGTGGTTCTGGCCGGCGGCGCGTGGTCCAGCCTGTTTGCCCGCAACAGCGGGCTGCGGCTGCCGCAGCTGCGGGTCAAGAACTCGGTCATCCGCACCAGACCACTGGAGGGCGGGCCGGATGCCGCCATCTGGTCCGAGCGGTTCTCGGTCCGCAAGCGGCAGGATGGCGGCTATACGATTGCGGACGGGTTCCGCAATGTCGTGGACATCGTGCCCGACAGCTTTCGTTTCATGCGGGATTTCCTGCCCGCATTCAGGGCCGAGCACAAATCGCTGATGCTGCGGTTCGGCGGGCAGTTCTATGATGAATGGCGTGTTCCGAACCGCTGGTCGCCGGATGAGGCCAGCCCCTTCGAATATTGCCGCGTCCTCGACCCCAGACCCGCGATCTCGATTCAGGACAAGGCTCTGGCGGCGCTGCGTCAGGCCTTCCCGGTCTTTGACAAGGCCCGGATCGCGCAGCGTTGGGCGGGGGCGATCGACGTGACGCCGGACGCTGTTCCGGTCATCTCGCCGGTCGAGTCGATCCCCGGATTTCACATCGCCACCGGCTTTTCCGGCCACGGCTTTGGCATCGGCCCCGCTGCCGGGCTGCTGGCCGCCGATCTGGTCTCGGGGCGCGCCCCGGTCGTGGACCCGGCCCCCTTCCGGTTCAGCCGCTTTTCCGACGGATCGAAGATACAGATCCTCAGCGGCTACTGAACGACCGCAACGAACAGCACCCCTGCCCCCGCGTGGCACAGCTCAGTCGTCCCGAGGCGCCGCGTCGGGCGGGGCTGATCCTGTCGCGGACATCATGTCCTGGAACAGGGCCGTCCACTGCGCCTGATCAAGGTCGATCAGCCCGAACGCCTTCAGCAGGAACGCCCCCTCCCCCGCCAGAAAGGCCAGCGCCACCTGACGGTCGCCGGGCTGTGTCAGATCAAGCCCGGCCAGACGCGAGTTATACCACGCTCGTGTCGCCGACAGCTGATCGGGGTGCTGCAAAAGCGCGGTCATCATCACGGCAGAGCGCGAGTGCTCGGCATCGTCGGCATCGCGGGCGGCCGCAAGATGCCCGCGGATCAGCGCGTGCGGCGAGGGGTCGGGGCCGGTCTGCCGGGCCACCTCGGCATCGAAGGCCTGCCCCCACCGCGCGATCATCGCCTTGATCAGGTTGTCGCGCGTTCCGAAGGCGTATTGCACGCCGCCTTTGGTGATGCCGGCGGCCTTCGCCACCGCATCGAAACTCAGTGCGGCCGCGCCTGTGGTCACCACCAGAGCCTCGGCGGCGTCCAGAACCTTGTCGCGGTCAATGCTGCGGGGTCGTCCGGCCATTTTCCCTCTTTCATTACGATACGACTGTATCTATATGCCCCATTCCAGAGACACAACCTCTTGTTCAACGTTCCAAAGGATGACCGCAATGGCCCCCCGCAACCGCTGGCTTGTTCTGACCATCGTGTCGAGCGCGCTGTTCCTGATCGTCATCGACATGACGGTCCTCTACACTGCGCTGCCAAGGCTGACACAGGATCTGGCCGCCACAGCCAACCAGAAGCTGTGGATCGTGAATGCCTATCCGCTGGTGGTGGCCGGGCTTCTGCCCGGTCTGGGCGGGCTGGGGGACCGGGTCGGGCACAAGCACATGTTCATGTCCGGCCTCGTCGTGTTCGGAGCGGCCTCGCTGGCGGCGGCCTTTTCGCCCACACCTGCGGCGCTGATTGCCGCCCGGGTGCTGCTGGCGGTGGGCGCGGCCATGATGATGCCCGCGACCCTGTCGCTGATCCGGCTGACCTTCACCGACGAGAAAGAGCGCGCCTTTGCCATCGGGATCTGGGCCGCCGTCGCCTCGGGCGGTGCCGCGATGGGGCCGGTGGTCGGGGGCTTTCTGCTGGAATGGTTCTGGTGGGGATCGGTGTTTCTCATCAACGTGCCGATCGTTATTCTGGCCCTGCTGGCGGGGGCGGTGGTGCTGGTCAACAAGCGGCCCGCGCAGGCCCATCCCTTCGATCTGATCGGCTCGGTGCAGATCATGGTCGGGCTGGTCGCACTGGTCTATGCCATCAAGGAGGTCAGCAAACGCGAGCCGTCATGGCTGGTGTCAGGGGCTGTCGCGATCATCGGCGTGGCCGCCATGACGGCCTTTGTCCGCCGCCAGCGGGCAAGCGCCAGCCCGCTGATCGACTTTTCGCTGTTCCGCAACGCCCGGTTTACCGCAGGCGTGGTGGCGGCACTGGTGGCGGCTGCGGCTCTGGTCGGGGTGGAGCTGGTCTTCAGCCAGCGCCTGCAGCTGGTGCTGGGCCTGTCGCCGCTGCAGGCGGGGCTGATGATCCTGCCCATTCCGGCGGCGTCCTTTGTCGCCGGGCCGCTGACGGGTCTCGCGCTGCCGCGTCTTGGCGCCGCGCGGGTGCTGACATCGGCCCTGATGCTGACGGGACTGGCCCTGACCGCGTATCTTCTGACCCATACCGGCCCGGCATGGCTGTGGCTGTCATGTCTGGGCATCATGGGCTTTGGCATCGGCGCGACCATGACCGCCGCGTCCAGCACCATCATGCTGTCGGCACCAGAGGACCGCGCCGGCATGGCAGCCTCGGTCGAGGAGGTGTCCTTTGAACTTGGCGGCGCGCTTGGCATCGCCATTCTGGGAAGCGTCATGACCGCCCTGTACACGCGCGCCATGACGATCCCCGAAGGGTTGTCCGCGACCGTTGCCGACAGTCTGGATCAGGCGCTGCTGATTGCGCAGGGGCTGGACCCGGTGGGCGCGGCGAATGTGACGGCGCTGGCGCGGGCGGCCTTTGACGAGGCGTTTGTCGGCGTCATTTCCTTGGCAGCGGTGCTGGTGCTGGCCGCGGCGGTCGGGATCTGGCGCAAGACGGCGGCGGGGCGGCAGGCGGGCAGCTACGGCGTGTAACGGCGCCGCCCGCCGGTACTGACGGGCAGGGATGGCGCCGCGGACGGGCAATCGTCGCGGCGCATCCGCAAAGCCGCGTTCAGCCAGCGCTCAGCATCGCGGCACCGTCCTGCGCCATGCGGTCCAGCGCGTCCAGAACCGCCGCCTTGTCTCCGCCCGCGATGGCCGCATCAAGAGCTGCGACATTCGCGCTGATGCGCGCGAACATCGCATCGTTTTCGTGGGCCGGCATCGGCATGCGCTCGGTGAATTCGACGAAGTCGTCGGCCTGTTTGGCCAGCATGTACCCGGCGGCCTCGGCGGCCTGCGCGACCTCGACCGGCTCGCCGGTATTGGGGGACAGCTTGACTCAGAGCGGCAGGTCGGTCGCCCGGCGCAGCTGCGCCACCACCTGCCCCGTGGTGTCGGCGCGCACCGCAAAGGCGCGGCCGTCGGCCTCGATATTCGGGCAGGAGATATTCGCCTCCATCGCGGTGACACCGGGAACCGAGACCGCCTCGGCCAGCCGCGCGAAACTGTCATAGCCATGCGCCGAAATCGAGACGATCAGCGGCACATCATAGCGCGCCCAGAACGGCAGGGTCTGCGTCAGGAAATGATCCAGCCCGCTGGAGGGGATGCCAATGGCGTTCATCATCCCGCCGGTCAGATCGCAGACCCGTGGCGTCGGATTGCCGCTGCGCGCCCCGGCGGTGAAGGTCTTCAGCACATGCGCGCCCAGAATGCCCAGGTCGAACACATCGGCCAGATCCTCGGTGAAGGTGCCAGAGGCGGGCATGACCGGATTGGCCAGCGTCACGCCGCCCACAGATGTCAGCAGCCGGCTCATGCCGGCACCCCCGCGTCTGCGACCAGATCAGCCAGCGGGAACACCGGACCCTCGCGGCAGACGCGGCGCTGCACGATGCCGCGGCCCGTGCGGCCCGAGTGGAACGGGCGCATGCAGGCCTGACACATGCCCAGACCGCAGGCCATCTGCTGTTCGACGGCGATCTCGCCGGGGATGCCGTATTCGGCGCCGATCTGCTGCAACATGCGCGCGATCCGGGCAGAGCAGCTGAAAGAACTGCCCCGGCACACAGTCCAGCACCTCGGCGGGGGCCTGCAGCGTCAGCAGCCGGTCATCGGTGTTCACCGGGTCGTTGGCGCGCACCACGGCAAGCGCCTCGGCGCAGCGATAGCGGGGCGGGGTCGTTGCGGGGTCTGTCGGTCAGGCGTTCATCATGTCCCCTCAGCCAAAGATCAGTTGCGGGATGAACAGCGAGATCTGCGGGATATAGGTGATCAGCATCAGCACGATCAGGTTCACCCACAGGAACGGCCACACGCCCCCGATGATGGTCGCCACGGGTTTGCGCAGGGTCGAGGAGGCCACGAAAATATCCAGCCCGAATGGCGGCGTGATCATCCCCAGCCCGATGTTCAGCGTGACGATCAACCCGAAATGGACCGGATCAATCCCCAGCGCGACCGCCACGGGATAGAGCGGCGGCACAAGGATCAGCAGCGCCGAATTCGGGTCGATGAACATGCCCGCGATCAGAAAGCAGACATTCACCACCAGCAGAAAGGTGATCCAGCCCGCGTCAACCGCCCCCAGAAAGCCGATGATTTCGGCCGGGACCTGCGCCAGCGTGACGAAATAGGACACAAGCCCGCCCATCGCCAGCAGCACGAAGATGATGCAGGTGTTGATCGCGCTTTGCTCGGTCACCTCGAACAACCCGCGCAGGGTCAGGCTGCGCAGCACCACCACCTCGATCAGGATGGCATAGACCACGCTGACGGCGGCGGCCTCGGTCGCGGTGAAGGTGCCCGAATAGATGCCCCCCAGAATGATGGCGGGCATGCCGATGGCCCATTTCGCCTGCCAGATCACGCGGGCACGGTCGGCCCAGCCCACACGTCCGGCACGGGTGATGCCGTCGCGCCGGGCCACGTAGTTGACGTAAAGCGCGAAGGCCAGACCCAGCACCAGCCCCACGGCCAGCCCGCCCGCAAACAGGCGCGCGATCGAGGTGCCGGTCATCCAGCCGTAAATGATCATCGTGATGGACGGCGGGATCAGCAGCGCGGTTTCGGCGCTGGAGACGATCAGCCCCAGCGAGAATTTGTCGGAATAGCCGCTGCGCCGCAATTCGGGATAGGCCATGCGGGCCATGGCAGCGACCGTGGCCGGGGCCGAGCCCGAGACCGCGCCGAACGCCATCGAGCCGCCGACCACCACATGCCCCATGCCGCCGCGCGTGTGGCCCAGCATCGCCTTGACCACCGCCACCAGCTGCTGCGCGATCTGCCCTGACCCCATCAGGTTGGCCGCAAACACAAAGAACGGGATCGCCAGCAGCGTGGCATGATCCACCCCGCCCAGAATTTTCTGGACCACCACCAGATCGGGCAGGCTGGCATGGAACATCGCCTTGTAGGCCAGTGCCGGGACGGCCAGCACCAGAAACATCTCGAAGCCCAGCACCAGCAGCGCGACGGCCAGAATGACAATCAGACCCATGATCATGCGACGTCCTCCGCATCGGCAAAGCGGTCGATCACGCCAAGCAGGCTGAGCGCATAGCGCAGCGCCAGCAGCACAAAGCCTGCGACCGGCGCCAGATAGATCAGCCCCATCGGCACCCCCAGCGTGGGCGAGCGTTGTCCCGTGCCCAGCACGAACTGCACCAGCCCCAGACCCAGCCACGCGATGTAGAGGGCAAAGGCCAGCCCCACGACATCGGTGATCTTCAGCAACACCCGGCGCAGGCCCTCGGGCAGCTTGTCGCGCAGGTTGCGGATGCCGACATGCCGCCCCCGTTCCAGCGCCAGGCCCAGCCCCAGAAACACCAGAAACAGGTTCAGCATCCGCACCGCCTCTTCGATCCAGGCAAAGGAGGAGGCGATCTGGCCGCCCAGCTCGCGGGCGACGATGCTGGAAAAATACAGCGCCACCATGGTCAGGAAAGTCACGACAAGAATTGATCGTTCGATCAGCCGAAGCATGTTGAGGGCCAGCATCGCGGGTCCGTCCGTTCCAGGCATGTGGCGCAAAAGGCGATACCGCCCCGCGGGCGCGACATGCGTCCAGTCACAAGGTGACAGCCGGGGGCCGGACAGGGTTCAGTCCGCACCCGCTGCACCGGGAAAGGGTCGGACCGGGGCGCGCGTGGCCCCGGTCCGCTGTGGCACCCCCATGAAACGGGGGCTGCCGGGTGCAGGATTACTGCGCCAGCTTTTCGTATTCAGGCAGATAGATATCCAGCAGCGCCTGACCCGCATCGCCCGCCAGAGCGAGATAGGCGGCCGAGGTCGGGCCAAAGGTGGCCTCGCGGAAGGCGGCGCGTTCTTCGGCGCTGGTTTCGCGCACGTTCATGCCCGCGGCCGTCACGGCCTCCAATGCGCGGTCCACGGCGGCCTGTTTGTTGGCCACCAGTTCCGGCACCATCCCGACGAACGCGTCCTGGATGATGGTCTGATATTCCTCGGGCAGGCTGTTCCACCACACCGGGCTGAAGATCACGACATCTTCCATGGCGCCATGACCCGACAGCACCAGATTGTCCTGCACCTCGAAATATTTCATCGTCTCGATGGTATCCAGCGGGTTTTCCTGCCCGTCGATCACGCCGGTCTGCAGGGCGGTGTAAAGCTCGCCGAACGGGATCGCGATGGCCGAGGCGTCCAGCGCGTTGAACTGTTCGATCAGCACCCGGCTGTCCATGACGCGGAATTTCTGATTGGCGTAATCGGCCAGATCCTCCACCGGCAGGTTCGAGGTGATATGCTTGCGCCCGTTCGGCCACAGCGCGATCGCCAGCATGCCCTTGTCGCTGAAGCTGTCGAGCAACGCCCGACCGAACGGCCCTTCGCGCAGCGCCTGCGCGTCCGCCTCGTCTTCGGGCAGCAGATAGGGGATGTCCAGAATCGAGACGACGGGGTTGAAGCCGCCCAGAAACGCCGCCGGCGCGACGGTGCCTTCCAGCGACCCGAACTGCACGCCCTCATTCATCTGGCGCTGATCGCCCAGCTGGGCCTGCGGATACAGCACGAATTCGACATTCCCGTCGGTCCGTTCGTTCACCAGCGCGGCGACCTTTTCCAGATGGATATGCCGGTTTTGCGCCGCGGATTCGAGATGTCCGATCTTGGCGGTGAATTCTTGCGCGAACGCGCCGCCGGCCATCGCGGCAAAGGCGGCAACCGTGGCTGAAAGGCGGTCAATTCTGATCATCTGTTTCCCCTGTGAATGTTGTTTTCTCTGACCTTCCCCGAAGCCGGGACGCTGTCAAGAGAGTGATCTATATTTTGAGACGGTCGGAGGTGACGACGTCGGAATTGCCTCTGTTTTAGACAATGCCATCACGATCGCCCTGTTCTTCCGCTGTCGCGACCAGCGCTTCCAGACGCTCTGCCGCCTCTTGCCCGCGCAGCGAACGCTCCCACAGGGCGCGGGCGATGCCGTCATGCAGGTCCACCGCTTCGGGGGCCGACGTGATGAAACCCACCCCGACGCTGATATTGGGATTGTGACCCAGCCGAAACGGACTGACCGTCAGCGCCGAGCGGGCGCCTGACCGTGTGATCTGAAAGCTGGTCGAGGGAAACGGCTCGGGCGACACGCCAAGCTGAATTCCGATGTCGGGTTCGCGCAGCAGGCTGATGATATGGCGCACCTCGTGCACGGCCGCACGCCGCCGCTCGGCCCTGATCTCATCGGGCAGACCGTGCCGCCCTTCCAGCCCGTCGCGCAGAAAACCTTCGGTATCGTTGATCGAGATGACCGACACCAGCAAGGGCCTGCGTCGCGTAAATATCTGTTTTCGCTCGGACAGTATGCGCAGAATCTGGCTGGCCTCTGCCTGTTTCCCGGACGGGAGGGATTCCAGAAACACCTTTTGCAGGATCGCGTCATAGGACGTGGTGGTGACGAGATACGAGATCGGACTGAACAAGCCGATGATCTGATCCGCCTGTTCCTCGACCTGCCGCATCCGCTCGAAGAAGGCCAGCGCGTTGGGGATATATTCGATGCCCACGCCCAGCAGCGTGGGCAGTGAGACCTTCAGTTCACGGGAAATCGACGCCAGCGTTTCGATCTTGGTGATCTCGCCCTTTTCGGCGCGGTACAGCGCCGCGCGCGAAATGCCGATGCGCAGCGCCAGTTCTTCCGGCCCGAAGCCACTCCCGATCCGGTGCGCCCGAAGGCGCGCCCCGATACCCTCAAAGCTGGTCCTGTCGATATCCGCCACACCTGCCCCCGATTGCAATGGCCAGCCGCTGTCGTCTCAGTTCTGATACAACGCCCTGCGCACCGCAAGCATTTGTGGCGGCGGAACAAGACCTGAGCTCAGAGTTCGGGCAGTCGGCGGTGGATACCTCCATGTTTTCATAGAAAGCGGGTCATATGGACTTTACTACAGGGCCATATGACCTATATTGCACTGACAGGAGTCAAAGATGCAAATTGCCGTCAAATCCCGCGAAGCGACCCAGATGAACGCCGTTGCGCTGAAAGCATATGCGCGCATCGCCGACGCCTGGTCTCTCAGCCTCAAAGAGGCGGCCGCTCTGGCCGACATGTCCGAAAGCACATGGAAACGCGCCAGGAAGCCGGGCTTTGCCGGAGAGCTGACAAAGGATCAGCTTTTGCGCCTCAGCGCCCTGATCGGCATCTACAAATCGCTTGAGCTGTACTTTTCCGAAACCCTTGCGAAAAGCTGGTTCACACGCGCGAATGCGGGGCCCCTTTTTGGTGGTGCGCGACCGGTGGACACGGCGATCGAGGGAGGCCTGCCACAGATCATTGCCGTCAGGACCTATCTCGACGCGCTTCGGGGCGGCGCATGAGGCAGACCGAACTGTCGGATCGCGGTCTGGTTCGCCTTCTGCCCGCCACCTATCACAAGCCCCCCTCATTGCGGGGTCTTGTCGATTCCGACGACGAGATGGAGATTCTGGCCGAGATCGAGGGCCTGACCAGCGCGCGTCTGCTGGCCGAACGCGGCAGGAGCCCGCATCTGGACCCCCGCGAACTGGCGTGGCGGCGGCGCAGCCGGGATCTGCGGATCTATGGCGATACCCATGTGAACGCGGCGTTCACCTATACCCGGACGGGCGGCAATCGCTTTAACCCGGAGGCGCGGGGGGCGTGGTATTGCAGTTGGAACAGCATGGTCTCGGTCGCCGAGGTCGCATGGCACCGGACCAGAGAGCTGGGCTATACCGGCGTGTTCGAGGACAGCGCCCGCTATGTCGAATTGCTGGCAGATTTCATCGGTGTCTTTGACGACATGACGGATGAGCCGGGGCACGCGGCCCTTCATCCCGACCCGGCGGTCGGATACCCCGAGGGTCAGAGCCTTGCCGAACGCCTGCGCCGCGACGGGTCGCGCGGGTTGATCTATCCTTCGGTCAGGGCGCCCGCGCCGGGTGGAAACTGTCTGGTCTGCTTCGAGCCGCACGCCATCCAGAACGTGCGGCCCGGCGCGTCCTGGGATCTGGTCTGGGAGGGCACGCCCGACTATTCCATTCGTGCCGTGGCCTGATCCCTGTCGGGGCAAGGGCGATCCGGCCTTGCAGACTGCCCCGATCCCGAATGTCTGGTCGCACCTTGCAGATACAGTGCTGGCGGCCAGGTCTTCAACGGCGGGCCGATCCGTGATCCTCGTGTCAGGCCCGTGTCAGGCCCGCGGCCCGATGCCGCCCGCTAGAGGAGCGGCGGATCATCGCTGCGGGCGACCAGCCTTGACCAGAACCGCTCGACCGGCGGCTCGGCGGTGGCCGCGTTGCGGAAAGCCGTGATCGCCATCGCCTCGGACAGGTGCAGCCCGTCAACCGTCAGTTCGGCGACCTCGCCGCGCGCCAGTTCGGCCTCGATCAGCTTTTCCGGCAGCCACGCCACGCCGATCCCCTGTATGACGGCGGTCTTGATCGCGGCGCCGATGCTGTCTTCATAAACCATGTCCAGCGACAGCCGCTCGGGCTGGCGGTCAAGGATGGCGTTCGTCAGGCGACCCTGCACACTGCTGGCGCCGCAGGACAGGAAGGGCACGTTATGGCCGTCCAGCGCATAGACGGGCTGGCCGTCCACGGCCCTGGACACCGGGATCAGCCGGTCGTTGTCCAGCGCGCAGGCCAGCTTGCCGGTCAGGCTGCTGCCGGTCGAGATCATGTCATGCGAATAGCAGATCAACACGTCCGCCGCCCCCGAGGTGATCGCATCGACGCAGCCGGTGAAATTATCGGCCATGACGCGAAAACGGGGCTGCGGGCCGTTCCGGTAAAGCTGGCGCAGAAAGACCGGCACATAGGACACGCTGAGCGACTGCAGGCAGGCCAGACGGATCCCCGCCTGCGATTTGGCCGTCGCGGCCAGTTCGGTGCGCATCCCCTCCCATTCAAAGATGATGTTCTGGGCCACGGGCAGGAACTTTTGCCCCGCAGGCGTCAGGGCGGCGGGATGGACCGAGCGGTCGATCAGGACCGCGCCAAGCGCATATTCCAGCTTTTTGATCCGGCGGGTGAAGGCGGGCTGGGTCACGTTGCGCCGCGCCGCCGCCCTTGAAAAGACCGAGCATTCGGCAAGCGTCACGAAATCCACAAGCCAGATCAGCTCCATGCCGCCCCCCCGCGCGCCCATGCCTGTTTTGGTGAAAACTATACCGGAACGGCATGATGCGCAAACGGGCAAGAGGAATTCCGCATCGGCATTTCCCAAGCCACGCGGCGCCTGTCATCCCGGTGTCATCACGCAGGGGAACGATCATGCGGACCGAAAGAGACCAGCTTGGGGCGATCGAGATTGCCGACCATTGCGCCTATGGCGCGCAGACGGCACGGGCGCTGTCGAACTTTTCCATCTCGCGCAGCCGGTTGTGCGACGAGCCTGAACTGGTGCGCGCCATGGCGATGGTCAAGCACGCCGCAGCGCGGACGAACCTTGATCTGGGCATCCTCGATCCCGGTCGCGCGCAGACCATCATGGCGGTGGCGGAACAGATCATCGACGGCCATCACCACGAACATTTCGTCGTGGACATGGTGCAGGGCGGGGCGGGCACCTCGACCAACATGAACGCGAACGAGGTGATCGCCAATATCGGCCTGAAGCTGATGGGCCGTGCCTTTGGCGATTACGATGCGCTGCATCCGAATGATGACGTGAACCGGTCGCAATCCACGAACGACGTCTATCCCACCGCGCTGCGGCTGGCCTTGATGCGGCGTGCGGGTGGTCTGATCCGTGAACTGGGCCTGCTGTCAGATGCCTTCACGCGCAAGGCCGGGGAATTCGGCGGCATCACCAAGGTCGGGCGCACGCAGCTGCAGGACGCGGTGCCGATGACCGTCGGTCAGGAATTTGCGGCCTTTGCCACCATCACGACGGCCAGCGCCGCGGGGATCGACGCCGCCACGGGCGCGCTGGCGCATGTCAATCTGGGCGGCACCGCCATCGGCAGCGGCATTCTGGCGCCTGCGGGCTATGCCGCGCGTGCCGTGCAGCATCTGTCCGAACTGTCGGGCTTTGCGCTGGTGCCTGCGGCAGATCTGTTCGCGGCGGGCTACGATCAGGGCGGGCTGCTGGCGATGTCGCAGGCGCTGAAGACGACCGCCGTGCGGCTGTCCAAGATCGCCTCGGACCTGCGGCTGCTGTCCAGCGGGCCGCGCGCCGGGCTGGCCGAGCTGATCCTGCCGCCGGTTCAGGCCGGGTCCTCGATCATGCCGGGCAAGGTCAATCCGGTGATCCCCGAAGTGGTCAATCAGGTCTGCTATGCCGTCATCGGCAACGATCTGACCGTGACACTGGCCGCCGAGGCCGGAGAGCTGCAGCTGAACGCGATGGAGCCGGTGATGCTGGCCCGCCTGCTGGACTCGCAATCCATGCTGGAGAACGCGGTGCGCACGCTGCGCACACGCTGCATCGACGGGATCACGGTCGATGCCGACCGCTGCCGCACCCTGTTCGAGGGCAGTTTCGCGCTGGCCACGCAACTGGTCGAGACGCTTGGCTATGACCGCGCCAGCGCGCTGGTCTATCGCGCGAAACGCGAGGGGATCGGCCTGATCCCCGCCCTGACATCCGAGCCGGGCCTGCCGCGTGAGGTGGTCGACAGCTTTACCGGCACAGGGTTGCGCCTGTCGGCGTGACGACCGGGACGACACAGATCCTTGAGGGAGGAGAAACCATGACGACGATGACACAAGGCCGCAGCATCCTGGCGCGTTGGCGCAGCCTGCTGCTGTGGCAGAAGATCTTTATCGCGCTGTTGCTGGGCGCGACGCTGGGTGTGATCCTGAACATGACGGGCAACAGTCAGGCCGCGCTGTCGATCCGGCTGGTCGGCACCGCCTTTGTCGCCGCCATCAGCATGCTGATCGTGCCGCTGGTCTTCGTGTCGCTGGTCTGCGGGATGACCTCGGTCACGGACATGGCGCGGATGGGGCGGATCGGGGTCAAGACGGTCGCCTTTTATCTGGGCACCACGGGATTTGCCGTGGGCCTTGGCGTGCTGCTGGCGGTGCTGATCCGTCCCGGCGTGGGCGTGCAGTTCGACGCGCCGACCGCGCCTGTGCCCAACGCGGCGCCGGGCTTTGCCGAGACGCTGATCGCGATCATCCCGACCAACCCGATCAGCGCGGCGGCGGATGGCAACGTGCTGCAGATCATCTTTTTCGCCATTGTCTTCGGGCTGGCCATCAACCTCGCCGGAGAGCCTGCGCGCCCGCTGCGCGACCTGTTCGACGCGCTGAACGCCGCGATCATGAAGCTGACCGAAATCGTGATCTCGTTCGCACCCTATGGCGTTTTCGCGCTGATGGCATGGGTGGCGGGCACCTATGGTCTGGACGTGCTGCTGCCTCTGGGCAAGGTCATCTTTGCGCTGTATCTGGGCTGTGTCATTCACGCGCTGGTCATCTATGGCGGGCTGATCCGGTTCCTGTCCGGGCTGAACCCGCTGCGCTATTTTCAGGGCGTGGTCGAGCCGGTGATCGTGGCCTTTACCAGCACCTCCAGCGCGGGTTCGCTGCCGGTCACGATGACGGCGGTGGAACAGAATCTGGGCGTGTCGCGGTCGGTGTCCAGCTTTACCCTGCCTCTGGGCGCGACGATCAACATGGACGGAACCTGCATGTATCAGGGCGTCGTGGCGATCTTTGTGGCGCAGGCGTTCGGGATTGATCTGTCGGTGGGCGATTACATGACCATCGTGCTGACCGCGACGCTGGCCTCGATCGGAACGGCGGGGGTGCCGGGCGCAGGGCTGGTGATGCTGTCGCTGGTGCTGACCTCGGTGGGCTTGCCGCTGGAGGGGGTGGCGATCATCGCGGGCATCGACCGCATTCTGGACATGGCGCGCACCGCGCTGAACGTCGCCGGCGATGCGGCCTGCAGCGTCGTGGTCGCCCGGTCCGAGGATGAGCTGGATCAGGCGGCCTATGACACGCCGCATGTCCTGAAATCGGTGGTCTGACCGAGGATGTCTGCGCCGGACAGCGTCCGGCGCAGCGTCAGCCCGACGAGATCACCAGATCGGCGGGGCGAGAGGTGCCGATGACCAGCCGGGCGTTGGGCAGGTCGTTGGCCTCGACCTTCCGGCGCGCCTCGGGCTCCGGCAGGTCCTGCCAGCGGCGCAGCAGCCGCGCCTCAAGCGTGGTGAGGGGGACGTCAAGCGCCACGGTCAGATCGAAATGCGCCGCCAGAGGCCGCCAGTCGGGATCGTCCAGCAGCAGGTAATTCCCCTCGACCAGGATCAGGCGGATGGCCGGGTCGATGATGCGGGCGCCCGCACGGGCGATTTCAAGATCGCGGTCAAAGACCGGCACGGCGACCGGCCCGTCATCTGTGGCCAGACGCGCCAGCGTGGCGGCAAAGCCCCGGACGTCAAAGGTAAAGGGCGCCCCCTTGCGCGGGCGCAGCCCCTGCGGCACCAGCCACAGGTCGTCATAGTGAAACCCGTCCATCGGCAGGATCGCCACCCGGCCCGGATGATCGCGCGACAGGGCCTGCTCCAGCGTCAGGGCCAGCGTGCTTTTGCCTGAACCCGGAGGCCCGGCAACCGCCACAAAGCGGCGCGCCGGACCCTGTGCCATGGGCGCCAGACGCGCCAGCAGCCCGGTCAGGTCGATGCGGTCATGGCCGGTCATCGCGGCATCGGGATCTGTGGTCATGTCGGCGCCCTTCCTGTGATCAGATCAGCCCATATTGCCGGGCTTTCATCCTGAGGAAAGACAAACCGTCCGTCAGCACCTCATCGCGCGAGGGGGCAACGTCGCGCCAGACCGACAGCGCATCGGCGATCTGCGGAGGCACGGTGATGAAGCTTTCCATCGCCATCCCGCCCTTGAACCGGATCGCAGCCAGCGCGCCGAACACCTCGTCCCACTGGATCGTGTCCATGCCCGGCATGCCCCGATCCGAGGCCGAGAGGTGGATATATTTCAGATGCTCGCGCGCGCGCAGGATGCCGTTTGCCAGACCCTTTTCCTCGATATTCATGTGGCAGGTGTCCAGATGCACAAAGACATTCGCGGCCCCACACGTTCGCACAGCCGCACCGCGTGATCGGCGGAATTGAGCAGGTGGTTCTCGTAGCGGTTCACGGCCTCCAGACCATAGCCCAGACCCAGCTTGCGCGCTTAGGCGGCGGCCTTTTCGACCACGCGGGCGGTGGCGTCATATTCGGCCTCGGTCGGGCGCTTGCCGGTGCGCTGGCCGATGCCGCCATACAGAACGCCGCTCATCGCCTCGGCGCCGATGGCGTCGGTGACGTCCAGCGCCCTCTTCAGGAAATCCAGCGCGCCTTCGGGGTTGTTGGTGGGCAGCACCACCGGCAGGACCCGTCCAAAGCCGCCGAAAGGATCGACTAGGCCTCGCCATGCCCACCCGGACCGAGTTGAACCGCGCCGCCATGATGATGCCCGCGACCGCGCACATCAGCCCCGACAGCACATAGACCATGGTCAGCGCGCGCCGGGTGTTGACGCCGGAATAGCGCGTCGCCTCAAGGTTCGAGCCCAGCTGATAGATCGAAAAGCCCAGCCGCGTGCGGTTCAGGATCACCGCCCACAGGACCGCACACAGGCCGAAGACGATCAGCGGCACCGGCACGCCCAGCACCAGCACGACAGGCCTGGCCGCCGCACCTCCGCCCCAGATCAGCACCCATGCCAGCCGCAGGCCCGCGATATTGGCCGAGAAGGTCGCCGCCAGATTGAAGCCGCCCGACAGGATCGGGATCAGCATGGCCAGCATCAGCAGCCCCACCACCTCGCCCGGCGCGATGGTCAGAGTGATGTCGTGATATTCGCCATGCCGCGTCAGCCCGCGCAGTTCCAGAATGGGCGCGGCGGGCGTGGTTTCCGGGCGCGGCCCTGCCATTCGATGACCGCGCCCGGCTCGGGGCGGTGGACGCCGCTGATGACCTTGATCAGCGTGAACTTGCCACAGCCATTCTCGCCCGCAAGGCACAGAACCTCGCCGGGGCGGACATCAAAGGCGATGTCATCCAGCGCCTGCACGCCGCCAAAGCGTTTCGAGACATGGGCAAGCCGCAGCAGGCCGCCTGCCTGCGGGTCGGGTTCGGGCATCGGGCCCGCCGTCAAATGGGGTGTCTGATGGGGTCGCGGCGGGACCGTCGCGGCCCCGCCGGTATCGGGTCAGAGGCCCATGGCGGCCAGATCGTCCACCGTGTCTGCGTTGATCTCGACCAGCTGGTCGACGATGATGTTGCGGCCTTCGGGCTCGATCACGCCCAGCCCCTCGATCTCCATGCCCGCCTCGACGGGTTCGTCATCGGCCAGCATGGTGCCAAGCGTCACAAAGACCTCGCCCGCCTGTTTGGGGTTCCACATGTAGCCGCCCGACAGGATGCCGTCCTGCATCAGCATGCGGCCCTGACCGGGCGAGAAGGGGCCCAGCACGATCACCTCGCCGCCCCGGCGCCGTTCCTCGACCGCGCGCGCGGCGCCGATCGGGCCCTGACTGCCGAACGCCAGAAAGCCGCGCAGACCCTCATGCGCGCGCATCAGGTCCAGCGCGGTGCGGCGCGAGGCATCCACATCCCCGGCCACGCCAAAGCGTTCGCCCACCAGCTCCATCCCGGGGTGGTTGGCCCCGATCCAGGCGATGGCGGCATCGGCCCAGGCATTGTGCAGCGGCACCGTCAGCCCGCCGACAAAGACGGCGTATTGCCCCTGACCGTCCAGCGTTTCGGCCAGCTGCCGGCCATAGGCCTCGCCAAAGCCCACCGCCGAGGCCAGTTCGAAATTCCAGTCGACGTTCTGCTGATCGGGCGATTCGTGGGTGATGCCCGCAGCCTGCGCGCGGGCCAGAACCGGCTCCAGCCCGCAGGCCGCATGCGAAGCGCTGGCCCGGATCGCTGCCCAACGCCCCGAGGCGCCCCGCGCCCTTCTTGTGAACTCGATCACGGCCTTCCGAGGGCTTTGCCCGGTTCTGGCAGGCGCATGCGGGCGGTTTCACCGCCGCACGGGTCGCCTGTTTCGACCGGGATCCTTTCGCCGCCTGCCTTCCCATCGACACGATCATGCTGCGACAGGATGTCGAGACGCTGATCACCCGCTGTTTTTCCGGGTTTGACGCGAATGAGGATCGCAACGGTGAGATAGAGATCGTTCCGGCGCGGATCGTCGTGGATGACACCTGACCCGACCGTCTGGCCGAAAGCTCTGTTTCAGGCGGGCCGCCGGGTCGCTTCGACCTGCGACTGCCCTGCGGCTTGGACAACTGTGACGTCTTCTGGCTTGTGTGGCTGAGAATTGACGGGGGAAAAGCACAGAAATAGCGCCGTCACCGGACCGGAGGTTCTGCTGCACGCAGGCGCCTTGCGGCCGTGGCGCCCGGCCGGATGCGGAACATCAGCGCATAGAGCACCGGCACCACGATCATCGTCAGCACGGTGGCAAATGCCAGCCCGCCCATGATCGTGACCGCCATCGAGGCAAAGAATGCGTCCGACAACAGCGGCAGCATTCCCATGATGGTGGTGCCTGCGGCCAGCACGACCGGGCGCAGACGGCTGACCGACGCGTCGATCACGGCCCGGAACGGATCGGGCTGAACCCGTCGCTGTGCGTCCATTTCCTCGACCAGAACGATCGCGTTCTTCATCAGCATGCCTGACAGCGACAGCAGCCCGAGCAGCGCCGTAAAGGTGAACGGCAATCCCGACATGAGCAGCCCCAGCGACATGCCCGTGACCGCCATCGGCACCACAAGCCACAGGATTGCCGGTTGCCGGATGCGGTTGAACATCAGCACCGAGATGAACAGCATCACAAGAAAGCCCAGTGGCAGTTGCTGCCCCAGCGATTCCTGCGCCTCGGTCGAGCTTTCGTATTCGCCGCCCCATGCGATGGAATAGCCGGGCGGCAGCGCCATCGCCTCGATCATCGGGCGCAGCTGGCGAAACGCCTGATCGGCGGTCAGATCCCCGGCGGCATCGCCCTGTACGGTCAGGGTTCTGACACGGTCGCGGCGGTGGATCAGCGCCTCTTCGGTGCGCGTCTCCAGCCGGTCGACCACATGGGCCATCGGGATATGGCCGCCCGATCGTTCGGACCAGACCTGCATGTCCAGCAGACCGGCCAGCCCGGTGCGCTCGGCCTCGGGGCGGCGCAGAAGGATCGGCAGCTGGGTGTCGCCCTCGCGCAGCGACCCCGCCCGCAGACCCGAGGTGCCATAGAGCATCGTGTCGGAAATCGCGCTGCGGCTGACACCGGCAAGGCGCATCCGGGCCTCGTCCACGACGGGAACGACCGTCAGTTCGGGCTGGCGCCAGTCGTTGCGGAGGTCATGCAGAACACCGGACTGCCGCATGATCGCGCTGACCTGATCGCCGGTCTGGCGCAGGGTGGCGCTGTCCGGTCCCGAGATGCGCAGCGCGACATCCGCGCCGGTGGGCGGGCCAAAGACCAGGCTCTCCAGCCGCAGCTGTCCCTGCGGGAAGGCTTGCGGCAATGTCTGGCGCAGGCGGGCGATGGTGGCGGGGATTTCGGCCGCCGTGGCCATCCGCACGATGGCCAGACCATAGGCGGGGTTGGGTTGTTCGGGCTGAAAGGTCAGCATGAAGCGGCTGGACCCGGCGCCGCTGAAGGTCGTGACCGCCGTGACGCCGGGCGTGTCCTGAAGCGTCGCGCCGATCTGGGCCATCGCCTGCCGCGTGGCCGCAATGTCGGCGCCCCGTGGCAGATCGTAATGCACATAGAACAGCGGTGTGGTGGAGTTGGGGAAGAACTGCTGTTTCACGCCCCCGAACGCCACCAGCGAGCCTGCGGTGATGGCCACGACGGTGGCGATGACCAGCCAGCGCGCGCGCAGACTGGCACCCAGGACCCGCGCATAGATCTGATACAGCCGCCCCGCATAGGGGTCATCCCCGGCAGCTCCGCTGGCGCGCAGCAGGCGCGCGCCCAGCCATGGCGTCACCGTCACCCCCAGCACCCAGCTGAGCAGCAGCGAGATGGCGATCACCGCAAACAGCGAGAACATGAATTCGCCCGTCGCATCCGGTGACAGGCCGATGCCGGAAAACGCCATGATCCCGATGACCGTCGCCCCCAGCAGCGGAATGCCGGTGGCGGCCTCGGTCTCGGCTGCGGCCTCTTCGGCGGATTTGCCGCGCCCGATGCCGATGACCATGCCCTCGGTGATGACGATGGCGTTGTCGACCAGCATCCCCATGGCGATGATCAGCGCACCCAGCGAGATCCGCTCCATCTCGATGCCGAAGACGGCCATGAACATGACCGTCGCCATGACCGTCAGCAGCAGGGTCGCGCCCACCACGACGCCCGCGCGCCAGCCCATCGCCAGCATCAGCGCGCCGACGACGATGGCCACCGACTGCGCCAGACTGATGATAAAGCCCGAGACCGCCTGATCGACGACCTTGTGCTGTTCATAGATCGGCGTCAGCGTGACCCCCGGCGGCAGGTCATGGGCCAGCGCCCGCAGCGCGGCCTCGACCGCGTGGCCCACCTCGACCACATTGCGCGAGGTGACGACGGACACGCCCAGAGTGAACACCTGCGCGCCATCATGGGTGACGACCAGTTCCGGCGTCTCGGTGATCTGACGCGAGACATCGGCGATGTCGGTCAGCGCCAGTTGCCCGGTGTCGCCCGGCTGTCCCACGCGCAGGGCGGCAATGCCTTCGGGCGTCACATAGCCCGGCGGCAGGCCCAGCCGCAGGCGCGCCGTGTCCGATGTGACCGTGCCTTGCGAAAAGATCGTGTTTTCAGACGCGATGACGCCCAGAACCTGATCCGGCGGCAGGCCAAGCCGTTCCAGCCGGGCCGCGCTGACCTCGACGGTGATATTCTCTTCGGTCAGGCCCGCGATGTCGACCTTGGCGACACCATCGACCGTGACCAGCCCGCGGCGCAGCTGGCGGGCGATTTCGCGGGCCTGCCGGTGCGAATAGCCCTCGGTCGAGACGGCGTAATACAGGCCATACACATCGCCGAAATCATCGTTGATGACAGGATCGACCACACCCGCCGGCAGCGCCGGACGCGCATCGCCGATGCGGCGGCGCAGCTCGTCCCAGACCTGCGGCATGGCCTCGGGGCCATAGGTGTCCTCGATCTCGACCGTCAGCTGCGACATGCTCGGCATGGATCGCGATTCCACCCGCCGCAGCTGCGGCATCTGCTGGATCGCGCTTTCCAGAACCTCGGTCACCTCGCGCTCGACCTCGGTGGCGGTGGCGCCGGGATAGGGGGTAAAGACCAGCGCGGTTTTCAGGGTGAACCCCGGATCTTCCAGCCGCCCGACACTGCCCATACCCCAGAGGCCGCCGAAAAAGCACAGCAGAATCAGCAGCCAGACCGTGACCGGCCTGCGGATCGAGCCTGCGGCAATCGAAAAGGACCGGCCCATCACAGGCTGCCCGGACGCACGGACGCGCCTTCGGTCAGTTGCCACCAGCCAGCGGTGACGACGCTTTCGCCCGCCTCCAGCCCGGTTTCGACCGGAATCCGGTCGCCCTGCGGCAGTCCGACGCTGACCGGGCGGCTGTGGACCGTCTGCGAGGCCGCATCATAGACCCAGACATGGGGCGTTTCTCCATGCGTGGTATCAATCGCGCCCAGGGGCAGTTCGATCCGCGATCCCGCCTGCTTCAGCGCGATGTGAACGCTGGCGGTCATGCCGGGCAACAGGCCGGGATCGACCTCGCCGGTGACGGCAAAGCTGACCTCGTAGGTCTGCGCCACGGGGTCGGCCTCGGTCACGAAATCACGCAGTTCCAGCACCGGCTGATAGCCGGGCAAGGCGGCGAAACTGGCCCGGATCTCGAAGCTGTCCGCATTGGTCCGCGCCTGGACCGCCAGCGTCTCGGGCAGCGAGATGACAATGCGCATTTCGCTGATGTCCTGCAGCCGCACGACCGGGACCGCGGGCGTCACATTGGTGTATTCCTCGGCCAGCGTGCGGGCGACCAGTGCCGGAAACGGGGCGCGGATGCGGGTCTGATCCAGCGCGCGCCGCGCCTCGCGCAGGGCGACATCGGCCTGGGCGCGATCCGCCTCGCTGCTGTCCAGCCGTGAGCGGGTCGAGGCCCGGTCCACCAGCGCGCTGGCACGCACATATTCCGCCTCGGCCTGCGTGGCGACAGCATCCGCGCGGTCCAGCGCAAGCTGATAGCCGACCGGATCAAGCGCCGCGATCAGATCGCCCGCGTCCAGCCGGTCCCCCTCGGCCACGGGGCGCTCGATCATCTGGCCGTTGATCTGGAACGCCAGATCGACGGTCCGCAGCGGTTCGGCCCGCCCGACAAAGCTGCGCGACAGGCCCTGCGATGTCGCTTCGACCTGCATGATGGGGATGGCGATGGCGCCGACCGGCTCGGGGGTTTCATCGGCCGAGGCATCCGGGATGCAGCCCGACAGAAGGATCGCCGCAACCGGCACGAACAGGGCATTCAGTCGCAAGCGCATGTGCGGGGCTCCAGCGTGGCGGTCATTTGGTGCAGGCGCGCGAACATGGCGTCACGCGTCTTCGGATCACGGGGCGGAAGGCCCAGCATGTGCTGAAACAGCATCCCGTCCATGGCCGCCATGACGATCAGCGCCCCGACCGGGTCACGGGTCTCATCGCAGGCCAGCGCGATGGTTTTCGCCATGGTTTTGCGCAGCGGTTCCAGCAGTTCCGGGTTCTGAACCCCGGCCGTGAGAATCGCCTGAGGCAGATGCGGGTCCGACTGAAGAAAATCGTGGAATGCCGACAAGGTGCTGGTCAGATGCGCGTTCGGAATATCAGGTGCCTTGGCCCGCTGATCGTCGGCGCAGCCTTCGAAGCATTGCATCATATGGGCCAGCAGTTCTGCCAGCAGCACCTCTTTTGAGGGAAAATTGTAAAGCACGCCTGCCTTGCTCATGCCCACTTCGCGCGCGACGGCTTCTATCGTCAGGCGGCCACTGCCATCGCGGGCGGCCACGGCGATGGCCGCCTCAAGAATGTCTTCGCGGGAGGTATTGGCACGCATGAGACTGACCGTCCGGTTGGTAAGTGACTGACCGTTTGGTAGGTCGATTTCAGATGGCTGTCAATATCTTGAGGAACCGCAGAGTTTCCGCCACCGGACAGCCCCACCGGACAGCATCGCCGGGCAGTACCGCCGGTGGCCGGGTCGGCGCCGCTGGTATCGGCCTGCCGGGAAGGGGCAAGGCGCGGCCGCGCCCCTTTGGCGGGCCTCAGCCGAATGGACGGGCGCGGGCGCGCTGCCAGACATTGCACAAGCTGCAAAACCGCTCTAGCAGATGTCTGTCCATGTCGGGAAAGACGCCCCTTGAGTGCCAACCCACCATCACCGGTTCACGGCATCTTGCTGAAATGCGCAAGCGTGACGGTGTTCACCGTCATGGCGGCACTGGTCAAGGCAACCTCCGAGGGCGGCCTGGGCGTGCCGCCGGGTCAGCAGGTGTTCTTCCGCTCGATCTTTGCGATTCCGGTGATTCTGGTGTGGCTGGCGCTGCGGTCGGAATTGCGGGTCGGTCTGGTCACCGTCCGGCCCATGGGCCATGTCTATCGCGGCATCGTGGGAACGACCGCGATGGGCCTGAACTTCTGGGCGCTGTCGCTGCTGTCCTTCCCCGAGGTGACGGCGATCAACTTTGCCGCGCCGCTGCTGGTCGTGATCTTCGCGGGGATGTTTCTGGGCGAGGATGTCCGCGCCTTCCGGCTGTCGATGGTCGGGCTGGGGCTGACCGGCGTACTGATCGTGCTGTCGCCGCAGCTGATGACGGGCAGCGATGTCGATGCGTCGCGCATGCTGGGCGCGGTTGCGGCGCTAATGGGGGCGATGTGCGCGGCACTGGCGATGATCTTCGTGCGCATGCTGGTCCAGCAAGAGCGGACATCGGCCATCGTCTTCTGGTTCTCGGTCACCTCCACGATCCTTGGGCTGATGACGCTGCCCTTTGGCTGGGTGATGCCCGGTCCCGCGACGGCGGTAATGCTGATCATGTCGGGGCTGCTGGGCGGGATCGGGCAGATCCTGCTGACCTCGGCCTATCGCTATGCCGATGCCTCGGTCGTGGCGCCGTTCGACTATCTGGCCATGCTGCTGGCGGTGCTGATCGGATGGTGGGTCTTTGGCGAAATCCCCACGCCGACAGTGATCATCGGGGCGGCAATCGTGATCTTTGCGGGCATCCTGATCATCTGGCGCGAGCACAAGCTGGGGCTTGAACGCAGCCGCCAGCGCAAGGCCACCACCCCGCAGGGCTGAGGCGCCGCGACCGCGGCGGGCGCAGGGCCGCGTCCTCGTGCGTGCCGGGGCCGGTCATCCAGATGTCGGAACTAGCATACAGTCCGGGGCCGCCATGGCCCTCGGAATTTTCGGTCCTCGACAAGACGCGCCATGGCGCGCGATCCGTTCGTCGCGTTCCGGTCTCTGCGCCGGGTGGTGACATGCGCATCTCTGGCAAGGTCCGGATCAACAGGCGTGGCTGCGACGGCAGACAGGGCACCAGAGGCTTGTCTGCCGGCGGCAGCCGTGGCAGATTGCCGCAGTGTGGCGGTGTATCCCTTCGGCGTGATTCTGCGCCGCCTTTTGCAATGTCCTCATATTCAGGTTCATCCGATGCGCGACCCCTTGTTCCGCATGGCCCTTGTT
>NZ_JBKBVD010000028.1:0-49302 GCF_046289755.1 Paracoccus sp. (in: a-proteobacteria) | reverse complement strand
GCAGGGCTGGGCCATCCGCGCGTCTGGCTGGCGATCTCGCCCGAGATGGGGTTCGTCGATTGCGGCTATTGCGACAAGCGCTTTGTCATCGACCGCGCCCATGCCGGGGACGATCACTAACGCTGCACCGGCGCGCTGCCGTCCCGGCCCGCAAAGCCGCGCAGACCCCCATCGAGGGGGTCAGCGCGGCTGGCTGGCTTTGCCAGCCCCAGCCCCCTTGCGCGCGTCCCCCCGGCATCTGTCCGAGCAATAGCGCACCTCGTCCCAGACACTTGCCCATTTCTTGCGCCACGCAAACGGCCGCCCGCAGACGGCGCAGATCTTTTGCGGCAGGTCGGATTTGCGGCGCATCTTTGCCATTGGCACCTCTTGGGCGGCTGGAAGCCGGGGCCTGTCCGTGGCACAAGACGGGCGCGACCATCAAGGATAACTGAGCATGAGCGACGCATTCGGCAAGGGCTGTCACCTGCATCTGATCGACGGATCGGCCTTCATTTTCCGCGCCTATCACGCCCTGCCGCCGCTGACGCGCAAATCCGACGGGCTGCCGGTCGGCGCGGTCGCGGGCTTTTGCAACATGCTGTGGAAATACGTGCAAGAGGACAACGGCAGCGACGCCCCCACCCATGCGGCGGTGATCTTTGACCATTCCTCGAAAACCTTCCGCAACGAGATTTACCCGGCCTACAAGGCCAACCGCCCCGACCTGCCCGAGGATCTGCGCCCGCAATTCCCGCTGACCCGCGACGCCACCCGCGCCTTCAACATCGCCTGCATCGAGACCGAGGGCTACGAGGCCGATGACATCATCGCAGCCTTTGCCTGTCGCGCGCGCGAAGCCGGGGGCCGTGTTACCATCGTCAGCAGCGACAAGGATCTGATGCAGCTGGTGGGCGACGGGGTCGAGATGCTGGACCCGATCAAGAACAAGCTGATCGGCCCCGATGAGGTGGCCGAGAAGTTCGGCGTCGGCCCCGACCGCGTGGTCGATGTGCAGGCCCTGGCCGGTGATGCGGTCGATAACGTGCCGGGCGCGCCCGGCATCGGCATCAAGACGGCCGCGCTGCTCATTCAGGAATACGGCGATCTGGAAACCCTGCTGGCCCGCGCGGGCGAAATCAAGCAGCCCAAGCGCCGCCAGACCCTGCTGGACAATGCCGACCAGATCCGCATCAGCAAACGCCTCGTGCAGCTGGATTGCGACACGCCGCTGGCCGAGCCGCTGGAGACGCTTGGCGTGCGTGCCCCCGATCCCGACCGCCTGCTGGCCTTCCTGACCCAGATGGAGTTCCGCACCCTGACCACCCGCGTGGCCGAGCGTCTTGGCGCCGAGGCCCCCGCCGTGCAGGCGGCGCCCGCGAGCGATGCCCCCGCAGCCCCCGACCTGCCCGCCATCGACACCACCGCCTACGAGACCGTCACCGACATGGCCGCACTGGACCGCTGGATCGCCGCCATCCGCGACGCGGGCGCGGTCGCCATCGACACCGAAACGACGGGTCTGGACGAAATGCAGGCCGGGCTGGTCGGCATCAGCCTTGCGGTGGCGCCGGGCCGGGCCTGCTATATCCCGTTGGGCCATGTCGCGGGGGCCGACGACCTCTTTGGCCAGTCCGCCCGTGTCGAGGGCCAGCTTGACCCCGACGCCGTGCTGGCCGCGCTGAAACCGGTGCTCGAGGATGCGGCCACCCTCAAGATCGGCCAGAACCTCAAATACGACTGGAAGATGCTGGCCCGTCACGGCATCCGCATGACGCCGCTGGCCGACACGATGCTGATGTCCTATGCGCTGAACGCAGGCACCCACAACCACGGCATGGATGAACTGGCCGAGCGTTACCTCGGCCATAAATGCATCCCGATCAAGGAGCTGATCGGCTCGGGCAAGGCACAGATCCATTTCGGGCAGGTGGCGATCGACAAGGCCGCCCCCTATGCCGCCGAGGATGCCGACGTCACCCTGCGCCTCTGGCACCATTTCGCGCCGATGCTGCCGCCCGAACGGGTCAGCACCGTCTATCATACGCTGGAGGCGCCGATGATCCCGGTTCTGGCGCAGATGGAGATGACGGGCATCCGCATCGACACCGGCACGCTGAAACAGATGTCGAACGCCTTCGCCCAGAAAATGGCGGGGCTTGAGGCCGAGATTCACGAACTGGCGGGCGAGAGCTTCAACATCGCCAGCCCCAAGCAGCTGGGCGAGATCCTGTTCGACAAGATGGGCCTTGCGGGCGGCAAGCAGGGCAAGACCGGCGCCTTTTCCACCAGCGCCGACGTGCTGGAAGATCTGGCGGCAGAAGGCCACGACCTGCCCGCCCGCGTGCTGGACTGGCGCCAGATCGCCAAGCTGAAATCCACCTATACCGATGCGCTGCCCACCTATGTGAACCCCGAAACGGGCCGCGTCCACACCAGCTATTCGATCACCGGCGCGCAGACGGGACGGCTGTCCTCGACCGATCCCAACCTGCAGAACATCCCCATCCGCACCGAAGAGGGCCGCCGCATCCGTCAGGCCTTCATCGCGCCCGAGGGCTACAAGCTGGTCAGCCTCGATTACAGCCAGATCGAGCTGCGCATCCTGGCCCATGTCGCCGACATCCCGGCGCTGAAACAGGCGTTCCGCGACGGCATCGACATCCATGCCATGACCGCCAGCCAGATGTTCGGCGTGCCGGTCGAAGGCATGGACCCAGGTGTCCGCCGTCAGGCCAAGGCGATCAATTTCGGCGTCATCTATGGCATCTCGGGCTTTGGCCTCTCGCGCAACCTGCGCATCCCGCGGGCCGAGGCGCAAAGCTTCATCGACACCTATTTCCAGCGTTTCCCCGAAATCCGCGCCTATATGGACAAGACCGTGGCCGATGCGAAACAGGACGGCTATGTCACCACCCTCTTTGGCCGCCGCATCAACACGCCCGGCATCAACCAGTCCGGCCCCGCCGCAGGCGGCGCCCGCCGCGCCGCCATCAACGCGCCCATTCAGGGCGCCGCCGCCGACATCATCCGCCGCGCGATGATCCGCATGCCGGGTGCCATCGCCGACCTGCCCGCCCGGATGCTGCTGCAGGTCCATGACGAACTGGTGTTCGAGGTCCGCGACGACGCCATCGACCCCCTCATCGCCCGCGCCCGCGAGGTGATGGAAACCTCGGCCGAACCGGCGGTCAAACTCTCGGTGCCGCTCGATGTCGATGCAGGCCAGGGCCTCAACTGGGCCGAGGCACACTGACCCTTTGCCTTGGAAAAATATCCCACGGGGGCGCGGGGGTGTGAAACCCCCGCTCTTCGGCCCGCGACAGGCTCAGACCGCTGATGAATGGCTGCCCTCGGTCACCGCATAACCATCCAGCGCCTGCGCCACCATCCGCGCCAAGGGTCGCCCCTCATCGGTGATCTCCAGCGCGTCGCCGCCCATCCGCAACGCCGCGCCAAACCGCGCCAGCAACGGCGCATACAGCGCGCTCTGTCGCGCGGCAGTCAGGCCGAAACGTGCCTCGATCTCGGCCATGTCGATGCGGAAATCACACATCAGCATCTCGATCATCCGCCCGCGCCACAGATCCTCGGCGCTGAACGCATGGCCCCGCACCACCGGCACCAGCCCCGCCCGCACCGCCGCCGTATAGGCCCCGGTCGCAGGCGCATTCTGCGCATAGCCCTGCGGAAAGCGCGAAATCGAGGACGCCCCCAACCCCAGCAGGACCTCGGCGGGATCGTCGGTATAGCCCTGAAAATTGCGCCGCAACCGGCCTTCGGCTGCCGCCCGCGCCAGCCCGTCGCGCCCACGCGCGAAATGGTCGATCCCGATGCCGGTGAACCCGTCCGCCAGAAACAGCTCCTGCGCGGTGTCAAACAGCGCCAGCCGCGCCTCGCCATCGGGCAGCGCCTCGTCGGGGATCATCACCTGCCGCTTCGACATCCAGGGCACATGCGCATAGCCATACAGTGCGACCCGGTCCGGCGACAGCGCCAGCACCTTCTGCACCGTATCCGACATGCGCGCCTGCGTCTGATGGGGCAGGCCATATAGCAGATCGGCGTTCAGACTGCTCACCCCATGATCGCGGATCAGCCGCACCGCCTCGGCGGTCAGCTCGAAACTCTGCGGGCGCCCGATCGCCTCCTGGATCAGCGGATCGAAATCCTGCACCCCGATCGAGGCCCGGTTCATCCCCGCCGCCGCCAGGGCGGCCATCCGCGCCGCGTCGAACTCGGACGGGTCGATCTCGACCGAGAACTCGCCCCCCTCGGCCAGCGGAAAGGCCGCAAACACCGCCCCGGCCAGCCGTGCGATCAGATCGGGCGGCAACAACGTCGGCGTGCCCCCGCCCCAGTGCAGCCGCGACAACCGCACACCCGGCGCCATCCGCGCCCGCAAGGCCGCGATCTCGGTCAGCAAGGTCTCCACATAGGCCCGCACCGGATCAAGGCTTTGCGTGCCCTGCGTCCGGCAGGCGCAGAACCAGCACAGCCTGCGACAGAAGGGCACATGGATATACAACGACACCTGTGCGCCCGCCGGCACCGCCTCGATCCAGCCCGCCGCACGCGGCCCGTCCACCGCCGCCTTGAACTGGGTCGCGGGCGGATAGCTCGTGTAACGCGGCACCCGCGCGTCGAACAAACCAAGTCGTCTGAGTTGCGAAATATAGCTCATAGGTCTATGCCTAAGAAACGATGCGCGAAACATCCTTGACCCAGATCAAATCCAGACAGCTCTCATCCGGCCCTGCGTCCGAGATGCGCTGTTCCGAATGCCCGATCCGCTACCGGGCCGTCTGCGCCCAATGCGAGACCGACGAGCTGGTCCTGCTGGAGCAGATCAAGTTCTACCGCAGCTACGAGGCTGGCCAGCCGATCCTGTGGGAGGGCGACCGGATGGATTTCGTGGCCTCGGTGGTCACGGGCGTCGCCTCGCTGACGCAGACGCTGGAAGACGGGCGCACGCAGATGGTCGGGCTGCTGCTGCCAAGCGATTTTCTGGGCCGTCCGGGCCGCGAGGCTGCCGCCTATAACGCCACGGCGGCGACGAAGGTGGTGCTGTGCTGCTTCCGGCGCAAACCCTTCGAAGAGCTGATGCGCAAGACCCCCCATATCGCGCATCGCCTGCTGGAGATGACGCTGGACGAGCTGGACGCGGCGCGCGAATGGATGTTGCTGCTGGGCCGCAAGACCGCGCGCGAGAAAATCGCCTCCTTCATCTCGATCATTGCCCGGCGCGAGGCGGCGCTGCAAAAGCGCCTGCCCGGCGGCCGGATGGAACTCGACCTGCCCCTGACGCGCGAGGCGATGGCCGATTACCTCGGCCTGACGCTGGAAACCGTCAGCCGTCAGGTCAGCGCGCTGAAACGCGAAGGCGTCATCGAGCTGTCCGGCAAACGCGGCGTGATCGTGCCGGATTTCGCCCAGCTCGTCGATGCCTCCGGCGATGATTCGGACGGCGGCTGCCTCAGCTGAATCGCGCCACTCGGCCCCTTTGCCTTGGAAGAAATATCCCGGGGGGAGTCCGCAGGACGGGGGGCAGCGCCCCCCCGACCCGGTCTGCTGCCCTTTCCATGGCCCGCATTTCTTGCTAACCGGCCCCCTCCCGGTCGCAGCCTACCCGGGTCACAAAAACAAGGGTCACAAAAATGAACACCACTCTCGTCTGCTCGGGCGGGCTGGACTCTGTCTCGCTTGCCCATCTTCTGGCACAGGACCACCGCCTGTCGCGCCTCGTCAGCTTCGATTACGGCCAGCGCCACCGCAAGGAGCTGGATTTCGCCCGCGCCTGCGCCGCCCGGCTGGGCGTGCCCTTTCACCTCGTCGATCTGTCCGGCCTTGGCGCGGCGTTGACCGGCTCGGCGCTGACCGATGATCTGGCGGTGCCCGACGGGCATTATGCCGAGGATACAATGCGCATCACCATCGTGCCCAACCGCAATGCGATCATGCTCAGCGTCGCCTTCGGTATTGCCGCAGCCAATGGCGACACGGCGGTGGCGGCGGCGGTCCATGGCGGCGATCACTTCATCTATCCCGACTGCCGGCCCGGTTTCACCGATGCCTTCGCCGCCATGCAGCGCGCGGCGCTGGAGGGCTATGCCGACATCGCCCTGCAGGTGCCGTTCGTGCAGGCGACCAAGGCCGACATCGTGGCGGCGGGGGCGGCAGTCGGCACACCCTTCGTGCAGACATGGTCCTGCTACAAGGGCGGTGCCCGCCATTGCGGGCGCTGCGGCACCTGCGTCGAGCGGCGCGAGGCGTTCCATCTGGCAGGCATTCCCGATCCGACCGCCTATGACGACGCGGGCTTCTGGCAGGTGGCCGTCGCGGCCCATGCGCGCGAGGGGGCGTGATGTTCCGCATCAGCAAGGAATTCCATTTCAGCGCCTCGCACCGGCTGGACCATCTGGCCCCGGACCATCAATGCGCCCGGCTGCACGGCCACAATTATGTCGTGGTGGTCGAGCTGGCCGCCGCCGGTCTGAACGCCGACGGCTTCGTGCGCGACTATCACGAGCTGAAGCCGCTGAAGGACTATATCGACGGGCAGTTTGATCACCGGCATCTGAACGATCTGCTGGAGGTTCCCAGCACGGCCGAAAACCTCGCACGGCATTTCTTTGACTGGTGCAGCAGCCGCTGGCCGGAAACCAGCGCCGTGCGGGTCAGCGAGACGCCCAAGACCTGGGCGGAATACCGGCCATGACGCCCGCAGAAAAGCCATTGCGCATTGCCGAGATATTTGGCCCCACCATTCAGGGCGAGGGCGCGCTGATCGGTGAGCCCACCGTCTTTGTCCGCGCGGGTGGTTGCGATTACCGCTGTTTGTGGTGCGATTCGCTGCATGCGGTGGACAGCGCCTATCGCGCGACATGGGCGCCGATGACCACCGGGCAGATCTGGGCCGAGGTCGAGCAGCTGTCGGGCGGGCAGGCGCTGACCGTCTCGATCTCGGGCGGCAATCCGGCGATTCAGGATTTCGGGCCGCTGATCGCGCGGGGCCGGGCCGCGGGCTACCGCTTTGCGCTGGAAACGCAGGGCTCCATCGCGCGGGACTGGTTCGGGGCGCTGGATATGCTGGTTCTCAGCCCCAAGCCGCCGTCCAGCGGGGAAACCCCCGATTGGGAGGCATTCGCCGATTGTGTGGCGGCGGGCCGGGGCGGGGGGCAGGGCGGGGGGCAGATGGTGATGAAGATCGTGATCTTCGATCAGCGCGACTATGACTGGGCGCGCGAGGTGGCGGGACGGTATCCTGATCTGCCGCTATATCTGCAGCCGGGCAATCCAGAGGTTGATCCCAATCTGCCGGTTGCGGCGCAGGATGTGGCCGACCGGCTGCTGTGGCTGGTGGACAAGGTGACGGCGGATCGCTGGTTCCGGCCGCGTGTGCTGCCGCAGCTGCATGTGCTGCTATGGGGAAACCTGCGCGGGGTGTGAGGGCGGCAATTGCGTCCCGCGACGTGCCGGGGGGACTATGCGTCCCCCCGGACCCCCCTGCGTCCCCCCTCCTGCGGCGCCGGGGTTCTCTGCCTCAGCGCGCCATGAAGACCGGCACCGAGGATTTCTCCAGCATATTGCGCGTGGCGCCGCCGAGAATCGCCTGACGAAAGCGCGAATGGCCGTAGGCGCCCATCACGATCAGGTCGGCGCCGATCTCGACCGCGCGTCGGTTCAGCTCGTCGCTGATGGTGGGCGCGGTGCGGGCCAGCACCGCGATCTCGGCCCGAACACCGTGGCGCGTCAGCATCTGCGTCAGCGCGCCGCCGGGGTCCGAGCGCTCCGAGCTGGTGCGGCGCGGGTCGATGCAGGTCACCTCGACCATCTGGGCCGCGCGCAGCAGCGGCAGCGCGCGCCGGATCGTCGCCAGCGCCTCGGCCGACTGGTTCCACGCAACCAGAATGCGGCGCAGCGGCGCCTCGGGCAGTTGCGCTTTGGGCAGGACCATGACCGGGCAGCTGCCCTCGAACAGGGCGGCCTCGGCGACGATTTCGGCCTCGGGGGGCTGACCCTCGGCATAGGGGCTGCCCAGCAGCGTCAGATCCGAGAACCGCGCCCTGAGGCCCACGATCGCCGGGATGCCGCCGCTTTGCGCGACCGCCGATTCGACCGACCAGCGCAGGTCGCTGGCCGGGGTCAGATGCTGGCGGACGCGCTGTTCCAGCGCGCGGGCCTCGGTCACGGCGCTGTCGATGGCCTCTTGCAGCAGATAGGCCGAGCCGCCGGGGAAGAAATAGCCCGGCTGGCTGAGGTCGATCCCCAGACAGAGGATGTCGAGATGCGCATCCTCGCGCACCGCCAGCGCGGCGGCGGCGTCCAACTGCGGCAGTTGCGCCGGATCGGTGAGGACGGTGAGAATCGTCTTGAAGGACATGGCAGGCTCCTTTCGGTGATGGGGCGATGGTGCCTGTGGCGGGGGCTGTGCGCCTTGATCCCGGTCAAGTCACAGGTTTGACCCAGATCAAGGTTCCGCGATCCCGCCCGCCCTATCCCCGGATCATCGACAGCCATGCCGCCGGGGCGATTCGCCAAGGCGCAGGGCACAGCGAAGGGACGCGAAGCGGATGGGCACGGGGACGCCATGTGGAATTTTGTAAAACTGATCCTGCTGGGCGCCATCGCCCTGTTCGCAGCCATCGGGGCCAATATGGCCCGCGATCTGGCCTATCAGGTCAATGCGCTGACCGTCATGCTGGTCGCGGGTGGGATGTTTCTGTGGGTGCTGCGCCACATTGACGAGCCCTACACCGCGCCCAATCCGCGTGAATATGCCGACGGGGTGGTCCGCGCGGGGGTGATCGCCACGGTCCTGTGGGGCGTGGTGGGCTTTCTGGTCGGCGTTGTCATCGCCTTTCAACTGGCCTTTCCGGCGCTGAACTTCAGCGACCTGACGCAGGGCTATCTGAATTTCGGCAAGCTGCGCCCGCTGCACACCAGCGCGGTGATCTTTGCCTTTGGCGGCAATGCGCTGATCGCGACCTCGTTCTATGTGGTGCAGCGCACCTCGGCGGCGCGGCTGTGGGGCGGCAATGCGGCGTGGTTCGTGTTCTGGGGCTATAACCTGTTCATCGTGCTGGCCGCGACCGGCTATATTCTGGGCGCGACCCAGTCCAAGGAATATGCCGAGCCGGAATGGTATGTGGACTGGTGGCTGACGGTTGTGTGGGTCACCTATCTGGCGGTGTTTCTGGGCACGATCATCAGGCGCCGCGAGCCGCATATCTACGTCGCCAACTGGTTCTATCTGGCCTTTATCGTGACCATTGCGATGCTGCATGTGGTCAACAACCTGTCGTTGCCGGTCAGCATCTGGGGCAGCAAATCCGTGCAGCTTTTCGCGGGCGTGCAGGATGCCATGGTGCAGTGGTGGTATGGCCACAACGCGGTGGGCTTTTTCCTGACCGCCGGGTTCCTGGGGATGATGTATTACTTCATCCCGAAACAGGCCGAGCGTCCGGTCTATAGCTACAAGCTGTCGATCATCCACTTCTGGGCGCTGATCTTTCTCTATATCTGGGCCGGGCCGCATCACCTGCATTACACGGCGCTGCCGGAATGGGCAGCGACGCTTGGGATGGTGTTCTCGATCATGCTGTGGATGCCCTCGTGGGGCGGCATGATCAACGGTCTGATGACCCTGTCGGGGGCCTGGGACAAGCTGCGCACCGATCCGATCATCCGCATGATGGTCGTCGCGGTGGGGTTCTACGGCATGGCGACCTTCGAGGGGCCGATGATGTCGATCAAGGCCGTCAACTCGCTGTCGCACTATACCGACTGGACCATCGGGCATGTCCATTCCGGCGCGCTTGGCTGGAACGGCATGATCACCTTCGGCGCGCTTTACTATCTGGTGCCGCGGCTCTGGGGGCGCGAGCGGCTGTATAGTCTGGGCCTTGTCAGCTGGCACTTCTGGTTGGCCACCATCGGCATCGTTCTCTACGCCGCCTCGATGTGGGTCACCGGCATCATGGAGGGGCTGATGTGGCGCGAGGTCGATCAGCACGGCTATCTGGTCAACGCCTTTGCCGACACGGTCAGCGCCAAGTTCCCGATGTATGTCGTGCGCGGTCTGGGCGGGGTTCTGTATCTGGCGGGCGCGATCATCATGACCTGGAACCTGTGGGCGACCGTCGCCCGGCAACCCAAGGCCAACAGCACCGCAATCGCGGTTCCGGCAGAGTAAGGGGATCAGACAATGGCAATTCTTGAAAAGCACAAGATCCTTGAAAAGAACGCGACGCTGCTGCTGGTCTTTTCCTTTCTGGTCGTCACCATCGGCGGCATCGTCCAGATCACGCCGCTGTTCTATCTGGAAAACACCATCGAGAGCGTGGAAGGGGTCCGCCCCTACACGCCCTTGGAGCTGACGGGCCGCGACATCTATGTCCGCGAGGGCTGCTATGTCTGCCACAGCCAGATGATCCGCCCGATGCGGGACGAGGTCGAACGCTATGGCCATTACAGCCTTGCGGCGGAATCGATGTATGACCACCCGTTCCAATGGGGGTCCAAGCGGACCGGGCCGGATCTGGCTCGTGTCGGTGGGCGCTATTCGGATGAATGGCACATCGACCACCTGCGCGATCCGCAATCGGTGGTGCCGGAATCAATCATGCCGAAATACGGCTTCCTGCTGGACCGGGTGATCCGCCCTGACCATATCCGCCAGCGCATCGTGGCCGAAAGCCGCGTGGGCGTGCCCTATGACGACGAGATGATCCACAACGCCGCCGCCGATCTGCGCACGCAGGCCGACCAGTTCGGTGATCTGGGTGCGCTGCAATCGCGCTATCCCGGCGCGCAGGTGCGTAACTTTGACCGGCAGCCGCAGCTGACCGAGATGGACGCCCTGATCGCCTATCTGCAAGTGCTGGGCACGATGGTCGATTTCTCGACCTTCGAGCCTGACCCGAACCGCTGAGGGCCGGCCGATGGAAACCTACAGCTTCCTGCGCGCGCTGGCCGACAGCTGGGCCCTTCTGGTGCTGGTGCTGGTCTTCGTGGGGGTGATCCTCTTCGTGTTCCGCCCCGGTGCCCGCCGCGTCCAGAAAGACGCCGCCGAAAGCATTTTCCGCAACGAAGAACGTCCTGCCGACGACAAAGACAAGGAGGACCGCTGATGTCCGACGACCCCAAGAAGCCGGCAGACGACCACGCCTCGCCGGAGAATCCCGACAACCAGATCGGCCTTGGCCGTCAGGCCGCCGATGCCGAGCACGCCGCCAAGATCGAGGGTGTCATTCCGCCCCGCTCTGCCCCCGACAAGCCTCTGACCCCCAGCCAGCGGCGCAAGGGTCGCCACGGCGTCGGGCTCAAGGAAACGCCCTCGACCGGGCATGAATGGGACGGCATCACCGAATACGACAACCCGATGCCGCGCTGGTGGCTGTGGACCTTTTACGCCACGATCGTCTGGGCCATCGGCTACATGATCGCCTATCCGGCGATCCCGCTGGTCACGCAGGCGACGCAGGGCGTGTTGCGCACCAATGCCCGCAGCGAGGTCGCAGCCGAGATCGACCGCTTTGCCGCCGCCAGCGCGCCGGTTCAGGCGGCCCTTGTCGCGACCGATCTGGACGCGGTGGCCGATGATCCCGAGCTGCTCAGCTATTCCGTGAATGCGGGCGGCGCGCTCTATCGGACATGGTGCGCGCAGTGCCATGGTGCGGGCGCGGGCGGCGCGCGGGGCTATCCCAACCTGCTGGACGATGTCTGGCTGTGGGGCGGCGCGCTGGATGACATCCACCTGACGCTGCTGCACGGCATCCGCGACCCGAAAGACCCGGACACCCGCTGGTCCGAGATGCCGCGTTTCGGCACCGACGGGCTGCTGACCCAGCGCGAGATCGACCGTGTGGTGCAGTTCGTCCTGTCGCTGTCGGGTCAGCCGCATGATGCCACGCTGGCCGTGGCGGGGGCGCCGATCTACGCCGATAACTGCGCGGCCTGCCATATGGATGACGGCAGCGGCGACCGGGCGCAGGGCGCGCCTGCGCTGAACGATCAGGTCTGGCTCTATGGCAGTGAGCCCGAAACCCTGCACCGGATCATCGCCGAGGGTCCGTTCGGCGTCATGCCCGCATGGTCCGACCGCCTGTCCGAGGCCGAGATCCGCGCCCTGACCGTCTATGTTCACGGGCTTGGCGGCGGCGAATAAGCCGCCCCGCCCCATCGGTTCCGCGCCAGCCCAGCCGGCGCGGCAATCCCGGCCCCCTGGTCCTGTTCGCGCGTTCCTCGGGGGGCCGGTGATCTATCCGCAAGCGGCGCGAAGCCGACTTGCGCCACCGCTTCCGCGCAGGCCTGTCCGCGTGGAAGGCCGGTCCCCGGACATGTTCGCGCGTTCCACCGGGGACCGGTTTTTTCTCAGGCGATCAGCGCGCCCCGCAGCGAATTCGGCGCGCTTTCGATAATGCGCACCTGCACCAGATCGCCGACCTGCGCGTGGGGCGCATCGACAAAGACCGAGTGCAGATAGTCCGATTTGCCGATGATCTGCCCCGGCTCGCGGCCCGCCTTTTCGAACAGCACGCTGACGGTCCGACCGACCATGCCCTGCTGCACGGCCTTTTGCTGCCGGGTCAGCAGCGCCTGCAATTCCTGCAACCTCGCATCGGCCACGGCGCTGTCCACCTCGGGGCGGTCATAGGCGGGCGTGCCGGGGCGCGGCGAATACTTGAAGCTGTAGGCCATGCCAAATCCGACCTGTTCGATCAGGCGCAGCGTGTCAGCGTGGTCCTGATCGGTCTCGCCCGGAAAGCCCACGATGAAATCGCTGGTCAGCACGATGTCGGGGCGCGCGGCCCGGATGCGGTCGATCAGGCGCAGATATTGATCTGCAGTATGTTTGCGGTTCATCGCCTTCAGGATGCGGTCGCTGCCCGACTGCACCGGCAGATGCAGATAGGGCATCAACTGCGGCACGTCGCCATGCGCGGCGATCAGATCCTCGGACATGTCGTTGGGATGGCTGGTCGTATAGCGGATGCGGTCCAGCCCCGGAACCTCGGCCAGCTGGCGGATCAGGCCGCCGAAACCGCCCGCGCCCCCGTGCCAGCCATTCACGTTCTGCCCCAGCAGCGTGATTTCCCGCACCCCGCGCGAGACCAGATCGCGGGCCTCGGACAGGATGCGATCCAGCGGGCGGCTAACCTCGGCCCCGCGGGTATAGGGCACCACGCAAAAGGCGCAGAACTTGTCGCAGCCTTCTTGCACGGTCAGAAAGGCGGCGGGCGCGCGGCGGGTGGCGCGCGGGGCGGGCAGGTGGTCGAACTTGTCTTCCTCGGGGAAATCGGTGTCGATGGCGGGCGCCTGGCCGCGCACCATGGCGGGCAGGCGGTGATAGGTCTGCGGCCCCACGACCAGATCGACCAGCGGCATCCGGCGGATGATCTCGGCCCCCTCGGCCTGCGCCACGCAGCCCGCCACGCCGATCTTCAGATCCGGGCGCGCGGCCTTCAGCGGCTTCAGGCGCCCCAGATCGGAATACAGCTTTTCGGCGGCCTTTTCGCGGATATGGCAGGTGTTCAGCAGCACCATATCGGCCTCGGCCTGATCCTCGGTCAGCACATAGCCCTCGGCGCCCATCGCCTCGGCCATGCGCTGGCTGTCATAGACGTTCATCTGGCAGCCATAGGTCTTGATGAAAAGTTTTTTCGCGGCCGGGGTGCTGGCGGTCATGTCATGCTGTTCCTGAAGGTCGCGCAGCGATACAGCAAAGACAGGCTTTTGGAAAGGCACGGGATGGAGAGCGACCTGACAGGCATTCCCAATATCGGCCCGGCCACGGCGCGGTCGCTGATCGCGGCGGGTGTGGCGGATGCGGCAGCGCTGCGCGGGATGGGCGCGGATGCGGCCTATCGCGCATTGCTGATCGCGGGGGAACGACCGCATTTCATCGGCTATTATGTGATGCATATGGCGTTGCAGGGGCGGCCCTGGAACGACTGCAAGGGCGCTGAGAAAGAGGCGCTGCGGGTGCGGTTCGACGCGCTGGTGGCTCAGGTCCGCGGCGTGCCACTGGCAGGGATCGAGGCCGCGCTGGACGAGATCGGGCTGCGCCCGCCCGGCTGATCCGCGCCCCATTGAACGCCGCGCGGCGCGGCGTTAGCCTGCCGCCAAAGCCGTAAGGAGCACACAGGATGAACACCCCGCAAAGCTGGGAAGCCCGCGCCGACGAATACTCGCTCTACGGGTTCACCGACCTGCCAAGCGTTCACAAACGCGGCGCCGTCGTGCTGACCCATGGCGAAGGCCCCTATGTCGTGGACGTGAACGGCAACCGCTATCTGGATGCGAATTCGGGCCTGTGGAACATGGTCGCGGGCTTTGATCACAAGGGTCTGGCGCAGGCGGCCAAGGATCAATACGACCGCTTTCCCGGCTATCACGCGTTTTTCGGGCGGATGTCGGACCAGACGGTGATGCTGTCGGAAAAGCTGGTCGAGGTGTCGCCGTTCTCGCGCGGCCGGGTGTTCTATACCAACTCGGGATCCGAGGCGAACGACACCATGGTCAAGATGCTGTGGTTCATGCACGCCTCCGAGGGCAATCCGCAAAAGCGCAAGATCCTGACCCGCTGGAACGCCTATCACGGCGTTACCGCCGTCTCGGCCAGCATGACGGGCAAGCCCTATAATTCGGTCTTTGGTCTGCCGCTGCCGGGCTTTATCCACCTGACCTGCCCGCATTACTGGCGCTTTGGCGCCGAGGGTGAGACCGAGGAACAGTTCACCGCCCGCCTTGCGCGCGAGCTGGACGAGACGATCCAGGCCGAGGGTGCCGACACCATCGCGGGCTTTTTCGCGGAACCCGTGCAGGGGGCGGGCGGCGTCATTCCGCCCTCGGCGGGGTATTTTCAGGCGATCATGCCGGTGCTGAAAAAGCACGGCATTCCGATGATCGCGGATGAGGTGATCACCGGCTTCGGGCGCACCGGCAACACCTGGGGCAGCCAGACCTATGATTTCACACCCGATGCGATCATCAGCTCGAAGAACCTGACGGCGGGGCTGTTCCCGATGGGCGCGGTGATTCTGGGGCCGCAGCTGGCCGACCGCGTGCAGGCCGCCGTCGAAAAGATCGAGGAATTCCCGCATGGGTTCACCGCCTCGGGCCACCCGGTCGGCTGCGCCATCGCGCTGAAGGCCATTGATGTGGTGATGAATGAGGGGCTGGCGCAGAACGTCATCGACCTTGCCCCGCGCTTCGAGGACGGGCTGCGCCAACTGGCCCAGAACCCCAATATCGGTGAATATCGCGGCGTGGGATTCATGTGGGCGCTGGAGGCGGTGCGCGACAAGGCAACCAAGACCCCGTTCGAGGGGCATCTGTCGGTCAGCGAACGCATCGCCAATACCTGCACCGATCTGGGCCTGATCTGCCGCCCGCTTGGGCAGTCGATCGTGCTGTGCCCGCCCTTCATCCTGACCCAGCCGCAGATGGACGAGATGTTCGACAAGCTGGAGCAGGCGCTGAAAAAGGTCTTTGCCGAGGTCGCCTGACCGGCCTGTGGCAGGGCTGGACATGCGGGGCGGGGCGTATAGGGTGAGGACGTATTCTTGTAAGGGAATGTGAGATGATTCCTGCACGTTTTGCCCCGGTTCTGTTCGGGTTCTTTCTGTCCGGCCTCATGTCCGCGCTGGTCTCGGCCATTGCGACCTTCCGGGCGGTCGGCATGGCCGATGGCGTGGCGGGGCTGTGGTTGGGCACCTGGCTGTCCAGCTGGGCGGTGGCCTTTCCGGCGGTGCTGGTGGTGGCGCCGCTGGCCCGCCGACTGGTCGCGCGCCTGACCACGCCCGCCGGTCAGCGCGGTCGCAGCGCGGGCTGAACCCCGGTCACGCTGCGCCAGACTGGTCCGTCGGGTCCGATGTCCAGCGCGACAGCACCCGTCCGGCGCAACCGGGCCAGATCAAAGATCAGGCAGGGCGGGTTGGTGCCGAGGTCCGGCACAGGCTCGGTCGCGACAAGGATGCGGCGGGGGGCGCAGAACGGTCCCGCCCGTGTGCCCGACCCTTTGCCGGTGAAGTGCCCGATCTGCCAGCCATGGGGCAGCGGCGCCCGCCGGTCGCGCGTGTCGCCCTGCCACAGCGGGCGATCCGCCGATTGCACCTGTGTCGCGCTGTCGCCATCCTCGACCAGCCAGGTCGAGACGACAAAGCTGCCCCCGGCGGGCTTGGACACGACGCGGCCCGCAGGCGTCAGGATGCCCACCGCCTCGCCCTCGGGCGCGATCAGGACCAGCGGGCGGGACGCCGTCAGCCACAGCGCCGTGCCTGCCGTCATCATCAGCGCCGACAGCGCGCAGCCCGCTGACAGCGGCGACAGGTGCCGCAGCCCGGCACGCCCGCGCCAGCACAGAACCAGCCCCACCGCGCCGGAACTCAGCAGCGGCAGCACCGCGACCGGAGGCAGGCGAATGGCGATCACGGCGCCGTCCAGCCCGGCGACGAACCCCGCAACCCGCAGCATCCAGCCGGTGCCCAGCCCCATCAGCCACAGGGCCGGACCCTCCAGTCCCAGAGGGGACAGCAGCAGGGCGATCACGCCCGAGGGGATGATCAGCGTGCCCATGACCGGCACTGCCAGCATATTGGCCAGCAGCCCGTATTGCGACATGCGGTTGAAATGCGCCGCCCCGATCGGCGCCGTCGCCAGCCCGGCAACGAGCGACGAGACCAGCAGCATCAGCACCGGCCGCGCCCAGAAGGGCAGGCGCCCGGCATGCCGCGTCCAGGGGCCAAAGACCAGAATCAGCGCGATGGTGGCGGCAAAGCTCATCTGGAAACCGGGCGAGGTCAGCGCCTCGGGGCTGAGGATCAGGATCGCGGTGGCCGCCAGCGCCACGGTGCGCAGGGAAATCGCGCGCCGGTCGGCCAGAATCGCCAGCAGCATCACCGCCACGGTGACAAAGGCCCGCTGTGTCGCCACGCTGGCGCCCGACAGCCACAGATACCCCGCCGCCGCCAGCAGCGCACCGAGGGCTGACAGCTTGTGCGCGGGCAGGGGCAGGCGCGCGCCCAGCCCCTCGGCCAGAACCAGCGACAGGCGCAGCGTGGCATAGACGAAACCGGCCAGCAGCCCCATATGCAGCCCCGAAATGGCGATCACATGCGACAGGTTCGAGGCGCGCATCAGCTCGGTCGTGGCCTCGGTGATGCCCGAGCGGTCGCCGGTCATCAGCGCCGCCGCCACCGCGCCGGGCTGGCCCGCGATCCGGTCCTGAAGCGTGGCGCTGAGGGCCATGCGGGCGCGGTGCATCTGCCAGCGTCCGCCTTCCGGCGGGGCCACCGCCATGATGGGGGTGCGCGAATAGCCAACCGCGCCGAGGCCCTGAAACCACGCGTTCAGGCGGAAATCAAAGCTGCCGGGCGCCGCGGGGCCGGGTGGCGGACCCAGATGGCCGGTCAGCATCACGCGCTGGCCGATGGGCGGCAGACCGCCGCCGTCGTGATCCGTCAGCGACAGGCGGACCTTGCGCGGCACCCGGTCGGGGCTGTGGTCGCGCAGGATCACCTGATCCAGCGTCAGGCGCAGCCGGTCACGGGCCGAGCGGTCGATCTGGACCACACGGCCTTCGACCGGGCCGTAATAGCGCCACTCCATCACCGGGGCGGCGACCCATCCGGCCCGCCCCCCGGCCAGCGCAAAGCCACCCGCCAGCAGCGCCACCGCCAGCCCCGCCAGCCGCAACCCGTCGGCCAGCGGCCAGCCGATGAAACCCGCCCCGGCCCATCCGGGCGCGCAGCGCGCCACCAGCAATGCGCCAGACACCAGCCCCGCCAGCGCCACCCAGACCCAGGGCGCCAGCAAGGCGGGCCACAGAAACCACAGCCCGATCCCCGCGCCCAGACAGACCGGCAGCCAGGCCAGCAGCCCCGCGCGGGGTGCCGCAGGCGGGCGGGGCCGCAACGCGCGATTGTCCGCAAAGCCCGGCACCGCAACTGCTGGCGCGATCCCCGCGCCCTGACGGGGCAACATCCTTGTCCTTTCCCGGTCCGGCCACTATCACTGCGTCCAAGAATGGCAGAGCGGCCTTACCAAAGCGTTAACGCCGCCGCTTTCACCCCGTTTGCCCATCTTCCGAAGGCCCAGATGACCCAGAACGCCCCTGTCGTGACCCGCTTTGCCCCCTCGCCGACCGGCTATCTTCATATCGGCGGCGCGCGGACGGCGCTGTTCAACTGGCTCTATGCCCGTGGCCGGGGTGGGAAATTCCTGCTGCGGATCGAGGATACGGACCGCGCGCGATCCACGCCCGAGGCGACGGCGGCGATCCTGAAAGGGCTGGAATGGCTGGGGCTGGACTGGGACGGCGCGCCGGTCAGCCAGTTCGCGCAAAAGGACCGCCACGCCGAAATCGCCCGTCAGATGCTGGCGCAAGGCGCGGCCTACAAGTGCTTTGCGACGCCCGAAGAGATCGCCGGATGGCGCGAGGCCAACCCTCGCCAGCCGTTCCAGAGCCCGTGGCGCGACGCGACCGACCTGCCCGACGCGCCCTTTGCGATCCGCCTGCGCGCGCCCCGCACGGGCGAGACGGTGATCGCCGATCAGGTGCAGGGTGATGTGCGCGTGGCCAATGACCAGCTGGACGATATGGTGCTGCTGCGCAGCGACGGCACGCCGACCTATATGCTGGCCGTGGTGGTCGACGATCACGACATGGGCGTGACCCATGTGATCCGGGGCGACGACCACCTGACCAACACCGCCCGCCAGATCCAGATCATCGACGCGATGGGCTGGCCGCGTCCGGTCTATTCCCATATCCCGCTGATCCATGGCGAGGATGGCAAGAAGCTGTCCAAGCGTCATGGCGCCGTCGGGCTGCATGAATTCGCGGCGCTTGGCTATCCGGCAGCGGCGATGCGCAACTATCTGGCGCGGCTGGGCTGGAGCCATGGCGATGACGAGTTGTTCGATGACGCGCAGGCGCGCGAATGGTTCGATCTGGGGGGCATCGGGCGTGCCCCCGCGCGGCTGGATTTCAAGAAGCTGGAACATGTCAGCGGCCACCATATCCGTCATATGGACGCGGCCGCGCTGATGGCCACGCTGGACGACTGGCTGGCGGAAACCGGCGCCGCAGCCCTGACGCAACGTCAGCGCGACCGGATCGGGGCGGCCTTGCCGGCGCTGCGGGAAAAGGCGCGCAGCCTGCCGCAACTGCTTGGTCAGGCGCGCTTTGCGATGATCGACCGGCCTGTTGCGCCGGACGAAAAGGCGGCGAAGCAGCTGGATACGGTATCCCGTGGTATGCTGAAATCGTTGACTGCCGCACTGCAGCATGCTAGCTGGTCGCGAGACGAGCTGGAGGAGGCGGCCAAGCAGGTCGCCGAGGAACATGGCGTCGGTTTGGGCAAGATTGCGGGGCCCTTGCGCGCCGCTCTGGCCGGGACCAGCGTTGCCCCTTCAGTGTTCGATATGATGACGGCGCTTGGCCGCGAGGAATCGCTGGCCCGGCTTCTGGACCAGACCGATCTGGCAGGCTGACACCTGCCCCCACATGCCAGGGACGCGCCCAGCAGTTGTCGTGGGCACGACCCGGCCTAGCCGGAAAGGACGCCTACATGGCTGACAAGATCGCCAAGCTGCGAATCAACAATTCGGAATATGACCTGCCGGTTCTCAGCCCGACACAGGGGCCGGATGTGCTGGACATCCGCAAGCTTTATGCACAGGCCGACGTGTTCACCTTTGATCCGGGCTTCACCTCGACCGCGAGCTGCGAGTCCACGATCACCTATATCGACGGCGACAAGGGCGAGCTGTGGTATCGCGGCTACCCGATCGAGCAGCTGGCCGAAAAATCGCATTACCTCGAAGTCTGCTTCCTGCTGCTTTACGGTGAGTTGCCGACCGAACAGCAGATGATCGACTTCGAGACCCGCGTGACCCGCCACACGATGGTCCACGAGCAGATGCACAACTTCTTCCGTGGCTTCCGCCGCGATGCGCATCCGATGGCCACGATGGTCGGTGTGATCGGCGCCATGTCGGCGTTCTACCACGACTCGACCGACATCAACGATCCCTGGCAGCGCGAGGTCGCGGCGATCCGCCTGATCGCCAAGCTGCCGACCATTGCCGCGATGGCCTATAAATACTCGATCGGGCAGCCCTTCGTCTATCCACAGAACGAGCTGGATTACGCGTCGAACTTCCTCAACATGTGCTTTTCGGTTCCGGCCGAGAAATACAATGTCGACCCGGCGCTGGCCCGCGCGATGGACCGGATCTTCACTCTGCATGCCGATCACGAGCAGAACGCCTCGACCTCGACCGTGCGTCTGGCGGGCTCGTCGGGGGCCAACCCGTTTGCCTGCATCGCGGCGGGGATCGCCTGTCTGTGGGGGCCTGCCCATGGCGGCGCCAACCAGGCCTGTCTGGAGATGCTGCGCGAAATCGGGACCGTCGACCGGATCCCCGAATTCATCGAGCGCGCCAAGGACAAGAACGATCCGTTCAAGCTGATGGGCTTCGGCCACCGGGTCTACAAGAACTTTGACCCGCGCGCGACCGTGATGAAGGAATCCGCCGACGAGGTTCTGGAACTGCTGGGCGTGGGCAACAACCCCACCCTGCAGGTCGCCAAGGAACTGGAAAAGATCGCGCTGGAGGACGAGTATTTCATCGAGAAAAAGCTCTATCCCAACGTTGATTTCTATTCGGGCATCATCCTTGAGGCGATGGGCTTCCCCACCTCGATGTTCACGCCGATCTTTGCGCTGTCGCGCACGGTGGGCTGGATCGCGCAGTGGAAGGAAATGAGCGGCGATCCGCAGAACAAGATCGGTCGCCCGCGCCAGCTGTATATCGGCAGCGACAAGCGCGACTATACGGCGGTCAGCGGCCGCTGACCGCCGGAAACGGTGCTGACGAAAGGCCCCCGGACGGGGGCCTTTTTCATGCCGCCATGCGCGGGCGCCAAGGGGGCTTGCGCGGCGGCGGGACGGGTGGCAATGGAGCGGGCATGAGCATTCAAAGCGATCAAGGGGCGCCCCGGCTGGCGCTGGTGACAGGGGCCTCGCGGGGTCTGGGCGCGGCGCTGGCCGAAGAGCTGGCGGTGCGCGGGTTTCATGTGCTGGCGGTGGCCCGCACGGTGGGCGCGCTGGAAGAGCTGGACGACCGCATCCGCCGCGCGGGCGGTCAGGCGACGCTGGCGCCGATGGATGTGGCCGAGCCTGCCGCCATGCAGCAGCTGGTGCAGGCGGCGGCGGCGCGCTGGGGGGGCATCGACCTCTGGGCGCATTGTGCCATCCACGCGGCACCGCTGGCGCCCGCGCCGCATGTCAGCGGCAAGGACTGGTCGAAATCGCTGCTGATCAATGCCGAGGTGACGCGCGGGCTGATCGCGCTGATCGAGCCGCTGCTGCGGCAGAAAAACGGCACGGCGCTGTTCTTTGACGACCCGCAGGGCGGGCGCAAGTTCTTTGGCGCCTATGGCGCCACCAAGGCCGCACAGATCGCGCTGGCGCGCAGCTGGCAGGCCGAGACGGTGAAGACCGGCCCCCGCGTGGTGATCGAAACCCCGGCCCCCATGCCCACCGCCACCCGCGCCCGGTTCCATCCCGGCGAGGACCGCAGCGTGCTGACACCCTGCCGCAACGAGGCTTTGCGCATTCTCGACGCCCTGCCGGTCTGAGGCGGCGCAGATTGCGTCCCGCGAGCGCGCGGGGGGCTGCCGGCCCCCCGCACCCCCCGGTCGTTGCGCTTTTGAGCTAGGGCTGCCCCAAGGGCGCAGTCGCCGCCATCAGCCAGTCGCGCTCGTCCCCCTCCAGATCGTCCGCCAGCGCCGCGCGCACCTGCGCATGATAGCGGTCCAGCCAGTCGCATTCCGCGCGCGACAGGGCGGCCAGGTCGATCAGGCGGCGGTCGATGGGGCACAGGGTCAGCGTCTCGAAACCCAGCATCCGGCGACCGGGTTCGGCATTGGTCTCGGTCACCGCGATCAGGTTCTCGATCCGGATGCCAAAGCTGCCCTCGCGGTAATAGCCCGGCTCATTGGACAGGATCATCCCCGGCTCCAGCGCCATGTCGCTGGTGCGGCTGATCCGCGCGGGTCCCTCGTGCACGCACAGCGCGGCGCCGACCCCGTGGCCGGTGCCGTGGTCGAAATCCAGCCCCCCGGACCACAGGAACTGCCGCGCCAGCGCATCCAGATGCGCCCCGCCCACGCCGCGCGGAAACCGCGCCCGTGACAGCGCGATCATGCCGCGCAGCACGGCGGTATAGGGTGCCACCGCATCGGCGCGCGGTGTCCCCAGCGGCACCGTCCGGGTGATGTCGGTCGTGCCATCGACATATTGCCCGCCCGAATCGATCAGCAGCAGATCGCCTGGCGCCAGACGGCGGTTGCTGGCCTCGGAAACGCGGTAATGCACGATGGCGCCGTTCGGCCCCGACCCCATGATCGTCTCAAAGCTGATGTCGATGATCCCGGCCTCGCGGCGCAGATCCTCAAGCCGCCGGACCACGTCGATCTCGGTCAGTGTGTCGGGCTGCTGGCGGTCCAGCCATGCCAGCAGCCGCACCATGGCGATGCCGTCGCGGTGATGGGCCGCGCGCATGCCCGCCAGTTCGGCCGCATTCTTGCGCGCCTTGGGCAGCACCGCCGGGTCAGGCCCGGTCGAGACGGCAATGCCCGCCTTTTCGGCAATGCGGAACGCCGCCTCGGGGGCCGAGCCGGGATCGAGCCGCAGCGGGCCCGTTGCGGCAGCCAAAGCCGCCTCCAGCGCATCGGGCGGCAGGACCGAGACCTGATCCCCCAGATGCGCGCGCAGATCGTCGCTGAACTTGGCCGGATCGGCGAACAGGGTGACGCGCCCGTCATCGGACAACAGCGCGAATGCCTGCACCACCGGATTGCGGGGCAGGTCGCTGCCCCGGATATTCAGCAGCCACGAGATCGAATCCGGCAGGGTCAGCAGCGCCGCCGCCTCGCCCGCAGCCCGAAGATCAACCGCCAGCCGCGCGCGCTTTTGTGCGGCGGTCTCACCCGCCAGCACATCGTCATGGCGGCGCGCCGCCCCGACCGGCGGGGCAGGGCGGTCAGGCCAGACCGCATCCACCGGATTGTCTGCAACCGCCACCAGCGCGATCCCGCTGCCCTCCAGCGCGCGGGCCATGGTCCCGATCTCGCGCCGTGTGTGCAGCCATGGATCAAAGCCCACGCGGCCCCCCTGCGGCAAGGCCTCGCGCAGCCAGTCCGAAGGCCGCGTCTCGGGCCAGTTCACCGGCGCGAAATGGCGCAGGTCGATCTGGGTGCTGACCTGCACGCGATAGCGCCCGTCGATGAACACCCCCGCCCGGTCAGGGGCCACGATCGCAAAGCCCGCGCTGCCGGTGAACCCGGTCAGCCAGGCCAGCCGCGCATCGGCCCCGGCCACATATTCGCCCTGATGCGCGTCGGCGCGCGGCACGATGAAACCCGCCAGATCCTGCGCCGCCAGAGCCTTGCGCAAAGCCCCCAGCCGCGCGGCGTGATCGCCCCCGCCCGCCGGGTCGTCGAATTGCTGAAACCTCACAGCGTGATGGCCTTCATCACCTGCGGCTCGATCACCTCGACACCGGGCAGGGCGCGGATCAGCGCATCGGCGGATTGCTCAAGCTGGGGAAAGGTCTTGTAATGGCACGGGATCACGGTCCTGAAATCAAAATAGCGCTTTGCCGCATATCCGGCCCGCGCCATGTCCATGGTGAAATGCCCGCCCGCGCACAGAATGCCGATATCGGGTTTGTGCAGATCGCCCATCCACTCCATATCGGCCATGATGTCGGTATCGCCCGACAGATAGATCACGCGCCCCTCGCCCGCGATCATATAGCCCGATTCGTGGCCCGCATAGACCGGCCCGTCCGGCCCGCCGAGCGAGCTGGAATGGCTGGCATTGACCATCGTGACCATGGCCCCGCCCAGATCGACGGTGCCGCCCTTGTTGAAGCCGATCCCCTCGAACTCCTCGGCCTGTTGCCAATGGCTGATCAGATCATAGATCCCCACGACCGGGATCTTCAGATCTCGCGCCAGCGACAGGCTGTCGCCACTGTGATCGCCATGGCCGTGGGTCAGCAGGATATGGGTCGCGCCCGTGACGGCCGCGTCGCGGGCGCCTTCGGGAAAGACGGGGTTTCCGGTCATCCACGGGTCGATCAGGATGACGGCATCCTCGATCTCAAGCCGAAAGCCGGAATGGCCAAGCCAGGTCAGTTTCATCGGGATCTCCTCTGTCGCTTGCGCAAGGGTAACGGCGCGGCGGGCCGCTGACCAGAACCCGCCCAGGCGGCAGTTGGTTCAGGCCGGGGCCGCGTCGTCCAGCCGCAGGCGCAGCCGCTCGCGCCCGCCCCAGGTGGACAGGTCCAGCTTGCCCGCCAGATGAAAGCGCCGCCCCCTGGCGCCGGACAGCGCAGGCCCAAGCGGGCCATCCATCGCGCCCCAGACCACGGCCTCCAGCGCCGGGCCGCCCGCGCTGCGGAACTGCAAGCGCAGATGGCGGTCGCCCATGGTGGCGACGCTGTCGATCAGCTGATCGGCAAAGGCGAAACGTGGCGCCGGGGCGGCCTGACCGAAGGGACCGGCATCCTCCAGCATCCGATACATCTGCGGGGTCGCGCCCGAGGGCTCCAGCAGCCCCGAGATGCGCAGATCGCCCGCGCCGCGGCGCCCGTCCAGATCGCGGGCGATCAGATCAGACAGGCGCTGCATGGCGGGGGCGATCTTCGCCTCCTCGACGGTCAGACCCGCCGCCATCTTGTGCCCGCCGCCCTTCAGCAGCAGCCCCTCCTGCGCCAGCCGCTGGATCGCATGGCCCAGATCGACCCCGGGAACCGAGCGGGCGCTGCCCTTGCCGATCCCGCCCTCGACCCCGATCACAACCGAGGGCAGGTCGGTGGCCTCCTTGACGCGGGCGGCGACGATGCCCACGACGCCCGGATGCCAGCCATCGCCCGCAGCCCAGGACAGGCGCGTATCGCCCCGCGCCTCGACCTGCGCCAGCGCCTCTTCGCGCACGGCAGCCTCGATCGCGCGGCGGTCGCGGTTCAGCTCGTCCAACTGGGTCGCCAGACGCACGGCCTCGCGCGGGTCGCGGCAGGCCAGACATTGCGCGCCCAGATCGGCGCGCCCCACCCGGCCCCCGGCATTGATGCGCGGCCCCAGCAGAAAGCCCAGATGAAAGGCGGCAGGCGGCCCGTCCAGCCGCGCAATATCGGACAGGGCCACCAGCCCGGGCCGCTGCCTGCGCGCCATCACGGCCAGCCCCTGCCGCACAAAGGCGCGGTTCACCCCGATCAGAGGCGCCACATCGGCCACCGTCGCCAGCGCGACCAGATCCAGCATCGCCATCAGATCCGGCTCGGGCAACCCGCGCCCGCGCAGCACCCGGCCCGCCTGCACCAGTGTCAGAAACACCACACCCGCCGCGCACAGATGGCCCAGACTGCCATCCTCATCCATCCGGTTGGGGTTCACCACGGCCAGCGCGGGGGGCAGCGTCTCGCCCCCCAGATGGTGGTCCAGCACGATCACATCGCAGCCCGCCGCCGCCGCCAGCGCGTCATGGGACAGGGTGCCGCAATCGACGCAGACAATCAGATCATGGGCTGCGGCCAGTCCGGCCATGGCGGGGGCGTTGGGGCCATAGCCCTCGTCGATCCGGTCGGGAATATACAGGGTCGCCTGCCGCCCCTGACTGTGCAGCCAGTCGATCAGCAGCGCCGCCGAGGACCCGCCATCGACATCGTAATCGGCAAATATCGCAATCCGCTGCCCCGCTACGGCGGCCTCGACCAGCCGCACCGCCGCCCGCTCCATATCGCGCAACGCCAGCGGATCCGGCAGCAGGTCGCGCAGCCGCGGGGTCATGAACCCGGCCACATCCTCCGGCGCCACGTCCCGCTCGGCCAGCACCCGCGCCACCGCGATCGGCAGGCCCGCCTGCTGCGCCAGCCCCTCGGCCCGCCGCTCCAGTCCGGCCTCAGGGCCGATCCAGCGCCGCCCGCTGATCGAGCTGTCCACGCCCAGATATGCCACGCTGCCTCGTCTTCTTCTTCACGAAAATATCCCGGGGGGAGTCCCCGACAGGGGACGGGGGGCAGCGCCCCCCTTTCACCCCGCCTAACCTATTTGACCGGGTTGCGATAGATCATCCGCCGCACCGAGCCGGTCTTGGACCGCATCAGGATCGTTTCGGTGGTCAGATAGCCCGGCTCGCGCTTGACGCCAGCGACGACCGAGCCATCGGTCACCCCGGTCGCGGCAAAGATCACGTCATCGGTGACCAGATCGTCGCGCGCATAGATCCGGTCCAGATCGGTGATCCCGGCCTTGCGGGCGCGGCCCTTTTCATCCTCGTTGCGGAACATCAGCCGGCCCCACATCTGCCCGCCCATGCATTTCAGCGCCGCCGCCGCCAGCACCCCTTCGGGCGCGCCGCCCGAGCCCATATACATGTCGATGCCGGTCAGCTGAGCCTCGGCGCAGTGGATCACACCCGCCACATCGCCATCGGTGATCAGACGGATCGCGGCACCGGTCTCGCGGACCTCGGCGATCATGTCCTCGTGGCGGGGGCGTTCCAGAATGCAGACGGTGATGTCAGAGGGCGCGCAGCCCCGTGCCGCCGCCAGTGCGCGCACACGATCGGCAGGCGACATGTCCAGGCTGACGACATCGACCGGATAGCCCGGCCCCACGGCCAGCTTGTCCATATACACGTCGGGCGCGTGCAGCAGCGTGCCGCGCGGCGCCATGGCGATCACGGTCAGCGCGTTGGGCATGTCCTTGGCGGTCAGGGTGGTGCCTTCCAGAGGGTCCAGCGCGATGTCCACGTCGGGGCCAATGCCGGTGCCGACCTCTTCGCCGATGAACAGCATCGGCGCCTCGTCGCGCTCGCCCTCGCCGATCACGACCACGCCCTTGATGTCCAGCATGTTCAGCTGGTCGCGCATGGCGTTGACGGCGGCCTGATCGGCGGCCTTCTCGTCGCCGCGACCGATCAGCCGGGCCGACGCATGGGCCGCCGCCTCGCTGACGCGGGCCAGCCCCAGAGACAGCATGCGGTCGTTGAAATCTTTCGGCGCGGTCATGTCCCTCGTCCCTCTTGTCCTGAGTTCAGGTGGCTTTTAGGGACCGGCTGTTCCAGCGGCAAGCCTGCGCGCGCTAACGTATCAGCTTTCTGACAGCTCCAGCGCCAATGCGTGGATGCGCGGCAGAATGTCGCCCAATGTGGCATGGACCAGCCGGTGGCGGCCGATCCGGCTGAGCCCGGCAAAGCGGGGGCTGCTCATGCGGATGCGGAAATGGCTTTCGCCGCCCTCGCGAAAGCCCGCATGGCCGCGATGGGCCTCGCTTTCGTCCGTGACCTCAAGATGCCGGGGCTCAAGCACGGCCAGCCGGGCGGACATCTCATCGGCAATCATCGTCTTCTGCATGGCGTCAAGCCCTTTCATGTCCCGGTAAATAGCATAAACTGCCGCCTCCGAGTCGCAAAGGTGCCCCCGACATGAGCAAGAACGACCCGTTCGGTTTCGACATTTCGGCCGCAAAGGACAAGAAGCGCAAGGCGAAGGGGCGGCGCGGCATGTCCGGCGCTTTCGAGACCTCGACCCGCATGTGCGAACGCGAGGGCTGCAACGAGCCGGGCCAGTATCGCGCGCCCAAGAACCCCCGGAATCTGGACGATTATTTCTGGTTCTGCAAAGAGCATGTGCGCGAGTACAACGCGAACTGGAACTATTTTCAGGGTCAGTCCGAAGAGGAATTCCAGCAGTTCATCGACAACGCCACCGTATGGGAACGTCCGACCAAGCCCTTTGGCCGGGCCGCAGAGGAACAGAAATGGGCGCGTCATGGCGTCAGCGACCCGCTGGAGATCCTGGGTGCGAACGGCACCGCCCCTGAGGCCCGCGCCCAGTCCTCGGCGCGCAAGCTGCCGCCGACCGAGCGCAAGGCGCTGGATATTCTTGAGGCCAAGGACCACTGGACCCGCACCGAGATCCGCAAGCAGTACAAGTCGCTGGTCAAGGATCTGCATCCCGACATGAATGGCGGCGACCGGTCTGACGAGGACCGGCTGTCCGAGGTCGTCTGGGCCTGGGATCAGATCAAGGACAGCCGCTTTATCCGCGACTAGGTCCGCGAGGGCGCAAGGGGGCTGCCGCCCCCGTCGCTTTCAGCGACTCCCCCGCGGATATTTGCGGACCGCTGCAGGAGGGGTGCGGCGCGGTGGCAGGGCGGTCGCGGCAAGGATCAGTGCCAGCAGGATGACTGCGGGCAGGTCGCCGGTGCGGGTCCACGGGGTCGGGGGCAGGGCTCCGGGCAGGGGGGCGTCGATCTTTCCCGCCGCGTTCAGGGGCAGGCTGGCGCGGATCTGGCCGCGTGCGTCGATCACGGCGCTGACGCCGGTATTGGCCGCGCGCACCATGGGCAGGCCGGTTTCGATGGCGCGCAGCCGGGCCTGCGCCAGATGCTGGTAGGGCCCCGAGATGCGGCCGAACCATGCGTCATTGGTGGCCTGCAGCAGCCATCCGGGGCGCTGGTCGGGCGCGCGCAGGTGCTGGGGAAAGATCGCCTCGTAGCAGATCAGGGGCTGAAAGTCGGGGGCGCCGGGGGCGCGCATCAGTTGCGGGCCGGGACCGGGGGTGTAGCCATTGCCCGCTTGTGCGGCGAAGGCGGTGATGCCGAACCGCGCCAGCGTGTCGCCCCAGGGGATATATTCGCCGAAGGGCACGAGGTGAAACTTGTCATAGACCTGTGTGACCCGGCCTCCGGGGGCGATGGTGGTCAGGCTGTTGTAAAAGCGCGTGCCCTCGCGGCGCTGGATGCCCATGATCAGGGGGGCGTCTGCGGCCTCGGACATGACCGGCAGGACCTCGTCCGCCTGATCCAGCAGGAAGTTCACCGCCGTTTCGGGCCAGATCACCAGATCACGCGGGCCGGGTTCGGCCGAGAGGTCCAGCAGGCGGCGAAAGAACAGGGCCGAATAGTCGGGATCCCATTTCAGATGTTGTGCGGCGTTGGGCTGGACGATGCGCAGCCGTGTGGGATGGTCCGGCGGAAGCGGTGCGGCAAGGCGCGTCAGCCCCACCGCCCAGAGCGCGCCGGTCAGCGCCGCCGCAAGGGCTGCCCCCGGCGCGATGCCACCGAGGCGCGGCGTCATCGGGCGCCAGAGCAGGGTCGGCAGCGCCGCCAGCCCCAGAGTCAGCGCCGACAGGCCGATGGCGCCGATCCATGCCGCCGACTGGCCCAAGGGCGTGTCGATCCAGACATGGCCGGTCAGCGCCCAGGGAAAGCCGGTAAAGATCCAGCCGCGCAGCCAGTCCGACAGGACCAGCGCTGCCGCGATCGCCAGCGCCCGACGTCGCCAGCCGCCTGCGAGACGCGCGGCGGCCCATGCTGGCAGGGCCCAGAACAGCCCGCCGCCAAGGGCCATCAGCGCCAGAGCAAAGGGCGCCATCCAGCCGTGGATCTGTGGCTGCACGAGGAAGGGTTCGACGATCCAGAACAGGCCGAGCGCGAACCAGCCGGTGCCTGCTGCCAGAGCATGCCAGAAGGCCGCCGCCGGGCGTGCGCGGGCAAGGCGCCAGATCAGCAGGCCAAGCCCTGCCAGCGTGGCGCCCCAGATCCCGAATGGCGCCAGACCCAGCGCCGCCAGAGCGCCCAGCCCGAAATCGGGCCAGAGCTGTCTGAGGGGGGGCCTGCCGCGGCGGGTCAGCCGCGGCGGGTGCAGGCGGGATCGGGTCAGGCGGGCGCGCATTACGCTTGGGTGTCGGCTGCGTCCCTGGGCTGAGCGCCATCCGCATCGGCCGTATCCGCTTTCTTGCGGCTGCGGCGCGGTTTCGGCGCGGGGGCTTCGGCGGCTCCGGCTTCGGGCGTGTCGGTCTTTTTGCGACGGCTGCGGGTCGCCCTGGGCTTGGGCTCTGCGGTGTCAGCGGCTGCGGGCTGTTCGGCTGCGGCCTCGTCCGGCGTGTCTGCCGGCTTTGCCGCCGGTTTGCGGCTGCGGCGGGGCTTGGGGGCCGGTTCGGCCTCGGCTTCGGGCGCGTCGGTCTTTTTGCGACGGCTGCGGGTTGCCTTGGGCTTGACCTCTTCGGCGACCGGGGCCGGGGCCTCGGGCTGAACGGGGTCAGTTTGCGGGGCGTCCGGTTGCGGCGCCTCGCTGATCGCGGCTTCGGGTTGGGTCGGTGCCTCGGTCCCAGCAACCGGGGTCCCAGCAACCGGGGTCACAGCATCCGTGCCGGGTTCTGCCACCTGTTGCGGCGCCTCGGTCTCTGCCGGTTTGCTGCGCGAGCGGCTGCGGCTGCGCTTGGGCTTTGCGGGCGCATCAGTCGCAGGCGCCGGGGTGCTGTCGGCGACGGACTCGGTCACGTCGTCGCCGGTGTCGGCGGCGCTGGCGAGGCTGCTGCGCAGTTCAACCAGCATAAAGCCGGGGACGTGATCGCCCATGCCGACGATCCGGGGGCCGCGATTGTCCGAGCCGTTGCGTCCCCGCCCGCCATCGCGTCCGCCATCGCGGCCACCCTCACGGCCACTCTCACGGCGGTCGTCCTGGCGTTCCGGGCGCCGTTCGTCGCGCCGGTCTTCCTGACGCTCGGGGCGGCGTTCCGTCCGCGGCTCGTCGCGGCGTTCGGGCGCGGCGGGGCGTTCTTCGGTGCGGTTGGGCTGCTGCACAGGCGCAGGTGCAGGGGCCGGGGCTGCCGCTGCGGGCTGGTCCTCGTCGCGGGGCTTGCTGCTGCGGCGGCGGGTGCGGGCGCCACCGGGGCGGCTCTCGCGTTCGTCGTCGCGGCTGTGCGGGGCGGGGGCGGCAGCGTCCGAGGTCGAGAAGCCTTCGGGCAGCGGCGCGCGGGGCAGGGTCTGTTTCACAAGCGCCTCGATTGCGGTCAGGTATTTCTCGTCGGACGGGATCGCGATGCTGATCGCGGTGCCAAGGCGGCCCGCACGGCCGGTGCGGCCGATGCGGTGGACGTAATCCTCGGCATGGCTGGGCAGGTCATAGTTCAGCACATGGCTGACGGCCGGAATGTCCAGACCGCGCGCCGCCACATCAGAGGCGATCAGCAGCCGCAGCTTGCCGTCGCGGAAGGATTCCAGCGTGCGGGTCCGCTGGCTTTGTTCCAGATCGCCATGGATCGGGGCCGCGTCATAGCCGTGCTTGGCCAGCGATTTGGACAGGATGTCCACATCGACCTTGCGGTTGCAGAAGATGATGGCGTTGGTCAGCTTTTCGGCTTCGGCCTCGATCAGGCAGCGCAGCAGGTCGCGCTTCTGCTTGGCGGTCTGATCCTTGCGCGAGGGGCGCAGCTCGACCAGGCGCTGGGTGATCGTTTCGCTGGTGGTGGCCTGACGGGCGACCTCGATCCGCTCGGGCGAATGCAGGAAGGTGTTGGTGATCCGCTCGATCTCGGGCGCCATGGTGGCGCTGAAGAACAGCGTCTGGCGGGTGAAGGGCGTCATCTGGAAGATGCGCTCGATATCGGGGATGAAGCCCATGTCCAGCATGCGGTCGGCCTCGTCCACGACCATGATCTGCACGCCGGTCAAGAGCAGCTTGCCGCGTTCGAAATGGTCCAGCAACCGGCCGGGCGTCGCGATCAGCACATCGACGCCGCGGTCGATCAGCTTGTCCTGCTCGCCAAAGCTGACGCCGCCGATCAGCAGCGCCTTGGTCAGGCGGGTGTGCTTGGCGTAGATGTCGAAATTCTCGGCCACCTGGGCTGCCAGTTCGCGCGTCGGGCACAGCACCAGGCTGCGCGGCATGCGCGCGCGCGCACGGCCACGACCCAGAAGCGTGATCATCGGCAGCACGAAGCCCGCCGTCTTGCCGGTGCCGGTCTGTGCGATCCCCAGCACGTCACGGCCCTGAAGCGCGGGCGGGATGGCGCCGCACTGGATCGGGGTCGGGGTCTCATATCCTGCCTCGGCGATGGCCTGCAGAACCTTGGGGTCGAGTTTCAGATCGGAAAACTTGGTCATTCGGGGCTTTCTGTGTTCACGCCCCGTGGGGGCGTGCTGCGTTCCATGCCGCGCGCAATGCGTTTTGCGGCTGTGATGGGACGCAGTTTCAGACGCCCCGCCTGTCGCCTGCCGGATGCAGGTCGCCCATGCCAGTAGACCAACAGCCGCGCCGCGTCAAGAATTGCCGCCGCGCAAGGGTGACACAGGCGCCTCAGACGGTTGACCTTTTGGCCTTTGCATCGTTTAGGTGACGACCGGAACCAGCCGGGGGCACCGATGAACCTGTTTAACGACATCCGCGCAGTCGTTCTCGACGCGCTGCACCAGATGGCCGGGGCGGGCGAACTGCCGCAGGGCCTGGACCTTGCCAATGTGACGGTCGAGCCACCGCGCGATCCCGCGCATGGCGACATGGCCACCAATGCCGCGATGGTGCTGGCCAAGCCTGCGGGCATGAAGCCGCGCGAGATTGCCGAAAAGCTGGCCGCGCGCCTGACCGATCCGCGCATCGCCAGCGCCGATGTGGCGGGGCCGGGGTTTCTGAACCTGCGGCTGGCGCCCTCGGTCTGGCAGGGCGTCGTGGCGGCGGCCTTGCAGGCGGGCGCGGGCTTTGGGCGTTCGGATCTGGGCGCAGGCAGCAAGGTCAATGTCGAATTTGTCAGCGCCAACCCCACCGGCCCCATGCATGTGGGCCATGTGCGTGGCGCGGTGTTTGGCGATGCGCTGGCGCGGCTGCTGGCCTTTACCGGCCATGACGTGACGCGCGAATATTATATCAACGATGGCGGCGCGCAGGTCGATGTGCTGGCGCGGTCCGCCTATGAGCGTTACCGCGAGGCGCACGGGCTGGAGCCTGAAATCCGCGAGGGCCTGTATCCCGGCGATTACCTGATCCCGGTGGGCGAGGCGCTGAAGGCGCGCTTTGGCGACAGCCTGCTGGATCGCCCCGAAGAGGACTGGCTGGAAGACATCCGCAATTTTGCCACCGAACAGATGATGGAGCAGATCCGCGGCGATCTGGCCATTCTGGGCGTGCAGATGGATGTCTATTCCAGCGAAAAGGCGCTGTATGGTACGGGCCGGATCGAGGCGGCGATTGCCCGGCTGGAAAGCATGGACCTGATCTATCGCGGCACGCTGGAACCGCCCAAGGGCAAGCTGCCCGAAGACTGGGAGGCGCGCGAGCAGTTGCTGTTCCGTTCATCCGCGCATGGCGATGATGTCGACCGCCCGATCCAGAAATCGGATGGCGCATGGACCTATTTTGCCCCCGACATCGCCTATCACTGGGACAAGATCGAGCGCGGCTTTGACAAGCTGATCGACGTGTTCGGCGCCGACCATGGCGGCTATGTCAAGCGCATGAACGCGGCGGTCAAGGCGCTGTCGAACGGGCGCGTGCCGCTGGATGTCAAGCTGGTGCAGCTGGTCAGGCTGTTCAAGAACGGCGAGCCTTTCAAGATGTCCAAGCGCGCGGGCACCTTTGTCACCCTGCGCGATGTGGTCGAAGAGGCGGGGGCCGATGTCACCCGCTTTATCATGCTGACGCGCAAGAATGACGCCTCGCTGGATTTCGACTTTGCCAAAGTGCTGGAGCAGTCCAAGGACAACCCGGTCTGGTATGTCCAGTATGCCAATGCGCGGATCAATTCGGTGCTGCGCCGCGCGCACGATGCGGGAATCGCCGTCGACGATTCGACCCTTGCCGGGGCGGATCTGGCGGTTCTGGCCCATCCGGCGGAACTGGAACTGGCGCGGAAAGTGGCGGAATGGCCGCGTCTGGTCGAGCATGCCGCCCGCGCGCATGAGCCGCACCGGGTCGCATTCTTCCTTTACGAACTGGCCTCTGACCTGCATTCGCTGTGGAATCGCGGTAATGACGACACCTCGCTGCGTTTCATCCAGGATGGCGACGCCGCAACCAGCCAGGGAAAAATTGCTCTGGTCCGGGCGGTTGGCGTTGTGATTTCAAGCGGTTTGGGTATTCTTGGCGTCGCGCCGGTGGATGAGATGCGCTGATCAACAGCCACACCGCCGGAGCGTTCGAGCAGTCAAAGATTCAACCGGATCAACCGGCAGGCAGGCAAATGGCAGTGATGGATTTCCGCGAAGGCGGCTATGTTTTCTCGCGGCACAAGGTGAAGCGCGAATTCTCCTACGACCAGGCAGGCTGGGGCCAGCGACCCGGTGATGATCCCGGCGGCCCCGAGGGCGTCCTGCCCGAGCCGGACGGGTTGCCCGCGCGGCTGGTGCGGCTGACCCATTATATGGGCGCGGTCGCCTCGGTCGGGCTGATGGTCGGGCTGATGGCCTGGGGCTGGCAGCTTGTGTCGCGCGACGTCTCCGGCGTGCCGGTGATTTCCGCCATCGAAGGCGAGGCCCGCACGGCCCCCGAGGAACCGGGCGGTCGTCTGACGCCCCATACCGGGCTGGCCGTGAACAACGTGGCCGGCGGCGAGGCTCCTGCGCCGACCCAGCAGGTGGCAATTGCGCCTTCGGCTGTCGATCTGGCGCCGGGCGATCTGCCGATGGGCCAGCTGGGTGCCATCGCACGCGAGCCGGCGAACCCGACCGAAACGCCGCTGACCTTCACCGGCGAGCCCATCGTGCCCCTGTCCGACAGTGAGGCCCGTGCGCAGGCCGAGGCTCAGGCCGCTGCTGCCGCCGAACGCGCGCTGGCCGATCAGGCCGTGAGCGAGGCCGCGATCATCGACGCCCCCGCCGCCGAAGGCCCGATCACCGAGGTTGTCACCGACGAGACCGGCGCCCCCGCACAGGCCACCGCCATCACCGAGGCGCTGGCGCAAGCGCAGGCCGATACCGGGTTGCTGGTCACGTCGGCCCGCCCGGCACCGCGCCCGCGGGTGACCCGTGTGGCGGCGGCGGCCCCTGCGGCGGCCCCCACCCCCGCGCCCGCTCAGGTTCAGGCTCAGGCCACCCCCGCACCGCCGCCCCCGGCGCCGGTCGCGGCCAGCTCTGCCAGCGGCCCGGTCGTGCAGGTCGGCGCCTTTGACAGCAACGCCATCGCCCAGGGCGAATGGACCCGTCTGGCCGGTCGCCATTCCTCGCTGTTCTCTGGCAAGGCCCCGGTGATCCAGCAGCACCAGTCCAATGGCCGCACCTTCTGGCGGCTGCGCGTTGCGGGCTTTGGGGCGCTGTCCGAGGCACGGCAGTTCTGCTCGGCGCTGCAATCCTCGGGCACCGACTGTCTGGCCATCGGCCAGTAAGCCCCCGATGACCCATGGTGCGACCATCCTCGGCGGCATCGCCGGGACCGCCCTGACCCCGGACGAGGCCGCGTTCTTCCGCGAGGCCGATCCCTGGGGCTTTATCCTCTTTGGCCGCAATGTCGACAGCCCCGACCAGCTGCGCCGCCTGACCGGCGATCTGCGCGCGGCGGTGGGCCGCGAGGCGGTCATTACCGTCGATCAGGAGGGCGGGCGCGTCCAGCGCCTGCGCGCCCCCCACTGGACCGACTGGCCCGCGCCGCTGGATCAGGCGCAGGCGGGCAGCCGCGCCATGTGGCTGCGTTATCACCTGATCGGGCAGGAATTGCGCGCGGTGGGCATCGACAGCAACTGCGCGCCGACGCTGGATGTGGCGCAGGCGCAGACCCATCCGTTCTTGCGCAACCGCTGCCTTGGCTCTGATCCGGTGCGCATCGCCGAACTGGGCCGGGCTGCGGCGGACGGCATGCTAGCGGCGGGCGTGTTGCCGGTGGTCAAGCACATGCCGGGTCATGGCCGCGCGCAGGCCGACAGCCATCACGACCTGCCGCAGGTGGACGCGCCGCTGGCGGATCTGGAGGCGCTGGATTTCGCGCCCTTCCGCGCGCTGGCCGACCTGCCGATGGGGATGACCGCGCATATCCGGTTCTCGGCGCTGGACGATGCGCCCGCGACGCAATCGGCGCGCATGATCGGCCTGATCCGTCAGGCGATCGGCTTTGACGGGCTGCTGATGACCGATGACATCACCATGAACGCACTGCCCGGCAGCCATGCCGACCGCGCCACCGCCTCGATCGCGGCGGGCTGCGATCTGGTGCTGCATTGCAACGGCAGCATCGACCAGATGGCCCCGGTGGTCGCCGCCGCTGGCGCCATGACCCCCGCCGCCGCCCGCCGCGCCACCGCCGCGCTGGCCTTGCGCCATGCGCCCGATGCCGCCGATCTGGCAGCACTGCGGGCCGAATGGCAGCGCCTGACGGCTTGACAGCAGGCCGCGCGGGCGGGACTCTGCCCGTCCCAGTCAGGAGACCGCGTGTCAGGCCCCGAACGCCCCTACCTCAAGCCCGTTCCCGACCCGCCCCCGCAGGACGAGCCGGACAGCGATGCCGTCGCCCAACGCCGCGCCGAAGAGGCGCTGATCGTCGATGTCGAGGGCTATGAGGGGCCGCTGGACCTGCTGCTGACGCTGGCGCGCACGCAGAAGGTGGACCTGATGAAGATCAGCGTCCTGCATCTGGCCGAGCAATATCTGGTCTTTGTCGAACGCGCCCGCGCGCTGCGGATCGAGCTGGCGGCCGATTATCTGGTCATGGCCGCGTGGCTGGCCTTTCTGAAATCGCGGCTGCTGCTGCCGCCCGACCCCGAAGCCGAAGGCCCCTCGGCCGAGGATATGGCCGCCCATCTGGCCTTTCAGCTGGAGCGGCTGGCGGCGATGCGGCAGGCGGCGGCGCAGCTGATGGCGCGCGACCGGCTGGGCATCTCGCGCTTTGTCCGGGGCGCCCCCGAATTCGTCGCCCGCAGGCGGCGCACGCAGTGGCAGGCGGGGCTGATCGACCTGATGCGCGCCTATGCGCGGCTGAAGACCCGCGACGAATTCCGCCCCTATGCCTTTGACCGCGACGGCGTCTTCACGATGGAGCAGGCGCTGGAACGGTTGCGCCGCATGATCGGCTTTGCCGGCGAATGGACCGATCTGTCCGCGTTTCTGCCCGACGGCTGGTCCGACGATCCGGCGCGGCGGCGCAGTGCGACCGCTGCGACCTTTGCCGCCGCGCTGGAACTTGCGCGTCAGGGACAGTTGCAGATACGTCAGGCCGAGACTTTCGCGCCCATCCACTATCGGCAGGGACCACATGACCACCGCGACTGACCCCGCCCCCGACTTTCCGCCCCCCCCGCTGGCCCAGCAGGAGCGTATGGCCGAGGCGATCCTTTTCGCCGCGCAGCAGCCCCTGACCCTGCGCGATCTGGCCGAGCGTCTGCCGGTCGGCTGCGACCCCGCCGAGGCGGTTGCCGCCCTGCGCCGCACCTATCAGGGGCGCGGCGTGGTGCTGGAAAAGACCGGCGAAAGCTATGCCTTCCGCACCGCACCCGACCTGTCGTTCCTGATGCAGACCGAGACGGTCGAGACCCGCCGCCTGTCGCGCGCCGCGATCGAGACGCTGGCGATCATCGCCTATCACCAGCCCGTCACCCGCACCGAGATCGAGGAAATCCGCGGCGTTGCCGTCAGCCGGGGCACGCTGGATCAGCTGATCGAGATGGACTGGGTGCGCGTGGGCCGCCGCCGCATGACGCCGGGCCGCCCCGCCACCTTTGTCGTGACCGAGACGTTTCTGGACCATTTCGGCCTCGAATCCGCCCGCGACCTGCCGGGACTGGCCGAGTTGCGCGCCGCCGGGCTGCTGGATGCCCGCCCCCCGTCCGAGGGGCTGGGGCTTTCCCTTGCGCCGCAGGACGGGGATGGTGATATACAGACAGCGCCGGACGAGGATCTGTTCGGAGAGGAGTGATGGAACCGACAGGGGACCGCCGATGAATATGAACCGCATTATTTCGATGTTCACCCGGCTGGTGATGCGCCGGGCGATGAACTGGGGCCTCAACAAGGGCATCTCGCAGGTCTCGCGCAAGGGCACGCGGGCGCGACCTGAGGATGACCACCTGACCGATGATGGCACAGCGCCCCGCACGCCCGCAGGCGCAAAGAAAAAACAGTCCCGCGACATTGCCAAACGCGCCCGCACCGCCAGCCGCATGACCCGCCGCTGACCCTGTGGCCTTTTCGCGCGGCCCGCGCTAGGGCTGCGCGATGGACAATCCTGAATTCGACATCTTTCTCGTTGCCACGCCGGGCCTTGAGGCGCCTCTGGCCGCCGAGGCCGCAGCGCTTGGCTGGCAGCCCGTCACCCAGCCCGGCGGCGTCACCATCCGCGGCGGCTGGCCCGATGTCTGGCGCGCCAACCTGTGGCTGCGCGGCGCCACCCGCGTTCTGGCTCGCATCGGCGGCTTTCGCGCCATGCATCTGGCGCAGCTGGACAAACGCGCGCGCAAATTCCCCTGGGGCGATCTGCTGCGCCCCGATCTGGCGGTGAAGGTGGACACGACCTGCCACGCCTCGCGCATCTATCACGCGGGCGCCGCCACGCAGCGCATCGAACGTGCCATCACCGAGACCACCGGCGCGCCGCTGGCCGCCGATGCGCCCATGGTCGTCAAGGCCCGCATCGACGATGATCTGGTCACCTTCAGCCTCGATACCACCGGCGAATCGCTGCACAAGCGCGGCCACAAGCAGGCCGTCGCCAAGGCCCCCATGCGCGAGACGATGGCCGCGATGTTTCTGGCCGGAATGGGCTTTGACGGCAGCCAGCCGGTCTATGATCCCATGTGCGGCTCGGGCACCTTCGTCATCGAGGCCGCCGAGATCGCGGCGGGCCTCGCCCCCGGCCGCAGCCGTGCCTTTGCCTTTCAGCAGCTGGCGAATTTCGACCCCGCCGCATGGGAGGCCCTGCGCCGTCCCACCCCCGCCCGCGACACACCCGCGCAGTTCTTTGGCAGCGACCGCGACGCAGGCGCCATCCGCATGAGCCTGGCCAATGCCGAACGTGCGGGCGTCACGGCGCTGACGCGGTTCCACATGGCGCCGCTGTCCGATCTGCTGCGCCCCGACTGCGCGCCGGGCATCGTCATCGTGAACCCGCCTTACGGCGCCCGGATCGGCGGCAAAGGCCCGCTGTTCGGCCTGCACGCCGCGATGGGCGAGGTGTTCCGCACCCGCCTGCAAGGCTGGCGTATCGGCATGGTCACCTCCGAGGCGGGGCTGGCCAAGGCCACCGGCCTGCCATGGCAGGCGCCGGGGCCGATCGTGGCGCATGGCGGGCTGAAGGTGCGGCTGTGGCAGACGGGTCCGCTTTAGCGGAACTGCTTGGCCAGTTTCAGGCCCTGCCCCTGATAGTTCGAGGCGATCCCCTCGCCATACATCCGTTCGGGCCGGGCGCGCATCCGCTCATAGACCAGCCGGCCCACGACCTGCCCATGCTCCAGCACAAAGGGCGCCTCGTGGCAGCGCACCTCCAGCACGCCGCGCGCGCCGGTGCCACTGGTGCCGATGCCGAAACCGGGGTCAAAGAACCCGGCATAATGCACGCGAAACTCGCCCACCATCGCCAGATAGGGCGCCATCTCGGCGGCGTAATCGGGCGGGATCGCGACCGATTCGCGGCTGACGAGGATGTAGAAGGCGCCCGGATCAAGGATCAGCCGCCCCTCGGTCGTGCGCAGCTCGTCCCAGAAATCGCGGGCGTCATAGGCGCCGATCCGGTCCAGATCAATCACGCCGCTATGGGGGCGGGCGCGGTAGCCCACCAGATCGCCCGCATCCGGGCACAGATCGACCGAAAAGCCCAGTCCCTGGTCGATCAGCGCAGGCGCGCCGCCGACCAGCGACTGCGCCGCATTCAGGGCCACCAGTTCGGGATCGGACAGCACGGCCTGCCCGTCGCGCAACCGCAGCTGGTTCAGCCGCATGCCGGGGCGGACCAGAACCGAGAAACTGCGCGGGCAGATCTCGGCATAGAGCGGGCCGTCATAGCCCTCGGGCAGGCGGTCGAACTCGGTGCCGTCATCGGTGACCAGCCGCGTCAGCAGATCCAGCCGCCCGGTCGAGGATTTCGCATTTGCCACCGCCGACAGGCCGGGCGGCAGGGCGATCCGCTCCATCAGCGGGATCAGATAGACGCAGCCGCGTTCCAGCACGGCGCCCGCCGACAGGTCCATCTGGTGCATCTGCATGTCGGCCAGCCGGTCGGTGATGCGCCGCCCGCGCCCGGCCAGAAAGCTGGCGCGCAGGCGATAGGCGGTCTGGCCCAGGCGCAGATCAAGGCTGGCGGGCTGGACCTGTTCCGGGGTGACCGGCAGATCGGCGCGGATCACGCCCGTGTCGATCAGGGCGCGGATGTCGACATCAGGCAGAACACCGTTCATCCGGGCCTCGCTGGTTGAATGCTGGTTGTTTGGGGCACAAAAGGGAAACGCCCATCCTCGGCAGAGGACAGGCGTTTTCGGAATGGTCGGGCCGGAGAGATTCGAACTCTCGGCCTTCCGCCCCCCAGACGGACGCGCTAACCAGGCTGCGCCACGGCCCGACGCGCATCGTATAGAGCGATCTTGCAGGGCTGCACAAGGGCCGCGATGCGGATTTCGTCACCAAATCGCAATGTCCTGTCAGGAATGGCCGGTGATGCGCTGGCCAAGCCGGTGCGCCGCCGCGCAGGCCGCAGACCAGCGCGGATCGTTGGGCCGCAGACGTCCCAAAGCACGGCGCAATGTCATCAGGCGGCCCAGCCAGTCGCCGGGCAAAACGCTTGCAGGGGCGGGTGTTCCGGCCATGACGAACAGGGGCAGGTCGGGCTGCTGTGCCGTCCCGGTCGGGTGGTGATCCCGGGCAGGTGGCACGGTTGCTGCGGCCACGGGCGCGGGTGGCGGCGCCGGTTCGCGCGCGGCAGGCGCTGCGCGCTCCGGCTGGACCGGCTGCGCCAGCCGCTGCTCTCCGCGCGCGCGGATCGTCGCGCCCTTGTCGACGGCGATCAGCTTGCGTGCGCCCCGGATGGTCATGCCATCGTCGCGCAGAACTTCGTACAGACCGGCAGCAAGGCGGATGTCATCAGGGCGGTAATAGCGGCGCCCGTCAGGCCGCTTCATCGGTTTCAGCTGTGGAAACTGCGTTTCCCAATAGCGCAGGACGTGGGCAGCGACGCCGATCAGCTGAGCCACCTCGCCGATCGACCGGAATGCGTCGTCACCTTTTTGCATGGTCCCTGCGGTTATCCCTTGCGCTTGTTGCCCGCCGCCACACGTTCTTTCATCAGATGCGACGGGCGAAAGGACAGGACACGGCGCGGTGTGATCGGCACCTCTTCCCCGGTTTTGGGGTTGCGGCCGATCCGCTCGTTCTTGTCACGCACCGAAAAGGTGCCAAAGGACGAGATCTTGACCTGCTCGCCCTGAACCAGTGCGTCCGAGACGTGGTTCAGCACGCTTTCGACCAGTTGTGAAGATTCGTGCCGCGACAATCCGACGTCGCGGAAGACCGCTTCGGCCAGATCCATTCGGGTCAGAGTCTTGTCGCCCATGCTCGTTCCTCAATCTCTGCTGCAAAGGATGCTGCGCTTCGTTCATCCTGTCAACGAGAAGGGCGGGGATATCGTTCCCCGCCCGACACTTGCAAGAGGGATTCGCGCCGATTATTCCGCGCAGGCCGCGATTGTGGCCAGATCCGGGCCGTTCGGAGTGCGGCCCAGATTGAACGGGGCCGAGGCGTCGCGCCAGGTCGCATAATCCTCAAGATAGCCGATCATGCTGGCATAGACCTTGGCCGAATCGGGGTTCTCGCAGGCGACCTCGGTGATGGTCTCGTTGGCCAGTTCCTGAATCCGCTCCAGCGTCGCGTCGTCCAGCCGGTTGATCTCGGTCCCCGCCTCTTCGAACTGGCGATAGGCCTCGGTGGCGCGGCGTTCGGTGAAGGACAGGCTCCACAGCATGGTGGCGTCGGCGGCGACTTTCAGGCGGTCCTGCGTCTGTTCGTCCAGCGCATCCCACGAGGATTTGTTGATCATCACCCCGAAGACCGAGGCCGACTGGTGCCAGCCCGGCGTCGACCAGTATTGCGTCACCTGCTGGAAGCCGCCCGAGTAATCCACGTTGGGCGTCGAGAATTCGGCCCCGTCGATCACGCCACGTTCCAGCGACTGATAGATCTCGCCGCCCGCCATGCTGACCTGATTGCCGCCCAGTTTCTCCAGCAGGCGGCCTTGTTCCAGACCCGACAGGCGCAGGCGCAGCCCCTCCAGATCCTCGATCGTGCGGATCGGCTGGCTGACCGTGCGGAAGCCCGATTCGTTGTTGGTCACGCCATAGGGCAGATAGACCATGCCGAACTGGCCATAGATCTCGTTATACAGATCGGCGCCGCCCCATTCCTGAATCCAGTTCACGTAATCCACGGCGCTGAACAGGCTGGCTGTGGTCGACAGGGGCGAGAACGCGCTGTTGCGCCCCGCCCAATACCCCGGCCAGTCGGCCCCGGCCTGAATCGTGCCCGATTCGACCGCGCCGAACACCTCGCCCGCCGGGACAAGGCTGCCGCCGTCATAGAATTCGATGGTCAGCGTGGCCGGATCGACCAGCTTGCCCACCATATCGACCCAGTATTTGTCGATCTCGATCAGTTCGAGGCTGGAGGGCCATGTCGAGGTCATGGTCCAGGTTTCGGACATCGCGGGTGTGGCAACGGCCAGCGCAATGGCTGCGGTGGACAGAAGTTTCGTCATGTTTCAGAGCCTCCTCGGTGAAAACACGCCTCAGCCATAGAGCGTGGCAGGAAGCCACGTGACCAAAGCAGGGAACAGGATCATCGCGGCGCACATCAGCAGCACCAGCGCGATGAAGGGCAGAACGCCCATGATGATGTCGCCGGTTTTCACATCGGGTGGGGCGATGGCGCGCATGTAGAACAGCGCATACCCGAAGGGCGGCGACAGAAAGCTGGTCTGCAGCACGACGGCCATCAGCACGACGAACCACAAGGGATCGACGCCCATTTCGGCCACCAGCGGCAGAAAGATCGGGAAGGACAGCAGCACGATGCCGGTCCAGTCAAGGAACATGCCCAGAATGAACACGACCAGCAGCATGACGGCGATCAGCGTATAGGGATCGTCGGCCAGCCCCCGGATCAGATCCTGACTGGCGCGCAAGCCGCCGGTGATGTTGAACACGCCGGTGAATGCCGTGGCGCCCACCACGATGAACAGGATCATGGCGCTGGTGCGCCCGGTCTCCAGCAGGGCGGTGTAAAAGCTGGCCCACCGGAACCGCCCGCGCCCGATCACGATCAGCAGCGCCAGAGCCGCGCCGATGGCGCTGGCCTCGGTCGCGGTGGCGATGCCCGCCAGCAGTGATCCCAGGATGCCCAGGATCAGCACCAGCGGCGGCAGCGCCTCGACCACCAGCATCTTCCACATGGCGGCGCGGCTGATCTGGTCGGCGACCTCGACGCGCGGCGCCCAGTCGGGGCGGACCCATGCGACGATCACGACATAGATCGCATACATCACCCCCAGCAACAGCCCCGGCACCATCGCGCCCGCGAACAGCTGCCCCACCGACAGGCCCGGCGCGTAAGACGCCATCAGGATCAGCATGATCGACGGCGGGATCAGAATGCCCAGACAGCCCGAGGCGCCGATCAGCCCCGTCGCCAGCCGCTTGTCATAGCCGTATTGCAGCATCGGGCGCAGCGCCATCACCCCCATCACCGTGATCGAGGCACCGATGATGCCCGTCGTCGCCGCCAGCAGGATCGAGATGAACACGACCGCAAGGCCCAGACCGCCCTTGACTCGCGCCATCAGGTGACGCAGCGCCTCGAACATGCGGTCGGTGACGCCGCTGTCGGACAGGAACCGCGCCATCAGCACGAACAGCGGAATGGCGATCAGCACGTAATTGTCCAGCACATCGCCGAAGATGCGGTTGATGACGATGCCCAGCACCATCGGCTTGCCCGCGATAAAGGCGCCCAGAACGGCGGTGCCGCCCAGCACCATCGCCAGCGGATGCCCCATGAACAGGCCCAGCAGCAGCAGGCCCGACATGACCAGTGCAATCATTTCACCGGACATCGGCAGGCTCCGTCTGATCGGGAAGGTTCTGATAGATATGCGGGGCGCGGTTCAGGATCAGTTTCAGCACCTCGCTGACCCCCTGGATCAGCAGCAGGCAGGCGGCGACGAACATCGCGATTTTCAGCGGATAGACCGGCAGCTGCACGGCGCCATAGGTCAGCTCGCCCTGCCGCCACGAGGTCATGGCGAAATCATAGCTGCGGCGGGTGAAGATCCAGGCGAAGGGGAAGAAAAAGATGACATATCCCGCCACCTCGACCCAGCGGCGCAGGGTGGGGCGCATGGCGGCGGTCAGCAGGTCGACGCGGACATGGGCCTGATGGCGCAGCGCGTAACCGCCCAGCATGATGAAGTAGAAACCGTAAAGCTGCTTGGTGACGTCAAACGCCCACCGGGTCGGCTGACCCAGCATATAGCGCATGAAAACGTCGTAAATGATGATCCCGGCAAACGCGATCGCCACGACCGATACGATTCGGCCCACGACCTCGTTGATGCCGTCGATCAGACGGATGATCGGCACTGACTGAACCCTCCCCAAGGTCGGCAGGTGTCGTTTCTGCACCTGCGCAATGCCAGTGTTCAGATCGGGGAGAGATGTGTCAACAGCCGCCCGTGACGCCGCGGCGTTTTGCACCATGACGTAACGGAAGTTTCGGGGGTTGCAGAATTTCGCCCGTGAGGTGCCGGCCTGCGCAACAGCCTACCAGCGCAGGACGACCGAACCCCAGCTGAGCCCGCCGCCGATCGCCTCGGTCACGATGACCTGTCCGGGCTGAAAGCGCCCTTCGGCATCGGCCACCGACAGCGCCAGCGGGATCGAGGCGGCCGAGGTGTTGCCGTGATCGGCCACGGTCAGCACCACGCGGTCCAGCGGCAGCTGCATCTTTTGCGCGGTGGCGGTGATGATGCGCATATTCGCCTGATGCGGCACCAGCCAGTCGACATCCGCCGAGCTCAGACCGGCCTTGTCCAGCGCATCATGGGCGGTGCGCGCCAGCTTTTCGACCGCATGGCGGAACACCAGATTGCCCTGCATCCGCAGGACACCCGCCGTGCCGGTGGTCGACACGCCGCCATCGACATACAGCAGCTCGCGGTAATTGCCGTCGCTGTTCAGGTCGCAGGCCAGAATGCCGCGATCGCTGCTTTGGCCCGTGCCCGGCTGCGCCTCCAGCACCACGGCCCCGGCGCCGTCGCCGAACAGCACGCAGGTGCCCCGGTCGGTCCAGTCCAGGATGCGCGAAAACGTCTCGGCTCCGATCACCAGCACGCGGCGGCCCAGCCCCGCGCGCAGCATTGCATCGGCATTGGCCAGCGCAAAGACAAAGCCCGCGCAGACGGCCTGCACATCATAGGCAAAGCCGTGCTTCATCCCCAGCCCCTGCTGGACCATCGTGGCCACGGCGGGAAAGGTGAAATCGGGGGTCGAGGTCGCCAGAATGATCCCGTCAATATCCGCCGCCGTGATCCCGGCGCGGTCCAGCGCGGCCTTTGCGGCCCGGATCGCCAGATCGCTGGTGGTCTGACCCTCGGCGGCAAAATGGCGCCGCTCGATCCCGGTGCGGGACCGGATCCATTCGTCGGTCGTCTCGACCTTGTCCTCGAACCAGCTGTTCCAGACAATCCGCTCGGGCAGGTAATGGCCGGTTCCGGTGATGACGGAACGCATGGTCGCAGGGTCGGCCTTCGTGGGGTCGGGGATCAATTCGCGGCTCCTGCTTCGCCGGGTGCTGCTGCCGGGGCGCCTTGTGCGACGCGCGCGGCCAGCCGGTCCTGAAAACCCGATTTCGACAGGGTGAAGGCCAGCTTGATCGCCGCCGACACGCCCATCGCATCCGCCGAGCCATGCGATTTGACCACGGTGCCATTCAGGCCAAGAAAGATCCCGCCATTCACACGGCGCGGATCAATCCGCTTTTGCAGGCGGCGCAGCGAGGTCATCGCCAGAAGGGCTGCGAATTTTGACATGATGGATTTCGAGAACGCGTCCTTGAGAAAATCTCCGACCAGCTTGGCCGTCCCTTCCCCGGTCTTCAAGGCGATGTTGCCTGTAAAACCATCCGTCACGATCACGTCTACGCGGGCCGAGGGCAGATCGCCCCCTTCCACAAAGCCGACATAGCTGAACTGCGCGTCCGCCGCGGCGGCGCGGATCAGGTCGTCGGCCTGTTTCAGCTCGGTCCGGCCCTTGTGTTCCTCGGTGCCCACGTTCAGCAGGCCGATCCGGGGCATCTCCAGCCCCATGCCGTTGCGCGCATAAGAGGCGCCCATCAGCGCATATTGCAGCAGGTCATGGGCGTCGGCGCGGATATCGGCGCCCACATCCAGCATGATGTTGAACCCCTGCGGATTGCGCGAGGGCCACATGCAGGCAATGGCAGGGCGGTTCACGCCCGGCAGTTTGCGCAGGCGCAGCATCGACAGCGCCATCAGCGCGCCGGTATTGCCGCAGGACACGGCCACGCTGGCCTCGCCCGCGCGGACCGATTCGATGGCGGACCACATCGAGCTGCCGGCGCCCTTGCGGACGACCTGACTGGGCTTGTCCTCCATCGTCACGACCGTGTCGGCGTGACGGATCTCGCAGCGACCGGCCAGCGCCTTGCGGCGGCCGATCAGACCGCGCAGCACCTCGCCATCGCCATGCACGATGAACCTGATGTCAGGGTTCTTGTCGGCACTGGCCGACATGCCGGCCACCACCGCAGACGGGCCACGGTCGCCGCCCATCGCATCAACCGAAATCACCACGCTGCCCCCGGTCTGGGGGACGCGCGGTGCGTGCGGGGTCGCGGGATCAACGCTCATGAAATGGCCGGACCAGACCCGATCAGGCCGCGTCTTCGTCCAGGTCGATCTCGTTCGCCTGCGCGATGACCTCGCGACCGGCATAATGGCCGCAGGACGGGCAGACGTGATGCGGGCGCTTCAGCTCGCCGCAATTGGTGCATTCGTTCGGGTTGCCCGCGACCAGCGCGTCATGCGCACGGCGCATGTTGCGTTTGGAGCGGGTTACGCGATTCTGAGGGACAGCCATGTCACCACCTCGGTTTTGTCTGGGTGCGGCGTGGCAACGCCTTGGCACCGGGAGATTTGAATTCGTAAATGAACCGCGCAGATACGCGAAGAGCGCCCCGCCCGCAAGCCCTCGCGGCTGCGGAGGAACAGGTTTATCGGACAAGACAGCACGATTGCGGCGCCATAAAGCCCCTGTCCCCGCAAGGCAAGCCGATTCGGTGTCTGCGGCCTCAGACCGGCTTGTCGCCGTCGCCGCGCAGCAACTTGTCCAGCCCGGCAAAGGGGCGGCGCCTGTCCTCGGCCTGCCCGGCTTCGGTTTCGGGTGCGGCCCCGGTCAGTTCCGCACCCTCCGCGCGCGGATAGGGCGGCAGCGCCAGCGACAGCGCCTCGGTCATGGCGGCGGTCAGGTCGATGAAGCTGCCAAGCGGCTCCAGCGTCTCGTCGGGCATCTCGGTCTCATCGGCATCGGGCTCCGACAGATGCGGAGAGAAACGCAACTGCACCTTTTCGTCGATTTCGGTGCGCACGGGTTTCAGCGTCACCACGCAGGCCTGCGTCGCCCGCGCCGTCAGCCGCCCGTCCAGCCGCCAGCCATCGCCGCTTTCGGCGCGCACATCGCCGCTGAACTCCAGCCGGGTCAGCGCATTGACGCCCAGTTCGGCGGCAATGGCCGCACGCACCTCGCCGCTGGGGCGCAGCAGAAAGCCGGTGGCGGTGTTCGGGTTCAGATGCGCCACGCGCAGGCGCTGCGGATGGGCCTGCGGGTCGGCGATCTTCAGGTCGGGTCTGGGGTCTGCCACAATGCGGCCTTCTGTGCTGGGCGGCGGAACGCGGCCCGTGGATTGTCATTCTTGCCCATGGATTGTCATTCTTGAGCGTGCGGGCCGAGTTTGCTAGGCAGGGCCAGCCGCGTCAACCGCCCCCAGGGGCACCCAAGGTGAGGAACCTGCCCCATGTCAGCCATCAGACACCTGCTGACCATCGCGATCCTGGCCGTTCTGGGGCTTGCCGCCTGTACGCCGGTCTATCGCAATCACGGCTATGTGCCGCCCGAAACGGATCTGGCGCAGGTGCAGGTGGGCCAGACGCATATGGACGACCTGCCCGGCCTGATCGGGCGCCCCTCGGCGCAGGGCCTGCTGACCGGGTCGGGCTGGTATTACGTCGGCTCGCGCTGGCGCGATTACGGCGCCGCCCCCGCGCGCGAGGTTGACCGTCAGGTCGTCGCCATCACGTTCGCGCCCGGCGGCACGGTCAGCAATATCGAACGCTTCGGGCTGGAGCGGGGCCGCGTCGTCACCCTGTCACGCCGCGTGACCGAGGGCAGCGTGACCGAGATTTCGCTGATCGGCCAGCTTCTTGGCAATCTGGGCAACTTCCAGGCCGGCGACTTCATCGACTGATCGCGGCGCGGGTGGTGCTCACACCGCCCGCACCAGCTCACCCGCCAGCCGGTGCAGTTCGTTGCGATACCCGGTCCGGGCCGAGGGCTGGTCCGGGTCCGAGGTGATCGCGACCACGCTGGCAGGCTGGCGCCCCGATGCCGGGAACACATAGACCATCTGCCCGCCATAGCCCCAGCCATAGCGCACCGCGCGCCCCCCGATCTGGCCCCCGATCCGGCCGACAAACCAGCCATAGCCATACCCCTCGCCGCTGAAGACCGAGGCCGTGCGCGACTGCCAGCTTTCGTCGATCCATGCGGCGGGCACCACCTGCTGCCCGCCCGCGCGACCGCCTTGGGCATAGGTCGCGCCAAAGGCCAGCAGCGAGCGGGTGCTCATCGCCATCTGGTTGCCGCCCAGATAGATGCCCTGCGGGTCGCGGTCCCAGCCGGTGATGGCAAAGCCGGGGATCGGCCCCAGCCAGTCGCGCGCCACCGCCAGCAGCGGCCGCCCCGTCACCCGCGTCAGCACCGCCGCCACCAGATGGGTCGAGGCGGTGGAATACTGCATCCGCCCGACGGGGGCTTGGGTGAAGGGCGCGGCCAGCGCGGCGCGCACCCAGTTGCGGCTGCTGACCCAGCGCCCGTAATTGGCGCCCGACTGCCGCTCCAGCCCCGCCTGCATCGACAGCAGATGCCCCAGCGTGATCTGGTTCAGGCGCGGATCGGGATTGGCAGGCAGGTCCCCGCGCAGGATCGGCGCGATCGGCTGATGCACACCCTCCAGCAACCCGCGCCCGATGGCGATGCCCGCCAGCGCCGAGATCACCGATTTCGAGGCCGATTTGATATTCGTCGGGCTGTCGGGCGAAAAGCCGTGATAGCCTCGGGCGGCGATTTCCGCGCCACCCCGCCAGACGGCAATGGCGCGCAACGGCTCCAGCGCGTCGGCGCGCGCGAGCAGGGGGGCAAGGCTGGCCTCGGCCCGCGAGGGGGCCAGCGCGGGCGCGGCCAGCAGCGGCGCAAGGCCGGCGGTCAGGATCA
>NZ_JBKBVD010000027.1:0-50002 GCF_046289755.1 Paracoccus sp. (in: a-proteobacteria) | reverse complement strand
CGTCTTCGATCTGCTCGCTGCTGACCTGCTCGGGCGGCAGGACGGTGTTCAGCTGATCATAGGTGATATAGCCCCGCTCGCGCGCCTCGGCGATCATCTTCTTGACCGCCGCCTGGCTCATGTCCAGCGTGTGGGCGTTGTCGTCGCGCTCGGTCTTGTCGTGCTCGTCGTCCTTGGCGGCCATCAAAGGCTCCTTCTCAGCAGTTCCGGCAACGATTCGCGGGCAACCCGAATCGGGGCAAAATTCAGACGTTTGTATCCTGCTTCGCAGCCGATTCAAAGGCCACGGCGGGTTGATGATTCGCAAGGGCCGCGCAGCGATTCGCGGCCCTTGCAGACTGGTCCTAGCGACGCGGCGGCTTGCGCCAGATCTGGCCTGAAAGCCAGCCTGACAGCTGGGCCGACAGCGCGTCGCGGTCTTCGTTCAGATCGCCGGTCGTCTCGATCTCGGGACGTTCGGCGCGGTGGCGGGCACGGGCGATCTGGCTGATGCGCCAGGTCAGGCCCTCATCGGCCTCGCCCTGAATTTCGGTCTCGGCGCGGGCCATCTCGGTGGAAGCCGCGCGCTGCGCCTCCAGCCGGTCGAGAAGGTTGCACAGCATGGTGGCGGCGGCCTCATCCTGCTGCTGTTCGATCACGGCCGGGGTCAGCCCCAGATGGGCGTCGCGCCTCAGCCTGTCAAGGGCGCGCGCCCCCTCATCGCTGGCCGCACCAGTCAGCAGATCGTGCAGCAGGGCGGCGCGACCGGCATCGCGCGGCAGCATCCGTTCCAGCCGCGATTCGATGGCGGCGGTGCAGGCCGGGCGCAGCGCGCAGATCAGCAGCACGGCGCCTTCCAGCAGATCCTCACCCGCATCGGGCATCGGTGTGGCGATGGGCAGGTTCTGGACGCGCGCGGATGACCCCGCCCCACCGCGCCAGGCGGGATTGCGGGCGCCCGCAGCACCGGGCCGCGATTGCGGCTTGCGTTTGGCCCCGGCGAACAGTTCCCACTGCTTGCGGCGCAGCTCTTCCGTATAGTGGTTGCGGGTCAGCTCATCGGGGATACGCCCGACCGCCTCGGCCAGCCGCCGGTCCAGCGCGGCCTTGCGTTCAGGGCTGTCAAAGACCTGCCCCTCGACCTCGCGCGCCCAGAGCAGATCGACCAGCGGGCGCGCCTGATCCAGCAGCGCCCGCATGGCGCCGGGGCCTGCGGCGCGGATCAGGTCGTCAGGGTCCTGCCCCGCAGGCAGGATCACAAAGCGCAGCGCCTGCCCCGCCCCGGTCAGCGGCAGCGCCAGATCAATCAGCCGCTGCGCCGCGCGCTGGCCCGCCGCGTCGCCATCCAGCGCGATCACCGGTTCGGGCGAGACCCGCCACATCAGGCGCAGCTGTTCCTCGGTAATCGCGGTGCCAAGGGGGGCCACCGCGCCCCCGAACCCGGCGCGGGCCAGCGCGATCACGTCCATATAGCCCTCGGCCACGATCAGCGGCTGGCCCTTGGCCACCGCCGCACGGGCGGGGGCGAGGTGATAGAGGTTGCGACCCTTGTCGAACAGCGGCGTTTCCGGGCTGTTGAGGTATTTCGCCCGCGCATTCGGGTCCATCGCCCGGCCACCAAAACCGATGCAGCGGCCCTGCCCGTCGCGGATCGGAAAGATGATGCGGCCCCGGAAGCGGTCATAGGCCGCGCCGCCGCCCTCGGGTTTCGCGGACATGCCCGATTCGACGATCTGCGCCTCGTCAAAGCCCTTTTCGCGCAGCGCGCCGGTCAGGGCGTGGCGGGCGTCGGGGGCAAAGCCGATCTCGAACCGCTCCAGCGCGGCGGCATCAAGGCCACGGCGGCTGAGGTAATCGCGCGCCTCGGCGGCGGGGGCGGTCTGCAGCTGCAGGCGGAACCAGCGGCAGGCGGCTTCGGTCACATCCAGCAGTTTGGTGCGCAGGTCGCTGCGTTCGCGGGCGCGGGGGTCGGGTTCGGGCATGGTCAGCCCCGCCTCGGCGGCGAGGTGCTTGACGGCCTCGATGAACTCCATCCCGTCATGTTCGCGCAGGAAGGTCACGGCGTCGCCTTTGGCGTGGCAGCCGAAGCAGTAGTAGTAACCCTTCTGGTCGTCGCAGTGAAAGCTGGCGGATTTTTCCTGATGGAACGGGCATGGCGCCCACCAGTCCCCCCGCCCCTGATTCGATTTGCGCAGATCCCATGTGACCTTTTTCCCGATCACGCGGCTGATCGGGACGCGGTTGCGAATCTCATCAAGAAAACCGGGGGGCAATGACATGGGCGCGATTATCCGGCATGGCGCGCGGGGCGGCAAGCGGGGATGGCTATCTGCTCAACGAAGACATTCAGGCGCCGACTGCGCGACGGGCAAGGCCCCAGTAAAGCTGGGCGATGCGGGTCCGGTCGAGGCGGCCGCCCTCGCGGTACCAGTTGGTCACCCCGGTCAGCATGGCGATCAGCGCCAGCGTGGTCAGGCGCGCATCCTCGATCCGCATCGCGCCGCGGGCGATGCCTGCGCGCAGGATGGCTTCCAGCGCCGATTCATAGCGGTCGCGCAATGCCGCGATGCGGGCGAAATTCTCGGGCGTGAGGTTGCGCAGCTCCATATAGGACAGGAACACCGCGTCGGGATGATCAAGGCTGAAGCCGATATGAAAGCGCACGAAACGCTCCAGCCGCGCCAGCGGGTCGGCCTGCGGATCGTCCTGCCAGGCCGCCAGCAGATCCTGCATATGGCTGTCCAGCAGATCGAAAAGCAGCGCCTGCTTGTCGGGCGTATAGGCGTACAGCGCGCCTGCCTGCACCCCCACCGCCGCCGCGATCTGGCGCATCGACACGGCGGCATAGCCCTGCCGCGCGAACAGGCGGCGGGCCTCGTCGCGAAGCAGGGGGCCGGTGATCCCGGCGCGGGAACCTTGGGTGCGGGCCATGCCCGTTCTTAGCGCCGGGCGCGCCGGGGGGAAAGCCGCGAAGCTGGGCGTTGCCGCGCCGGGGCGGTGGGCGTAACCTGCCGCCATGACAAGAGATCGCCCCCTGCCCGCCCTGCTGGCGCTGGTTCTGCTGGCCGCCTGTGCGCCCGACGCCGCCGAATATCCCGCGCTGCGGCCCACCGCCGAGGTTCTGGCCGAGCCTGTGCTGCCCGCCCATGCCACGGCTGCCCGCACGCCCGCCGATGCCGCCCGGACCGAGGCCGCCACCAGCGCCCGCGCCGAGGCGCTGCGCCGGCGCGCGGGCGGGCTGCGCGCGCCGGTCATCGAGCCTGCGACACGGGCGCGTCTGGACAGGGCCGCCTCGTGATTGCGCAGCCCGGTGGCGACTGGTAAAGAAAACTGACCAACGCCAAGAGAGGCCGCCCATGCCCGTGATCACCTGCATCGAGGATCTCAAGACGCTGCACCGCGCGCGCACGCCGAAGATGTTTTACGACTATGCGGAATCGGGCAGCTATACCGAACAGACCTTTCGCGAGAACACGTCCGATTTCGCCCGCATCCGGCTGCGTCAGAAGGTGGCCGTGGACATGTCCGCGCGCTCGGTCGCGGGGCAGATGGTGGGGATGCCGGTGACCATGCCGGTGGGTCTGGCGCCGGTCGGGCTGACCGGGATGCAGCATGCGGATGGCGAGATTCTGGCGGCGCGGGCTGCGGAAAAATTCGGCGTGCCCTTCTGCCTGTCCACCATGTCGATCTGTTCGATCGAGGATGTCGCGGCGCACACCACCGCGCCCTTCATGTTCCAGCTGTATGTGATGAAGGATCAGGAGTTTCTGGCCGCCATCATCGAACGCGCCAGGGCCGCCAGATGCAGCGCGCTGGTGCTGACGCTGGATCTGCAGATCCTAGGGCAGCGGCACAAGGATCTGAAAAACGGGCTGTCGGCGCCGCCCAAGATGACGCTGCCGGTGATGCTGGATCTGGCGACGCGCTGGCGCTGGGGCCTGAAGATGCTTCAGACCAAACGGCGCGGCTTTGGCAATATCGTGGGCCATGCCAAAGGCGTCGGGGACACGCGGTCACTGATGAGCTGGACCGCCGAGCAGTTCGACGACCGGCTGGACTGGGACAAGATCGCCGCCATCCGCGACATGTGGGGCGGCAAGCTGATCCTCAAGGGCATCCTTGACCCCGAAGACGCCCGCATCGCCGCCGATTTCGGCGCCGATGCCATCGTGGTCAGCAACCATGGCGGGCGGCAACTGGACGGGGCGCTGTCCTCGATCCGCATGCTGCCCCATATCGTGCGGGCGGTGGGCGACCGGGTCGAGATCCACATGGACAGCGGCATCCGCAGCGGTCAGGACGTGCTCAAGGCGCTGGCTTTGGGCGCGGATGCGACCTGGATCGGGCGGGCATGGCTGCACGGTCTGGGCGCCATGGGCGAGGCGGGCGTGACCCGCGCGCTGGAGATCATCGCCAGGGAACTGGACACCACCATGGCCCTGTGCGGCGAACGCCAGCTGGGCGCGATCGGGCGCGAGCATCTGCTGCTGCCGCAGGGGTTCGAGACCGAATACGGGCTCTGACACAGCCCCGAATGGGCCTTCACAAACCGCCCGACATGGGCTATGGGCCACGATCTGTCGCCGTGCACCCTTGGAGGACGGCGTCGTCAACAACTGATAGGAATAAAATCATGGCCAAAGAGATCCCGGATCTGGTGGCCGAGCCGCGCGCGGGGACAGGCAAGGGGGCCGCCCGCCAAGCTCGCCGCGACGGCAAGGTGCCAGGCATCGTCTATGGGGACAACAAAGACCCCATCTCGATCCAGTTCGACTTCAACAAACTGCTGACGCAACTGCGTGCAGGCCGCTTCATGTCCACGCTGTGGAACCTGAAGGTCGACGGTCAGGACGATGTGCGCGTCATCTGCCGCGCCGTGCAGAAAGATGTCGTCAGGGATCTGCCGATCCATATCGACTTCATGCGTCTGCGCCGCACCTCGAAGGTGAACCTGTTCATCCCGGTCGAGTTCGTCAATCAGGACACGTGCCCCGGCCTCAAGCGCGGCGGCACGCTGGTGACAGTGCGTAACGAGGTCGAGCTGGTCGTGACCGCGGGCGAGATCCCCGATCACATCACCGTCGATCTGGCAGGTCTGGATGTCGGCGCCACGATCCACATCGACGATGTGAAACTGCCCGAAGGCGCGAAAGCCACCATCGACCGCAACTTCGTGATCGCCAATATCGCAGCCCCCTCGGCGCTGCGCTCGGACGACAGCGAAGCAGAAGGCGCGACCGAAGAGGCTGCTGCGGACTGATCCGCACGCCTCGGTCGCATCCGACAAGGGGGCGGTGCCACAGGCGCCGCCCTTTTCATTTCGCGCCCGCCTTGCTAGCCCCCGCCTTGCTAGCCCCGATCAACACGACCCGGACAGACCAGAACAGGAAGACCGCCATGGAACCCGTCCACATCATCGGCGCCGGACTGGCCGGATCAGAGGCCGCCTGGCAGATCACCCGCGCCGGCGTGCCCGTGGTGCTGCACGAGATGCGCCCCCAGGTCGAAACCTTCGCCCACAAGACCGGCGACTGCGCCGAAATGGTCTGTTCCAACAGCTTCCGCTCGGACGACGATGTGATGAACGCGGTCGGCCAGCTGCATTGGGAGATGCGGACGGCGGGCGGGCTGATCATGGCGATGGCCGACCGGCACCGCCTGCCCGCAGGCGGCGCGCTGGCCGTTGACCGAGAGGCGTTCTCGGCCGCCGTCACCGAAACCCTGCGCGCCGAGCCGCTGATCCGGATCGAGCCGGGCGAGATCACCGAACTGCCCACCGACGGCAACTGGATCGTGGCGACCGGGCCGCTGACCTCGGACGCGCTGGCCCATGCGATCCGCGGCGTGACCGGCACCGAGGCGCTGGCCTTCTTCGACGCCATCGCCCCCATCGTGCATGCCGAAACCATCGACATGTCGGTGGCCTGGGAACAAAGCCGCTATGACAAGGGCGAGACGCTGGCCGAGCAGAAGGCCTATATCAACTGCCCGATGACCAGGCCGGAATACGAGGCCTTCATCGACGCGCTGCTGGCCGCCGACAAGACCGAATTCCACGAGGGCGAGACCGCAGGCTATTTCGACGGCTGCCTGCCGATCGAAGTCATGGCCGAGCGCGGCCGCGAAACCCTGCGCCACGGCCCGATGAAGCCGGTGGGCCTGACCAACACCCACAAGCCTGAAGAAAAAGCCTATGCCGTGGTGCAGCTTCGCCGCGATAACGCTCTGGGCACGCTGTATAATATCGTGGGCTTCCAGACCAAGATGAAATATGGCGCACAGACGCAGGTGTTCCGCATGATCCCCGGCCTGCAGAATGCCAGCTTTGCCCGGCTGGGCGGCATCCACCGCAACAGCTTCCTCAACTCGCCGACGTTGCTGGATGACCGCATGCGCCTGCGACTGCGGCCCAATCTGCGCTTTGCCGGTCAGGTCACCGGGGTCGAGGGCTATGTCGAAAGCTCGGCCATGGGCCTGCTGGCGGGCCGCATGGCCGCGGCGCAGGCCCTTGGCCGCGACCTGCCGCCGCCGCCTTTCACCACGGCGATGGGCGCGCTGGTCAACCACATCACCGGCGGCGCCGAGGCAAAGACCTTCCAGCCGATGAACGTCAATTTCGGCCTCTTCCCGCCGCTGGACGAGGCGCGCAGCGGGCGCCGGGGCCGCAAGGACCGCTATCCCGCCTATACCCAGCGGGCCAAGGATGATTTCGGCGCATGGCTGGCCGCACAGTAACCCGCTTTGCCCCCTCGCCCACCGGGCTCCTGCATCTGGGCCACGCCTTCTCGGCCCTGACCGCCGCCGCTGCGGGCGACCGCTTCCTGCTGCGGATCGAGGATATCGACCGCGACCGCTGCCGCCCCGAATTCGAGGCTGCCATCTACGACGACCTCGCATGGCTGGGCCTCGACTGGGATCAGCCGGTCCTGCGCCAGTCCGACCGTCTGCCCGCCTATCAGGCGGCGCTGGACCGGCTCGCCCCCCTGACCTATCCCTGCCGCTGCAAACGCGGCGACATCCGCGCCGCCCTGTCCGCCCCGCAAGAGGGCGCCCCCCCCGCCGGGCCGGACGGCCTGATTTATCCGGGAACCTGCCGCACCCGCAGCATGCACGACGCAGGCCCCGATGACGTCATCCGCCTCGACGCCGCCCGCGCCTTCGATGCGCTGAACACCGGCACGATCAGCTTCCGCGACCGCGCCATCCTGCCCGGCCAGGACCACAGCCTGACGCGCCGGCAGTTCCGCGACCGGATCGGCGACGTCATCCTGTCCCGGCGCGGCATGGGCACATCCTATCATCTGGCGGTGGTGGTCGATGACGCCGCCCAAGGCGTCACCCTGGTCACCCGCGGCCAGGACCTCTTTGACGCAACCTTCATCCATATCCTGCTGCAACGCCTGCTGGACCTGCCCACCCCCGCCTATCTGCACCACCGCCTGATCCGCGACGACGCAGGCAAACGCCTCGCCAAACGCGACGACGCCCGCGCGCTGCGCCACTCCCGCGACGCGGGCGCCACCCCCGCCGACATCCGCCGCATGACCGGGTTCTGACCCCTGCATTGGTCCGGAAATATCCCGGGGGGCGGCGCGGAACGCGACGGGGGGCAGCGCCCCCTACGCCATCGGATCCATGATCACGACCTCGGCCCCCTCGCGCAGCGCGGTGTAAAAACAACTCCGCCGGTTCGTGTGGCAGGCAGGCCCCGTCTGCCGGACCAGCACCAGCAGGCAATCGCGGTCGCAATCCACCCGCATCTCGACCAGCTCCTGCACATGCCCCGAGCTTTCGCCCTTGACCCAGAAACTCTGGCGCGACCGCGACCAATAGGTCACCCGCCCCGTCTCCAGCGTGCGGGCTATGGCCTCGGCATTCATCCATGCCATCATCAGCACCTCGCCGGTCGCGGCATCCTGCGCGATCGCGGGAACCAGACCGCTGGCATCGTATTTGAGGCTGAGAGGGTCGAACATCCTGTTTCCTTTCGCAGGGCGGCCCCCTATCTAGACCAAAGCCCGCATGCGAGGAAAGACCATGGCCGACAGCGACCTCATGCAGCTTTATTCGCGCCGGATTCTTGCGCTGACGACCAATATCCCGCATCCGGGCCGCCTGCCTGCGCCTGACGGTCGCGCGTCGCGCCGGTCGCCGCAATGCGGATCGTCGGTCTCGGTCGAGGTGACGCTGGACGGCGACCGCATCAGCGGTTTCGCGCAAGAGGTGCGGGCCTGCGCGCTGGGTCAGGCCTCGGCCGCCGTGCTGGGCGGCGCGGTGATCGGCTGCGACCGCGCCCGGATCGCCGCCACGCGCGAGGCGCTGCGCGCGATGCTGAAAGACGCCGCCCCGCCCCCGCCGCCGCCCTTTGCCGAGCTGGAGGCCCTGCTGCCCGCGCGCGACTATCCCAACCGCCACGCCTCGATCCTGCTGGCCTGGGACGCGACGCTGGAGGCTATGGACCAGGCGCTCGCCGCCGCCTGACGTTTGCCGACTGACGTTTGCCGCCAGACACGCGCTTGCCCATGCAAACCTGCCCATAAAAAAACCGGCCCGCAAAGGGGCCGGTCAAGTTGCGCGTGCTCTCAGTGATGGGGCGGCGCACAGGCGGACGCCGCGCCCTGCAACGCGGGGGCAGAACTGGGGGGGCAGAACTGGGATCAGACCCTCAGGGCTGAAGAATGGCGGGCAGCCACAGCACCACCGTCGTCGTGACGGCCAGCGCGGTGACGCCAATGAAATCGCACAGAAAATCTCGGGTCATGGCAGCAACTCCTCTCTGTTGCTGCTTTGTTCTCATATTGCTCCGATTCGGTAAAGAACTTTTTAAGAACATCCCATCTCAGCCGACATTGATCAGCCGGATCGACTGGTCCTGTTGCATCAGCCACATCAGCAGCCGCACCGCCCGCCCCCGCGCCGTCTCCAGCACCGGGTCGCGTTCCAGCAGCGCGCGCGCATCGTTGCGGGCCACCGCCATCAGCCCCGCCTGATGTTCCAGATCGCCGACCCGGAACCGCGGCAGGCCCGACTGCGCTGTGCCGATCACATCGCCCGCCCCGCGCATCTCCAGATCGACCTCGGCGATGCGGAACCCGTCCTCGGTGTCGCGCAGGGTGGTCAGGCGGCGGGTGCCGGTCTCGTTCAGCGGCGCGTGATACATCAGCAGACAGGTCGAGGCCCCCTGCCCGCGCCCGACCCGCCCGCGCAGCTGATGCAGCTGCGCCAGACCGAAACTCTCGGCCCGCTCGATCACCATGATCGTGGCTTCGGGCACATCGACGCCCACCTCGATCACCGTCGTCGCCACCAGAATCTGCGCCTGCCCCGAGGCGAAATCCGCCATCGCCGCGTCGCGCTGATCGGGCGGCATCTGGCCATGGATCAGCCGCACCCGCTCGCCAAACCGCGCCCGCAGCATGGTAAACCGCGCCTCGGCCGCCGTCAGATCGCTGACCTCGCTTTCATCGACCAGCGGGCAGACCCAATAGGCCCGCGCGCCCCGCGCCAGCGCCGCATCCAGCCGCGCGACCACCTCGTCAAGACGGTGATCGCCGATCATCACCGTGGTGACCGGCTGGCGTCCGGGCGGCTTTTCATCCAGCACCGACAGGTCCAGATCGCCATATTGGGTCAGCGCCAGCGATCGCGGGATCGGCGTCGCGGTCATGATCAGCATGTCGGGCGGCGCATCGCCCTTGGCCGACAGTTCCAGCCGCTGCGCCACGCCAAAGCGGTGCTGTTCGTCGATGATCGCCAGCCGCAGGTCGTGAAATGCGACATCCTTCTGAAACACCGCATGGGTGCCGACCAGGATCTGAATGTCCCCCCCCGCCAGATCGGTCAGGATCTGCGCACGCAGGTCGCCCTTGTCGCGCCCGGTCAGCGCCGCCAGCCGCACCCCCGCCGCGCGGGCCAGAGGCTCCAGCGCGCGGGCATGCTGGCGCGCGAGGATCTCGGTGGGCGCCATCAGCACGGCCTGCCCCCCCGCCTCGACCGCGACCAGCGCCGCCATCAGCGCCACCAGCGTCTTGCCCGCGCCCACATCGCCCTGCAGCAGCCGGTTCATGCGCCGGTCGCTGGTCATATCGGCGGCGATCTCCGCGACCGCGCGGGTCTGCGCGCCGGTCGGCGGCCAGGGCAGGCTGGCCAGAACGCTTGCCCGCAGCCGCCCGTCGCCCGCACTGGGCCGCCCCTTGAGCCGTCGCTTTTCCCGCCGCACCAGCGCCAGCGTCATCTGATGGGCCAGAAATTCGTCATAGGCCAGCCGCGCCCGCACCGGACCATCCGGCGACAGATCGCGCGGCGCCCCCGGCGCATGAGCCTGCGCCACCGCATCGGCAAAGCCCGGCCATCCCCGCGTGGCCAGCAGCTGCGGATCGATCCACTCGTCCATGTAAGGCAGCCGCGCCATCGCCGCCTCGACCGCGCGGGCCATGGTCTTTTGCGTCAGCCCGGCAGACAGCGGATAGACAGGCTCGAAATCCGAGGGCGGCGCCTCGTCCTCGGGCAGGATATGGTCGGGATGGACCATCTGTGCGAGCCCGTCGAACAGCTCGACCTTGCCGCTGAGAACGCGGCGCGCGCCGATGGGCAGCTGGCTTTCGATCCAGTCGCCCCGCGCGCGAAAGAAGACCAGCGTCAGATCGCCGCCCGCCGCATCGGTGCAATGGACGCGCCATGGCCGTGTGCGGGTCGCGGGCGCGTGGTGCCGAGTCACGGTGACCGTCAGGGTCACGGTTTCGGGCGGCCGGGCATCGGCAATCCGGGTGATGCGGCGGCGGGTGATGCCGCTGGCGGGCAGGGTAAAGATCAGATCGCGCGGCCGGGTGATGCCCATCTGCTCCAGCGCGGCGCGGCCTTTGGGGCCGATGCCGGGCAAGGTGTCGATCCCCGCAAACAGCGGAAACAGCGCGGGCGGGCGGCCTCGGCCCTCGGTCATTCGGCCCCCGCAAGACGCATCCACGCATCCTCGTCGATGACCTCGACACCAAGCGCCGCAGCCTTGGCAGCCTTTGACCCCGCACCCGGCCCGGCGATCAGCAGATCCGTCTTTGCGCTGACCGAGCCCGCGACCTTGGCGCCCATCGCCTCGGCCCGCGCCTTGGCCTCGGCCCGCGTCATCCGCTCCAGCGTGCCGGTAAACACCAGCGTCTTGCCGGTCACCGCGGTCTGGGCCGAGGCCGCGACCTCATGCGGCAGAACCTCCTCAAGCTGGTCCCGCAGCCGGTCGATCCCCGCCCGTTCCGCAGACTGTCCGAAGGCCGTCACCAGCGAGCCCGCCAGCACCTCGCCGATGCCGTCGATGCTGACCAGATCCTCCCACGCGGCGCGGGCCCCGGCGGGGGGCGGATCCTCGGCCCAGACCCGGTCGCGCGTCTCTTTCAGCCGCGCGCGCCGCCCCTGCTCCGACGCCTCGGCGCGTTCCTGCATCACGGCCTCTTCGGCGACGATATGGCGATGGGCTGCCGGGCCCGCCGCATCCAGCGCCGCGACCAGCGCGTCCCATGTCCCGAAATGGCGCGCCAGCGTCGCGGCGGCCACCTCGCCCACATGCCGGATGCCAAGCGCAAAGATCAGCCGCGCCAGGGGGATACGCCGCTTGTCCTCGATCGCCGCGAACAGCTTTTCGACCGAACGTTCGCCAAAGCCGTCGCGGTTCTTCAGCCTGGTCAGCTGCGCCGCGTCCCGCGCCGCAAGCGTGAAGATATGCGCCGGTTCGCGGATGGGCAGCACCTCATCGGCAAAGAACATCTCGATCTGTTTTGCGCCCAGACCGTCGATGTCAAAGGCCGACCGTCCGACAAAATGCTTCAGCTTCTCAATGGCCTGCGCGGGACAGACCAGCCCGCCGGTGCAGCGGCGCGCCGAATCGCCCGGCTCGCGGATCGCCTCGGACCCGCAATCGGGGCAGACCGTCGGAAAGGAATAGACCCGGCTGTCCGCAGGGCGCCGCGACAGGTCGACATCGGCAATCTTGGGGATCACATCGCCCGCGCGATAGACCTGCACCCAGTCGCCCTCGCGGATGTCGCGCCCGTCGCGGATCGGGTCGCCAGTGCTGTCGCGACCGGCGATGTAATCCTCATTGTGCAGGGTCGCGTTCGAGACGACGACCCCGCCCACCGTCACCGGCTCCAGCCGCGCGACGGGGGACAGCGCGCCGGTGCGGCCCACCTGAATCTCGATCTTCTCAAGCCGGGTCCAGGCGGTTTCTGCCGGGAATTTATGCGCCAGAGCCCATCGGGGCGTGGTCGCGCGAAAGCCCAGACGCGCCTGATAGCCAAGGTCATCGACCTTGTAGACCACGCCGTCGATGTCATAGCCAAGCGTCGCGCGCTGCTGCTCGATCGCGGCCCAGGTGGCCAGCATCGCATCGGCATCCGCGCACGGGCGCATCAGCGGGTTGGTCTGAAACCCCAGCTCCGCCAGCCGCGCCACCGCGCCCGACTGGGTGACGGCCAGCGGCGCCGAAACCTCGCCCCAGCCATAGGCGAAAAAGCGCAGCGGCCGGCGCGCGGTCACAGCCGGGTCGATCTGGCGCAACGAGCCCGCCGCCGCATTGCGCGGATTGGCAAAGACGCGCCCCTCGCCCGAGGCGTTCAGCGCCGCGAAATCGTCATGCGCCATATAGACCTCGCCGCGCACCTCAAGGATGTCGGGCACATCGCCGGTCAGCACCTGCGGAATATCGGCGATGGTGCGGGCATTGGCGGTGACATTCTCGCCCACCGCACCGTCGCCCCGCGTGGCCGCCTGTATCAGTTCGCCGCGCTCGTAGCGCAGCGACAGCGACAGCCCGTCGATTTTCGGTTCGGCAGTCATGGCCAGTGGCTGCGTGGGCCTCAGGTTCAGAAAGCTGCGGATGCGGGACATGAAATCCGTCACATCCTGCGCATCAAAGGCGTTTTCCAGCGACATCATGCGCTGCGCGTGAACGATCTTGCCAAACCCCTCAGCCGGGCTGGCCCCGACACGGCGCGTCGGGCTGTCAGACGCGGCCAGATCCGGGAAGGCCGATTCCAGCGCCCGAAGCCGTGCTTTCAGCGCATCGTAATCTGCATCCGCGATCCGGGGCGCGTCAAATCTGTGATAGGCCGTATCCGCCGCAGCGATCCGGGCCGACAGGTCTGCAATCTCGTCCTGCGCCCGGCCCCGGTCCGGCAATCCCCGCTCCGGCGATGCCCGGTCCGGCGATGCCCCGCCCTGATCCACACCGGCGGCCCCGTTCGCCATTTCGCCTGTCGCGTCCTTGCCCCTGCGCGTCATGCCGCTCTCCCGTTGCGCATCGTGATGGCGCAGGCCCGATGGTCCGCGCGTTGCGCATGGGTATCGCCCAAGCCGGGGACAAGTTCCAGCACTGCGGCAGATCAGAGCGCAGATGACGATCCGGCCAGCGGAAGAACCTCAGCGCGGCCTTCCCGGCGCAGGCCAAAGCGCGCCGTATGGTCGCCGCAAAATCCGCCGCTCAGGCGCCAAGCGCCAGACGCTCGTCCTGCACGGGGCCGGGATCGCGCAGCACATAGCCGCGTCCCCAGACAGTTTCGATGTGATTTTCGCCACCAAGCGCCTCGGACAGCTTCTTGCGCAGCTTGCAGATGAACACGTCGATGATTTTCAGTTCCGGCTCATCCATGCCGCCATAGAGATGGTTCAGAAACATCTCTTTGGTCAGCGTCGTGCCCTTGCGCAGGCTGAGCAGTTCCAGAATCTGGTATTCCTTGCCGGTCAGGTTCACCGGCCTGCCCGCCACCTCGACCGAGCGCGCGTCAAGATTGACCACCATCTCACCCGTGCGGATCAGCGCCTGACTGTGCCCCTTCGAGCGTCGGATGATCGCCTGAATGCGGGCCTGCAGTTCGTCGCGGTTGAAGGGCTTGGTCATGTAATCGTCCGCGCCGAAGCCAAAGCCGCGCAGCTTGCTTTCGGTGTCGTCCGAGCCGGTCAGGATCAGGATCGGCGTGTCGATGCGGGCCAGCCGCAGATGGCGCAGAACCTCCATCCCGTGCATGTCGGGCAGGTCCAGATCCAGCAGGATCAGATCGTAATCGTACAATTTGGCAAGGTCGATCCCCTCTTCGCCCATATCGGTGCGAAAGACATTGTAACTGGCCGCCGTCAGCATCAGCTCGATCGCGCGGGCTGTGCTGGGGTCATCTTCCACCAAAAGAATGCGCATTTAACAAATGTCCCCTCGATTCGCAGTGGTCCTGAGCGAACCATCGCCCCAACAGGTTAATATGGTGTTACCTATGCAGAATCGCGCGACCTCAATCAACCTTGGGTTGTCTGAATTTCTGAATCGCTGTGACCTTGAGGGCGCGCTTGCCATGCCGTGCGACCGCCTCGCACCACCCTGCGAACTCTTCGTCGGACAGGCCATAGCGCCGCAACGCCTCGTCACGCCCGATCAGGCCATGCGTCACCGCCAGCACCACAACCTCTTTCCGGCTGGCAACCCAACGCGTCTCTGCGGGCGGCAGGTCGGCAACCGTCAGGATGCGTCCGTCCGGCAAGGTCACGGTCCGGGGGCCACTGCTCTTTTTCACGAACATTCCACCTGTCCTTTGATCATGGCGCCAGATTGGCAGAGCAGGTTTGATCCCGGGTTAACCCGAAGGGCATTTCCCGCCCCGCCCGCCTTGAGATTGCCGGGCATTTGCTTATATTTTGACGGATCCTGCCGCCCTTCCTGCCGCCCCGCATCCGGGCGGCACCCCGGAGACCGTCCATGACACTGACTGCCCTGACTGACGCGCCCATGGGCGCCGATGACCTCAACAGCCTTGGCTTTGCCAAACCGCCCGCGCAGACGCGCGTGGTCGTCGCGATGTCGGGCGGCGTGGACAGCTCTGTCGTGGCGGCACAACTGAAAGAGCAGGGCTATGACGTGATCGGCGTCACCTTGCAGCTGTACGATCATGGTGCGGCACTGGCGAAAAAGGGCGCCTGCTGTGCGGGGCAGGACATTCACGACGCCCGCCGGGTGGCGGAGCGGATGGGATTTCCGCACTATGTCCTTGATTACGAAAACAAGTTCCGTGAATCGGTGATCGACGAATTCGCCGATGCCTATCTGGCGGGCGCGACCCCGGTGCCCTGCATCCGCTGCAATGAGCGGGTGAAGTTCCGCGACCTGCTGCAGACCGCGCGCGATCTGGACGCCGACTGCATGGCGACCGGCCATTATATCCAGCGCAAGGATGGCGCCCAGAAGGCCGAGCTGCACATGGCCGCCGACCCGGTGCGCGATCAAAGCTATTTCCTGTTCTCGACCACGCAGGAGCAGCTGGATTTCCTGCGCTTTCCGTTGGGCCACCTGCCCAGCAAGGCCGAGACGCGGGCGCTGGCCGCCGAATACGGGCTGGTCGTGGCCGACAAGCCCGACAGTCAGGACATCTGCTTTGTGCCCAATGGCGATTACGCCGCGGTCATCGAAAAGCTGCGCCCCGGCGCTGCCGATCCGGGCGAGATCGTGGACCTTGAGGGGAACGTGCTGGGCCAGCATCGCGGCGTGATCCACTACACGATCGGGCAGCGGCGCGGGCTGGGCATCGGCGGTCTGGGCGATCCGCTTTACGTGCTGCGGCTGGAGCCCCAGACCCGCCGCGTGGTCGTGGGCCCGAAAGCGGCGCTGGCCACGACGCTGGTGAATGTGACCGAGGTGAACTGGCTGGGCGATCAGCCGCTGGCGGGTGAAACCCCCTGCATGGTCCGCATCCGCTCGACCCGTCCGCCCCGGCCCGCGATCCTGCGCGCCCTGCCGGGGGGCCGGGCCGAGGTCGAGCTGCTGGACCCCGAAGAGGGCGTCAGCCCCGGACAGGCCTGCGTGTTCTACGAGGCGGGCGGCACCCGCGTGCTGGGCGGCGGCTGGATCAGCCTGCGTCGGCGGCCAGCTGCCTGATCCGGCCCACCATCGCGCGCACCCCGTTCGACCGCTGCGCCGACAGATGCTCGTCCAGACCCAGCCGCGCCAGCGCGGCCTGCGCATCGACCTGTTCCACCTGCGCCACCGGCAGGCCGGAATACAGCGCATGCAGCACCGCGATCAGCCCGCGCACAATCAGCGCATCGCTGTCGCCCTGAAAGCCAAAGCGGCCATCCTCGATCCGGGGCATGATCCAGACCTGACTGGCGCAGCCCTCGACTTTGGTGGCGGGCACCTGCAGCGCCGGGTCCATCGGCGCCATCGCGCGGCCCAGTTCGATGACATGGCGGTAACGCTCTTCCCAGTCATCGAGGAAATCGAAGGTTTCCGCGATCTCGTCGAAGGCTTCGGTGGTCATGGCACTCTCCTGTTGCGGGCGCAGGGGTAGCGCGGGCGCGGGCCAAGGTCAAAGAGGCTTTTCCGCGCGCCCCGTTTCGCCTAAGCATTGCAGCAGCACGACAAGGGATGCCGCCATGACCAGACTGACCATCTCGCTTCTGATCGCCACGCTGGCCGTCGCGGGCTGCGGTCGTCTGGGTGACAGCGGCCTCAACCCGTTCCGGGGCTCGGCCTCCCGCGCGCCGGTCTCGATCGAACCCGAGGGCGGCTGGCGCAGCCTCGATGCGCGCCCGGCGGTGCCGATGCTGCTGGGGGCCGGCTGGCAACCCCTGCCCGAGGGCCGCCTGCTGGTCGTGCGCGGCTTTGGCCCGGTCAAGGGCTATCACTCGGCGGCGCTGATCACCGAACGCCCGCAGCCCGGCGGGCGCCTTGCCCCCGATGCCGACGGCGTGCTGCGGCTGCGCTTTGTCGCGGTGCCGCCCGAACCCGGCAGTGCGGCGGCGGGCCTGCGCGCCGATCCGGCGGCCGACACGATCACGGTGGCCCGCCCGGTCAGCTTTGCCCAGCTGCGCCGCATCTCCGCGATCGAGATTTCGGGCGCCGACCGCGTTCTGACCCTGCGCCGCTGACGACGGCACGCGGTTGCTGCCGCCCCCGCCGGCGGCTAAGGTGGCGCGTCAGGAACGGGTGACCCGGATGAGCGAGACACAAGCGACATATCAGGTTCTGGCCCGCAAATACCGGCCCGAGACCTTTGCGGATCTGGTCGGTCAGGACGCCATGGTCCGGACGCTGAAAAACGCCTTTGCCGCCGACCGCATCGCGCAGGCCTTCGTGATGACCGGCATCCGTGGCACCGGCAAGACCACCACCGCCCGCATCATCGCCAAGGGCCTGAACTGCATCGGCCCCGACGGCGCGGGCGGCCCCACGACCGAACCCTGCGGGGTCTGCGAACATTGCGTGGCGATCACCGAGGGCCGCCATGTCGACGTGATGGAGATGGACGCCGCCTCGCGCACCGGCGTCGGCGACATCCGCGAGATCATCGAATCGGTCCACTATCGCGCGGCCTCGGCGCGCTACAAGATCTACATCATCGACGAGGTTCACATGCTGTCGACCAGCGCGTTCAACGCGCTGCTCAAGACGCTGGAAGAACCGCCCCCCCACGTCAAATTCATCTTTGCCACCACGGAAATCCGCAAGGTGCCGGTCACCGTCCTGTCGCGCTGCCAGCGCTTTGACCTGCGCCGGATCGAACCCGAGGTGATGATCGCCCTGCTGGAACGGATCGCGGCCACCGAAGGCGCCGCGATCACCGCCGACGCGCTGGCGCTGATCGTGCGCGCCGCCGAAGGCTCGGCCCGCGACGCGACCTCGCTTCTGGACCAGTCGATCAGCCACGGCGCCGGTGAGACGACGGCCGATCAGGTCCGCGCCATGCTGGGTCTGGCCGACCGGGGCCGGGTCATCGACCTGTTCGAGATGGTCCTGCGCGGCGATGCGGCGGCGGCGCTGACGGAATTGCAGGGCCAGTATGCCGATGGCGCCGACCCGGTGGCGGTGCTGCGCGATCTGGCCGATGTGACGCACTGGATCTCGGTCGCCAAGATCACCCCCGACGCGCTGGACGACCCCACGGTCGCCCCCGACGAACGCCTGCGGGGCCGCGATCTGTCCGAACGGCTGCCGATGCGGGTGCTGTCGCGCATGTGGCAGATGCTGCTCAAGGCGCTGGACGAGGTCTCGGCGGCGCCCAATGCCATGATGGCCGCCGAAATGGCGGTGATCCGGCTGACCCATGTGGCCGATCTGCCCGACCCCGAGGCGCTGATCCGCCGCGTCCAGCAGGCCCAGAGCGCGGGCGACTTCGCACGCGGCCCGGCAGCGCAGGGCGCGGCCCCCGCCGCAACCGCCCCCCAGATGCGCCGCGCCCGCCCCGCGCCTGTCGCCGCCTCCGGAGCCGCCACAGGCGCTGCAACCGCGCTGGCCGTCTCGCCCGACCTGCTTGAGGGCTATCCCGATTTCGCCTCGGTGATCGAGCTGATCGCCCGCATGCGCGACATGACGCTGCTGGTGATGGTCGAACGCCATGTCGCGCTGGTCCGCTACAGCCCCGGCCGGATCGAGTTCGAGCCGCGCCACAACGCGCCGCCCGATCTGGCGCAAAGGCTGGCCGAACGGCTGCGCGGCTGGACCGGCGGCCAGCGTTGGGCCGTGACCCTGACCAGTTCCGGCGGCGCCCCCACCCTCACCGAAACCCGCGAGGCCGAGGCGCAGGCCGCCCGCGACCGCGCGATGACCCTGCCCCTCGTGCAGCATGTGCTGGCCGCCTTCCCCGGCGCCCGCCTGACCAGCATCACCCGCGCCACGCCCCCGGCCGATCTGCCCGAGGCGCCCGATGGCGCGGCCAACCCCCATGACGACACCCAGGGCCCGGTGGCCGAGGTCGAGGAATGGGACCCGTTCGAAGATGAGGATTAAGCGATGATCAAGGGTTTGGGCGGCATTGGCGACATGGCCAAGATGATGAAAGCCGCCAAGGACATGCAGGAAAAGATGGCGCAGATGCAGGAAGAGATGTCCCGCATCACCGTCACCGGCGTGTCGGGCGCGGGCCTCGTGCGCGCGACCTGCACCGCCAAAGGCGAGCTGACGGCGCTGGAAATCGACCCCTCGATCTTCGTGCCCTCGGAAAAAGAGGTGGTCGAGGACCTGATCCTCGCCGCCATCAAAGAGGCGCAGCGCATGGCCGAAGACCGGATGAAATCCGAAATGGCCCGCATGACCGAGGGGCTGGGCCTGCCTGCGGGCATGAACCTGCCCTTCTAGGCGCATGTCCGAGGGCGCGGATGACATCCAGACGCTGATCGCGCTTCTGGCCCGGCTGCCGGGTCTGGGCCCGCGATCGGCCCGGCGCATCGTGCTGCAGCTGATCCGCAAACGCGGCAGCCAGATGACCCAGCTTGCGCAGCTGCTGGACCGGGTGGCGCTCGCGTCACGCGAATGCCTCAGCTGCGGCAATATCACCGACCGCGACCTCTGTGCGATCTGCGCCGACCCGGCCCGCGCCACTGGCGAGATCTGCGTGGTCCAGGACGTGGCCGACCTCTGGGCGCTGGAACGCGGCCGCGCCTTTCGCGGCCGCTATCACGTGCTGGGCGGCACCCTGTCGGCGCTGGACGAGGTCGGCCCCGAAGATCTGGGCATCCCGACATTGCTCGACCGCATCCGCACCGAACGCATCTCCGAAGTGATCCTGGCGCTCAACGCCACCGTCGACGGCCAGACCACCGCCCATTACATCGCCGATGCGCTGGACGGCTCGGACGTGGCCGTCACCGGCCTGGCCCAGGGCGTTCCGGTCGGCGGCGAGCTGGACTATCTCGACGACGGCACCATCACCGCCGCCCTGCGCGCCCGCCGCCGCTTCTGAGGTCGCCAAAACGACAGACAGGGCCGCATTCCGATACGGCCCTGCTTTGCTTTGGTCATCAAATATCCCGGGGGGTCCGGGGGGCTGGCCCCCCGGCGGTCGCGGGACGCAAAGACGCTACACCACTCAGGCGTCCAGCGTCTCGACCTTCGGCGCGGATTTCGCGATGTCGATGCGGCGCGGCTTCAGCGCCTCGGGGATCTCGCGCAGCAGATCAATATGCAGCATCCCGTCGAGATGGCTCGCCCCTTCGACGCGGACATGATCGGCCAGCGTGAACTTGCGCTCAAAGGCGCGGGTGGCGATGCCGCGATGCAGATAGCTGCGGCCATCCTCATCCTCGGCCTTGCGGGCCGAGACGATCACGGCGCCATCGCGGATCTCGACCGACAGATCGTCGGCCGAAAACCCGGCCACGGCGATCGAGATGCGATAGGTATCGTCGCCGGTCTTCTCTATATTATAGGGCGGATAGGTCGGGGCGGCGATGTCCGCCGACATGGCGCGGTCCATCACATCGGCCAGCCGGTCAAAGCCGACCGAGGCACGGTAAAGCGGGGTCAGGTCAAAATTGCGCATGGGTCTCATCCTCATTCAAGCGATGTGAACTGGGTTGCCCCCCGATGATCCGGGCGGGCGATCCTGCCGATGCCATCATGGCCACCGGCAATTCCAGATTTAGGCGCATCGGGACGGCGTTCAAGACCCTTCCGCGACCGGATTCAGCGCGGGCGGTGTCGGCCCGCCGGTCGCCCAGTCCAGCAGTTCGACCGTATGCACGACCGGGATCGCGGTGCCGCCGCCGATCTGCATCATGCAGCCGATATTGCCCGCCGCAATCACCTGCGGCGCCACCGCCTCCAGCGTCGCGACCTTGCGCGATTTCAGCTGGGATGACAGTTCGGGCTGCAGCAGGTTGTAGGTCCCCGCCGAACCGCAGCAGAGATGCGCATCCGCGGGCTCGACCACCTCGAACCCGGCGCGGGTCAGCAGATCCCTGGGCGCGCTGCGCACCCGCTGGCCATGCTGCAGCGAACAAGCGGAATGATAGGCCACCCGCAGGCCCGCGCCCTCGGGCCGGGCACGCGCGGGCAGGCCAAGGCTGTCCAGAAACTCGCTGACATCGCGGGTCAGCGCGGCCACCCGCCGCGCCTGCGGCTCCAGCGGATCGCCCGCGAACAGATGGCCGTAATCCTTGATCGTGGTGCCGCAGCCCGAGGTGTTGATGATGATGGCATCGACCGCCCCCCCGGCCTCGGCGGCCAGCAGCCGCGCGATGCTGTCGCGCGCCCGCGCCTTGCCGTCAGCCTCATCGCCCATGTGCAGCGTCAGCGCGCCACAGCAGCCGAAGGCCTGCGGGATCACCACCTCGCAGCCCGCCCGGCGCAGCAGCCGGATGGTGGCGTCGTTGATGTCGGTGTTCAGCGCCCGCTGCGCGCAGCCGATCATCAGCACCACCCGCGCCCTTTGGGGGCCGAGGGCGGCAAAACTCTGGCCGTCATCGTGGCGGCTGACCGGAGGGATCTGCGCGGGCGCCATCGCCAGCATGGCGCGCAACCGCAGGTCGGGGATCAGGCCCGCAAAGGGCCGCCCGATCTTTGCCCCCAGCAGCGCCAGCCGGAAGCGGCGCGGATAAGGCAGCACCGCCTTCAGCAGCCAGCGCAGCGCCCGGTCGCGCCAGGGCCTGCGATATGTCGCCTCGATATGCTCGCGGGCATGTTCCAGCAGATGGGCGTAATGCACGCCCGAGGGGCAGGTCGTCATGCAGGACAGACAGCCGAGGCAGCGGTCGATATGAGTGACGGTGCGCGCATCGGCGGGGCGCCCGGATTCCAGCATGTCCTTGATCAGATAGATGCGGCCCCGGGGGCTGTCCAACTCGTCGCCCAGCACCTGATAGGTCGGGCAGGTCGCGGTGCAAAAGCCGCAATGCACGCAGTTCCGCAGGATCCTGTTGCTGCGGGCGGTCAGCGGGTCGGTCAGTTGATCGGGCGTGAAACGGGTCTGCATTCAGTCATCCCCCTGAAAGATACCGCGCGGGTCAAAGCCTGCGCGCAGGTCGCGCTCCAGCCGGGCGGTGACCGGGTCGGGGGCGGGGAGGACGGCCGGGATGGCCCCGGTGATGCGCCGGGCATGGCCCGCGAAGGGGGGCAGAGGCGGCAGCTCGCCTGCGGGCAGGGCGATATGGATCAGCGCGCCGCCCCAGTCCAGCAGCAGCGGTTCGGGCAGATGGGTCAGCAGGGCTGTGGCGGCGCTGGGGCGGCAGATGATGCGCCAGGTGTCGAGGGCGGGATCGTGGATATTTGGATGAAGAAGACATGGCCATGGATCGTCGTCGCGGCGGGTGAGCGTGCCGAAGCGGGACAGGCGGTCGCTGAGGGCGGTCGCGCGTCCGGCCACGGAACCGGCCAGCCCTTCGAGGCGGATCAGGGCGCCGTGCCGGGGCGACCATGCGGCGCCCGCCACATCGAAGGCGCCGGACAGGGCGAGGGTCAGCGCCGGGATCGCGGCGGGGGCGTCCAGATCGGGCAGGCACAGGGTGGCGCGGACGGGGGGGAGCGGGGCGGTGCGGAAGGTCAGTTCGGTCAGCACGCCCAGCCGTCCGCGGCTGCCCGCCATCAGCTTGACCAGATCATAGCCGGTCACGTTCTTCATCACCCGCCCGCCATTGCGGATGAGATTGCCCTGCCCGTCGATCATGCGCAGCCCGATCAGCGCGTCGCGCGCGGCCCCCAGCTGCACCCGGCGCGGCCCCGAGGCATTGGTCGCCACCACCCCGCCCATGGTCGAGCCGGGATCGCCCGGCGGCTCGAACCCCAGCATCTGGCCCTCGGCCGCCAGCGTCTGCTGCACCACGTCCAGCGGCGTGCCCGCGCGCACTGTCAGGGTCAGCGCCTCGGGTTCATAGAGCGTCACGCCGCTGAGGCCGGTGATGTCGAGCACCTCGCCCCTGCCCTCGCCCGGCCAGCGGCGGGTGGCGCCGCCGGTGATCCGCAGGGGCGCGCGCGCCGCGCGGATGATGCGGGCCAGATCGGCCTCGGTCTCAGGCCGCATCGGGCCGGTCATTCAGGGGCCGGTTCAGGCGGCGCTCGCGGCGCGAAGCCGAGATGTGCAGCGGAAAGACCTTGGCCGCGTTCAGCAGCCAATGCGGGTCAAAGGCGTCCTTGACCCGCATCTGCGCCTCGAGGTCCGGGGGGTCGAACTGCGCCGTCATCAGGTCGCGCTTTTCGATGCCCACACCATGTTCGCCGGTCAGGCAGCCGCCCATATCGACGCAGAGCCGCAGGATGTCGGCGCCAAGCGCCTCGGCCCGGTCCAGATCGCCGGGCGTGTTGGCGTCATAGATGATCAGCGGGTGCATATTGCCGTCGCCCGCATGGAACACATTGGCCACGGCCAGCCCGTAATCGCGCGACAACTCGCCGATCCGCGCCAGCACCAAAGGCAGGGACGAGACGGGGATCGTGCCGTCCAGACAGATGTAATCGCCCAGCTGCCCCATCGCGCCAAAGGCCGATTTGCGGCCCAGCCAGATGCGGCGCGATTCGTCATCGGACCGGCTTTCGCGGAATTCGACCGGATCAAAGCGCATCGCGATGGCGCGGATCAGGGCCAGCTGTTCGTCGATTTCGGGGGGCGTGCCCTCGACCTCGATGATCAGCAGCGCTGCGCAATCGGGATAGCCCGCGCCGGAATGCGCCTCGGTCGCGCGGATGCAGGGGCGGTCCATGAACTCGATCGCGACCGGCAGCACGCCGGCGCGGATGATCGCCGCGACGCAGGCGCCTGCGGTTTCTGCCGCATCAAAGGCCACCAGCACCGGGCGCGCGCCCGCAGGCTTGGGCAGGATGCGCAGCGTGGCCTCGGTCACGATGCCCAGCTGCCCCTCGGACCCGCAGACGACGCCCAGCAGATCGAGGCCCGGCGCCTCGCCCATCGGGCCGCCCAGTTCGACCACGCTGCCATCCATCAGCACCAGCGTCACGCCCAGCAGGTTGTTCGTGGTGACGCCGTATTTCAGGCAATGCGCGCCGCCCGAATTCATCGCGATATTGCCGCCGATGGCGCAGGCCAGCTGGCTGGAGGGGTCGGGCGCATAGAAGAACCCCAGATGATCGACCGCGCCCGACACGGACAGGTTCGTGCGCCCCGCCTGCACCCGGATCATGCGATCTTCAGGCGCGATCTCCAGCACTTCGGTCATCCGCGACAGACCGATCACCACCGCGTCCGATGTGGGCATCGAGCCGCCCGCAAGGCTGGTGCCCGCGCCGCGCGGCACCACCGGCACGCGCAGATCGTGGCACAGCCGCAGCAGGCGCGACACCTCATCGGTCGAGCGCGGCAGCGCCACCGCCAGCGGCGCGCAGCGATAGGCCGACAGCGCGTCGCATTCATAGGCCCGCGTTTCGGCGGGATCGTCGATGACGGCGCCGGGCAGTTCCGCGCGCAGGGCGGCGACGATGTCTGCGCGCCGCGACAGCACGCCTGCATCGGGCGGGGGCAGTTGGATCATGGCCGGTCTCCTCCCTCATGTCCGCAGGGCCGGGTGCGGACATTGCGACGATAGGGGCTGCGGGTTTTCCTTTCAAGGCGCGCGACCGGAGCCTAGAACAGGCCCATGACCCTGGAAACGCTTTTGTCCGCCCGCCTGTCCCTGCCCGACCTGATCGCGGTCGCGCTGCTGTTTGTCGCGTGGCTGGGCATCGGCTGGGTGACCGAGCGGCCCCCGGTCGGGCGGCCCTCGGTCTCGGTGCTGATGGTGCGGTTCCGGCGCGAGTGGATGCGCCAGTTCGTCGGGCGCGACAACCGCATCTTTGACGGCAATATTCTGGCCAGCCTGCGCGAGGGGACGGCGTTTTTCGCCAGCGCCTGCATGATCGCCACCGGCGGTCTGCTGGCCCTGATCGGCAATGGCGAGCGGTTGCGCGGCATCGCGCGCGAATTCGAGATCGAAGAGCTTGCCAGCACCGGCTACGAGATGCGGCTGCTGGTGACGATGTTCTTTATTGTCAACGCCTTCCTGAAATTCGTCTGGGCGCACCGGCTGTTTGGCTATTGCGCGATCATGATGGCCTCGGTGCCCAACCGGCCCGACGATCCGACCGCCCTTCAGCGCGCCATGCAGGCCGCCGACCTGAACATCACGGCCGCGCGCAACTTCAATGCCGGGCTGCGCAGCGTCTATTTCGCGCTGGCCTCGCTGACATGGCTGGCGGGGCCCTACGGGCTGATGGCGGGCACGGCGGTCGTGCTGCTCGTGACCTGGCGGCGCGAGTTTGCCTCGACCTCGCGGCAGGTTATCCTGCGGTCGCTGCCCGCGCCCGAGCTGTCCGATCCTGCCAGACAGAGATTGTCAGAACGACAGCCCCCGCAGCCGTAAGGCCCATGCCCACCAGACCCGGCGCGCGCCAGCCCCAGCCCGCCGCCAGCGCTAAGCCCGCCAGCAGCGGGCCGATCGCATTGGCCGCGTTAAAGGCCGCGTGGTTCATCGCGGCGGCCATGTTCTGCGCCGATCCCGCCACATCCATCAGCCGCGTCTGCAGCGGGATCACCAGCCCCGCCCCCGCCGCGATCAGGAAGGACGACACCACCATCAGCGGCCAGTTGCCCACCACCAGCGCCGCAAAGCCCTGCGTCACGGCCATGGCCGCAAGGCTGACATAGGCCGCACGCTCGGTGCCCAGCCGCTCGGTATAGCGCCCGGCGCCCCATGTCCCCAAAGTGCCGCCCACGCCGAACATCGCCAGCGCCAGCGGGATGACATAGCCCGGCGCATCGGTGGTCGCCAGAATCGCCGCCGTCAGGAAGGCATAGACCGAAAACAGCCCGCCAAAGCCGATGGCGCTGACCGCCAGCGTCCACAGCACGCGCGGATTGCGCAGGGCCGCCAGCTCGTCCCACGGGCGCGCATGAGGGTTGCCGCCCACGCGCGGCGCCACCCGCAGGATCGCCACGGCCGAGGCCAGCGCCAGCAGTCCCGGCATCGCAAAGCCCCAGCGCCAGCCGATCGTCTGCCCCATCCATCCGGCCAGCGGCACGCCCACGATATTGGCCACCGTCAGCCCCATGATGACCTGTGCCGCCCCCCGCGCCCGCTGGCCCTGCGGCAGCGCATCAGCGGCATACAGCATCGCGACGCCCAGAAAGCCGCCATGCGGCAGCCCGGCCAGAAACCGCGTCGCGGTCAGCGAGGCAAAGCCCGGCATCCCCGCCGCGATCAGGTTCATCAGCCCGTAATAGGCCATCAGCGCCGCCAGAAACCGCCGCCGGGGCAGCCGCGCCCCCATCAGCGAGGTCAGCGGCGCGCCGATCACCACGCCCAACGCATAGGCGCTGATGACATGGCCCGCCTGCGGCTCGGTCAGCAGCAGGTCGGCGGCGAAGAAGGGCAGCAGCCCCATGGCCGCAAATTCGGACGTGCCAATGGCAAAGGCGCCAAGCGCCAGCGCAAGAATGGCGGCGCGCAGATCGCGGGTCTGGGTCATGGGCTGTCCTGTCGCGGGGTCGGTGGGGAGGGGCATGTCCCGCCCTGACACCAGCTTGGCCGCGACTTGGCAAGGCCCGCCGGGTGGCAGGCAGGGTTGCACAGCCTGCAATGCCTCAGATGTGGCCGCGCTGCACCATCAGCCAGACCGTGACTGCCCCGATCATCAGCAGGGCCAGCGCCAGCCGCGCGGCCAGACCGGTCACCCGGCCCTGAAAGCGGCTGATCTCGCCCAGAGGCTTCAGATGCGCGCTCAGCGCGGCATGGGCGCGGGTCAGATCGGCCAGCGGCAGTTGCCGGGCGATGCGCGGCTGACAGGCCAGCCGGTCGGCCCGCGCCAGACGCGCGGCCTGTTTGCGCAGCCGGCCCGGCAGGGCGGCCCCCCGGCGGCGCAGCATCTGCTCCAGCGTCGGACGCTCGGCCCGTCCGGCGCCGCCAAGCCGCGAGGCCATCAGATCGGCCACGTCGTCGGCCATCTGGCGAATATCTTCAAAGCTGCGCGTCTCGCGGGTCATGGCGGCAGAATAGACGGGATGGCGGCGGCGCGCCAGACACCGTAACCTGCGGCCATGAAGCTCAATCACACCGTCACCGGTCCCGATCAGGGTCTGCCCGTGTTGCTGGTCCATGGCCTGTTCGGTCAGGGCCGCAATCTGGGCGCACAGGCCCGCCGTCTGGCGCAGACGCGCCGCACCGTCAGCGTCGATCTGCGCAATCATGGCGACAGCCCGCAGGACGCGGATGCCTCATATCCCGCGCTGGCCGGGGATCTGGCCGAACTGATCGCCGCTCTGGGCGGGCGCGTCGATCTGGTCGGCCACTCCATGGGCGGCAAGGCCGCGATGGTGCTGGCGCTGACCCGTCCCGACCTGATCCGCAAGCTGGTGGTGATGGACATCGCGCCGCTGGCCTATGACCACGACCAGTCCGGCCATATCGACGCGATGGAGGCGCTGGACCTGCCCAGCCTCACCCGCCGCAGCGATGCCGACCGCGCCCTGAGCGGGACCGTGCCCGACCCCGGCACGCGGGCCTTCCTGCTGCAAAGCCTCGATCTGAAATCGCAGCCCGCCCGCTGGCGGCTGAACCTGCCCGCGCTGCGCCAGCACATGCCGGACATCACCGGCTGGCCGGATGGTCTGCCCGAGGGCGCCTTCACCGGCCCGGTCATGGCCCTGCGCGGCGCGCGGTCGGATTACGTCACCGATGCGGGCGAGGCCGCGCTGCGCCGCTCTTTCCCGCAGGCGCGGATCGTGACGCTGAAGGACGCGGGCCACTGGCTGCATGCCGATGCGCCCGAAGCCGTGGCCGAAACGCTGGCGGTCTTTCTGGGCGAGGGCTGAAAGCCCCCTCCCCGCGCCTCAGCCCTGTTGCTGATCTTCCAGCCGGTCGGCCAGCGATTCGGCGCGCGCGGCCAGTTCGGCCATCGCCTCTTTCAGGTCGGCGGGGATCACCGGCACCTCGACCCGCGGCGGGTTGGCCTGAAGCCGGGCGACGTGACGCTCGGCCCGCTCGGCCCGCTCTTCGACGGTGGCATAGCGGTCGGCCAGCATCAGCGCCGCCATCAGCAGCAGGCGCGGTTCAGGCATCCGCCCCGCCTGTTCCAGAATCGACTGCGCCTCGGCATCCAGAAGCTGGGCGGCACGTTCGACCATGCGTTCCTGCCCCTCGGCGGCACCGACGCGGTATTCCTTGTGCCCGATGGTGAATTCGACCTCGGCCATGTCAGCGATCTCCGTTCAGGGGCGCATCAGGCCCGGCGCCATCCGCGTCATCCGCACCAGCACCAGCCTCAGCCTCGGCCTCCGGCGCCAGCAGACGTTCCAGTTCAGCCATGATGTCGCCCATCTGCGCCATCTCGGCGGCACGGGCGGCGCGCAGGGCGGCAATCTCGGCCTCCAGCGCCTGCGCCACCTCGTCACCGGTGATGCCGCCGGTGTCGCGCGCCTCGATCAGCAGGCGGTTGGCGGCGGCCAGATCTTCGTTGGCGGCGGACAGGCGCGCGGCCTCTTCGGCGCTTTGACGCTGCCGGTCGCGGGCCTCGGCCAGGGCCTGCGCCAGCGCGTCGGCGCTGGCCTGCAAGGCGTCGCGGTCGGCGGCAGACCCGGTGTCAGGCAAAGGCGCAGCGGCGGGCTGCGTTCCCGCCTCCAGCACCCGGTCGATGCGGTCAAGCGCGGCGCTGAGCCTGCGTTCGCTGGCTGTGATCTCGGTCATGAGGCCCGTTTTCCGTTGCTGTCTGCCCCGGTTTTCGCATGACACGGACCTGCAATACAAGCGTGGCCGGGCCAAAGCCCGGCCAGACGCCATTTTCAGGACAGTTCGCGCCGCTCGGCCATCAGCCCGCGCACGATCGCATAGCAGGCCCCCAGCAGCACAATCGTGAACGGCAACCCGGTCGAGACCGCCATCGCCTGCAGCGCGACCAGCCCGCCGCCCAGCAAAAGGGCAATGGCAACAGCGCCTTCGATGCCCACCCAGAAGATGCGCTGCGGCACCGGCGCATTGACCTTGCCGCCTGCCGCAATCGTGTCGATCACCAGCGAGCCGCTGTCCGACGAGGTCACGAAGAACACGATCACCAGCACGATCCCCACCAGCGAGGTGATCGAGGCCAGCGGCAATGCGCCCAGCATCTCGAACAGCTGCAATTCGAGCGGTGCGGCCAGAATGCCGCCAAAGCCGCCCTCGGTCAGCGAGATCGCGGTGCCGCCAAGCGCCGTCATCCACAGAACCGAGATCAGCGAGGGCACGATCAGCACCGCGGTCAGCAACTGCCGCACGGTCCGCCCGCGCGAGACGCGGGCAATGAACATGCCGACAAAGGGCGACCAGCTGATCCACCACGCCCAGTAGAACGCCGTCCAGCCCTGACGGAAGTTGTCGTCATCGCGCCCGAACGGGTTCGACAGCGGCACCAGTTCGCGCAGATAGCCGCCCAGATTGGTGAAGAACCCGGTGATGATGGCCAGCGTCGGCCCGACCAGAATGACAAAGCCCAGCAGCACCAGCGCCAGAACCATGTTCACCTCGGACAGGCGCTTGACGCCCTTTTCGACCCCCAGCATGACCGAGATGCCCGCAACGCAGGTGATCGCCACGATCAGCCCGACCTTCAGCAGGTCGCTGTTCTCGGCCCCGAACAGAAAGGCCAGCCCGGCAGTCGCCTGTTCGGCCCCCAGCCCCAGCGATGTCGCCAGACCGAAGATCGTCGCCAGCACCGCCAGAATGTCGATGACATGGCCCGGCCAGCCCCAGATCCGCTCGCCGAAGATCGGATAAAAGACCGACCGCAGCGTCAGCGGCAGGCCCTTGTTGTAGGAAAACAGCGCCAGCGCCAGCGCCACCACGGCATAGATCGCCCAGGGGTGCAGCCCCCAATGAAAGATCGTCGCCGCCATCGCCAGCCGCTCGGCCGCCACGGCATCACCTGCCGCACCGCCCAGAGGCGCCCAGTCCGTGCGCGCACCGCCCTCCGATGCCGTCCCGGCCAGCGCGGCCTCGAAATGGCCCAGAGGCTCGCTGACGCCATAAAACATCAGCCCGATGCCCATGCCCGCCGCAAACAGCATCGCAAACCAGCCGGTCAGGCTGAAATCCGCACTGGAATCGGGGCCACCAAGCCGGATCGACCCAAGCGGCGACACGATCAGCGCCAGGCACAGCAGCACGAACACATTGCCCGCCAGCAGGAAGAACCAGTCCAGTTGCGAGGTCAGCGTGTTGCGCAGACCGGAAAAGACCGGCTCAAGCTGGGCCGGAAACAGCAGCGTGACCACCGTGAACAGCACCACGGCCACAGCCGAGATGCCAAAGACCGGGTTGTGAATGTCGAACGGCACCAGCCCGCTGCGCTCGATATTGTCCTGACCGATGGTATAGTCGGTCTCGATGATCTCGGTCACACCCTCGGGTTCGGGCAGTGGCTCGACACCGGGATCGGGTTCGGGATCGTGGCGCCCGGCCAGCGCCTGTTGTTCGCGCCGGGGGTCGCCCGGACGACCGGGATACCCTTTGGAGCCGGGTTTTTTGGGGGGATTTTGTGACATCCTGTCCCTTTCTCATATGAGGCGGTTTCGGGGTCAGGTCCGCAGACCCCTGGCAGGAACCTGCCTTGGTAACGATGATGTTATTGCATGGCGGGACCAGAATGCCCACCGGCAGCGGCAGGGCCCGGTTTTCGCACCGGATGATCAGACAGATCGCGGCGCCATCTTGGCCTGCGCGCCGCCGCCGCCTATAAGGCGCGGCAAGCAGGAAGGACATCCCATGCGCCAGGCGACGATCACCCGCAGCACCTCGGAAACCCGGATCGAGGTCACGCTGAACCTCGACGGCACCGGGGTCTATGACAACAAGACGGGCGTGGGGTTCTTCGATCACATGCTGGACCAGCTGTCGCGGCACTCGCTGATCGACATGACCATCCGCGCGGATGGCGACCTGCATATCGACGACCACCACACGGTCGAGGATACCGGCATCGCCCTCGGTCAGGCCCTCGTCGCGGCCCTTGGCGACAAGAAGGGCATCCGCCGCTATGGCAGCTTCCTGCTGGCGATGGACGACACGCTGGTCCGCTGCGCGCTGGACCTGTGCGCGCGGCCCTATCTGGTCTGGAACGTCGATTTCCCGTCCGAAAAGATCGGCACATTCGACACCGAACTGGTGCGCGAGTTCTTTCAGGCCCTGTCCACCCATGGCGGCATCACCCTGCATATCGACCGCATCCACGGCATGAACAGCCACCACATCGCCGAGGCCGCCTTCAAATCCGTGGCCCGCGCCCTGCGCGAGGCGGTCGAGCCTGACCCGCGCATGGCGGGCGTGCTGCCCTCGACCAAGGGCGCGCTGTGATGCGCGTGGTGCTGGTCGATTACGACAGCGGCAACCTGCATTCGGCGGAAAAGGCGTTCCAGCTGATGGGCCGCGAGACGGGCGCCGAGGTGGTGGTGACCTCGGACCCCGATCTGGCCGCGCGCGCCGACCGCATCGTGCTGCCGGGCGACGGCGCCTTTCCCGCCTGCCGCGCGGCCCTGGGCGAGGTCGACGGCATGGCCGAGGCGCTGCACCATGCCGTGCTGACCCGCGGCGTGCCCTTCATGGGCATCTGCGTCGGCATGCAGATGCTGGCCACGACCGGGCATGAATACCGCGAAACCCCCGGCCTGAACTGGATCGGCGGCGAGATCCGCCCGATCACCGCCCCCGGCCTCAAGGTGCCGCATATGGGCTGGAACGATCTGGTCATCGACCACCCCCACCCGGTGCTGGAGGGCATCGCCACCGGCGATCACGCCTATTTCGTGCACAGCTGGCAGTTCCAGACCGCCGATCCGGCGCATCTTCTGGCCCATGTCGATTACGGCGGCCCGGTCACCGCCGTCGTGGGCCGCGACAACCTCATCGGCACCCAGTTCCACCCGGAAAAATCCCAGACCATCGGCCTGCGCCTGATCGCCAACTTCCTGCGCTGGACCCCATAGCCCCCGCCCAGCGCCGCGTCCGCCACGCCTCTGGGCGGGGGCCGATGGAAAAGGCAAGGTGCTGTCCCGATTTCACAGCAGCAGTGCGCTGGCTGGTCATCGGATTTATTTGGCAGGAGGCGGCCGAGGGGCAGCATTGCGGGACCAAGCGGACTTTGGCGGTGACCGCTCATGGTAGGTGCTCAATTTCTGAGAATATTGGCAAGTTATCCCAGAACTTGTCATAGTATCCTGACAGCAGAGCCACCCGCTCATCAAACTTCTGGGACTGCCTTTGTTTCAGGTACAGAAAGCGATTACTCAATTCGATTGTCTGTCTTGAAAAATCAAGGAGTGAGTTGATGGTCAGGCCATCCATATCGAAGGAAGGATGCTCACGTAAGGCTCTGTCTCGGTCCTTACTGTTTGTGATCAAATGGGCGTAATACTCAGTCCGAAGAACTCGGATTTGACTCCGAGTTGGAGATGCCCCGACACTTTCAATTTCCGAGGATAGCTCATTAAAGTAGCTATAGAAATCATGGGCATCTCGCTGGATACTGTTCGCCGCGAAGTACTCGCGATGCCTGCAAACTATTTCATCCAAAGCGCGCTCAGCATTAGCTTTTGCGGCAGGAATGGATTGGCAGTCATCATTTGCGTCCCAGTGGCGACTACAAAAGAGAATTAAACCAGATTGTACGCTGCGGATACAAAGATCCAGAGCATGCCCGGCATAGCTGTTTCTATATTTCGCCTGACGACCTGAATTGTCCACAATCCCCGAAAGAAAGGCATAGCAAGATAAACCAAAGGCTTGCTGCCGATCAATGCGGTCGACGGTATCGTCAAATCGCTGAAGGTGAACATCTGTCACAAGAATCTCCAATCCAGTCAACTATCGGGCGATAACTCGGGAATCAGAACCGGGTGCTGCATTCGATTTTGCATGCACGCCCTCACAACGCATCAGTCCACTTTGATCCTCTCCCCCCTCATCCCCTCATCCGGGCCGGACACATCGCCCGTCACCCTGCGACCGCCTCGCGGCGGTCAGATGCCGAACGGGTGCAGCAGGACCCACAGCATCCCCCAGAGCAGCGTGACCAGCACGGCGGCCATCGACAGCAGCGTGACCCACAGCCGGTGGCGGGTCATGTGCCGCAGCGTGCCCGCCGCCGCCTCGGCCAGCGGGGTCTGCCCCTCCTGCGCGGCGGCCAGCAGCGGCACCAGACGCCGGGCCAGCCTGACCCGCATCCAGAACAGCAGCCAGAACGGCAACCCCACCAGCGTCAGCGCCTGTGCCAGCTCCAGCCCGAAGCCGAACCCCATGATCGCCAGCGAGGTCAGCAGAAAGCTGGTCACGGCCAGAAAGATCGCCCCCTCGCGCGGCCCAAGGCGCCAGCGCGGCAGGGTCAGCGACAGCCAGTCCAGCAGCGTGATGACGGGGGCGCCCTCGGCCTCGCCGCGCCGGATGGCTGTGCGGGCGCGGGTCAGCACCTCGGCGGGCACGCCCAGCACGGTGCGGCCTGCCGCCGACCACATGCCGATCAGGGCCAGCCAGAACCAGATCGTGCTGAAGGACCGGCTGGAAAGCACCCCGATCAGGCTGTCGAATGGCGGCAAGGGGTGGTTCCTTGTTCTTGGCTGCCGCTGACCTTAGAACGGGTTTCGGCGAAGGGAAAGCCGCCCTCACGCCGCAACCCAGCCAGACAGGAGGCCCCATGGCCAGCCCGATCATCGCCCCCTTCCCCGCCACCCGCCTGCGCCGCCTGCGCCGCACCGCCAATATCCGCGCCATGGTGGCCGAGACCAGCCTGACCCCCGCCAACCTGATCTGGCCCATCTTCGTGACCGAAGTCCCGGGCGCCGACGGAGAGATCGCCTCGATGCCCGGCGTCGAACGGCTGACGCTGGACGGCGCGAAGCGTGCCGCCGAACGCGCGGCGCGGCTGAACATCCCCGCCATCTGCATCTTTCCCCATTCCGATCAGGCCCTGCGCACCGACGATTGCGCCCGCGCCTGGGACCCCGACAATATCGGCAACCGCGCCATCCGCGCCGTCAAGGAGGTCGCGCCCGATCTGGTGGTGATGACCGACATCGCGCTGGACCCCTATAACGCCAACGGCCATGACGGGCTGGTCGTGAACGGAGAGATCCTGAACGACGAAACCATCGAGGCGCTGGTCCGCATGGCGCTGGTGCAGGCCGAATGCGGCGCCGATGTGCTGGGCCCCTCGGACATGATGGACGGCCGCATCGGCGCCCTGCGCCGCGCGCTGGAGGCCGAGGGCCACAAACATGTCTCGATCCTGTCCTACGCGGCCAAATTCGCCTCCGCCTTTTACGGCCCGTTCCGCGATGCGGTGGGCGCCTCGGGGCGGCTGGTGGGCGACAAGAAAACCTATCAGATCAACCCCGCCAATCGCGGCGAGGCGATCCGCTGCGTCGCCCGCGATCTGGCCGAGGGCGCGGATATGGTCATGGTCAAGCCGGGCATGCCCTATCTGGACATCTGCCGCGCGGTGAAAGACGAGTTCGGCGCGCCGACATTCGCCTATCAGGTCAGCGGCGAATACGCGATGCTGGAAGGCGCCATCCGCAACGGCTGGCTGTCGCGCGAGGCGATGCTGGAAAGCCTGCTGGGCTTCCGCCGGGCAGGCTGCGACGGGGTGCTCAGCTATTTCGCGCCCACCGTGGCCGAGATGCTGGCGCGATAGCCCGCGCGGGGCTATCATGCCCGCCAACGGGCCGGTGAGAGCCCTGACCAACCACACGAGGCGACAGATGAGCAATTCCAATATCCTGACCCGCCGGAATCTTCTGGCGGGCGGCGCGGCCTCGCTGATGCTGGCAGGCTGCACCAATGCGGTCGGCAGCAATGCGGCGGCGCAGCTGGATGCGCGCGTCGATCAGACCCATCAGTTTCTGACCGGCAGCTATCCGGCGGCGGCGCCGCTGATCGAACAGGCGCGCGGCGTGCTGTACATGCCGCTGATGACCGAGGCTGCGCTTGGCTTTGGCGGCGCTTACGGTCAGGGCGCGCTGCGCATCGGCGGGCAGACGGTCGATTACTATTCGGCCACCCGCGCCACCGTGGGCTTTCAGGCGGGCGCGCAGCAATATGCGCATGTGCTGATCTTCCAGACCGACGAATCGCTGGCGGCCTTCCGGGGCGCGCCGGGCTGGGTCGCGGGCGCGGGCGCCTTCTATGCGATCCCGGCGGGCGGCATGTCGGTGGGCACCGATACGTTCAGCGCCCAGTTCCCGATCGTGGCGATGATCTTCGGTCAGGCGGGCCTGATGGCCGGTGCCGCGATCGAGGGCACGAAATATTCCCGCGTCATCCCCTCGACGCTTGCCAATGTCCGCTTTGGCGGCACCGGCCTGCCCCCCGGCTGATCCTGCGCGGCTGCGTGCCCTAAGAGGCCGCAGGCCCTAAGAGGCGGCGGGCCCGGTCAGATGGCGCAGACCATGCGTCACATCGGCCCGCACCGCCAGCCGCAGCGCAGGTTCGTCCCCCGCGCGCAGCGCCGCCAGAATCATCCGGTGATGGCGCGGCGGTTCATTCCTTTTCACGCGCCCGTACAGCGCCCGCATCGTCGGCCCCAGCTGCAGCCAGATCGTCTCCAGCATGGCCAGCATCGCGGGCGCCTGCGCACGCAGATACAGCATCCGGTGGAAATCCAGATTACAGCGGATATAGCCGACCGCATCGTGACGCTCGACCGCATCGGCGATCTGCCCGTTCATCACCGTCAGCCGGTCGATCAGCGCGAAATGCGCGCGCGGCAGGGCGCGGGCCGCCAGCTCCGGCTCGATCAGGGCGCGCAGCGCGGCCAGCTCCTCGATCCGCTCATCCGACAGTTCCGGCGTCGCCACCCGGCCCGAACCTGACAGCGTCAGCGCCCCCTCGGCCACCAGCCGCCGCACCGCCTCGCGCGCGGGGGTCATCGACAAGTGATATTCCTGCGCGATCCCGCGCAGGGTCATCGCCTTGCCCGGCGGCACCTCGCCCAGCATGATCCGGGAACGCAGCCCCCGATAGAGGCGTTCATGGGCGGCAGGATCGGCGGGGCGCGAAGGTGTCACTGTCATGACGGCATGCTGTGATCACAAATGCGGGCCGCGTCAATCGCGGAATTGCCACAGCATCAGGCTGCCGCCATGGGCCTTCAGCCAGGCGCGTTGCGGCGCATGACCGGGCAGCAGCGCCTCGACCGTGGCCCAGAACCGGGGCGAGTGGTCCATATGCGCCAGATGCGCGACCTCGTGGGCCGCCACATAGTCCAGCACCTCGGGCGGGGCCATCGCCAGCCGCCACGAGAACATCAGCCGCCCGTCATGAGTGCAGCTGCCCCAGCGCGACCGCGTGTCGCGCAGCGCCATCGCCCGCCAACTGCGCCCCAGCGCCCCGGCATGGCGGTCGCAGGCCGCGCGCAGACGGGTCGCCGCCAGATGGCGCAACCATACCGCGACCACCGCACCCGCGGGCCGCCCCTCGGGGATCAGCAGCGCGCCGGGTGACATCTGCACCATGCGCACCGCCGCGGGCGTGACGCACAGCGCCTGCCCCTCGACCGGCAGCAGGGCGCCGGGCTGCACGGTCTGCACCTCGGGCCTGCGCGCCATCGCCTGCCGCAGCCAGTCGCTTCGGGCCTGCGCAAAGGCCATCCCCTCGGCCAGCGGCACCCGTGCAGGCAGCGTCAGCACCGCCGCACCCCCCTCGCGCGGGACGCGCAGGATCATCCGCCGCGCCCGGTCCGAGCGTCTGAGACGCACGGTCAGCCCCTCTTCGATGGTAAAGCTTCTCTCCACGCTCTTGCCTTGGTTGACATAGCCTGCCAGATAAAGTCTTTGACACCACTTTGCCACTGTGGCACGGGGTCGCCCGATTTCCCCTAATCGCGGCTGAAGGAGATGACCATGCCCAAAGAGGAATGGGGCACGAAACGCCTGTGCCCGTCCTGCGCCACGCGCTTTTACGATCTGCGCAATGATCCCATGACCTGCCCGGCCTGCGGGAACAGCTTTACGATGGAAAGCATGAACGATGGGCGCGGCAAGGCTCTGGTCGCTGAAAAGACCGCAGCGCGCGACGATGAAGATGTTGTCGATGACGAGGAAGACATCGTCGACGATGCCGCCGAACTCGACGATGATCTGCTGGAAGAAGACGATGACGACGGCGATGTGTCGCTTGACGACATCGCCGATGTCGCCAGCGACGACGAAGACTGACCGTCAAAGGGCCGCGCCACCAGCGCGGCCCTTTTCTTTTGCCCCCCTTTGCGCGCCCAGCCCTTTGCGCGCCCAGCCCTTTGCGCGCCCAGCCCTTTGCGCCCCCGGCCCTGTCATGCGCGCCCCGGCCTCTTCCCGATGCCATTGGGCAGGACCACCCCGATCTGTTGAAATCCATGCGCGCGGTGCGGTGTCCACCGCAGGCCCCTCACCGCCACACCGCCTGCCTTCCGGTGCTGTGTACAGCCGGTGTACGCGCGGTGCACAGCCGGTGTACATGCGGTGCCCCCCATCGCCGCGCCCGACATTCAGAATTTTCACCGACGGGCGTTTTTTCCACTTGCAGCACCCGACGGCTTTGCCTAGAACCCGCCTCACGCCGCCGGGAAGACTGGCAGCGCTGAAAAAGTGGCCCGTTCGTCTATCGGTTAGGACGCCAGGTTTTCAACCTGGAAAGAGGGGTTCGATTCCCCTACGGGCTGCCATTTTTCCTTTCTTTCAATGACTTGCGCGTGGCGATTTCCCGCTGCGTTCCTTGGAGCCTGGGCCATTTCCCCATGCCGAAAGCCCAAAACCCCCACAGAGCGGCAGGTTCCTGCTGAAAACGCCCACGGCCCCTTTCGCCGGGCGCCGGTTCGTGAAAAAGGGGAATCCAAGAAGAGCGGTGCGCCCCCGAGTCGCCATCCGCCACAGAGCAGGAGCAGAGTTTCGACGTGTCAGATCGGTACGCCCGGACGCGGCATGATCCCATGCCGGCAACCGTCGCCGCGTTTCAGGTGCGCGGTCGCTTTCTGACTGCGCTGGCGCTTCGCATCGACACCGAAATGGCCGGTGATCCGTTCTACGCCCAACTGGACGAACAACTGCGCAAGACGCCGCAGTTCTTTTCCGGCGCACCTGTGGTGCTGGATCTCGTCAATGCCCCCGCCTTTGCCGACCCCGAGCGCATGCGCGATCTGGTCGAGAACCTGCGCCAGCGCCAGCTGCGGGTCTTTGGCGTGCAGAACGCCCGCGGCATGGATGCAGCGGCGCTGCAAGCCCTCGGCCTGATCCCCGTCACCACGGGCCGCGATGCGCCCGTGCCCCGCGATCACGGCCCTGCACGCGCCGCCACCACAGCCGCCGCCAAGACCGCGCCACGCCCGGCGCAGAACAAGGTGATCCGCTCGCCCGTCCGTTCGGGCCAGATGGTTGTCGCCGAACATGGCGATCTGACCGTCATCGGCTCGGTCGCCTCGGGGGCAGAGCTGATCGCGGCAGGCAACATCCACGTCTATGGCCGCCTGCTGGGCCGTGCCATGGCGGGCTGCCACGGCGACGAGAACGCGCATATCTTCTGCCAGAGCCTGAACGCCGAACTGGTCGCCATCGCCGGACTTTACCAGACCAGCGAGACGATCGAGGACGCCGCCCGCCAACGCTGCACGCACATATACCTGGAGGATGAAAAACTTCGCATGGAGGTGATCGCATGACGACAGAACCCAAAAGCAATCCGCCCCTCGGGCGGGTCATCGTGATCACCTCGGGCAAGGGGGGCGTGGGCAAGACGACATCTTCCGCGGCGATCTCGGCGGGGCTGGCCAAGCAGGGCTTCAAGACGGTCGTGGTCGATTTCGACGTGGGCCTGCGCAATCTGGATATGACCATGGGCTGCGAGCGCCGGGTCGTCTTTGACTTCATCAACGTCATTCAGGGCGATGCGCGGCTGAAACAGGCGCTGATCAAGGACAAGCGGCTGGACACACTGTCGATCCTGCCGACCTCGCAGACCCGCGACAAGGACGCCCTGACCAAGGACGGCGTCGAAAAAGTGCTGGCCGAGCTGAAGGGCGAATTCGACTATATCGTCTGCGACAGCCCCGCGGGGATCGAACATGGCGCCCAGATGGCGATGTATTTCGCCGACGAGGCCGTGGTCGTCACCAACCCCGAAGTGTCGTCGGTGCGCGACAGCGACCGGGTGCTGGGCCTGCTGAGCAGCCAGACCAAGCGGGCCGAGACCGAAGGCGCCGAGCCGATCAAGGCGCAGGTTCTGATCACCCGCTATGATCAGGAGCGCGTCGACAAGGGCGAGATGATGACGGTCGATGACGTGCTGGAAATTCTGGCCGTGCCCCTGCTGGGGGTGGTTCCCGAAAGCAAGGCGATCCTCAAGGCCTCGAACGTCGGCACGCCCGTCACGCTGGACGGGCCGTCGGCTGCGGCGCAGGCCTATGAGGATGCCGTGTCGCGCCTGACCGGCACCCAGGTCGAGATGCGCATCGCCGGCGAGCGCCGTCCCGGCCTGTTCCAACGTCTGTTCGGGCGCGCGTCATGAACCTGTTCGGTTTTGCCCGCAAGAAGCACCCGCCCAAGACCGCGCAGACGGCAAAGGACCGGCTGCAGATCCTTCTGGCGCACGAGCGCAGCAGCAGCGGGTCCGCAGAAGCCGACTACCTGCCGATGCTGCAGCGCGACATCGTCGCGGCGATCCGCAAACATGTCCCGATCGGTGAGCAGGACGTGGAAGTCCGCATGGAGCGCGGCGATCAGATGTCGAGCCTTGAGATCAACATCGAACTGCCTGGCGCCCCTCCGTCGAAAGCGGGCTGATCAGACCCGAAACGCGCGCCCGTGCCCACGGGTGTGACGACCGGCGGCGGGGTGCCTGATCGCGGCCTCAAGCGATCCCGCCATGCCACCGCCCCGGTCCAGCGGGCCAACGCGCGGCGCCATGCCTTCGCTCCGCCGCGCGACCGGGCCGAGGCGGATGATCTGGTTCAGGACGCTCGGCTGCGCGGACACGAACAGAGCCGGGCCGAGCAACCGCAATAATCTGGCTGTGCTCAGGTGTCCGGTGTCACATCCTCAATGCTGCCCCGTTTCCAGACAGGCGTGCGCAAAACGGCTGCTTGCAGACCATGCATTGTCAATAAGACCATCATTTCCAGTGGATTTCTCATCAGGGAATGAATGATGCTTGCACCATACTGAACCATTCAGGATTGCAGGCATGACAGTCGCTCCTTTTGCCCATTCCGGCTCGCCCGATGATCACAGCGATTGGCAAACCCTTGCCGATCATTTGCGCGAAACGGCAGATCTGGCGGCGGGGCGCGGGGCGCGGATCGGACTGGAACATACCGCCCGCCTCGCCGGGGCCTGGCACGATTTCGGCAAGCACGATCCGGCGTTCCAGCGGCGCCTGCGCGGAGCGACCGACAGCGTGGATCATTCCACCGCCGGGGCGGTTCTGCTGCGCGACCGCGCCAAAGGGGCCGAGCATGTCGCGGCCCAGTTGCTGGCCTATGCGATCCTTGGCCATCACGCCGGGCTGCCCGATGCTGCGGGATCGGAGGCCAGCATGGCCCGTCGGCTGGACGGGTTTCGTGACCCCATCCCGCCCGATGTCACCGCAGCCGCACAGGTGGATCTGGCACCGCTGCTGCCCGAGATCATGGCCAAGCTGCGCCGGGACGGTCCGCCGGGGTTCGATCTGTCGGTTGCCGGGCGGATGGCCTTTTCCTGTCTGGTGGATGCCGATTTCCGCGACACCGAGGGCTTTTATGACCGGCTGGAGGGTCGCAGTCGCGATCGCGACTGGCCCGCCTTGCCCGATCTGCTGCCCGATCTGCGGGCGCGCTTTGACGCCCGCATGGCAGGCTTTACGGCCACCACCGACCTCAACCAGCTGCGCGCCGGGGTGCTGGGCCATATCCGCGCCAGGGCTGCACTTGCGCCCGGACTGTTCACCCTGACCGTGCCGACCGGCGGCGGCAAGACACTGGCAAGCCTTGGATTTGCGCTGGATCACGCGGCCCTGCACGGGCATCGGCGGATCATCTATGCCATCCCCTATACCTCGATCATCGACCAGACGGCGCAGGCCTTCCGCGAGTTGTTCGGCGATATCGTGCTGGAGCATCACTCGGCCATCGACACGCGCAAGACGGGTCAGGAGGGCCGCGAGAAGGCCGCTCTGGCGATGGAGGACTGGGCCGCGCCGCTGGTCGTCACCACCAATGTGCAGCTGTTCGAAAGCCTGTTCGCCGCCCGCCCCTCGCGCTGCCGAAAGCTGCACAACATCGCCGGATCGGTGATCGTGCTGGACGAGGCGCAAAGCCTGCCGCGCGACCTGCTGCTGCCGACATTGCGGATGATCGACACGCTGGCCGGGCTTTATGGCTGCAGCGTCGTGCTGTGCACCGCCACGCAGCCCGCCTTCGACAGCCGCCAGCTGACACAGGGCCTGCCGCTGGAGGGGCGCGAGCTGGCCCCCGATCCGGTGGCCTTGGCCCGCCGCCTGCGCCGCGCCCGGATCGTGCAGGGCGGCGCGATGGACGATGCCGCGCTGATCGGTGCCTTGCAGGGCACGCCGCAGGCCATGGTGATCGTGAACAGCCGCAAACACGCGCTGGAGCTGTTTCAGGCCGTGCAGGCCGAGGGGCTGGACGGGGCCGTGCATCTGACCACCCGGCACTACCCCGCGCATCGCCGCCGCATCCTGGCCGACATCCGCCAGCGGCTGCAGAACGGCGCGCCCTGCCGCCTGATCGCCACCAGCCTGATCGAGGCCGGTGTGGATGTGGACTTTCCAAAGGGCTGGCGGGCCGGGACCGGGCTGGACAGCATCGTGCAATCGGCGGGCCGGGTGAACCGCGAGGGCCGGCGCGCGCTAAAGGACAGCACCCTGACCGTGTTCGAGGCGCCGGGCCAGCCGGTGCCCGCGCCGCTGAAACCCCTGATCGCCGCCATGCGCAGCACCGCCGGACGCTTTGAGGATCTGTTGTCCCCCGAGGCGATCCGCGACTGGTTCGAACAGGTCTACTGGACCCGCGGCCCCGAACGGATGGGTCAGCAGATGGTCGATGCGTTCGTTTTCGGCGCTGGCGGCACCGATTTCCCGTATCGCACGACCGCCGCAGACTATCGCATGATCGACAGCATCATGGTGCCGGTGATCATCGCCATCGACCCCGTCGCGGCGGCCGAAGTCGCCCGTCTCGGGCTGGAAAACCTGCATTCCGGCCCCATCGCCCGCGCCTTGCAGCCCTATACCGTGCAGGTGCCCGAACGGGCGCGCGCCCTGCTGGTTCAGAACGGCCATGCCCGGTTCCACGCCCCTCATCTGCGCGGCGATCAGTTCTGTGTGCTGAAGACCGAGTCGCTCTATCACGAGGACAGCGGGTTGCGGTGGGAGGATGCGGAGTATCTGGGGGATGGGGTCTGGTGAGTTATAAATTCATCTCCTAGGAAGGAGTTGACTCGCAGTCGTGAGCGACCTATCTTTCCATGGTGAGAAAGAAGAGGCAGACCATGCACATCCCCCCGCCCAAGTTCCCACGCTGGATGGAGTTGACGATGGAGCTATCAGTGCTCGCCTTGCGCTTGATACTGAGGCTGCTGCCTTAAACTTCGCTCGGCCCGACGGGAAAGCTATTTTCCTCAACTGGTCGCCCCCCTGCACGGTGGGCGTGGATAGAAACCTAGGTGATGATTTTACAGCAAAGATGGTGCCCGCCGTCATAGCGGGCACCACATGCCACCACACAAAACATCTTTGGCAAGAATCAGCTTGATCGACACTCGCCGCGCGATAGGCTGAAAAAAGTTTCGAGGAATAACATGGCATTTGGCATTCGTCTGCACGTCTGGGGCCAGCATGGCCTGTTCACCCGCCCCGAGCTGAAGGTCGAACGCCACAGCTATGATGTGATGACCCCCTCGGCCGCGCGCGGCATCCTTGAGGCGATCCACTGGAAGCCTGCGATCACCTGGGTGATCGACCGCATCCATGTGCTGGAGCCCATCCGCTTTCAGTCAATCCGCCGCAATGAGGTGGGGCACAAGGCCCCGGCGGGCACCCTCAAGCGGGCGATGAACCGGGGCGATCTGGAAGGCGTGCAACTGCTGGTCGATGAGGACCGCCAGCAGCGCGCCTCGACCGTGCTGGTCGCACCTGCTTACGTGATCGAGGCGCATTTCGTGCTGACCGCACGGGCCGAGGCAGGTGAGACCGAGGGCAAGCATCTGGACATTTTCAACCGTCGCGCGGCCAGGGGTCAGTGCTTTCACCAGCCCTGTCTGGGCACCCGCGAATTCGCCGCACATTTCGCGCTGATCCCCCCCGACGCCGCCCTGCCCGCCCGCAACCCCAAGGCGGAAACCTCTGACCTTGGCTTTGGCACCCCGCGCGATCTGGGGTTCATGCTGTGGGACATCGACCACGCCGCCCCCGGCCGCCCGTCGCTGCTGTTCCGCGCCAGCCTGCGCGATGGCGTGATGGAGGTGCCGCAGCCGGGCAGCGCGGAGGTGAAACGATGAGCCTGCTCGCCGCCCTCACCCGCGCCTATGACCGCCTGCCCGACGCCCCGCCCTATGGGTTCTCCACCGAGAAGATCGGGTTTTGCGTGGTGCTGAACCCGGATGGTTCTGTGGCCGAGGTCATCGACCTGCGCGGTGATGACAAGAAGCGCAGCCCGAAGTTGATGTTGGTGCCGCAGGCGGTCAAGCGCACCGCCGGGATCGCGCCGAATTTCCTGTGGGACAAATCGGCCTATGTGCTTGGTGTGACCGCAGCAGAGGGCAAGCGCACCGCCGAGGAACATGCGAAGTTCCGCGACAAGCATCTGGAATGGCTGGACGGCACCACCGATGCCGGGCTGATGGCCTTGCGCCACTTTCTGGAAAGCTGGGAGCCCGCCTCGTTTGGCGCGCCCCTGTGGGATGAAGACGCCCGCGACCAGAACATCGTTTTCCGCCTGAGCGGAGAATTCGCGTTCCTGCACGACCGCCCCGCCGCCCGCGCGCTGTGGGGTCAGATCGGGGCGGCATCCGCCTCTGACCCGCAGATCTGCCTTGTGACCGGAACCTCCGGCCCGGTGGCCCGGCTGCACCCGTCGATCAAAGGCGTCTGGGGCGCACAATCCTCAGGCGCCAGCCTGATCTCGTTCAATCTCGATGCCTTTACCTCCTACGGCCATGATCAAGGCGACAACGCCCCGGTCTCCGAGGCCACAGCCTTTGCCTATACCACCGCGCTGAACCGCTTTCTGGCCGACAAGGCGCACCGCATCCAGATCGGCGATGCCTCGACGGTGTTCTGGGCGGATGCGGACCCGGAGGCGGCGGAACTGGCCGAGAGCATCTTCAGCGCCTTTTTCGACCCCGCAGCCGACGACCGTCTGGCAACCGCCAAGGTCGGCGACAAGCTGGAGGCGATCCGCACCGGATCCCGCCTTGCAGAGGTCCTGCCCAGCCTGTCGCAGGGTGTGCGCTTTTATGTGCTGGGGCTGGCGCCCAATGCCGCACGTCTTTCGGTCAGGTTCTACTGGACCGGCGATTTCGGCACACTGACCGAAAATTATCAAAGATATCTCAGCGATACGGACGTGCTGCCGCCGCCCCGCAATGGCTGGCCGCCGTTGTGGCGCTATCTGATCGAACTGGCCGTGCAGGGCAAACGTGAAAATGTGCCGCCCCTGATCGCGGGCGACTGGATGCGCGCGATCCTGACCGGGGGGGCCTATCCGCTGACACTTTTGTCCACCACGCTGATGCGCATCCGCGCGGATGGCGAGGTCAACGCGCTGCGCGCAGGCATTCTGAAATCCGTTCTTATCCGCAATTTCAACTCAAAGGAGGCGCCCGTGGCGCTCGATCCCGCCAACACCAACAAGGGCTATATGCTCGGGCGGCTGTTCGCCGTCTATGAAGAGGTGCAGCGCGCCGCCTTGGGCGGCAACGTGAATGCCACCATCAAGGACAAGTTCTATGGCGCCGCCTCGGCCACGCCACAGAAGGTTTACCGCACGTTGGATGCGGGATCGCAGAACCATTTTTCCAAGCTGCGCAAGCTGTCGCCCGGACGGGCGGTCAATCTGGAAAAGCTGCTGACCTCGATCACCGATCTGATGGAGCCCGGCAACGATCCGATCCCTGCGTCCTTGAGCTCTGCCGAACAGGCCCTGTTCGGGCTTGGCTATTACCACCAGCGCAGCGACTTTTTCCGCAAGCATGACGACAAAAGCCCCGAGGTGACCGCATGACCACGCTTTCCCGCCGCCACGATTTCGTGCTGGTTTTCGACGTCACCAATGGCAATCCCAACGGCGACCCAGATGCGGGCAACCTGCCGCGCCTTGACCCGGAAACCAACCACGGTCTGGTCACCGATGTCAGCCTGAAACGGAAAATCCGTAACTATGTCGATCTGGCCCGCACCGGCGAGGCGGGGCATCACATTTATGTTCAGGAAGGCTCGATCCTGAATGAAAAACACCGCCAGGCCTATATCGCCCTGCGCGGCGAAAGCACCGGCAAGAAAGAGGCCAAGCTGAACCCCAAGGATGATGCCGAGGCGACGGCGCTGCGCGACTGGATGTGCCGGAACTTCTTCGACGTGCGCACCTTTGGGGCTGTCATGTCCACCGGCATCAATTGCGGTCAGGTCAAGGGCCCGGTGCAGATCACCTTTGCAAACTCGGTCGAGCCGGTGCTGCCGGTCGAGATCTCGATCACCCGGATGGCCGCCACCAACGAGGCCGAGCAGAAAAAGCGCGCCGAAGGGGCGGAGGACACCGACACCCGCACCGACAACCGGACCATGGGGCGCAAGCATATCGTGCCCTATGGCCTGTATGTCGCCCATGGCTTCATCTCGGCCAAATTCGCCGAACGCACCGGCTTTTCCGAGGCCGATCTGGATCTGCTGTTCGAGGCGCTGGCCAGCATGTTCGAACATGACCGTTCCGCCGCGCGGGGCGAGATGACCACGCGCAAGCTGATCGTCTTTCGTCACGACAATGCCCTTGGCAATGCCCCCGCGCATGTGCTGTTCGACCGGGTCAAAATCGGTCGCAATGTCGATGGCGAGTTTCGCGCCGTCGACGACCGGGGCCTTGGCAACCTTCGTCCGGCCCGGCGGTTCAGCGATTACATGATCGACATCGACCGCACGGATCTGCCTGCGGGCGTCGACATCCTGGAACTGCTCTGACCATGCCCGCCCTGCCCGCCGAGACGGAACCGATCCCGCTCTCGGCGGTGCAGCATGCGGTCTATTGCCTGCGGCAGGCGGCGCTGATCCATCTGGAGCGGCTCTGGGCCGAGAACCGCTTTACCGCCGAGGGGGACGTTCTGCACGCGGTGGCCGACAAGGGGGGCAGCCGCAAGGGGCGTGGGGTGCGGCGGGTGTTGTCGCTGCCGCTGGCCTCGGCCCGGCTGAACCTGACCGGCATCGCCGATCTGGTCGAGTTTCAGGGCGATGTGCCGTTTCCGGTCGAATACAAGCGCGGCAAGCCCAAGCTGCACCGCGCCGACGAGGTGCAGCTATGTGCGCAGGCGCTGTGTCTGGAAGAGATGACCGGCCAGCCCGTCGCCATGGGCGCGCTGTTCTATGCCCAGACCAAGCGCCGGGTGACCGTGCCGTTCGACGCGGATCTGCGCGCGCTGACCGAAGCCACCGTCGCCGATCTTGCCGCCGTGCTGGCCAGCCGCCAGACCCCAAAGCCCACCCCGCATCGCGCGCGCTGCCGCGCCTGTTCCCTGCTGGAATTGTGCCGCCCCGATACCTTTGCCCGGCCGGTGCGGCAATGGCGCGACCGGATGCTGGCCAAGGCCTTGGAGGCGCCATGAAAAAGCTGCTGAACACGGTCTATGTCACCACCGAAGGCGCCGCGCTGAAGAAGGACGGCGAAACCCTGGTGGCCGAGGTCGAGGGCGTGGCGAAGGCTCAGGTGCCGCTGCACATGCTGGCCTCGGTGGTGGCCTTCGGGCCGATCCTGATCTCGCCCGCGCTGATCGGCATCTGCGCCGAACGTGGCATCACCATCGCCCTTCTGGACCGGATCGGCCGCTTTCAGGCCCGGATCGAGGGCCCGGTCTCGGGCAATGTCCTGCTGCGCCGCGCGCAATACCGGCTGGCCGACAGCGCCGAGGACATCGTCCGCTCGATCGTCATCGGCAAGGTTGCCAACCAGCGCGCCGTGATCCGCCGCAGCCTGCGCGATTACGGCTCGGACATGGACCCTGCGGCGCGGGCCGCGCTGGAGGCTGCAAGCGATCGCATGGCGATGATCCTGCGCCGGGTCCAGCTGTCGGACCGCTCTGTCGACGAGATGCGCGGGTCCGAAGGTGAGGCCGCAAACCTCTATTTCGCAGGCTTCGACCATCTCATCCGCTCGCCGGATGCCGAGCTGCGCTGGACCGGGCGCTCGCGCCGCCCGCCGCTGGATGCGATGAACGCGCTCTTGTCCTTCCTCTACACCCTGCTGACCCATGACTGCCGCTCTGCCTGCGAGGCGGTGGGGCTGGACCCTGCGGTGGGCTTCCTGCATCGCGACCGCCCCGGCCGCCCCAGTCTGGCGCTGGATCTGATGGAGGAACTGCGCGCGCCGCTGGCGGACCGTCTTGCCTTGTCGCTGGTCAACCGCCGCCAGCTGCGCGCCGGCGATTTCCGCCAGATGGAGGGCGGCGCCGTGCTGCTGACCGATGATGCCCGCAAACTGGTCCTGACCGCCTGGCAAGAGCGCAAGAAAGAGGAACGCCTGCACCCGTTTCTGGCCGAAAAGGCCCCCTTCGGCCTTGTCCCCTATCTTCAGGCGCAGATGCTGGCCCGCCATCTGCGCGGCGACATCGACGCCTATCCCCCGTGGTTCTGGAGCTGAGATGCTGGTTCTGGTCACCTATGATGTCAGCACATTGGAGGAGGGCGGCAAAAAGCGCTTGCGCCAGGTCGCCCGCGCCTGCGAGGATTTCGGCCAGCGTGTGCAGTTCTCGGTCTTCGAGATCGAGGTGGATCCGGCGCAATGGACCAGGCTGAAGGCGCGGCTGGAAGGGATCATCAAGCCATCCCATGACAGCTTGCGGTATTATTATCTGGGCGCGAACTGGACGCGCAAGATCGAACATGTCGGTGCAAAACCGGCAACCGACCTGAACGGCCCGCTCATTATCTGACACCCGCCCGCCCGATTTGCGCGAACCCCAAGCGTGCTGGAATACGGCCAAGGTTCGCATATCTCACAGCTCTTTGAAATCGTTAAACAAGCGCAGTCGCTGCAGCGTCACGGACTGCCGAGGGCTGATAATTTTGGCACATCCGCAGACCGACGCGGATTTATGCATGTCTCAAAACATCTTATACTCCCCGGAGTCGCCCCCTTCACGGGGGCGTGGATCGAAACAATTGGCTCTATGACTGGTTGCGCGCCGGGCGAGGTCGCCCCCTTCACGGGGGCGTGGATCGAAACAGGCTCATGCGTCGGGCCACCAAACAGGCTCTTGTCGCCCCCTTCACGGGGGCGTGGATCGAAACGGCTTACACCTCAGCCACCCAGGTAACGCTGGACGTCGCCCCCTTCACGGGGGCGTGGATCGAAACAACGAGAGACGTGGGGGCGCAGACAATGGCCGCTGGTCGCCCCCTTCACGGGGGCGTGGATCGAAACGACTGCCCAACGCCGATCACTGCATCTATGACCCGTCGCCCCCTTCACGGGGGCGTGGATCGAAACCGCTGATCACCAGCGGCATCAGTTTTTCCTACATGTCGCCCCCTTCACGGGGGCGTGGATCGAAACAACCAAATGCAGCAGCGCGGGGTTGTGATCGCGCGTCGCCCCCTTCACGGGGGCGTGGATCGAAACCGCGTCATGGTCGGCAGTCGTGCGGGGGTCGGACCGTCGCCCCCTTCACGGGGGCGTGGATCGAAACGCCACGGGCGTTGGTATCGGCTGGAACGCAGGCATGTCGCCCCCTTCACGGGGGCGTGGATCGAAACCACTTCTATCCATGGTGGGACGCCCCTGAATACACGTCGCCCCCTTCACGGGGGCGTGGATCGAAACCAGATCGCATAGCGGTCGCACTCATTGGCCCCGCGTCGCCCCCTTCACGGGGGCGTGGATCGAAACTTGTCGCCCCCAAGAAAGACGGCACCCCGTCGAAGTCGCCCCCTTCACGGGGGCGTGGATCGAAACTCTGGAAGCGTCTCTTCGGGCAGTGCCAGACGGAGTCGCCCCCTTCACGGGGGCGTGGATCGAAACAGGTGCTGGATGATTTTGTGCAGCGCCTCAAGCCGTCGCCCCCTTCACGGGGGCGTGGATCGAAACATCCCCGTGGACCCGCGTGGCTGGAACGCTGGCATGTCGCCCCCTTCACGGGGGCGTGGATCGAAACAGCGCGTCAGGTCGGTGATGCCTGACCCACAAATGTCGCCCCCTTCACGGGGGCGTGGATCGAAACATGAACCGCCCGTCATCGTTATAGATCAATCCGAGTCGCCCCCTTCACGGGGGCGTGGATCGAAACTCACCCACGGCATAGACGCCGCGCGCCGACATCGTCGCCCCCTTCACGGGGGCGTGGATCGAAACAACAAGAGCCTGACCAAACACAGTATTGCCGACAGTCGCCCCCTTCACGGGGGCGTGGATCGAAACATCGTATTAGCGCTATTTGCGGACCTGCGATCAGGTCGCCCCCTTCACGGGGGCGTGGATCGAAACGTCAGTGGTTCCCCGTGAACATTGGTGAACTCTAGTCGCCCCCTTCACGGGGGCGTGGATCGAAACCGTCCGGTCGGTGACCTCTCCTGCGGCTTCTCCGTCGCCCCCTTCACGGGGGCGTGGATCGAAACCCGACCGACAAGAGGGGAAGGAAGGAACCCCGTGGTCGCCCCCTTCACGGGGGCGTGGATCGAAACACTGCCGGGGCAGTCGCGGCGCGCACCATGACGGGTCGCCCCCTTCACGGGGGCGTGGATCGAAACTTTGGGATGCTGTGCATCAATTGGGGGACACGCGTCGCCCCCTTCACGGGGGCGTGGATCGAAACGCTAAATTGCGTGAGCAATATACCGGCATGGATGGTCGCCCCCTTCACGGGGGCGTGGATCGAAACCCGTGGTGTTGATACCGTTTTCAACACGCCTCCGTCGCCCCCTTCACGGGGGCGTGGATCGAAACACGGAAGCCCTGAACAATGCCCTGGTCGTGTCGGGGTCGCCCCCTTCACGGGGGCGTGGCCTGAGCTGCCGCCGGTTTCGTGGACAGCGGGTTCAGCTAGCATAGCGCGGGTCTCGAACTCCATGGGGCTGAGATAGCCCAGTTTCGAATGCCGTCTACGCGGGTTGTAGAAGCGCT
>NZ_JBKBVD010000026.1:41487-50075 GCF_046289755.1 Paracoccus sp. (in: a-proteobacteria) | reverse complement strand
GTGTCATCACTCATGGAAACATCTCCCGAATGGGGGTATGGGCAGCGGTCACTCTTGAACAACATCTAGGCGAAGGAAAGCGTTTTGGCAAAGCCGGGCGGCGATATGGCGCGAAAGGGCGCATTGCGATTGATCCAGGGTGTGCGCGAGGGGCGGTCTTTGTCGGACCAGCCCGGCGCGCTGCGGGGCATGGAGGTGGCCGATCAGGCCCGTGCCGCCCGGCTGGCGGCGGAAACGCTGCGCCATCAGGGCCGCGCCGATGTGGTGATCGCCGGGCTGGTCAACCGCAAGCCCAGCCCGCAGGTGGCCGATGTGCTGCGTCTGGCCGTGGTCGAGATGCTGGAACTGGGCGCGCCCGGTCACGGTGTCGTGGGGGCTGCGGTCGATCTGACCCGCACGCTTGGGGCACGCGGTCAGGCGGCGGCGGGCATGGTCAATGCGGTGCTGCGCAAAGCCGGGGCCTATGCGGGCTGGGCCGATCTGGCCCCTCAACCCCTGCCCGACTGGCTCCGCGAACCGCTGTCGATGGCCTATGACGAGGCCACCCTGCGCGCCATCGAGGCGGCCCATCAGCAGGGCGCGCCGCTGGATCTGACGCTGAAACCCGGCGCGGCGCCCGTGCCCGGCACGCTGGCGCTGCCAACCGGATCGTTGCGGCTGCACGGGCCCGCGCAGGTCTCGGCACTGCCCGGTTTCGCCTCGGGCGACTGGTGGGTGCAGGATGCAGCCGCCGCCCTGCCCGCCCGCCTGCTGAACCCGCAAAAGGGCGAGCGCATCGCCGATCTGTGCGCCGCGCCGGGGGGCAAGACGCTGCAACTGGCCGCCGCCGGGGCGCAGGTCACCGCCGTCGACATCAGCGAACAGCGCCTGCGCCGCGTGACCGAGAACCTGAACCGCTGCGGTCTGACCGCCGAACTGGTGACCGCCGATGCGCTGGAATGGCGCCCCGATGCGCCCCTCGATGCGGTGCTGCTGGATGCGCCCTGTTCGGCCACCGGCACGATCCGGCGCCATCCCGACCTGCCCTTTATCCGCGACGGCCACGGCATTGCCGAGCTGATCGCGCTGCAATCGGCGCTGCTGGATCACGCGCTGTCGATCCTGCGTCCCGGCGGGCGGCTGGTCTTTGCCACCTGCTCGCTGATCCCCGATGAGGGCGAGGTGCAGATCGACGAGGCGCTGGCCCGCCATCCCGGCCTGACGGTCGAGCGGCCCGATCTGCCCGGCCCCGATCTGCCCGGCATCGACCCCGGCTGGATCACGGACGAGGGCGGACTGCGCCTGCGCCCCGATTACTGGGCGGACAAGGGCGGCATGGACGGGTTCTACATGGCGCGGCTGCGAAAGCCGTCCTGACGCTGGACCTTCGCGCCCCGCTTCGGTAATCGGGCGGGGAACCAGACACGAGGCCCCCATGACCGCTCCCGTCGCCATCAAGCGCGCGCTGATCTCTGTTTCCGACAAGACCGGCCTGATCGACTTTGCAAAGGCGCTGGAGGCGCGCGGTGTGCAGATCCTGTCCACCGGCGGCAGCGCCAAGGCGTTGCGCGACGCGGGGCTGACCGTGACCGATGTGGCTGATGTGACCGGCTTCCCCGAAATGATGGACGGGCGCGTCAAGACGCTGCACCCGGCGGTGCATGGCGGGCTGCTGGCGCTGCGCGACAATCCCGACCATGTGGCCGCGATGGACACCCACGGCATCGGCGCCATCGACCTGCTGGTCGTGAACCTCTATCCGTTCGAGGAAACCGTGGCCAAGGGCGCGGGCTATGACGACTGCATCGAGAATATCGACATCGGCGGCCCGGCGATGATTCGCGCCGCCGCCAAGAACCACGGCTTTGTCACCGTGGTCGTCGATGTGCAGGATTACGACGCGGTTCTGGCCGAACTGGACGCCAATGACGGCACCACGCTGCCCTTCCGCCAGCGTCAGGCCCAGATCGCCTATGCCCGCACCGCCGCCTATGACACCGCCGTCAGCACCTGGCTGGCCGGTGCCATCGGCGAGGACACGCCGCGCCGCCGCGCCTTCGCGGGCACGCTGGCGCAGGGGCTGCGCTATGGCGAGAACCCGCATCAGGCCGCCGCCTTCTATGTGACCGGCGAGGCCCGCCCCGGCGTCGCATCCGCCCGCCAGTGGCAGGGCAAAGAGCTGTCCTACAACAATATCAACGACACCGACGCGGCCTTCGAGCTGGTGGCCGAATTCGATCCGGCAGACGGCCCCGCCTGCGCGATCATCAAGCACGCCAATCCCTGCGGCGTGGCACGCGGTGCTTCGGCTTTGGAGGCTTACAAGCGGGCGTTCGACTGCGACCGCACCTCGGCCTTTGGCGGCATTATTGCGCTGAACCAGCCGCTGGACGGGGCGACCGCCGAGGAGATCGTCAAGATCTTCACCGAGGTCGTGATCGCACCCGATGCCGACGAGGATGCGCGCCGGATCTTTGCGGGCAAAAAGAACCTGCGCCTGCTGACCACTGGCGGGCTGCCCGATCCAGCGGCGGGCGGGCTGGCCTTCCGGCAGGTCGCGGGCGGCTTTCTGGTGCAGGGCCGCGACAACGGCCATGTCGCGCGGGCCGATCTGCGGATCGTGACCCGGCGCCAGCCGTCAGAACAGGAAATGGCCGATCTGCTGTTTGCCTGGACCGTCGCCAAGCACGTGAAATCGAACGCCATCGTCTATGCGCGTGACGGCGCGACCGTGGGCATCGGCGCGGGCCAGATGAGCCGCGTCGACAGCACCCGCATCGGGCGCCGCAAATCCGAGGATATGGCCGAGGCGCTTGGCCTGTCGCAGCCGCTGACCAATGGCGCGGCGGTGGCCTCGGACGCGTTCTTCCCCTTTGCCGACGGGATCGAGGCGCTGGCCGAGGCGGGCGCGAAAGCGGTGATCCAGCCCGGCGGCTCGATGCGCGATGACGAGGTGATCGCGGCGGCCGACCGGCTGGGGCTGGCGATGGTCCTGACCGGCCAGCGGCATTTCCGGCACTGATGAGCAGCGCCCCCAAACCCGCCCGCACGCCCGCAACCGCGCGCAAACCGCGCGCGCCCAAGGGTCCGGTGCGCGCAGATATGCGGCTGGTCGCATGGGTCGCGGCGGCGATCTTTGTCTTTGATCAGGCGCTGAAATACTGGGTCGTCCATGTCATGCAACTGGACCGGCTGCGCGAAATCGACGTGATGCCGCCCTGGCTGAACCTGCGCATGGCGTGGAATCAGGGGGTGAATTTCGGGCTGTTCGCCTCGGATCAGAACGTGATGCGCTGGGTGCTGATCGGGATTGCGCTGGTCATCTGCGCATGGGTCTGGATCTGGGTCTGGCGCTCGGCGGCGGGACGGCTGGCGCGGATTTCGGCGGGTCTGCTGATCGGGGGCGCGCTTGGCAATGTGATCGACCGCATCCTCTATGGCGCGGTGGCCGATTTCCTGAACATGTCGCTGCCGAACTGGCAGAACCCCTTCAGCTTCAACGTGGCCGACATCTCGATCTTTGCGGGGGCCATCGGGCTGGTCCTGATCCCGCAACCCCCGTCCCAGCCGCCGAAAAAGCCGCGCAAGCCGCGTGCAAGGCCCACCCCACCCGCGCCTGCGGCAGAGATGCCCGAAGGCGATGTCGAACAGCCCCGTGACGGCGCCGGAAAATCCGGTTAGAACAGGCGCAACAGACCAGAGGGGCAGGATATGCGGGCATATGCGCTGACGATCGGAATTGCCGCGGCACTGACCATGGCCGCCTGTTCGGGCGATGGCCGGCTGATGAATATCGGCGCCGGGCAGAACTCGCCCGATGAATTCGCCATCCTGCCCACACGCGCGCTGACGATGCCGCCCGATCTGGCGGTGCTGCCCGCCCCCACGCCCGGCGGCGCCAACCTGACCGATCCGAACCCGCAGGGCGATGCCGTGGCCGCCCTTGGCGGCAACCCCGCGCGGCTGGCCGATCAGGGCATCGGGGCTGCGGATCAGGCGCTGGTGGCGCATGCCGCGCGCGCGGGCACCGACCCCAATATCCGTGCCACGCTGGCCACCGCCGATCAGCGCTGGCGCGAGCGCAATGCGCGCCGCCCGCTTGAGGCGCTGTTTGGCACCTCGGTCTATCAGCGCGCCTACAGCGCCTTTGCGCTGGATCAGCAGGCCGAGCATCTGCGCTGGCAACGCGCGGGCGCCGTGACGCCCACCTCGCCGCCGCCCGCCGCGCGCTGATCCGATGCCCTTCGATCCTGCCGCGCCGGATTTTGGTGCGAACCCATGGCCCGCCTATGCCCGGCTGCGCGCGATGCCGGGCCTGCCCTTCTGGCCCGGATTTGACGGGCACCTTGCCAGCCGGATGGAGGATGTCCGCGCCATCGCGCTGGACCGCCGCATGGTGCGCGCGCCCGCCGCCTTCTGCCCGCCCGACGAGGTGCGCCGCCTTCAGGTCGCGGGCAATTTCCACGACATGCCCTATCACGAGCGGTTTGTGCAGACCTCGATGCTGGACACGGACGGGCCGGACCATGACCGCCTGCGCCGCGCGGTGTTTCCGTTCTTTACCAGGACCCGGCTGGAAAGCCTGCGCGGCTTTGTCAGCGCATGGGTGGCTGACGCGCTGGACCGGCTGATCGCGCAGGGGCGCATCGACTTTATCGCCGATCTGGCAGCGCATCTGCCCGGTCAGGTCATCGGCCATCTGATCGGCACCGCGCCCGAACTGGCGCCGCAGATGACCGAATGGTCCGAGGATGTCGTCAGCTATTTCGACATCGACCGGACCGCCGCGAAAAAGGCCCGCGCGGAAGAGGCCACGCGCCTCTTTGCGGACCTGCTGGAGGATCTGTATGCCGTCCGCACCCGCGCCCCGCGCGAGGATCTGATGAGCGCGATGATCGGCGCCGAGACGGCGGGCCTTCTGACCCATGACGAGCTGATCGCCACGATCATGCAGATCCTGCATGCGGGGCATGGCTCGACCATCGACGTGATGGGCTCGGGGCTGGCGGCGCTGATGGATCACCCCGACCAGATGGCGCTGCTGCGGGCGGAACCGGGGCTGATGCCGCAGGCGGTGCAGGAGATGTTCCGCCATGCGGCGCCGCTGCCCTTTTTCCACCGCTATGCGTCCGAGGATCTGACCATCTGCGGGCAGGACTGGCCCAAGGGGACGAAGTTCGGGCTGCTCTATGCCAGCGCGAACCGCGACCCGGCGGCATTCGACGCGCCCGACCGGCTGGACATCACCCGGCGCCCGAATGTGCATCTGGCCTTTGGCGCCGGGGGGCATGTCTGCCTGGGCAATAATCTGGCGCGGCTGAACATGGAAATCCTGTTCACGCAGCTGCTGGCACGCACCGCGGCGGTTGAGCCCGAGGGTGCCGTGCTGTGGAAATCGGGCCTGCAGGCGCATGGCCCGCGCTGCCTGCCGATCCGGCTGATCCCGGTGCGCTGATCTGACAGGCTGCGAACGCCCGGCCCCATCGAGGGGCCGGGCGTTCGCGGCGCATGCGCGCCCCAAGCCTGCGCAACCTCACACATTCGCTTGAGCGTGGCTTGCGCCCGGCCTCTGGTGCGGTCAGTTTCCTTACCAGAAATGAGGAGGTTGGATCCCCAATGCGTCGCCCTGCGTTCCGCGCCCTGCCCACCGTCACCGGTGCCGTCACCGCCCTGCCGCTGATCGCCGGTCTGGCCCTTGCCGCCCCCATGGCGCTGGCCGAGATGTCCGACCCGACCGCGATGCCGGACTCTGCGATACCCGATTCCGCAATACCCGACTCTGCGATGCCCGATGGCATCACCCATTTCACCCTGCCCAACGGGCTGGAGGCCGTCGTGATCGAGGACCGCCGCGCGCCCGTCGTGGTGCAGATGGTCTGGTATCGCATCGGCGCCGCCGACGAGGTGCCGGGCAAGTCGGGCATCGCCCATTATCTGGAACACCTGATGTTCAAGGGCACCGACAGGCTGGCGCCGGGCGAGTTCTCGCAGACCGTCACCGCCAATGGCGGCAGCGACAATGCCTTTACCTCGTGGGATTTCACCACATATTTCCAGCGCATCGCCAGCGACCGCCTGCCTCTGATCATGGAGATGGAGGCCGACCGCATGGCCAATCTGTCGATCTCGGACGATGACTGGCGGGCCGAGCGGCAGGTCGTGCTGGAGGAACGCGCGCAGCGGGTCGACAGCGATCCCCGCGCAATGTTCGCCGAGGAACTGAACGCGGTTCTTTATGACAATCACCCTTACGGACGCCCCATCATCGGCTGGCGCGATGAGATCGAGGCGCTGACGCTGGACGATGCGAACGAATGGTATGACACGCATTACGCCCCCGGCGCGGCCATTCTGGTGGTGGCGGGCGATGTCTCGGCGGATGAGGTGCGCGCGCTGGCCGAGGAGCATTACGGCGCGATCGCCGCGCATGGCGACACCGCCCCCCGCCTGCGCCCGCAAGAGCCGCCCAAGCGCGCCGACCGGCGGATCGAGATGTCGGACCCGCGCGTGCCGCAGCCGCAGATGACCCGCCGCATCGTCGTGCCCGAACGCAACCCCGGCGCACAGGCCGAGGCCGCCGCGCTGACGGTGCTGGCCGACCTGTTGGGCGGGTCGCAGCAGACCTCGGTTCTGGGGCGCGAACTGGTGCTGACCGGCAAGGCGCTGTTTGCCAGCGCGGGCTATCGCGGGCTGTCGCTGGACCCGACCGATTTCGCCATCTCGATGGTGCCGGCCGACGGGGTGGACCCGGCGGATGCCGAGGCGGCGCTGGACACGGTGCTGGCGCGGTTTCTTGAAACAGGGCCCGACCCCGACGATCTGGAGCGGGTCAAGACGCGCATCCGCGCATCCGAGGTCTATGCCCGCGATTCGGCGCATGGCCGCGCCTATGATTTCGGGCAGGGGCTGGCGACCGGGCTGACGGTCGGGGATGTGAACGACTGGCCGCGCATTCTGGGCGAGGTGACCGAAGATCAGGTGATGGCCGCCGCCCGCAAGGTGCTGGGTCGGCCCGGCGCGGTGACCGGCTGGCTGCTGCCCGCCGAGGCAGGGGACGACACTGTCGTTCAGGCGCCCCCGGCCCTGCCCGCCCCGGCCGAGAACCCCGCCCCCGAAAACCCCGCCCATGACGCACCCGCAACCCACAGCCCCGAGGTGCAAGGATGATCCGTGCCGCACTTGTTTCCCTGTTCGCGCTGCTGGCCCTGCCCGCGCAGGCCATCGACATCCAGCAGGTCACCTCGCCCAAGGGGGTCGGGGCCTGGCTGGTCGAGGATGACAGCATCCCCTTCGTCGCCATCGAGTTCCAGTTTCGCGGCGGCGCCAGCATGGATGCGCCCGGCAAACGCGGCGCGGTGAACCTGATGACCGCGCTGCTGGAAGAGGGCGCGGGCCAGCGCGACGCGACCGCATTCGCACAGGCGGTCGAGGATCTGGGCGCCCGGATCAGCTTTAACGCGGGCGACGACACGGTGAGTGTCAGCTTTCGCGCGCTGAACGAGACCCGCACCGAGGCCGCCGACCTGCTGGCGCAGGCCCTCAGCCAGCCGCGCTTTGACGACACGGCGCTGGAGCGTGTGCGCGCCCAGGTGCTGGCCGTGATCCGCGCCGAGGCCAGCGACCCCGGCGCCATCGCCGCTGCTGAAATGGCGCGGCAAAGCTGGGGGGATCACCCCTATGGCAGCTCGGTCAACGGCACGGCTGGCAGCGTGGCGGCGCTGACGCGGCAGGATCTGGTCGCGCACAAGAACCGCGTTCTGGCGCGCGACCGGGTGATCGTGGGCGCGGCAGGCGACATCGGCGCCGAGGAGCTGGGGCTGCTGGTCGACCGCATTCTGGCGGGCCTGCCCGATGAGGCCACAGCGCCCTTGCCCGAGCCCGCCGAACCGGGTCTGACCGGCGGCGTGACAGTTCTGGACTGGGACAGCCCGCAAACCGTGGTCAGCTTTGCCGGGCCGGGGATCGCCATCGACGACCCCGACTATTTCGCGGCCTTTGTGGCCAATCACATTCTGGGCGGCGGCGGCTTCAGCTCGCGCCTGATGGACGAGATCCGGGAAAAGCGCGGCCTGACCTATGGCGTGGGCACGGGGCTGGCGACCGGGATCTATGGCCAGACATGGCAGGGCGGCATGGCCAGCGCGAATGGCACCGTGGCCGAGGCGGTGGCGCTGATCCGCGAGGAATGGGCGCGCATGGCGGAGGGGGTGACCGACGACGAACTGAACGACGCGAAGACCTATCTGACCGGTGAATATCCGCTGCGGTTTGACGGCAACGGGCGGATCGCCTCGATCATGGCGGGGATGCAACTGATCGGGTTGCCGCTGGACTATATCGACAGCCGCAATGCGCTGGTCGAGGCGGTGACCGCCGGGGATGTGGCGCGGGTGGCGGACAGGCTGCTGGATGCGGACCGGCTGCGCTTTGTGCTGGTCGGGCGGCCCGAGGGCATCGCGGACAGCGAGGCGGGCGCGGCGCCACTGGCGGCGGAATAGCCGGCCCTGCGAGCCGGCGGTGGCGGGGGGCCCCCCCGGGCGGGGGGGGGGGGGGGGGGGGGGGGGCCCCGGGGCCGCGAGGAGGGGGGGGGGGGGGGGGGGCGGGGGGGT
>NZ_JBKBVD010000026.1:0-41477 GCF_046289755.1 Paracoccus sp. (in: a-proteobacteria) | reverse complement strand
GGGGGGCGCGGCCCCTGGGGGGGCGTACTCCCCGCCCCGGCGCGCCGGCGGGGGCCCCGCGCCCCCTGGTCCGGGGGGCGCGGCGCGGTTGCGCGGCCCCGTGGCCGAATCTCTGGCGGAGGCGGGACGGGCCTGCTAGATTTAGCGCCATGAACAGCCACGCCCCCCATATCCGCCCCATCATCCGGCAGCTGGACGAGGCCACCGCCAACCGCATCGCGGCGGGCGAGGTGGTCGAGCGTCCGGCCTCGGCGGTCAAGGAACTGGTCGAGAACGCGCTGGACGCAGGCGCCGCGCGCATCGAGATCGCCATCGAAGAGGGCGGGCGGCGGCTGATCCGGGTCAGCGACGATGGCTGCGGGATGACGGCGGATGACCTGCCGCTGGCCCTGTCGCGCCACGCCACCAGCAAGATCGACGGCAGCGACCTGCTGGCGATCACCAGCTTTGGTTTCCGGGGCGAGGCGCTGCCCTCGCTTGGCGCGGTCGGGCGGCTGACCGTCACCTCGCGCGCGGGTGGGGCCGAGGGCGCGCAGATCGCCGTGACCGGCGGCCGCATCGCGCCGGTGCGCCCATCCGCGGCCAATCGCGGCACCGTGGTCGAGCTGCGCGACCTGTTCTTTGCCACGCCCGCGCGGCTGAAATTCCTGCGCGGCGACCGGGCCGAGACGCAGGCCGTGGCTGAAACCGTCCGCCGCCTCGCCATGGCCGAGCCCTATGTCGGTTTTTCCCTGACCGCCGACGGGCGCGAGATTTTCCGCGCCGATGCCGAGCAGGGCGAGTTGTTCGGCGCCCTGACCACCCGCCTGACCCGGATCATGGGTGCGGAATTCATCGACAACGCCCTGCCGCTGGACGCCGAGCGCGACGGGATCACCCTGACCGGCTTTGCGGCGCTGCCGACCTATTCGCGCGGCGCGGCGGTGGCGCAGCATGTCTATGTGAACGGGCGCCCGGTGCGCGACAAACTGCTGACCGGCGCCTTGCGGGCGGGCTATATGGATGTGCTGGCACCGGGGCGCCACCCGGCGGCGGTGCTGTATCTGGCCTGCGACACGCATCTGGTCGATGTGAACGTCCACCCCGCCAAGGCCGAGGTCCGGTTCCGCGATCCGCAGACCGCGCGCGGACTGCTGGTCAGCGCGCTGCGCCACGCCATGGCCGGGGCCGGGCACCGCGCCTCGGCCACCCTGGGCGAGGCGACGGTGCAGGCGTTCCGCCCGGAGGCGCATGCGCCGCACCCCGGCTATCGCGCACAGCACCCGTCGGCCCCGGCGATCCGGGCGGCGCTGGAGGCGCAGGCCCCGACGCCGATGCTGGACACGGGATTTGCCGAAAGCGCGGCCTCGGCCCGGTTCGAGGCTGCGGAGGACGCAGCCCCGGTCTCGGCCCCGCTCGGCGCCGCACGGGCGCAGATCCACGAGAATTACATCATCGCCCAGACCGAAGACGGGATGATCATCGTCGATCAGCACGCCGCCCATGAACGGCTGGTCTACGAGCGGCTGAAGGCGCAGGCCGAGGCGCGCAGCATTGCAACGCAGGCGCTGCTGATCCCCGAAATCGTGACCCTGCCCGAGGCCGACGCCACCACGATCCTGTCGCTGACCGATGTTCTGGCGGCGCTGGGGCTGGTGATCGAGCCCTTCGGCCCCGGCGCCATCGCCATCCGAGAGGTGCCCGCCGCCCTGCCCCGGCTGGACGGGGCGGCGCTGATCCGCGACATTCTGGACGATCTGGCCGATCAGGGCGCCTCGGACCGGCTGCGGGGGCGGATCGACGCGGTGCTGTCCTCGATGGCCTGCCATGGCTCGGTCCGGTCGGGACGGCGGATGAATGCCGACGAAATGAACGCCCTGCTGCGCGAGATGGAGCGGACGCCGCGATCCGGCCAGTGCAATCACGGGCGGCCCACCTGGGTCAAACTGCAATTGTCGGATATTGAGCGTCTGTTCGGGCGCAAGGATTGACCCGGCGCCGCCGCAGGGCGACAGTAGGGCGCCCGACAGGAGGTGCATCATGCTGCAAATCGCCTTGGACAAGATCGCCCATGTCATCATCCGCGCCCGCGACTATGACAGCGGCGTCAATGCCTGGGCCCATCAGGGCAGCCGCCGTCAGCACAGCACGCGCACCGAGCTGCACGATTTCATCGACGGGCTGAATGAGGATGAGCAGGCCAGCCTTGTCGCGCTGATGTGGATCGGCCGCGAGAGTTTCGAGGCCGAGGAACTGGCCGAGGCGATGACCACCGCCCGCACCGAGCGCAGTTCACCCACCGCCGACTATCTGATGGGCGAGCCACGTCTGGCCGACCTGCTGGAGGCAGGGCTGGACGCGCTTGGCATCTCGCCCGGAGAAATCGAGGATCAGTTGCAAAAGCCGGTCTGAGACGCGCTATTCGGGGTGGTCCGGCCACGCCGCATGAAAAAGGGGCGCGAAACTTCGCGCCCCGGTCTGATGCCTGTGGAAGGCGGTCACATCGCGGGCATGATCGTGATGTCGCGGATGTCGGCTTCGGCCCCCGCAATCGGGCCCGCCTCGGTCGCGGCACCGGTCTCGAGATCAACGGTGTAGAGGGTGTTGTTCGTCACCAGCCACGCGGTGTTTTCCAGCGCCTCGGTGGTCTGCACGTCAAAACCCATCAGATCGCCGGGCTCTGCGATGCCCAGATCGCCGATGGTGGCCAGAATGCCGTCATTGGGTGCGGTCTGCTGCAGCAGCGCGCCCAGACCCGCATCAATGTCGAACATCGCCGTTTCCTCGGGCTGACCAAAGCTGTTGGTATAGCCGACGGCCACAACCATCGGCGTCGCGGCCTCGTTCGCGTCGCCCGATTCAAAGACCAGTTCGCCATCGACCGCGACCTCGCCGGTATCGACATTCACGCGATGGTTGGTGACGCCGGTCATCAGGCGCAGACGGTCGGCGGCGGGGTTGAAGTCAACCACGACCTGCGCGTCGGTGTCGGGCAGGTCGGTGTCCATGGTGGACAGGTCGGTTGCCGCGCCGGTGGCGGTGTCGATGGTCACGATGCGATTGTCATCGGTGACGCCGACCAGCGTGTTGTCAGCCGGGCGCAGGTCGATGCCATGCAGGCGGGTCACGCCCTCGACTTCCATCATGCCGGTCACTTCGAGGCTCTCGGTGTCGAACATCACCAATGTGCGGTCCCCGGCAAGGCCGATGGCAGGCGCGGCAGCGGCAGCCGACAGCGACAGGGCCAGTGCGGTGGTCGAATAGGCAGCAATGCGGAACATCAGATTTTCCTCTCGTTTCTGCGTCGTCACAGACTGCGCGTGTCGCAGCCATTGCCCTTAATTACGCAGCAGCGGCGCAATCGGACGCATTTAAAACGAACTTGTTATCGCCCGCCCTGCCGCCAGAGTGGCCCATTGCGTGCCGCGCCCCTTGCCCGCGGCACGCCCCCAGGGTCGCGCGCCCGGCGGTGCAACATGGCGTCGCAGCACGAGGCCGGGCCGGGCGCCTTGTCGCAGGCGCCACCCGATCGGCAGAATTCGCAGCGGGCAGAGGAACGCCCCGCCCGTTTGCCCGTTGACCTGCGCCACTCCAAGGACACGCCGATGCCCCCGCACCTTTCGACCCTGCCCAGGCCCCTGCCCAAGACCCGGCCCCAGCCCCGGCCCCTGCGCGCCAGGGGCGCATTATGACCCGGCCCGCCACGCTGACCTGCGATGTCGCCGTGATTGGCGCGGGCAGTGCCGGTCTGTCCGCAGAACGGGCCGCAGGTGCGCGCACCTTGCTGATCGACCCCGATTTCGACGGCACGCTTTGCGCGACGGCGGGCTGCATGCCCTCCAAACTGCTGATCGCGGCGGCCCGCGCGGCCCATCACGCGCGGCGGGCAGCAGAGTTCGGCATCAGCGCCGGCAACCTTCGGATCGACGGCCCCCGCGTGATGGCGCGCGTCCGGCGGGAACGGGACCGCTTTGCACGTCTGACCCGTGACAGCTTTGATGACCTGCCCGAAGGGGCGGCGATCCGGGGCCGGGCGCGCTTTGCCGGACCGGGGAGGCTGGTGCTGACGGATGGTCGCGGCATCAGGGCGCGTGCCATCGTGATCGCCACCGGCTCGGCCCCGGTGATCCCGGATGCGTTCCGCGATCTGGGCGATGCGGTGCTGACAACCGACACACTGTTCGACCAGCCCGACCTGCCACGCCGCCTCGCCGTGGTCGGTGGCGGCCCGATCGGGCTGGAGATCGCGCAGGCCATGGGCAGGCTGGGTGCAGAGGTGACCCTCTTTGACGGGCAGGCTGTGCTGGGCAAGGCGCGCTGCCCTGATGTTCACGCAGCCCTGCGGGCAGCGGTCGCGCAGGACGTCATCCTGCGGCTTGGCTGCTCGACCCGCGCCGCGCGCGCGGGCGACAAGGTTCGCATCAGCTGGCAGGCGCACCAGGATGATCCGCAGGGCTGCGCGGATGGCGAGGCTCTGTTTGACCATGTGCTGATCGCCACAGGCCGGGCGCCCGCGCTGGAGGGGCTGGACCTGCCTGCCAGCGGCCTGCATCTGGATGACCGGGGCACGCCCGTGTTCGACCGCGACACCATGCAATGCGGCGATGCCCCGGTCTTTCTGGCGGGCGACGCCAATGCCGATGCGCCGCTGCTGCACGAAGCCTCGGACGAGGGCGCCATTGCCGGTCGCAATGCCGCCCGCTTTCCCCATGTCGCAGCGGCCCGGCGCAGCATCCCGTTCACGCTGACCTTCACCGACCCGCCTCTGGCCGCGATCGGTGTCGCGGCGGAGGCGGCTGCCATCAGCGCCACCTCGGATTACGGCGATCAGGGCCGCGCGCGCGTCGATGGTCAGAACCAGGGGCTGGTGCGGATCCATGCCGATGCCACGGGGCGCCTGACCGGTGCCGATCTCTGCGCGCCGGGGGGCGAGCATCTTGCCCATTTGCTGGCCTGGGCGATCCAGACCGGGGCAAGCGCGGACGACGTGCTTGCCCTGCCGTTCTACCACCCAACGCTGGAGGAAGGGCTGCGCCCGGCCCTGCGTCAGATTTGCAGGCAGGCCGCCCTGCCGCAACCACCCAACCGCGACAGCGGCTGCCCGGCGGGGTCGTGATGATGCCGGGCGAAAGCACAGCAGAGGCCGACATGACGGGGAACTTTCTGGATCTGGGCCACGGGTTGTGGAACATCCGGGGCAATCTGAAAATCGGCGGGGTGCTGAACGTCGGCACGCATGCCTCGCTGGTGCAGCTGTCCTCGGGGCGCTTTGTGTTTCTGGACAGCTATGAGCTTTCGGGCGATCTGCGCGACCGGGTCATGGCGCTGACCGATGGCGGGCAGGCGGTCGAGGCGGTGCTGAACCTGCATCCGTTCCACACGCTGCATTGCGCGGCGATGCACCGCGACTTTCCGCAGGCCCAGCTTTTCGGTTCGGCCCGCCACCGGGCGCGGATGCCACATCTGCCATGGGCCGACGCCGCCGTCGAAAGTGAAACGGTCGCCACGCGCTTCGCCGATGATCTGGCGTTTTCGCTGCCTGCTGGCATCGACTATATCAGCGCGGATGAGCAGGTCCACGCAGGCTCGTTGCTGGCATGGCACAAGGCCAGCCGCACGCTGCATGTGGACGACACGCTGAACCTGCTGCCGGTGCCGCGCCTGCTGCGGGGCGTGCTGCCGCCGCCAAGGATGTTCCTGCACCCGACCCTGCCGCGCGCCCTGTCGCCCGGCCCCGGTGCCGTCCGCGATTTCCGGGTCTGGGCTCAGGGGCTGGCCGCCGACTGCGCCGATCTGCGCCACCTTGTCGTCGCCCATTCCGGCTATCGCAGCTTTGAGCCCGGAGAATTCAGCCGCGCCTTGCTGTTGGCGCTGCGCCGCGCCGCCACCCGGCTGGAACACGCGGAAGCAAGCCGCGCCCGCCCTGCCGTCTGACCGAACGACCCCCGCTCAGACCTCGACCGCGATCTTGCCCATCGGATTGGCGCAACAGGCAAGAATCCAGCCCTCGGCGATGTCCTCATCGCTGATGCCGCCGTTATGAACCATATGCACCTCGCCCGAGAGCTTGCGGATCCTGCAGGTCCCGCACAGCCCGAAGGTGCAGCCCGACGGAATGTTCAGCCCCGCCCGCCTGGCCACCGCCAGCACGGTATCCGTCTCGGCACAGGCCGCGGTGACGCCGCTGGCGGCAAAGACCACCTGCGCGCGGGCATCCTCGTCCGGGGCCACATCCTCGATCACCGGCGCCTCGGCCTCGGACGCGACGGGGGCGCCAAAGCTTTCCTGATGATAGCGGTCCATGTCATAGCCAAGCGCGGTCAGCATCTCGCGCACGGCCTGCATGAAAGGCTCGGGGCCGCAGCAGAACACCTCGCGGTCCAGATAGTCAGGCGCCATCAGGCCCAGCATCAGGCTGTTCAGGCGGCCCTGATAGCCATGCCAGACGCGGAACGGCTCGGGCTGCTCGACCGTCAGGCGCAGCTGCAGGCCCGGCACGCGGGCGACGTAATGTTCCAGCTGGTCGCGGAAGATGATGTCGGACGGGCGCTGCGCGGCATGGACAAAGACGATGTCCGTGTCCTGCGCCCGGTCCCAGGCCCATGTCGTCATCGACATCATCGGCGTGATCCCCGACCCCGCCGAGATGAACAGATATTTCGGCGCGGGGTGGCGGTGAAAGCTGAAAATGCCACCCGGTCCATAGGCTTTCAGCCGCATGCCCGGCCGCAGATGATCCAGCATCCAGCGCGTGCCGACCGACGCCGCCTGCGCCTTGACCGTGACCGAGATCGACAGCGGCCGCGAGGGCGACGAACTGATCGTATAGGTCCGCTGCACATTGCCCCCCGGCCCCTTGGCGGGGTCCACGGGCAGGTCAAGCGTCACAAACTGCCCCGGCTGATAGTCGAACCACGCCCCGGACGGCGCGCGAAAGATAAAGGTGGCGGTGTCGCGGGTTTCCGGCACGATCATGACGCATTCCAGCGGCTCGTCATCCGACCAGGGCTCGGCGGTCCAGTTCTGGCGAGGTCTGGCCATCTATTCCGCTGCCTGCCGCAGCCCGAGACGCGCGGCCATCAGCCCGCAATACCAGTCGACAAGGTGGATCACCCCCGCCTCTTGCGTGGGGGAATAGGGGCCGGGCTCGTAGGCGGGCGACAGGATGCCGGCCTGATTTTCCTCGACCACCTGCCGGTCTTCGTCATTGGTGGCAAGCCACACCTCGGTCAGCGTCTTGAGGTCGTAATCGACCCCCTCGACCGCATCCTTGTGCACCAGCCACCAGGTCGTCACCTGCGTTTCGGTCGGGCTGACGGGCATGATGCGGAACACGATCGCATGGTCGGGCAGAAAGTGGTTCCAGCTGGACGGGAAGTGATAGAACATCAGGCTGCCCGCGTCGTTCCACGGCATCTGGCCCATGCGTCGCGCCACGGCGGCCTTGCCCGACATGGTAAAGCTTTCCTGATCGTCCATCAGCGGCACCCGCGCCATGCGCCACTGCATGTCCGGCGCATTGACAAAGCGCGAGGGCAGCCCCGCCGCGTCGCAGCGGTCCCAATGGGCCAGGATTTCGGGGCTGGCGGCATTCGGCCCCTCCATCACCGTCATCAGCGGATCGTCGGAATAGGTCCGGCAGAGCGAGGGGTGCGAGCCACCGCAATGATAGCATTCGCGGTTGTTCTCCATCACCAGCTTCCAGTTGCCCTTTTCCACGATGGTCGAGACATGGGCGACCCTGGCATCCGCCAGCCCCGAGGGCGCGGCATAGCGCATCAGGCCTGCTGCCAGCTCATTGATCGCGGGCGGAACCTTGGCCAGACAGATGAACACCATTCCGCCCAGATCGACGCAATGCACGGATTTCAGGCCGTATTTCGCGGCGTCAAAACCCTCGCCCATATCGCGGGCATACAGCAGCTTGCCGTTCAGATCGTAGGTCCATTGATGATAGGGGCAGACCAGCTTGGGGTTGGTGCCGCTGTCCTTGGCACACAACCGCTGGCCGCGATGGCGGCAGACATTGTGAAAGGCGCGGATGCGGCCATCCGCCCCGCGCGTCAGGATCACCGGATAATCGCCGATCTGCAGGGTGACATAGCTGCCGGTCTTGGGCAGCGCCGCCGCCGGGCCCGCAAACAGCCATTCGCGATACCAGATCTGTTCCAGATCGTCCCGGAACGCCTGCGGCCCGCAATACAGATCGCGGGGCAGCGAATGGCCGGGCATGCGGGCGGCGATCAATTCGCCGGTGGTCAGTGTGGTCGTCATGGCGCGGCTCGACTCCTGTAGAGCGGGCTGAGGTGCCCCACCCTAGCCCGGCCCCGGCGCGCGACTGGCAGGATTGCGACACTCGGCCCACGGAAACAGACATGCGCGGCAGATAACCGCGGCAGAATGCGGCGATGCCCGTCCGCCGCCATCAGCCAGACCGGATGCCTTCTTTCGGGGCCAAAGCCCTCTTTGCCTTTTTCCATTTCTGGAAAAATATTCCGCTTGGCTTGGCATGATCTTTCATCTGTCGTAGAGGGTGTTTCAAGGGCCCCCCACGCCCGCAACTGCATCAGGAGGAAGGCATGGCACGCGTCACCCGTCACGGGCTTGAGGTCGATCAGGATTTCGTCAGCTTCATCGAGGCGCAGGTGCTGCCGGGCACCGGGGTCGGGGCCGACCGTTTCTGGCAGGGCTATGCCGAACTGCTGGACGGCTTTGCCGCCGAAAACCGCGCCCTGCTGGACCGCCGCGCCGAATTGCAGGCCCAGATTGACGGGTGGCACAAGGCGCATGGCAATCAGCCGTGGGATGCGACGGCCTATCGCGAATTTCTGACCCAGATCGGCTACCTGACCCCCGATCCCGCGCCCTATGCTGTTGAAAACGGTGATGTGGACCCGGAAATCGCCAGCCTTGCCGGGCCGCAACTGGTGGTGCCGGTCAGCAATGCCCGCTTTGCGCTGAATGCGGCGAATGCGCGCTGGGGCTCGCTTTATGATGCGATGTATGGGTCGGACGTGATGGGGCCTGCACCTGCGGGAGGTGGCATCGACCCCGAGCGGCGGGATTCGGTGGTCGCCAAGGCCGCCGAATTCCTTGACCGGACCTTCCCGCTGCAGGCCGGCAGCCACACCGCCGTCAGCGCCTATGGTGCCGACGCCGAGGGGCTGGTTGCCACCATCGCGGAACAGCCGGTGCGTCTGGACGATCCGGCGGCCTTTGTCGGCACGCGGGTTGAGGGCGGCGATACCGCCTATGTCCTGCGCCATCACGGGCTGCATGTCGAACTGGTCGTGAACCCGGATCACCCGATCGGGGCCGCCTCGGCCAGCGGCTTGCGCGATGTGGTGATGGAGGCCGCGCTGACCGCCATTCAGGATTGCGAGGACAGCGTCGCCGCCGTCGATGCCGAGGACAAGATCGCCGTCTATGCCAACTGGCTGGGCCTGATGAAGGGCGATCTGACCGAAAGCTTCCAGAAGGGCGGCAAGACCCTGACCCGCCGTCTGGCCGATGACCGCCAGATCACCCGCCCCGATGGCAGCACCCTGACCCTGCCGGGCCGGGCGCTGTTGCTGGTGCGCAATGTGGGCCATCTGATGACCACCGATGTGGTGCTGAAAGACGGCGTCGAGACGCCCGAAGGGCTGATGGATGCGATGGTGACCGTGGCCTGCGCCATGCACGATCTGAACCGCGCCAAAGGTCTGGGCAACAGCCGCGCCGGTTCGGTCTATGTCGTCAAACCCAAGATGCACGGCCCCGACGAGGCCGCCTTTGCCGACCGCGTGTTCACCCATGTCGAACAGGTGCTGGGCCTGCCCGCCAACACCGTCAAGCTGGGCCTGATGGACGAGGAACGCCGCACCAGCGCCAACCTCGCCGCCTGCATCCATGCGATCCGCAACCGGATCGTGTTCATCAACACCGGCTTTCTGGACCGCACCGGCGACGAGATCCACACCTCGATGCAGGCGGGCGCCTTTGTGGGCCGCGCGGGCATGAAGGCCGCGACATGGCTGCAGGCCTATGAGGATCGCAACGTGCTGATCGGGCTGGCGGCGGGCATGAAGGGCCGCGCGCAGATCGGCAAGGGCATGTGGGCCAAGCCCGACGCGCTGGCCGAGATGCTGGAGATCAAGATCGGCCACCCGAAATCGGGTGCCTCGACGGCATGGGTGCCCAGCCCCACCGCCGCCACGCTGCATGCGATGCACTATCACATGGTCGATGTCGCGGCCCGTCAGGACGAGTTGGCAGGCCAACCGCTGCCCGGTCTGGACCTGCTGCTGACCCCCGCCATCGCCACCACGCCGCTGACCCGCGACGAGGTCGCACGCGAGCTGGACAACAGCGCGCAGGGCATTCTGGGCTATGTCGTGCGCTGGGTCGATCAGGGCATCGGATGTTCCAAGGTGCCCGACATTGACGACGTGTCCCTGATGGAAGACCGCGCCACCTGCCGCATCAGCGCGCAGTATCTGGCCAACTGGCTGGAGCACGGGTTGATCACCCGCGATCAGGTCGAGGAGGCGCTGCGCCGCATGGCCGCCAAGGTCGATGCCCAGAACGCGGGCGATCCGGCCTATCGCCCGATGGCGCCGGACTTTGACGGCCCCGCCTTCGAGGCCGCGCGCGACCTGATTCTGACCGGCACGACGCAGCCCTCGGGCTATACCGAACCCGCGCTGCATGCCCGGCGCAAAGAAGCAAAAGCGCAGAACTCCGCCGCCTGATGGCGAGGAATTGCGCAGCAGGGCCGCATTAGGGCCTTGCTGCAACATTTGCCCATCTATTTTTCATTTGTTTGTTCAAATCTTTACACGCGCGGGTCATAACCTCGGCGACGGCCTTTCATGCCGTGCGCCAAACAATAAGAGAGCCCGCCGAAATGTCAGGAAAAACCATCGCTGTCGCCGGGATCGGCTATGTCGGCCTGTCCAATGCTGTGCTGCTGGCACGCTATAACCACGTCCGCGCCATCGACATCGACACCCGCCGTTGCGAGATGCTGAACGCCCGCCAATGCCCGATCCATGATGTCGAGATGGCCCGTTATCTGGCCGAGGAAGAACTGGATCTGATCGCGACGACCGATCCTGAGGCCGCTTATACCGGCGCCGATTTCGTGATTGTGGCCACGCCCACGAATTATGACCCGATGACGAACTTCTTTGACACCTCCAGCGTCGAGACCGTCATCAAGACCGTGATGCAATACGCGCCGCACGCCACGATCGTGGTCAAGTCGACGGTTCCGGTCGGGTTCACTGCCGATGTGTCCGAACGCCTTGGCTGCAATCAGGTGATTTTCTCGCCGGAATTCCTGCGCGAAGGCCGCGCGCTGCACGACAACCTTCACCCCTCGCGCATCGTCGTGGGCGAGAACAGCCCGCGCGGTCAGGCCTTCGCCAGTCTGCTGTCCGAGGCCGCTCTGGACAGCGATGTGCCGGTTCTGCTGACCGGCCCGACCGAGGCCGAGGCGATCAAGCTGTTCGCCAACACCTACCTCGCCCTGCGCGTCGCCTATTTCAACGAGCTGGACAGCTATGCCCTGACCCATGATCTGGACACCCGCCAGATCATCGACGGCGTCTGCATGGACCCGCGGATCGGGCGGCACTACAACAACCCCTCGTTCGGCTATGGCGGCTACTGCCTGCCCAAGGACAGCAAGCAGCTGCTGGCCAATTACAGCAACGTGCCGCAGAACCTGATCGCCGCCGTCGTCGAGGCGAACCGCACCCGCAAGGACGTCATCACCGACAACATTCTGGCCCGCAAGCCGCGTGTTGTGGGCATCTACCGTCTGGTGATGAAATCGGGCTCGGACAACTTCCGCCAAAGCGCGGTGCAGGGCATCATGAAGCGACTGAAGGCCAAGGGGATCGAGGTCATCGTCTACGAACCCGCCATGGCCGAGGACGAGTTCTACGGCTCTCGCGTGGTGCGCGACCTTGACGCCTTCCGGACCGAGGCCGAGGTGATCGTCGCCAACCGTCTGGGCGCAGATCTCGAAGCTGTCCGCGACCGGGTCTATACGCGCGATCTGTTCGGCGCGGATTAAGGTTACCCGACACACGAAATGCGAAAGGGGGCCAGTTGCCCCCTTTTTTCTATTCGATCACGCCCCGCCTATTGGTCTACCGGAGCTCGTCGCCGTTTGCCACGCGTCAGGCGCGCTGCCGTGCCCGCGCGGTATCCGCAAAATCAGCCCGCAGTATTTCCATTGCCGCAGCGAATGCGTCTGGGGTTTCGGCTTTGCTATGACCATCATCGTGTCTGAAGAGCATACGCCGGAAAAGGCCCGAATCGCGGTTGTCTTCGCCGGAAACCCCCATCGCCGCGCAGAACGGCAGATAGTGGCCATCATAATGATGTTCGTCCACGAGGTTCTGCAGGAGAATGATTCGCCGCTTGGACAGCTCATCTGTGTGCTGCAGCAAATCCATCCGCTTCGGGAAATCGGCAAGGGCCATATGCCGGTCAGCACGCCCGAGACAAGTTCGCGCGTATAGGTTTGGCGCATAAGAGTGGTAGCGAGCGATGTTCGTTTGAGGATTGATTGCAACAGCTGTCGCCCCAGGCATCATAGCGGCCATCCGCAAGGCCGCAAAACCGCCGCCACTTGAGCCGTAGGTGACCACATCTTCGGACGCCAGCGCAACGAGCGGCAGCATCGCTCTAACGCGCCGGATGATGACCTCCAACGGATCAAGTTTTGCTGTTCCGGCATACCATGCCAAACCGAGATCATCGGCCATGTGCAGCATCGGGTCCGAGACGTAAAGGCAGTGTCCGGGGAAGTGCTCAGCCCAGCTCCATCTCTGAAACACGGGCGGATTGTTGCGCTTTCGTTGTGCGTCCCCCGAAAACAAGACGAACAGTCGATCTGCTCCCGGCTTGGGGCTCCACAGGTAGTCGAAACGGTGCCCCCCGAACTCGCACTGCAATATCGCGGTCCGCGACGCGGATACCTGTCCGCCTGTCTTCAGGTCTATACGGGGAATGTCCGCCAAGGCCGCGCCTGATGTTTTGCCGATGCTGCCAAGAACTGCCTTCTTCTCACGACCGGCGGCGTCTTGCTTCTTGGCGTAAATTACTCCGTTATTGATGTTCGCTTTCCAAATTTCTGCATACTGCTCGTGCTTCTTCTGATGCACCAGAGTGGCGTTCCAGTATTTTGAAGATGCCAGCATCTTCATCCCCAGATGCGCCTTTGCATCCTTGAGGAGCTGCTGCGACTGTTCATTCGCGGCGTAGAAAATCGGGACGACTTCGTATTGCGAGATGACTTCGGAAATCGACTTGCCGATGTGCTGTACAACGTCTGCTTCGGTGTCGCCGCCGATCCGGACAGTGCCATCCACGATCAGGTCCACGGAATAGGGGACGATCGTGGGCAGATAGCGCTGCCGGTCCTCCAGCACACCCGGATCAATGAACAGCAGCCTGTCGCACGCCACCTCTTCGCCAAAGGACAGGATGCGTGCGCCCATATCCCATAATGCGGTGCGGGCCCCGGCCGCGATCTGTGTGCCCGCGACCGAGGTGTTGCGATAGCGGTTCTTTTCGAACACGCCCACCGACAGACCCGCATCACGCAGCTTGCGGACCTCTGCCAGCACCAGCGCCTCTGCGCCTCCGCCCTCACGCAGATCGGCGCCAATCACGACATCAAGGTATTTTTGCTGTTCGATCTGCCGGGCCCGGTCCGGCAGCATCAGCAGCGGCACCGGATAGGGACGATCGCTGCGATCGCCCGAATATTTCAGGTCTGCGCCCGGCAATTTGCGGTAATGCGACTGCGCGTGCAGATATTCGCGCCGGACCCCAAAGAAGAAACCGTTCACCCCCATCACCGCGTCCGCAATGATCGAGGTCGCAGAGTCGCGCTGGAACGACAGCGGACCCGTGGGCAGAAAGCGGACCGAATCCTTGCCGAACACCGCCTGCATCCGCCGGATCAATTCGTTGTCCGCAGAAAAGCGGACGGTGTCCCAATAGCCAAGGCTGTCTTTCATGCGCGGCTTGTGGAACATGAATGAGGAGGTGTTCGGGATCAGAAAGACGCCCTCGCCCGCCCAACGGGTAAAGCTGAGGTCGGCGAACACGCGCGCCTGATCGCTGAGGCACCCCACCACGTCTGGATGCCCCATCAGAAAGCGCAGCTGCGTCTCGATCTTTTGCGGATGGGACCAGTCATCGGCATCGTGCAGAGTGACATACTCACCCGTCGATTCGTCCAGCCCATGGTTGCGCGCGACATAGGCGCCGCCGTTTTGCGGCATGCGGATCACGCGGATCCGCGAATCGCTGGCGGCGAACTCTTCGGCCACGCGGCAGGTGTCATGCGTGGGCGAGCAGTCATCGAGCACCAGAATTTCAAGGTTCTGCCAGGTCTGCTGCTGCAAGGACCGCAACGCCGTCGGCAGCGTGTCCGCCGCGTCATAGGCCGCGATCAGAACCGTCACCTTTGGCCCCTGCTCGATGCGCAGCAGGTCTTCGGCCGCCGTCAGCTGGTCATATGCGGACAGGTTTTCGTCACCGCTCAGCGCAACCGGCGCAAGGTTGTAATGCTCAAGAACCCGGTTCATCAGGTCCAACCGCCCGCTGGCCTCCGACTCCAGATTGGAGCAGGCAAGCATCAGATCGGGGCTCAGCTCGCCCGTATTTACTGCGCGGTCATAGCAGGCGAGAGCTTCCTCGCGATCATCCAGAGAATGGTGGCACAGCAGCTCGACAACCGACAGCTTGCGCCGGAACGCCAGATTGGGGGCATCGGTGCGCGCGCAGTCCAGAAGGCGCAGCGCCTCGCGATAGCCCTCAGGGGTTTTGTCCCGCATGTGCCACAGGGCCAGCTCGCGTGCCGCGACGGCCCTCGTTTCGGGTCGCTTGGCGTCGGTGCGGATCTCTTCCAGCTCGGCCAGCGCGCGCTCGGTGAAACCAAGCGACAGCAGCTTGGCCCGAACTGACGCGACATGCTTCAGGCCGGGCGACTTGGGCTGCTTGATCGCAAGCCCCATCTTGCGGCCGTGCAGCTGATAGTGAACCAGAGGGTTCAGGCCGCTCTTTGCAACCTCAGGGTGGTTGGTCACATAGAACCGGGTATCAAAATGCTTGCCCGGATTGCGACCCATTGCTGCGCCGTAGCGAAGATAGTGCAGCGCCGGGTCGATGCCCAGGGCGGCGACATCCGGATAGGTGTCGCGGTACCAATTGCTGTGAATGTGCTGAGACGATTTCATCAGGCGAATTTGCTCATCAGGTGTCATTGGGCTTTACTCGCGCAGTAGGGACCGGAACTTACGGGATTGTTACCCGTGACTTGGGCGTTTTGTCTGGACTTCGCAAACCACTTTTTGTCGCTAAGCATTTTTCCGCCTATATGCACGTACATTTGCTGTGGCGCAAGCAGCCATACACGCTAAAATTGTATTTTGCTGCACCGCAGAATTTTAGATTTGACGTGCGTACTTATTGCAAGGCATGGCGCTGCGCAGGGCTTTCGGGTAACAAATCTGGCAGATCAGATGCGACGCGCAGGGAGAATCCGTAGATGACCATTGTCCGCATGCCCGAGGCTGAAGCAGCCCATATCCAGGACGCATACCGGACGGGACAGGTGATTCTTGAATACGGTTCGGGTGATTCGACCCGCGGCGCGGCAAAGCTGCAAAAGCGGCTGGTCATGAGCGTCGAAAGCGATCCCGAATGGGCGGACAACCTGCGCGAAGAGATCGCAGCGTCCGGGCCACTGGCAACGGTCGTGATTCACTATGCAGATATCGGCCCCACCGGCCCATGGGGCCGCGCGCTGGATGACCGCGCATGGCGCAACTATCACGCCTACCCGAACGGCGTCTGGGACCAGCCCTTCTTTCGCCATCCGGATGTGGTGCTGATCGACGGCCGCTTCCGGACCGCCTGCCTGATGACCACCATGCTGCGCGCCACGCAGCCGGTGACAGTATTGTTCGATGATTATACGGACCGCCCGAAATACCGGCAGGTGGAGAATATCATCCAGCCTGTCAGGATGGTCGGCCGCATGGCCGAGTTCCATGTCGAGCCGGGTCTGCTAAAGCCCGAGCATATGGGCTTTGCGATCGCGCAGTATTTTGATGTCGTGCTGCACGGAGATGGGCGTGCGGCCTATCAGCTTCCGCAGACCGACGTGTCGAACAAAAGGGATTAACCATGACCACGGATGAGACGGCTGCGGGCGATCCCGCATCCGGCAGCGCAGAACAGCCTCTGGCCACCCTGCCCGATCAGGACGGGGCTCCTCTTTCCGACGAAGCCGAAGCCCGGCAGTTTGCGGAAGCCGCGAGGATTCAGGCGCGATTGTCCGAACTGGCCGAACAGCTGACAGCCCTGGCCCCGCGCCCAACCTCGCGGCGGCGCTCAAAGTCGGGACCGGGGGCTGTCATGACGGCGGCGTTGACGGACCTGAAAGCAGAGCTTGCAGACCTGTCCGCGCTGGCCGATCAGCAGCGCAGCACAGCCCGGCAGTTGCGTGCCATGCTGAACGGATGCGACGACAGATCGCAGTGCACGTCATGCGCGAACGACGAAGCCCATGCCGATCCGCATCCGGACCTTGGGCCGGATGGCGGCCTGGCGGCGTATCAGGCCGATCTGGAACAGAAACTGGCCGCGCGAGAGGTTGCGCTGGCCCGGATGGCCGACAGGCTGGAGACGCTCACCCGGGGGCACGCAGAGGCAAAGGCACTGGCCGATCAGCGCCTGTTAGAGGTCCAGACCATGACCGCGATCCACGAGCGTGGGCTGACGGACATGGAAGAGGCCCGCGCCAGCGCGCGCCAGCTTGTCCAGGTGCGACAGGCTGAGGTCGAGGCGCTGACCGCCGAGCGTGACGAATTGCTGGGCCGTCTCGATGCTCAGGAACAGCAGCTTCAGACGCGCGAGATGTCGCTGGCTCAGATGGCCGAAGATCTGCGGGCGACGATGCAGGCGCGCGACGAGGCCAGGACGCTGATGGATCAGCGCCTGTCCGACGTGCAGGCATTGACGGCCATGCATGAACGCGGGCTGGCCGAGGTCGAAACCGCCCGCACCAAGGCAACCGAACTGGCCGAAGCGCGCAAAGCCGAGCTTGAATCCGTCACCACAGAGCGCGACGACCTTCTGTCGCACCTTGCCGAACAGGAACAGCAACTCGCATCGCACGAGACCTCGCTGGCGCAACTGCGCGACGAGCTACAGGAGGCACTCGACGCCCGCGACGCGGCCAGCACCTTGGCCGACCAGCGTTTGTCCGAGGTTCAGGTTGCAACCGAAGCCCACGAGCGCGAGGTGGCCGAATTTGAAGCTGCACGTGCCAAGGCGAACGAACTGGCCGAGGAACTGAAGGCCCGGCTTGATGTCACAACGACCGAGCGGGACGATCTGCACGCCCGCCTCGCTGCGCAGGAACAGCGGCTGAAATCACGTGAATCCTCACTGGTGCAAGTGGCAGAACAGCTGCAGGCAACCGTTGATTCGCGCGACGAAGCGACAGAACTGGCCCATCAGCGTCAGAACGAGATCAGAACGCTGACCGCCATGCTGGAGCGTCGGGCCGCCGAGATAGCGGCCGCGCGCAAGCAGGTGGCGTCCACGCGGAACGAGCTGGCCAAGGCCTACAGCCAGACCGAAGAGATGCGCGCGCTGGCCGAGGCACGTCATGCAGAGGTTGAGGGGCTGCTGGCCAGCACCTCCTGGCGGGTTACCCGTCCGATGCGCAGTGTCGCGTCCGGGCTGCGGTCGCTGCGGCGACGCAAGGCGGACTAGCCGCGCGGCGGGGGATCACCCGCCGCCATCAGTCGTTTCCAGCGCGAAGGCCACGATGTAATCGCCCATATCGGTCAGCAGCCGTTCATGCCCTGCTGCCGTGATGACCACATATTGCTGGCCATCCACCTCGTAGCTCATCGGTGATGCCTGCCCGCCCGCGGGCAGGCGCCCCTGCCACAGCAGGCGCCCGGTCGCGGTCTCGTAGGCGCGCAGCCAGTTGTCCTGACTGGCCGCGATAAAGGTCAGCCCGGTCGCCGTCACCAGCGGACCACCGACATTGGCGGTGCCGATGGGCAGCTTCAGGAACGTGGGCAGGTTCAGCGGGCCCGTGTCAAAGCCGGTGCCAAGGGGCTGGCTCCACAGCAATTCGCCGCTGTCCAGATCGGTGGCCGCGACAAAGCCCCAGGGCGGCGCGATGCAGGGAACCTCCAGCGCCGACAGCCAGATCGGGCGGTCCACGCCATAGGGCGAGAAGTAATGCGGCGCCACCTCCTGATCGGGGCGGGCGCCGCCCATGCCAACGGGCAGCTCGGCCACCTCGTCGCGCGGGACCATGACGACCTTGTTGGGCAGGCGCGAATGGTTGGTGATCAGGATGTTGCGGTCGCGGTCCAGCCCCAGACCGCCCCAGTTCAGCCCGCCGATCGTGCCCGGAAACAGCAGCATCCCGCCCGGATCGTCGGTCGGTGGCGTGAACATCCCCTCATAGCGCATCCGCTGAAACTCCAGCCGGCACATCGCGGCATCCAGCGGCGTCATGCCAAAGGCGTGGCGGGCGTCGATCACCTCGGGTTCGGGTCCGGGCAGGGCCGCGAAATTCGGATAGCGCACCGATTGCGGCTGCGCCTCTGCGGTCCAGTCGCCGGGCAGCGCGCCCTGCGGGGCGGGGCGCATCTCGATATCGGTCAGCGGCTCACCGGTCGCCGCGTCGAACACAAAGATCGAGCCGGTCTTGGTCCCCTGGATCACCGCCCGCACGGTCTGCCCGTCGATGGTCACCTCGCCCACGATGGGCTGGGCGCCGATGTCGTAATCCCACAGATCGTGGGTGACGGTGGCGAAATCCCAGACCGTCTCGCCCGTCGCCAGGTCCAGCGCCACAACCGCCGAGGTAAAGCGGTCCTCGGGCTGGGTGCGCGAGCCGCCCCAGTGGTCGTTGGCCGAATTCCCGGTGCCGATATAGACCAGCCCCGCCGCCGGATCGCCCGAGATGATGTTCCAGACATTCGGCGTGCCGCGCGGATAGACCTCGCCCTCGGCCAGCGGCTCCTGCGACTGACCCTGCCGCAGCGCATCCCACGACCAGAGCAGATCGCCCGTCGCCGCATCATAGGCCCGCACCACGCCCGAGGGCGCATCGCGGCGCTGATTGTCGCTGACCTGCTGACCCACGATCAGCGCATCGCCCACCAGCGCAGGCCCCGAGGTGGACGAGGCCAGCCCGGTCTCCTGCATCCCCATCCCAAGCGTCAGATCGACGATCCCCTGATCGCCGAAACCGGCACAGACCTCGCCCGTCTCGGCGCTGAGGCCATACATGCGGCCATCGACCACCGCGACATGGACGCGCGCGGCGCAAGGGCCCGTTGCATCCGGCACGCGGTAATGGACAACCGTGCGGCAGGCGGCCGAGAACAGCGATTCCATATCCTCGGGGGTGGCGCCGGGATCGAAACGCCACAGTTCCGCGCCCGTTGCCGGGTCCAGCGCCAGCACCTGATTGCTGGGCGTGCAGGTGAACAGCCGCCCCTCGACCACGGTCGGGGTGTTCTGGGCCGAATAGAACACCCGGTCGTTGGGTGGCAGGTCGCCGGTCCGCGCGCGCCAGACCTCGGTCATTCCGGCGACATTCTGCGGGGTGATCTGGCGGGCGGGCGTGAACGCCTGACCATGGGCCGAGCCGCCATAGGCGGGCCATTCCCCGGCATCGTTCAACCCCTCGGGCAGGGGCGTGGGGGCGATCTGCGCCAGATCCGAGGGGCTCTGCACCCGCTCCCAATACAGCGCGATCAGCCCGAGGGCGGCGATCCCTGCGACCGCCGTGGCACCAAAGGTCAGCCGCAGCAGGCCGGGCGCGCGCAGGGTCCGGGGCGTGCCCGCGGCGGCAATCAGCGCCGACAGAAGGAACAGCGCCGCGATGACGCCGACGCGACCCGCGAAATCTGCGCCCCAGGCAGGCAGGAACCCCTTGCCCCAGATCTCCCACAGCGACCAGATCACGGTGCCCAGCAGCACCAGCGCCTGCAGCGGCACGCCGACGCGGGCCAGCCCGCCGATCTGCGCCAGCCCGGCAACGGCCAGCAGCACGCCCGCGATCATGTAGTACCAGTTGCCCCCGGCCCATGCGAGCTGCACCCCGAACCACGCGGTTCCCCCGCCAAGGACCAGCAGAACCAGTCCCAGAAGCCCCAGCAAAAGCCGCGCCCATGGTGTCAGATGCGGCGCAGTCGCAGGGCGGGTGGGGGACATGTCAGACCTCATTGCCGGGATATGCGTGTCGCGCATTCGTGACGGAACGCCGCCCCGACGGGCGGGTTCCCGCCGGACTGTCCCTGTGCCCGGCCACACTGCCGGAAAAAACCGGGCGCCGGTGCATCAGCCACATGGGCCGCGCCGTTGATCTCAGTTATATCTGAAGGCATCTGACGGAGATAACGATGGCCCGCGACCAACAGGATGACGACCAGAAGGTGACCGAGGCCTTGGCCGCGATGGGCCGTCAGGTGCAGGATGAGCCCGTCTCGGACGTTTTGCAGGCGCTTGCGCGGCAACTGTCGGACAAGCTGGCGTCATCCGGCCAGCCCGGACCATCAGAAGAGAGGCAGACCATGACCGACAGTCCGAAACTCGTGGCCAGTCTGGAGGCGCGTCTGTTGGCGCATCGACGCGTGCTGGCGCAACTTGTCGCATCCTTGCCACAGTCTGACCGCCGCACCCTGACCGACTGGATCGACACCCGCACGGTCATGCGTGACGGGCAGGAAGACCCCGGCGCCGTCCCGGTCGAGGACGCGGCCGAGGAACTGGCGCTGGCCGACGAATACCGCCGCATCGCCGATCTGGCCGCATCCGCAGACCTTTCCGGCGACGCGCCGCGCTGATCCGCGGCGGCCACGCGCGCCCTCGGGTCAGATGATCGGCTTGCCGCCGGTCACCGCGATGGTCGCCCCCGAGACATAGCTGGACATATCCTCGGCCAGCATCACATAGGCCGAGGCCAGCTCGACCGGCTGCGCGGGCCGCCCCATCGGATATTTGGCGCCGAATTCGGCGGTTTCCTCGGCCTCGAAGCTGCCGGGGATCAGCGGCGTCCAGACCGGGCCGGGCGCCACGCAGTTCACCCGCACACCGCGCCCGGCCACCATCTGCGCCAGACCGGCGGTAAAGTTCTGGATCGCGCCCTTGGTCGTGGCATAGGCCAGAAGCCCCGGATTGGGCATGTCGGCATTGACCGAGGAGGTGTTGATGATCGCGCCGCCGTTTTCCAGATGCGTCATCGCGGCCTTGGACAGATAGAACATCGAATGGATGTTGATGGCGAAGGTCTGCTGCCATTCCTCATCGGGAAGATCCTCGATCTGGTCGAACAGGCGCTGATGGGCGGCGTTGTTCACCAGCACATCCAGCCCGCCCAGCTTGTCGACCGTCTGGGCCACCAGCGACCGGCAATGCTCCGCATCGGCAATATCGCCCGGAAGGCGCAGGCAGCGTCGCCCTGCGGCCTCGACCAGTTCTGCGGTCGATGCGGCGTCCGCGGTCTCGGACAGGTAGGACAGGGCGATGTCGGCGCCCTCGCGGGCATAGGCGATGGCCACGGCGCGCCCGATGCCGCTGTCGCCGCCGGTGATCAACGCGACCTTCCCCTCCAGCCGGCCTGCGCCGACCCACGAGTCTTCGCCGTGATCCGGCACCGGGTCCATCTTGCGAAAGCTGCCGGGCAGATCCTGCGTCTGTCTGGGGAACGGCGGTTTGGGATAGGTTTTCATCTTGGCCTCCGGAAATTGCGTCCGCGCTGGCAACCGGGGCGGGCCGCGATTGTTCCAGGGCGGCAGCGGCCTGCCGCCGAACGCGGCCTCATGCGCGCGGTCTTGAGGAACTGAAACATGCAGTCCTGCATTGACCCGATGTTCAGCCAAACCTGCCGAAAGTGCCCCATGTCAGATGACATCCTAGCTCATGTCCGCGCGCTGAAGGCATATGGTCGCTCTTTGTGCGGGAATGCCCCTGACGCCGAGGATCTGGTGCAGGAGACATTGCTGCGCGCGATCGAACATTCCGACAGTTATCGCCCCGGCACCCATATGCGCGCCTGGTTGTTCACCATCATGCGCAACCGGTTCTATACCGATTGCCGCAAACGGGCGCGCGAACGCACCGGGGCGGATGATTGCGTGTCCGGCGGCCCGGTGATGCAGCCGACGCAGGACTGGCACATGGCCTCGCGGGAAATGCAGGCGGCGCTGCGGGACATGCCGGTCCATTACCGCGAGGCGCTGGTGCTGGTCGCGGTGATCGGCGAAAGCTATCAGCATGCGGCGCAGGTGCTGGACTGCGACATCGGCACCATCAAAAGCCGCGTGAACCGCGCCCGCGGCATCCTGCGCCGCGCCCTGCACGAGGACGCCTGAGGCTCGGACGGGCGCCACGCCCCGGCACGATGCCGGGGCGCGCCGGTCTTATGCGGCTTCCAGCGCCTTGGGGTTGGCGGTGCTGTCGGCCAGTGCAGTCAGCTTCTCGTCGGTCGCGCTCTCTTCGGCCAGGGTTTCGTCCAGCAGGCGCGCGGCCTCGTCCATCCCCAGGGCCTCGGCCCACCGCTTCAGGGTGCCATAACGGGCGATCTCGTAGTGCTCGACCGCCTGCGCGGCGGCGACAAGCCCCGCATCCAGCGCAGGTGAGCCGTCGAAGTCCTCGATGATCTCTTCCGCTTCGGCGATGATACCCTCGATCGCATCGCAGGTCTTGCCGCGTGCGGCCTTGCCGATGAGGTCAAAGACCTTCTGCAGACGCTCGATCTGGACTTCGGTTTCCTCGCGGTGATGCTTGAACGCCGCGCGCAGATCTTCGGACTGCGCGGCACGCGCCATCTTGGGCAGGGATTTCAGGATCTTGCGCTCGGCATAATAGACGTCGCGCAGGGTGGCGTAAAACAGAGTGTCCAATGTCTTCGTGGTCATCCGTCTCTCCTTCGATGGGGCAGCGGCGGGGCTGTCCCGCCTGTGTTGGGGCTGCTTAACCGGCCCGGAGGCCGATTGTTCCCGACGCCTCCGGGACTCGCGCGCACATCAGCGCCGCGCTAAGCTGAAGGGATCACTGCCCAGAGGTGCCCCATGCGTTTTCTGTCCCCGCTTGCGCTGATCCTGTCGCTGACCCTGGCCGTCCCGGCATTCGCGACACAGGAGTATTATCTGCCGACCCTGTTTGATGTGTCCGACGTGGCACCGGACGATGTGCTGAACATCCGCGCCGCTCCGAATGCGGGCGCCGAGATCATCGGCACCCTCGCCCCCGACGCGACCCGGATCGAGGTCGTGGAAGAAGGGCGGAGCTGGGGCCGTGTGTCGGTGGGTGAGGTTTCGGGTTGGGTCTCGATGCGCTACCTGAGCTATCGCACTGACGTCTGGGAAGAGGGCCATCTGCCCGACAGCTTTCGCTGCTATGGCACCGAGCCATTCTGGTCGATGCACGTCGCGGGCACCGATCTGATCTATTCGACCCCGGATATGGTCGAAGAGCGCCGCCCGGTCAGCGCGATCCTGAGCACGGGCGTTTTCCGTGACCCCACCCGTGCGGTGGTGGCCGAGGGGATCACCCTGACCGCCACGCCGCAGCTGTGTTCCGACGGCATGTCGGACCGGGTCATGGGGATGCGCGCGCTTGCCGTACTGACCGGCAAGGACGCGCGCATGCTGACGGGCTGCTGCTGGATTCAGCCCTGACGGCGATGGCCGGTTCTGGGGTCGGGCGCGGCTGAGCGTCCCGCGACGGCCGGGGGCGCTTCGCCCCCCGGACCCCCCGAGGATATTTCAGTGAAGAAGAAGCGGATCAGCCGGCGAGCAGGGCCGCGTTGCCTCCGGCGGCGGTGGTGTCGACGCAGAGGTGACGCTCGTGCAGGACATGGGCGCGGTCGGGGTGGCTGGTGATCAGCGGCACCAGCGGGCCGGGGCGGCGCGACAGGGCCTGTGCCAGCGCGCGGCCCTGTGCCGCATCACCCCACCAGAGCACTGCCGAAAGATCGGGCAGATCCGTCAGCGCGTCGGGGTCCAGCGTGCCGGTGGCGGTGACCGCCTGCCCGCCAAGGGCGCGCACCGCCTGCGCCTGCGCCTCGGCCGCAGCGGCACCCGGCCCCAGGCAGAGGACCGGCGGGCGCGACAGCAGGGTCAGGCGGTTCAGCTCTCCGGTGGGGCCGGGCATCAGCATTTCGTCCACGCGCTGCGCGCTGTGGCCGGTCAGGGCCGTGCTCAGGCGGGCCGGGTCTTCGGGGTGTTCCCATGCCTCGGTGGCCTTTGGGGCCTCGGGCGCGAAAAAGCGCGGCAGGTAGAGGGGACCGCCCGCCTTGGGGCCGGTGCCGGACAGGCCCTCGCCGCCGAAGGGCTGGCTGCCCACGGTGGCGCCGACCTGATTGCGGTTGACGTAGAGGTTGCCTGCATGGATCGCGTCGGTCACCTCTTGCACGCGGCTGTCGATGCGGGTGTGCAACCCGAAGGTCAGCCCGTAGCCGCGCGCGTTGATGGCGGCGATCACCCGGTCCAGATCGCGGGCCTTGTAGGTGGCGACATGCAGGACGGGGCCAAAGATTTCGCGGTCCATATCCTCGATGCCCGAAACGCGGATCAGGGCGGGGGGCACGAAGCAGCCCGTATCGGGGGCGGGGCGCTGGTGCAGCACATCGGTGCCGCGGGCGCGGGTCCAGTCGAGGATGCCCGCGCGGGCCTCATCGTCGATGACCGGGCCGACATCGGTGGAAAGGTGCCACGGGTCGCTGACTGTCAGCTGGTCCATCGCGCCCTTGATCATCTGGATCAGGTGGGGGGCGATGTCTTCCTGCACATAGAGGCAGCGCAGGGCCGAGCAGCGCTGCCCCGCCGAGCGGAAGGACGAGGCCATGATGTCGCGCACCGCCTGTTCGGGCAGGGCGGTGCTGTCCACGATCATCGCGTTCAGGCCGCCGGTTTCCGCGATCAGCGGCGTGCCGGGCGCCATATGCTGGGCCATGCTGGTGGCGATCAGACGCGCAGTGTCGGTCGAGCCGGTGAAGACCACGCCCGTGATGCGCGGATCGCGGGTCAGGGCCGCGCCGACCGTGGCGCCGTCGCCGGGCAGCAATTGCAGCGCCGATGCGGGCACGCCCGCCTGATGCAGCAGGCGCACGGCCAATGCGGCGATCAGCGGCGTCTGTTCGGCGGGCTTGGCCAGCACCGCGTTGCCTGCCATCAGGGCCGCCGCGATCTGGCCGGTGAAGATCGCCAGCGGGAAGTTCCACGGGCTGATGGCGGTGATGATGCCGCGGGGGGCATCGGCGCGGACCTCACCCTGGGTCGGGTAATAGCGCAGGAAATCGACCGCCTCGCGCAGTTCGGCCACGGCGTCGTTCAGGGTCTTGCCCGCCTCGCGGGCGAGGATGGCGAAGATCGGGCCGAATTCGGCCTCATACAGGTCGGCGGCGCGGCGCAGGGTGGCGGCGCGCTCGCGCGGCGCGGCGTCCCAGGGCTGCGCGTCGTCGATGGCGCGGGCGACGGTGGCGGCATCGGCCTCGGTCACATGGGCCAGCGTCTCGCCGGTGGCCGGGTTCAGGACCGGGACGGGGGTGCCGGTGGCGGGGCGGACGGTCAGCGGGCCTGCATCGGCAATGGCGCCGTCGCGGGCGGCGTTGATGCGGGCCAGCACGTCCTGCGCGGTCAGATCGAAGCCCTGCGAGTTGACGCGACCCGCGCCATAGATGGCGGTGGGCGCCTTCAGGGCTTCGGGGGCGCGGGCTTCGGGCAGGGCGTCGAAGGGGTCGCGGGCGATGTCTTCGGGGGCGACCTCATCGTCCACGATCTGGTTGACGAAGCTGGAATTGGCGCCGTTTTCCAGCAGGCGGCGCACCAGATAGGCCAGCAGGTCGCGATGCGCGCCGACGGGAGCATAGATGCGGCAGCGGGTGCCGCGATCCGACAGCACGATGTCGTGCAGACGCTCGCCCATGCCATGCAGGCGCTGGAATTCGTAATCGACGCCCTGCGCCATCTCAAGAATCGCCGCGACGGAATGGGCGTTATGGGTGGCGAATTGCGGATAGATGCGGTCGGCATAGCCGATCAGCCTGGCGGCATTGGCGATATAGCTGACATCGGTGGCGGTTTTCGAGGTGAACAGCGGGAAATCATCGAACCCCTCGACCTGCGCGCGCTTCATCTCGGTGTCCCAATAGGCGCCCTTGACCAGACGCACCATGATGCGGCGGTCATGCCGCACGGCCTGCTGATACAGCCAGTCGATCGTGGCGCCCGCGCGCTTGCCATAGGCCTGCACTACCACGCCAAAGCCGTCCCACCCGGCCAGTTCGGGATCGGCCAGAACGGCCGCGATCACCTGCAACGACAGGGCCAGACGGTCCTGCTCCTCGGCGTCGATGTTCATGCCCATATTGGCGGCGCGCGCGGCGCGGGCCAGATCCCGCACCACCGGCACCAGCTCGGCCATCACGCGGGCCTCTTGCGCGACCTCGTATCGGGGGTGCAGCGCCGACAGCTTGATCGAGATGCCGGGATTCATCCGCACATCGCCCCTGGTGCAGGCCTTGGCAATCGCTGCAATCGCGTCCGCATAGGAGCGGGCATAGCGGTCGGCATCCTCGGCGGTCATCGCCGCCTCGCCCAGCATGTCATAGCTATAGCTATAGCCCTTGACCTCCAGCGACCGCGCGCGGTCCAGCGCCGCGCCGATGGTCTGGCCCAGCACGAACTGGCGGCCCATCTCGCGCATGGCGCGCTGCATGGCGGTGCGGATCACCGGCTCGCCCAGACGGCGGATGGCGCCGCGCAGCGTGCCCGCGATGCCCGGCTGCGGGTCATCCAGCACCCGGCCGGTCAGCATCAGCGCCCATGTCGAGGCGTTCACCAGACTGGACGCGCTTTCGCCCAGGTGGCGGCCCCAGTCCGAGGGCGCGATCTTGTCCTCGATCAGCGCGTCGATGGTCATGCGGTCGGGCACGCGCAGCATCGCCTCGGCCAGACACATCAGGGCGACGCCTTCGCGCGTGGACAGCCCGTATTCGGCCAGCATGTGTTCCATCATCGTCGGGCGGGACTGGGCGCGGATGCTGCGGACCAGACCGGCGGCATCCGCGCTGATGCGGGCGCGGGCCTCGGACGACAGGGCGGTTTCGGACACCAACCGGTCCAGCACCTCACGCTCGGGCGCGAATTTGGCGGCAGAGGCGAAGGCGGACAGATCGGTCATGGCGGACTCCTGAAGATGATGACCGCAGGATAGCGGATAGCGCGTGGTCAATGTGTCCAATCTGGGGCAGAATGATGGGCGTATTGCACAAAGAAAGCCGCCATGACCGACCTTCTGGACCCGATCAACCGCCGCATCCTGTCGGAACTGGTGGCCAATGCCCGCATTCCGGTGACCGAGCTGGCGCGCAAGGTGGGGCTGTCCAAGACGCCGGTGGCGCTGCGCATCCGGCAGCTGGAAGAGGCCGGGCTGATCACTGGATACCGCGCGATCCTGTCGCCGCTGAAGCTGGGGCTGACCCATGTGACCTATGTTGAGGTGCGCCTGTCGGACACGCGGCAAAAGGCGCTGGAGGCGTTCAACACAGCCATCCGCAAGATCGAGGCGATCGAGGAATGCTATCTGATCGCGGGCGGCTTCGACTATCTGCTCAAGGTCCGGTCGCGCGACATGGCCGATTACCGCCGCATCATGGCCGAGCAGATCTCGGCCCTGCCCCATATCACTGCCACCTCCAGCTATGTGGCGATGGAGGCGGTGGTGGAGCAGGGCTGGTCCGGGCTGGAGGGCTAGTCCGCAAAACCGAATGCGATGTAGTCGCGCAGATAGGCCTGCTTTGCGGCCTGCAACAGCGGCTTGTCGCGCAGGAAGCCGGGCATCTGTTCAGGTTCGAGATGCTGCGGCTTCGCGTTCCTGATCCCGGCGGCATCGGTCAGGGCGGGCAGGTCCTGCGCCAGCCGGTCCTCGCGCAGGATCATGTCGGGCGGGACAAAGCGGGCGAACCCGGCCACGACCTCGGACTGGCTGGCCCATGCGGGATGGGTGGGCAGCGTCGTCTGCGCGTTCAGGTTGCGGCGCAGGAAATCCAGAAAGGCCGCGAACAGCTCCAGCTTGCGGTCCTGGCCCAGGCCGGGCAGGTCCGCGTCATGGGGCAAGGCCACGCGGTGAACATCGCGCATCAGCTGCCGGGTGTCGGGGGTCGCGTCGGTCAGCAACTGGCCAAAGGCGGTCCAGGCCCGGAACAGCGGGTGGCGCAGCACGGTAAAGCTGCGATGGCCGGGATGCTTGCGCTTCCACTGGCGCAGCGTGGTCTGGGTAAAGCCGGTCTGCGGCGTGCCCAGCCTGCCCATCCAGTCCAGAACGCCCGCAGGCCCGCCCTTGACCGGCATGTGCAACAGCCCCTGCCCCGCCTCCACCGCGACAAATCCCGGCACCGAGGGGCCACGGCGCGGCTCGAAATTCGGCACGCGACGCAGCATGAACGGGTCAAGCTGACGCAGATCGGCCTGCATCTCGTCGAAATTGCGCACCTTTTCGGCCAGTTCACGCGGATTCTGGGGCACCTGATCGCGGGCCGGTTCAACGCGCGCAATATCGGTGCGGCCCAGCCAATGGATCAGGCCGGTCATCACATCGGCATCGCGCAGATCCTCGTATCCCAGCCAGAAGGCCGCCTGCCCGGACACCTGCAGCCGGTGCAGCACGCGGCGCTGGAACCGCTCGACCGCGGTGGTCATGTCGCGGAACTCGGTGCCGTCATAGGTGGTGGCGGCGGGGATCGGGGTCTCGGTCTCGTTCAGCTTCCACTGGTTGGTCTCCCATGCCAGCCGGGTCGAGACATAGCTGTCCAGCGGGTTGCGGGTCAGCACGACCTTGGCGCAGGTCCGGTCGTCGATGATCGTATCGAAGACGCGCGGGTCGTGGTCGTGGAAATAGCGGAATCCCGGCAGATGGCCGGGCCGGTCCATCAGCTTGCGGTACAGTTGCAGCGGTTCGGCCTCGCGCTGGTCGCGGGTGATGCCCTGCAGCTCGTCCTTGTCGGGCCAGCCCATCATGTAGGGGTTGAACGCCTCGCCAAAGCAGGTGACGCCCTTGACGGCGTTCAGCGTCGCCTCAAGCAGGTTCGAGCCGGTGCGCATCTCGGCAAAGATCACGAAAGAGCGAAACGGGGCGGTCATTCGGCAGCCGTCCTTTCAGCCTGAGGAATTTCGGGGACCGGAAGACCGTCACCGGTCAGCCGCGGTTGAAGGCCGGAGTTGCGCAGCCGCCGCAACAACTCGGACAGCCCGGTCATGTCGCGCATCGGCGGCAGATCGGTGACCGCGCGGGCGGGCACCTGCAGCTGTTGCAGCGCCGCGCCCAGGATCGCCTGCGGGCGCGCCAGAAAATCGGTCAGCTCGTGGACCTGCACCCGCGCCTTGACCCAGACCGAGTTCAGTACGTCCAGCTGCTTCAGCTCCGCCCGCTGCAGCTGGGCGGTCACGCGGCGGATGTCGTCAAAGGGCATGTCGCATTGCAGCAGCGGCAGCATCCACGCCCCTGTGATCACATGAAAATGCGCGTTCGGGTCCGTCGCCATGAACCAGTTCAGCGCCTGATTGTCCCGCGGGCTGAACTGAAACAGCTGCATCCGGCTGGTGACGCGCAACAAGGCCGTCAGAAACCCCTGCGGATCGCGGTCGCGGATCAGCGTGTTGGACGAGATGGCCCCCGGCCCGATCTCGGGCCGTCCGGCGAATTCGACCATGTCGGGGCCCAGCAGATGGCCATGCACATCTGCCTCGACATGCTGGGCCAGCCAGTCCTCGAACCCATGGAAAATATCGCCAAAGCCCTGAAACACCGCATAGGGGGCCGAGGTCTTGCCGTTCTCGCAATCCTTGCGCGGAAACCGGCTTTGCATATACAGACCCGGCCGGCCCAGCAGGCGGCGGCGCACCGTGCGATTGATCAGCCGTTCAAACCGCTGCGGCTGCGGTGGTGCCGGGTCCGGCCTGCCTGCGGGCGCGCGGGGAAACTGCTCCATCAGGTCTGACGCGCCCGCCCAGACCTTGCGCGCGACAAAGCAGTGCGATTCCTCCAGCATCCGCAGGTGGTCATTATACAGCTGATAGGGTCGCCCCTCATGGTCGAACTTGGCCAGCGTCAGCGAGTGACTTTCGATCCGCACCGCATGATGGCGTGCCAGGGTCTGGAAATAGCTTTCATCGGGAATCCACGTCAGGCGGAAATAGCGGTCGAATTCGGCGCGGCGGGGGTCCTCCAGAATGGCGCGCAGCGTGGCGGTGGTCAGGCACCACCATTGCGACCCCAGATGCGGCATGATTCCCTTTGGGATACGCCGTGCAATCCTGAACGACCGCTGCAACTCTACCAGCCAGTCGAACGTCCAGCGGTGCCGCCGCCAGTCCAGCGGATAGAACAGGGTAAACCGCTCTTCGTTCAGCCCACCGACGGTCCAGCCGACATCCAGCGCATTCACCGACTCGATGTGATCACGCAGCGGGTCTTCGGCCAGATAGGCCATCAGATCACCGACCGGGCGCAGCGGCAGGCACGATCCCGAGGCCAGATACACATGGGTCAGGTCCGGAAACTCTGACATCAGCGCCTCGGCCGCCTGCTGCGTGGCGCGCACCAGACTGAACCGTCCCCAGTCACAGCGGTGACGGCTGCTGTAGATCACCCCCCCCAGATCGGACAGCGCCGCCTTCATCGCAGCGACCGCAGCCGCCGGGGCCTTGGCATCCACATGGATCGCGACCTTCGCCCCGCCCGTCACCCAGATGCGCGCCATCCGGGCCGCCATCTCCAGCTCAGAGTGGCACAGCAGCACGACACCCAGCCGGACCGGCCCGGTCATGCCCAGTTCCCCCGCGAGATCAGGCCCATATCCTCAAGCTGCCGCCAATCCTCGTATTCCCGCGATTCGCTGCACCACAGATTCATGCCCCGCTTGCTGAGACCCGCGTGATAGGCCTGATATTCCTTGCTGTTGGCGTAATGCTGGCGGCGGTCCAGCTCTTCGGCGGATTTCTCGCCAAAGCTGGACAGGAATTTGGCGTGCAGCAGGCAACCCGAGGCCTGTTCGCCGCCATCCTCATCATAAACCATGTTCAGGCTGCGTGGCAGCAACATATGGGTCGAGCTGACATAGGCATAGCGCCAGTGCCATTTGACCAGCGGGATCTTGTTCAGGGCCGGTCCGGCCAGAGGTTCGGCCTTGAAGAACTCTCGCGTGCGGGGGCCGCCCTGGATCCACAGATTGCCGTAAAAGGCGTTCTTGCTGATGGTGTAATTGGCCGGATCGAACCAGCGCGCGATGGTGAACGGGTCCATCCCCTCGGCGTAGGGCTGATCCTCAAGATCGCCTTTGGGGTACATGTCCAGCAGCATCGCGGGAAAGCTGCGCCGCCCCGACGCCTCCAGCCAGCTTGTCAGCGCGGAGAGCGGGCGGGTATCGCAATGGGGATAAACAAGAAACTCGTCAGGATCGACCGTCAGGCACCAGTGCCCGGTGCCATGCCGCAGCAACAGCCAGTTGATCCAGTCCATCCCGAAGCGGGCGTTCTTGTAGCGCGCCCTGGTCCACCACAGCGACACATCGGGTTGCTCGCGCAGGTAGTTGCCGCTGCCGTCCTCACTGTCGTTGTTAACGAACAGAAAGTGGTTCACACCCAGATTGCGATAGTAGTCGAGGAAATAGGGCAGCCGCTCGCGCTCATTGCGCATGGTGACGAAGGCAAGGATGTCGTCCTTGCGGATCTGCGCGCTGCGGTCCTGAACAGGTTTCAGTGCGCGCCGACGGTTGAATGCCCGCGCGATCAGATATTGCCGTTCGGTCCTGCGGCGCAGGCGGTCGGGCACAGGAATTTGACTTAACCGCAGCATAAACCCCTGCTGGCGTCACACTCGTTACAAAACAACATCACGCTACAGCAATGTGCAGGCCGGAGCCGCTTGGCAAGGGCTAATCGGTCAGTTCTTGATCCATCCAACCGCCCGTCCCCATCAGCTCCAGCCCGACAAGCTGGCCCCAATCCAGAAAACGGCATGACGCGGGACCATGCAGAACGGGCGCATCGGTCAGGTCCTGATGATAGCTGCGATAGAGGTCGGGATCGACGAAATGCTGGCGGCGATCCAGCTCTTCCTGCGACTTGCCGATGATCTCGGGCAGGAACTTGCTGTGCAGCAGCACCCCCGACAGGCGCGGATCGCCCGGCCCGTCCCACAGCAGGTTCAGCCGCGGCGGCAGCATCGAATGGGTCGAGTTGAAATAGGCATAGCCCCGCCGCCACCGGATCAGCGGCAGCTTGTTCAGGGTCGGCGCGCGCTGGGGTCTGTCGGCGAAAAAGGCCCGGTCGCGCACGCCGCCCTGAACCCACAGATTGCGGCGCGGCATCATGCGGCGGCTGCGATGCGGCCCGGCATCGAACCACGGCAGGCGGTCGGTCAGGGCCGCGCCCTCGGGTGCATCCGCCGTGCCAAGCGGTCCCTGAGGATACAGGTCCAGCATCAGCGCCCCCAATCCCGCGACGCCCTGCGCGTCCAGATACGCGGTCAGGGCGTGCAGGTCGCGGCCGTCATGGCCGGGATAGATCAGCAGTTCATCGGCATCGACCGTCAGGCACCAGTGCCTGTGGCCATAGCGCCACAGCAGCGCCCCCGCCCAGTCAATCCCGAAGCGGGCCGCACGATAACTGTCACCGCAGTGCCACAGGGACACATCCGGCTGCGCCGCGAGATACTCGGTCGAGCCGTCATCACTGTCATTGTCCACAATCAGAAAGTGGTCAACGCCCAGCCCCCGGTAATGGGCCAGAAACTCTGGCAGCCGCAGCGCCTCGTTGCGGATGGTGACGACAGCAAGGATCGCGTCCGGCGTGATGGCCGCCGTCCTGTCGGCTATCGGACGCAGCCTGCGCGCCGCGCGCCAGCACCGCCACAGCAGGCGGCGCCGCTTCCAGCGCAGGCGATAGGCCCACCAGACCTGCCGCAGCAGATCGGTCACGCCCTGTAGTCGCCCGACTGATGCCAGCGCCAGGCATCCGTGATCATCTGCTTCATGGTAGAGCGGTCGGGCGTCCAGCCCAGATCGGTCTTGGCGCGCTGGCTGCCGCAGACCAGCTTGACCGCATCGCCGCCCCGGCGCGGGCCATCGACCATCGGCACCGCGCGGTTGGTGACATGGCGCGTCGCATCCACGACCTCGCGGACCGAGAACCCGTCGCCGGTGCCCAGACAGAAGACCCGGCTGCCCTTGTCCGCGCGCAGCCATTCCAGACCCTTCACATGCGCATCGACCAGATCCATCACATGGACATAGTCGCGGATGCAGGTGCCGTCCTCGGTCGGATAGTCGGTGCCGTGGATGGTCAGCGCCGCGCGCTTGCCATCGACCGCATCCAGAATCAGCGGGATCAGATGCGTCTCGGGGCGATGAAATTCACCCACCTCGGCGTCCGGGTCGGCGCCCGCGACGTTGAAATAGCGGAAAATCACATGGCGCAGCCCATAGGCGGCGCCGAAATCGACCAGCATGTCCTCAATCGCGCGCTTCGAGGCGCCATAAGCGTTCAGCGGCGCCTGCGGCGTGTCCTCGTCAAGCACCTCGCCGTCGCGGTCGCCATAGGTCGCGCAGGTCGAGCTGAAGACGAAATCCATGCAACCCGCCGCCACGGCCGCCTCGATCAGGTTCAGCGACCCGGCCACGTTGTTGCGCCAGTATTTGCCCGGCTCGGCCATTGCTTCGCCCACCTGCGACAAGGCTGCGAAATGCAGAACCGCAACGGGCTTCCATTCGGCAAAGGCCGCGTCCAGCGCGGCGCGATCCATCAGATCGGCTTCGACAAAGGGACCGAATTTCACCGCATCGCGCCAGCCTGTGGACAGGTTGTCCAGCGTCACCGGGGTATAGCCCGCCGCCGCCAGCGCCTTGCAGGCATGCGAGCCGATGTAACCGGCACCGCCGGTTACAAGAACGACATCGCTCATCGGATCACTCCGCCGCGCGGCGCATCGCCATGACCTGATAGAGGTACTCGGCGAACTCTTCCTTCAGATCCTCACGTTCGAGGCCAAAGGCCACCGTGGCCTGCAGAAAGCCCGCCTTGGAGCCGCAGTCGAACCGCTGACCCCGGAAGCGCAGGCCATAAACGCCGCGACCGGCAGCAATCTCGTCCGCGATGGCGTCGGTCAGCTGGATCTCGCCACCTGCACCCTGCTTGAGCTTGTTGAGGTTCTTCATCACGGTCGGCGCCAGGATATAGCGCCCGATCACGGCAAGGTTCGACGGCTCGGTGCCGGGTGCGGGCTTTTCCACCATGCCCTTGGCACGGACGATGGCGCCCATATCCTCGGCCACGTCCAGCACGCCATAGGACGACACCTTGTCCGAGGGCACCTCCATCGTGGCGACCATGCTGCCGCCGGTTTCGCCATAGGCCTCGATCATCTGCTGCAGGCAGGGCGGCTCGCCCTGAATCACGTCATCGGTCAGCACGACAGCAAAAGGTTCGTCATCGGACAGCAGGCGGCGGGCGCACCACACGGCGTGACCGAGGCCCAGAGCCTTGTGCTGGCGGATATAGGCGATGGCGCCCGAATCCATGTTTGTCTGGCGCAGAACCTCCAGCAGCTTGTCCTTGCCGGCCTTCTTGAGGTTCGACTCCAATTCGTGGGCGTGGTCGAAATAGTCCTCAAGCGCCCCCTTGCCGCGCGAGGTCACAAAGATGAATTCCTTGATACCAGCGGCGCGGGCCTCGTCGATTGCGTATTGAATCAGTGGCTTATCGACCAGAGAGAGGATCTCTTTTGGGATGCTCTTGGTGGCTGGCAGAAATCGTGTGCCCAACCCGGCTACCGGAAAGATGGCCTTCGTAACCTTGCGACCCATAGGGATACCTCGTGTGTTCGCACCGCGCTTTCGCGCAACAGTTTCATTGCCGCTGCAGTACACAACCCACAGCCATGTTCAAATGCGAGTTTAATGTCTAGGCAGGATACCGCCAAGAGATTCCTTGAAAACCATATAAAGTTACACAATAAATTCGCATTCTGCGCTGCGGCAACACCTTGAAAGTTCAAGATTGATCCATTTGTGCCAACATTTGCTCCAGACGTTGAACGTCCTCGGGGTTGTTGAGTTCCCAGAACTGTCTGCCCCGCGCCTGCACTTCGACGCACAGAACCCGGCGCCCCTGTTCCAGAAAGCGCAACTGTTCCAGCCCCTCCAGCCGCTCCAGCACGCCTTCGGGCCAGTGGGGATAGGCCGCCAGCGCCGCGGGGCGATAGGCATAGACGCCGACATGATGAAAGACCGGGCTGGGGGCATCGCCTTGAAAAGAGGCAGCGGCGAAAGGAATGACCTCTTTCGAGAAATACAGCGCCTGATGGTCATGTCCGAAAACAGCCGTGGTGCCGCCCACCCGGCCGGCATGGCGATCAGCAATCAGGTCGGCACGCATCTGGCCGGTGCAGCGCAGGACCGGCGTGGCCAGTTCGGCATCGGGCGCGGCGCGCAGACCCGCGACCAGATCCTCGACAAACCATGCGGGCGTCAGCGGTGCATCGCCCTGCAGGTTCACCACGATCTCGGGGGTGAGGCCAAGATTGTTCACAGCCTCGGCGCAGCGCTCGGTGCCATTGCGGCAGGCGGGGCTGGTCATCACCACCTCGGCCCCAAAACCCTCGGCATGGTCGCGGATACGGTCGTCATCGGTGGCGACGACGACGCGACCGGCGCCCGGAACGCCCATCGCGGCCTCCCAGCTGCGGCGGATCAGGCTGCGCGACTCGCCGGTGGCGCCGCGCAATCCGACCAGCGGCTTGCCCGGATAGCGGGACGAGGCAAAGCGGGCGGGAATGACGATCAGCACCGACATTTCAGTCTTTCGCCAGCAGAACGCCCGGCGCGTAGGCGATAAAGAACGGGTTTTCAAAGCCCGGCTTGCCATAGATCAGCGGGCTGTGATCGTCAAAGCGCACAACCTCGCCGCCCGCGCCGCGCAGGACCGCATCGCCTGCCGCCGTGTCCCATTCCATCGTGCGGCCGAGGCGCGGATACAGATCGGCCTCGCCCGTAGCCACCAGACAGAACTTCAGCGAACTGCCCGCGCTGGTCATGTCGCGCACGCCATAGCGCGCGATATAGTCGTCGGTTGCCGCATCGCGGTGCGACTTGGAGGCCACGACCATCAGCGCCCGGTTGTCGGGTGTCGCATTGACCCCGATCGGCGTGGTTGCACCGGGCATCTCGCCAAACGGCCCCGTCTCTTCGACCGATCGACCGTCATCAGTTGTATAGAACAGCCTGCCCTTGGCGGGCGCATAGACCACGCCCCGAACCGGAATGCCGTCCTGCACATAAGCGATGTTGACCGTGAAATCGCCGCGCCGCTGCACGAATTCCTTGGTCCCGTCCAGCGGGTCAACGATCAGAAAGCTGCTCAGAACCTGACCGTGGGTCTCGGCTTGTTCCTCGGTCACCAGCGCGATGTCGGGAAACGCGGCGCGCAGCCCCTCTGAAATCAGCGCATCCGCGGCCTCGTCGGCCGCCGTGACCGGAGAATCGTCCGACTTGGCCCGGATATCGAAGTCATCCGAAGTGTAGATCTGCATGATCCGCTCGCCGGCCAGCAATGCCAGACGACGCATCTCGGTCGTCAGTCGATCGAATTGCATCCAGTTTCCTTTCGTGGCGCGGGCCCGGCGGGCCTTGGCAGTATTGTGGCAGCCGTTGTCGCTATGTAGATTAGCCGGGGCGCATTGGACAAGCGTCCTCAGCCCCGCCCGACCCGGAGGTCAGCCCATGTTTGAGCCACGTCGCCCGAAAACCATGCTCGACGCGACCATGGCGACACTGGCGCTGATCCACCATCAGACGGCCTACAAACTGCGCACCAACAACCGCAACGCGCTGGTTGGCATCTTCCTTGAGGTCTCGCAGTCGCTGGTGATGGTCGGCATCCTGCTGGCGATGTATTACCTGATCGGGATCAGGAACGCGCCTATTCGCGGTGACTTTCTGCTCTATATCCTGACCGGCATCTTTTGCTTCATGACGCATGTCAAGTCGGTCGGAGCCGTGTCGGGCGCCCATTCGATCAGCAAGGGCGTGCTGAAACATGAGCCGCTGAACGCGTTCGTTCTGATCTGCGCGGCGGCGTTGGCGGCGCTTTACCAGCAGACCTTTGCGCTGCTCATCATCCTGGGCTCGTATCATCTGCTGTTCACCCCGGTCTATATCTACGACCCGTTGGGCGTCGCCGCCATGATCGGGCTTGCGTGGTTCAGCGGCTGCTGTGTCGGGCTGGTCTTTCTGGGAATCCGCCCGTGGTTTCCGTCGGGATCCGGCGTCATCTCGACCATCTACATGCGCATCCAGCTGATCCTGTCCGGCAAGATGTTCGTGGCCAATCTGCTGCCGGGTTTCCTGCTGCCGTGGTTCATCTGGAACCCGCTTTTCCACAATATCGACCAGATGCGCGGCTACATGTTCATCAACTACACGCCGCAAAGAACGGTCCTGCTTTACCCGCTTTACGTCGCCATTGCGGCGCTGATGATCGGGCTTCTGATCAACTTTACCACCCGCAAATATGAATCCCTCAGCTGGAGCATGCGGTCCTGAGATCAGGTTGCGACCGGCTTCCCCCGTGTCGTGATCTTACCTCATTTGCCCCCTCACCCGGCTTGCGGGCCGGAATTCCATTCCTATATACAGCCGCGACGACCCCGGAGGTTCCGGGCCAACGTACTACCAAGGGATCGGGCCGCGGGGGCCATAACGGACCCAAGACCCAGAACATCGCCGCAAGAGAAGGTTACACACATATGTCAAAAGTCATCGGCATCGACCTCGGCACCACGAACAGCTGCGTCGCAATCATGGACGGCAGCCAGCCCAAGGTCATCGAAAACAGCGAAGGCGCACGCACCACGCCCTCGATCGTCGGCTTCACGGATGGTGAGCGTCTGGTCGGCCAGCCCGCCAAGCGTCAGGCCGTCACCAACCCCACCAACACCGTGTTTGCCGTCAAACGCCTGATCGGCCGTCGCATGGGCGATGCAGCCGTGGAAAAAGACCGCAATCTCGTGCCCTATTCCATCGTGGATGGCGGCAACGGCGATGCCTGGGTCGAGGTCAAGAACGAGAAATATTCGCCCGCACAGGTCAGCGCGATGATCCTTCAGAAGATGAAGGAGACCGCTGAATCCTATCTGGGCGAGACCGTCACCCAGGCCGTGATCACGGTCCCCGCCTATTTCAACGACGCTCAGCGTCAGGCGACCAAGGACGCGGGCAAGATCGCCGGTCTGGAAGTGCTGCGCATCATCAACGAGCCGACCGCCGCCGCGCTGGCCTATGGTCTGGACAAGAAGGAAAGCCGGACCATCGCGGTCTATGACCTTGGCGGCGGCACCTTCGACATCACCATTCTGGAAATCGACGACGGTCTGTTCGAGGTGAAATCCACCAACGGCGACACCTTCCTTGGTGGCGAAGACTTTGACATGCGGATCGTCCAGTATCTGGCCGACGAGTTCAAAAAGGAACACGGTGTCGATCTGTCCAAGGACAAGATGGCCCTCCAGCGCCTGAAAGAGGCCGCTGAAAAGGCCAAGATCGAACTGTCGTCCTCCAGCCAGACCGAGATCAACCAGCCCTTCATCAGCATGGACAAGAACAGCGGCACGCCCCTGCACCTTGTCGTCAAGCTGACCCGCGCCAAGCTGGAAAGCCTTGTGGCCGACCTGATCAAGCGCACGATGAAGCCGGTGCAGGAAGCCCTGAAAGATGCCGGTTGCTCGAAATCCGACATCGACGAGGTGGTTCTGGTCGGCGGCATGACCCGCATGCCCAAGGTCGTGGCCGAGGTGACCGAATTCTTCGGCAAGGAACCCCACAAGGGCGTGAACCCCGATGAGGTCGTGGCCCTTGGCGCCGCCATTCAGGCCGGTGTTCTGCAGGGCGATGTCAAGGATGTCGTGCTGCTGGACGTGACGCCCCTGTCGCTGGGGATCGAGACGCTTGGCGGTGTCTTTACCCGCCTGATCGACCGCAACACCACGATCCCGACCAAGAAGGGTCAGATCTTCTCGACCGCCGAGGACAATCAGAACGCGGTGACCATCCGCGTCTTCCAGGGCGAACGCGAGATGGCGGCGGACAACAAGATGCTGGGCCAGTTCAATCTGGAAAACATCCCGCCCGCGCCGCGCGGCATGCCGCAGATCGAGGTGACCTTTGACATCGACGCCAACGGCATCGTGTCGGTCTCGGCCCGCGACAAGGGCACGGGCAAGGAACAGAAGATCACCATCGCAGCCTCGGGCGGTCTGACCGACGAGGATATCGAACGCATGGTCAAGGACGCCGAACAGAACGCCGAGGCTGACAAGGGCCGCCGCGAACTGGTCGAGGCCCGCAACCAGGCCGAAAGCCTGATCCATTCGACCAGAAAGTCGCTGGACGAGCATGGCGACAAGGTCGACAGCTCGACCGTCGAGGCGATCGAACTGGCCATCGGCGCGCTGGAAGAGACGCTGAAATCCGATGATTCGGGCAAGATCCGTTCGGGCATTCAGAACGTGATGGATGCGTCCATGCGCCTTGGCGAAGCGATCTACAAAGCCCAGCAGGGCGGCGAAGAGGCGGCATCGGGCGATGATGGCGACCGGCCCCGCGACGTTGACGACGACATCGTCGACGCCGATTTCGAGGATCTGGGCGACAACAAGAAGCGCGGCTGATCGCAGCCGCGTCCAGCACCGGGCCGGTCCGCGCAAGCAAGCGGGCCGGCCTGCTCGTTGCGACTTCTGAACAGGACGACAAATGGGCAAGCGTTGCTATTACGAGGTTCTGGGGATTGCCCGCGGCTCTGCGGCGGACGAGATCAAGAAGGCCTACCGCACCAAGGCCAAGGAACTGCACCCCGACCGCAATCAGGACGACACCACCGCCGAGGCGCGCTTCAAGGAAGTGAACGAGGCGTATGAATGCCTCAAGGACGACCAGAAAAAGGCCGCCTATGACCGCTTTGGCCATGCCGCCTTCGAGGGCGGCGGCGGCGGTTTCGGCGGCGCGCGCGGGGCTCCGGGCGGCCATCCCGGCGATTTCGGCGCAGCATTCGCCGATGTGTTCGAGGATCTGTTCGGCGATATGATGGGACGGCGCGGCGGTGGCGGGGGCGGACGGTCCCGGTCGCAGCGCGGTCAGGATCTGCGCTACAACCTTCAGGTGTCGCTGGAGGATGCCTATCGCGGCACGCAGAAGTCGATCACCGTTCCCGGTTCGGTCGCCTGCGAGGAATGCGACGGCACCGGCGCCGAGGGCGCGACCCAGCCCGCCACCTGCCCCACCTGCGCGGGCATGGGCAAGGTCCGGGCGCAGCAGGGCTTTTTCACCGTCGAACGCACCTGCCCGACCTGCGGCGGCGCGGGCCAGATCGTCAAGAACCCCTGCAAGGCCTGCCACGGCGCGGGCCGCATCGAGCGCGACCGCACGCTGGCGGTGAATATTCCCGCAGGCGTCGAGACCGGCACCCGCATCCGTCTGGCAAGCGAGGGCGAGGCCGGGCTGCGCGGTGGCCATGCGGGCGATCTGTATATCTTTATCGACGTGGCCGAGCACAATATCTTTCTGCGCGAGGGCAAGATGCTGGCCTGTCAGGTGCCGGTCAGCATGGCGACCGCGGCACTGGGCGGCGAGGTCGAGGTGCCCACGATCGACGGCGGCCGCGCGCGGGTCAAGGTGCCTGCGGGCAGCCAGTCGGGGCGCCAGATGCGGCTGCGCGGCAAGGGCATGCCGCCGCTGCGGCACGGTCCCGGCGCGGGTGGCGACTTTGGCGACATGCTGATCGAGCTGACGGTCGAGACGCCGGTGAACCTCTCGTCGCGCCAGAAAGAGCTGCTGCGCGAGTTCGAGGCCGAGAAATCGGACAACAGCCCGCAATCGGACAGCTTTTTCGACAAGGTCAAAAGCTTCTGGGACGGCATGACCCGCTGAGGCGTTAGCGATTTCTTTACGGCTTCGGGATCATGCTGGCGGCATGGACCCGAATCGTGCCTTTGGCGAAATGCCCCTGCCCCTGTTCCAGCCCGCGCCTGATGACGTGGCGCTGCCAGCGCCCGCGCAGCCGCGCGGCGCGGGACCGTCCTATCTGGCCGATCACCGCGCGCGCCTGCGCGAGCGGTTCATGGCGGGCGGCGCGGCGGCGATGCCGGATTATGAACTGCTGGAACTGGTGCTGTTCCGCGCCATCCCGCGTCAGGACGTCAAGCCGCTGGCCCGGCGCCTGATCGAAAACTTCGGCGATTTCAACCGTGTGATCACAGCACCCCCGGCCCGGCTGCAGCAGATCGAGGGCGCGGGCCCCGCCGTCGTGACGGAACTGAAGATCGTCGAGGCCGCCGCACAGCGCATGGCCCGCGCCCGCGTCATGCACCGGCCCGTTCTGTCGGGCTGGCAGGCGCTG
>NZ_JBKBVD010000085.1:0-7834 GCF_046289755.1 Paracoccus sp. (in: a-proteobacteria) | reverse complement strand
AACTGGATATGCAGCGGCTGGTTCAGGCCCATCGCCTCGCGGATACGCTCCAGCTGCGCAGGCGTGGCCATATCGCCCGCGATGATCGCCGCCGGATCGCCCGGCGTCAGGCGCAACAGCAAAAAGACGAAGACGGCGACGAGCAGCATCACCGGAATGACGGCCAGAATGCGCCTCAGGGTATAGCCCAGCATCACGAAACTCCGGGTCGGTCGGTCGGACAGGTCGGGGAAGGGGGGCGGCACGGTTGCACCGCCCCCCGTGACAGGGTGGGGCCCGATCACTCGGCCTTTTGCAGGTTCCAGAAGACCGGCACCGGCGAATTGATCATCTCGGTGATCGTGGTGCGGCGGGCCTGCGGCAGGCTGTATTGCCCCAGCGGGATCAGCAGCCCGTTCTCCAGCGCATGGGTCTGGACCTGTTCGGCCACCGCGACCTGCGCCTCGGCATCAGCGGCATTGATGAACGCGGCCTTCAGCTCTTCGATGCGATCGTCGGTGGGCCAGCCGAACCATGCGTCATCGCCCCGCCCGTTCAGCATCGGGTTCGAGATCGGGTTCGAGATTTCGGGCACCATCCAGTTGGTGATGAAGATGTTCCAGCCGCCATCCGCGGGTGCGGCCTGACTGGCGCGGCGCGTCACCAGCGTCTGCCAGTCCATCGGCTGCAGCTCGACGGTAAAGCCCGCCTCGCGCAGCATCTGCGACACGACCACGGGCTGGGTGGCCAGCGCCACCAGATCGGTGGGGGCCATCAGCACGACCGGCGTGCCGTCATAGCCCGCCTCTTCCAGCAGGGCGCGCGCCTCGTCCGCGCCGCCGCCTGCGACCAGCGTCTCGGCTCCGGCCTCGCTTTCCAGCGGTGTGCCGCAGCCCAGAACGGCGCCGCAGATGCGGTAATAGTCCGGGTTGCCGATCATCGCGGCCAGAACCGGTTCCTGCTGGATCGCCTTGATCGCGGCCTGCCGGATCAGCTGATTGTCAAAGGGCGGGTGCAGAAAGTTCATCCGCGTCATCGTCTGCATGCCGGTCGGCTCGCGCGTTTCGACGATGATGTCGGGATCACCCTCCAGCAGCGGCAGCAGATCGACCTGCAGCTGTTCGATATAGTCGATCTCGCCGCCCGACAGCGCGTTCACGGCGGTCTGGATGTCGGGCATGCTGACCCATTCGACGCGGTCCACATTGACGACCTTGCCGCCCGCCATCCAGTCGGCAGGCTCGTCGCGCGGGACATAGTCGTCGAACTTTTCATAGACCACGGTCAGGCCGGGCTGAAACTCGGCCTCGACAAAGCGGAATGGCCCCGAGCCGGTATAGTCGGTGACAGCCTCATCCGCCGAGGTCGCGGCGACGCGGGCGGGCATGATGAAAGGGGGCAGGGCGGATTGCTTGGACAGCACATCAAGCATCGGCACGAAAGGCTCGGACAGGGTCCAGGTGATGGTGCTGTCATCGGTGGCCTCAAGGCTTTCGGTGCGGTCCATGATGACCTGCCCGCCCGCATCCTTTTGCGCCCATCGCTGCAGCGAGGCGACCGCATCCGCCGCCGTCACCGGTGCGCCGTCGTGAAAGACCAGCCCCTCGCGCAGGGTAAAGGTGTAGGTCAGCATATCGTCCGAGATGGTCCAGTCGGCCATCTGCGGCTGCGGCTGGAACGCTGAATCCTGCGCGATCAGCACGTCATAGATCATATAGGCGTGGTTGCGGCTGATATGGGCGGTGGTGATGATCGGGTCCAGCACGCGCAGGCCGGAATGCATCACCGCCTTGACGGTGGTTTCGGCCCATGCCGCGCCGGTGAGCATGGTCGAGGCCAGTAGGGTGGCGGTTGCAAGCCTGGGGGTCAGTCGGTTGAACATGATGTCCTCTCTGTTGAACGGGTCCGTGGCCTGATCTTGGCGTCAGGCTTTCTCGGTCATGGTAAAGGGTTGCCCGCAGGGTTCCAGCCTGATGCCCGGATGCAGGTGGCGAAAGGGCAGGCTGGCGGGGCTGACCGGCATCGGGCCGGGCGCGGTGCAGGTCAGGATCGCCTGTGCGATGGGCGCAAAATCGGCGCGGAAATGGTTCGAGCTTTTGACCACCAATATCGTCTGCGCCTCGGGGTCGATGCCCAGAAAGCGGAACATCTGCCGGTCGGCCATCTGGGCCTTTTCCGAGGCCACAGCGATGCGCACTCCGCCGATGCGCAGGCAGGCCGAAGGCCCAAGCCGCAGATGCGCGCCGCCGTAATAGGGGCCGGTGGCGTGGCAGGCGCCGTCCGACAGCGCCTCGACCGTGAACCGGGCGGTAAAGGGCGCGTCACCTGCGATCCCGGACCTGCCGCCCAGTGCCAGTTCGATCTCGGCGCCGATCCCGGCTGCATGCGCCGCTGCCGCCGCCTGCGGATCGGTGATCAGACCGATGGCGGCGTTCCGGGCGCCCGCCTCGACCAGCGCCCGCAGCATGCCGGTCGTGTCGGAATTGCCGCCCGCGCCGGGGTTGTCCTGCGTATCGGCGATGACCACCGGGCGGGGCGTCGTGGCGGCCAGCCGCAGCGCCTCGGCCACGCCATCGTCGGGCGCATAGGACCGGCCCCGGAACGCGGGTTCGGCATCGCGCACCGCCCGCGCAATCCGGTCGGCCGCCGCATCGGCGCGGTCCTGACGGTCGGCATAGGCGATCACCGAAGGGCGGCAATCGGGAACATCCGCCGCCGGAAAGCCCATGAAGAATGACGCGCAGACCCCCTCGGAATCTGCATCGGCCACCAGATCATACAGCCCGGCGGCGGGCTGGCTCATGGTCGACTGCCACGCGATGGGGATCAGGAAATCAAGCTGCCGGAAGGCGCGGAAATTGGCCGATCCGGCCAGCAGCCGGTCCAGCTCTGCCGCCGCACGATGTCCGGTTTCGGCCATGTCGACATGCGGATAGGTGCGGAACCCCACCAGCCGGTCGGCCTGTCCGACCATCTGCGCGCTGATATTGCCGTGCAGATCCAGCGCCGCGACCACGGGCACCTGCGGCCCCACCACGGCACGGACACGCGCCAGCAGCGCCCCTTCACCATCGGGGGTGCCTTCGGCCACCATCGCGCCATGCAGATCCAGAAACACCCCGTCCAGCGGCCCTGCGCGCGACAGGCCGTCGATGATCTCATCCGTGATCGTCTGAAAGCAGGCAGCGGTGACGGGCGCCGAGGGCACGGCTCCGGCCCAGATCAGGGGCACAAGCTGCCAGCCGCGCTGTGCGGCATAGCTGATCGCCCCCGCGACCGGCAGATTGACATCGCGCGCGCCTGTCAGGATCTGCTCGCCACGGCTCAGCGGCAGATAGCCGCCGCCCTGCGCGAAGGCGGCCAGATCTGCCGGGCTGGGGGCAAAGGAATTGCTCTCGTGGACAAAGCCGGCAAGGGCGATGCGCAGCGGTCGGTCAGTTGGCAAATGATCCGGCAATGGATTGTCATCCGATACAGCTGCATTGTATGATGAGTGTATTGGTGCGATTTCAAACTTGTCAACGCCGGAGACCGCCATGGCGCAGGAAAGCCCGTCTTCAGAAAGCCCTCAGGCAGGGGATGCCTTGTTTGTTCAGTCCCTTGCCCGCGGAATGAGCGTTCTGGAGGCGTTCAGGGATGCCGATGGCGCCCTGTCGCTGTCGCAGATCGCCGCCCGCACCGGGCTGACCCGCAGTGCCACGCAGCGTCTGGTCCATACCTTCCGCAAGCTGGGATATCTGACCCTGGCCGAGGACGGGCGCGGGGTTCGCCTTGACCTGCCGGTTCTGGATCTGACGCTTGACTACCTGCGCCTGAACCCGCTGGTCCGGCGCGCCAGCCCGATCCTGCTGGAACTGCGCCGCAATGTCCGCGAACGCGTGGACCTGTCGCTGTTTGACGGGCAGCGGATGGTCTATGCGGCCCGGATGCAAAGCAAGCGCGAGACGTTCTTTGCCACGCTGGTGGGCAACAGTGTGCCGACGACCTGCACCTCCGGGGGATGGGCGGTGCTGGCGATGCTGCCCGACGCCGAGGTCGATGCGATCCTTGCCGCGGCCCGCCACCAGCAATTTACCCCCCGGACCATCACCGACCCGCAGATGATCCGCGACCAGATCGCCCTGACGCGCCAGACCGGTCACGCTTTGGCGGTCGAGCAGATCCTGATGGGCGAGGTGGCGGTCGGCGTGGCCATCCCCGACGCGACGGGCCGCCCGGTCGCGGCAATCCACATCGCGGCATCGCTATCGGAATGGGATGCCGAGGATTTTCGCAGGCGTGTCGCCCCGCTTGCCGCCGAAGCAGTGCGGAGCATCGTTTCAGGATGACGAAGGGGCATCGCCCGCTACGTTGGCCGCGACCTTGGGGGCCGGCTGTTCCGGTCCAACGCCGCCTATGCGATCCCGGCATTCTATGACCGGCTGGAAGAGGCGGGCTATTTCTGCGCCATCCGGGTGAAGAAGAGCGCAGTTCTGGAACGCTGCATCGCGCACCGGCTAACGCGGCCCGTTGGGCGGCCCTCCCAGACCAAGGTGAATCGGTTCTTCGAGGATTTCCGCTGTCAGGCGGGGTCCTGGGACAAGGAGCGCCGTGTAATCGCCAGGATCGAATGGCATTCGGGCGATTTGTTCCCGCGTATGGGCTTTATCTTCACCAACCTGCCCATGGACCCGGATTGGGTGGTGCGCTTCTACAACCAACGCGGCACCGCCGAGCAGCACATCAAGGAGGGTAAGTACGCCTTTCGCTGGACGCGGCTGTCATGCCGACCGTTCCGTGACAACGAGGTGCGGCTGCACCTTCACGCGCTGGCCTCCAACCTGGCCACTTTCTTGCGCTGCATCGAGTTGACCGAGGCCATGGCCGATTGGTCGCTGACCAGTCTGCAACTGAAGCTGATCAAGATTGGCGCCCGCGTCGTTCGCCACGCCCGCGTCATCACCTTCCATCTGGCCGAGGTGGCCGTCACCGGCCTAATGGTGCGCGCCATCCTCGCCGCCATCCGCCGTCTTCGAGCGCCACCGTCATGCGCGTGACCGCGATTCCGCCCCAAACCGAACGAAAGCGGCAGGACAGGTCCGTCCGCCGCGCTGAAAAAGCAAAGCCGCAGGCAAACAACGCTGCGGTTTCGCGGCCCGATCTGCCCAGTTCCCGCCGTCTGCGCAACCGCAGACGCCGCACGGGCGAAAAACGCCTCTCCAGCAGGCAGATTCAGGCATTCTCGACGTCAAACGGCAGGTTACTTGGAGAATGTCGGCTTCGTAAACTTCCGTCTCATTTCCGATCTCCGATTCCTTGGTCACGATCTTATCTTCGTGTCCACGAAACCGGCAGCAGCTCATATCAGACCCCTACGATCTCGCGCCGTGCCGCCGCAGCCAGAAAGGCGGATCGGGTCATTCCCCGTGCCCTCGCCGCTGCATCGACCGCACGCAGCAATCCCCGCTCGATCGACACATTGATGCGTTCAGGGGCACCATCCGCCGGGATATAGGGGACGGTCATCAGGGTTGCCCCCTCGGCCAGTGCTGCCCCGACATCGGGCCGGGCGCGCAGTGAGTCGATCGAAGAGGGCACCAGATCGTCGGCATCCTCAAACCACAGGTCCAGCGCCTCGACCGCCGCGCGCGGGATTTCGTCCCACGTATCGGCGGCCGCATGAGCACCCGGAAGATCGGGGAAGGTCAGGCCGTAGGCCGAGCCATCATCTTTGTGCACAATAGCCGTAAACAGGCGCATATCTTTCTCCTATGGGCGGGAGCCGGGCTTAGATGAGCCCGGCCTGCTGGTAGATGCTTCGAGCGGTCCCGAGCGGCAGGTCTTTCCTCGGGTGCGGAACGATCACTGTCCTGTCGCCTTTTCTGAGCTTGAGGTGAGAGCCGCGCTTCGAGACCTCTTCGAACCCCTCAGCCTTCAGGATCTGGATGATCTTCCGGCTGTCGCGTTCAATCTTCATCTGGCCTCCATCCATGCGCAAATATATACACACCGACAAGGCCGCGCGCAAGCGCAATGCGCAAATAGTTGTGCATCGGATTGGTGCTGAAATAATGGTGCATTTGAACGCCCTGCTCAGGATCTGGTTTACACTCGCGCTTCCAAGCCATTGATAACCTTTGGAGTGTTCGGCGCAGGTTTTCAGGTCGGTCCCTTGAAATAGCTGGATTCCAGCAGACCCACCAGCACTACCGGAAGACCAAGGTCAGATGGCAGGTATGACTTGCCCCAGGAGCACTCTGATATTGTCCACGCATACACGCGCAGGTAGTATACAAGAGAGTGACGTTCTGGACTGTGCTCGCCGTGCTCTCGCCTTTTTACTTAGAAAGAAGATTGCGATGTTTCCTGGAATCAAACAAGAAAACCCTTTTCCGCCTCGCTCCTCATCTGAGAAACGGCTATCGCGCGAGGAGTGGGCCCTGATCGTGGCCGTCTTGAGCGCCTACCAGCACAACGATAAAGTCCGTCCCTTATACGAAAAGCTCGTGGACCGGCAGAGGGAAGATGACCGGCGAGCAAAAGCAAAAGATAAACTGAAATAGCCCGCCTTAGTGCCACTGCCTTGCGCGTGCGTTCTGCATTCGTTCATGGTGACGCAGAAGGAAATAAATATGGGCAGACGCTGGACCTAGGCCAGAACCAAGACCTACACGGTAAATTTTTCCGACTACGACCTGACCGTGCTGATGGATGGAACGCCCATGGGGTCGGGTCAATTCTGATCCTGCGCCGGGAGCCAATGCTGGCAGTGGCGGGTAGATATTGCGCGGCGGCATGGGCACTGCCCGGACCGCGAAGAGGCGTTGAACGCGCAGCGGACGTCTATGCTGGCCCGCCTGGCCGAGCAGCCCTCGTTGCCCCTGCGCCAGCTCCAGGCCGAACGGGCCGCGCGTGAGGTTAGCAACTGTATTCCTCAAGCGGGATGAAATTGCCATTTTTGCCGAGGTTTGCATATTGCGTTTGCGATTGCGACGAGCTTTCGTGCGACGGCTGTGATGACGACCTTGTGTGGCTTCCCGGCGGCGCGCAATCGGTCAGCGAAGGCTTTCAGAACTGGATTGTGATGGCTGGCGACGAGTGCTTCTTGGAACATGACATGTCGCAACGAACGCCGACCACCTGCAATGGCACGCTTGCCCCGCATCGCTCCGCTATCACGTGCGATAGGCGCGAGCCCAGTGAGTGCGGCGGCCTGCTCCCCTGAGATTTGGCCAAGCTCGGGCATTTCGGCAATCATCATGGTGCTGGCGACGGGGCCGATCCCAGGTACAGACCGCAGTATGTCAGCAGTCGTAGCAAGTTCTGCATCCGCGGCAATCGTGTGTTCGATCCGCGCTTCTAGCTCTGCAATCTGGCGATCTAGAAGTCCTTTCAGGTCGGCATCCATTGCTTCGAACATATCTGCCGACCCCAGTTTGCCCTGCGCTTTGATCTGCGCCAAAAGGCGTTTGCGTGTTTCGACGAGTTGTCCGCGCTTTGATGTCAGTGCTCTGATAAGACGTATCTTCTCATGTGGCAGCCTGCGCCCCGCGTCGGGGCGGAAGGCCATGAACCGCGCAATGAGTTCCGCATCGATCCTGTCAGTTTTGGCTCGCGTGCCCCGGCTCGCCGCGAAGGCCTTAATCCGGGTAGGCGGCAATTGTCTTGTCGCGACACCTGCGCCTTCAAGCACCGACCACAACCTCGGCAGCCACAAGGGCGGCGCCAGCTCTCGATGATAATCTTTGGCCTGGCCTGCTGCCGGTTTCATGGACACGAAGATAAGATGGTGACCAAGGAATCGGAGATCGGAAATGAGACGGAAGTTTACGAAAGAGTTTAAGTTTGAGGCTGTGAAGCTGGTGACGGATCGGGG
>NZ_JBKBVD010000084.1:0-7846 GCF_046289755.1 Paracoccus sp. (in: a-proteobacteria) | reverse complement strand
TGCCTCGCGTTCGGCGGCCTCAGCGGCGCGGCGTTGCTCTGCCTCGCGTTCGGCGGCCTCAGCGGCGCGGCGTTGCTCTGCCTCGCGTTCGGCGGCCTCAGTGGCGCGTCGTTGCTCTGCCTCGCGTTCAGCGGCCTCGGCGGCGCGTCGTTGCTCTGCCTCGCGGTCAGCAGCTTCGGCGGCGCGTCGTTGCTCTGCCTCGCGTTCGGCAGCCTCGGCCGCACGGCGCTCGTCGGCCTGTCGCTCTGCGGCCTCAGCGGCGCGGCGCGCCTCAGCGTCTGTTTCGGCAGCCTCCCGTGCAGCCTCGGCACGGGCAAGCGCCTCAGCCTCTTGCTGCGCGGCTTCTGCCGCGGCGCGTTCGGCCACACGCTGATTGAACGCTTCGACCAGCCCGGTCGGGCGCTCTTGCGGCCGTGGCGATACCGCCAGCGCCAGCGCAGAACGTGGCGGCTCTGGCGCGTCCAGAACCGGGGCCGAGGGCTGGACGGGCGTCGTCTCGGCCACCGGCGGCAGGGCCGGGGCCTCGGGGGCGTCTGTCTGATTGGCGGGCGGCTCGGGCAGGTCGCTGGCCACCGCGACGGGCGGGCGCGGTTCGAAATCGCTGAGATCGGGCGCAGGCTCGGACCCGCCGGGTGCCGCCAGCTCGGCGGCGTCCTGCGCCTGAGGCGCCGCCGAAGCGGCAGGCGCCTCGGCCTGATCGTCGCCTGCGGGGGCGGGCAGCACCGCCACGGCGGTCGCATCGGCCGAGACCGGCCCGGCCCCGCGCGAGGCGGCGGCCATCGCCTCCAGCTCGGCGCCGCTGATGGTCGAGACCTGCGTGCTGCGCACCGGCACCGTCGGCTGCGGGCGGAACAGCGCCCCGCCCAGCACCGCCCAGAGGATCAGCGCGCCATGCGCGGCCCCCGAGACCCATCTGCCAATGCGCTCTGCCCGGTCGTCCATGGCCTAGCCATCCATCCGCGGGCCGCCGGTCTCGGTGACCAGCACGATGTCGGTGATGCCCGCCGAATTCAGCGCGCCCATGATCTGGACCACGCGGGCATAGGGGATCGCCCCGTCGGCGCGCAGATAGACGCGGCCCGACTGACGCTCGGCCAGCACCGCGCGCAGGCGCGACACCACTTCGGTGTCGCTGACCGGCTGATCCATGACCAGCACCTGACCATCGACGGGAACCGAGATGACCAGCGGTTCCTCCTGCTCGGTCGGCACGGCGCTGGCCGAGGTCTGGGGCAGGTTCAGCGGCACGCCCGCCGTCATCAGCGGCGCCGCGACCATGAAGATGATCAGCAGCACCAGCATCACGTCCACAAAGGGCGTGACGTTGATCTCGGACATGGGCGCATTGCGCCGCCGTCCGCGCCCCTTGCGGGCCTCGCGCTTGACGACGGATCCGCTCATGCGGCAGGCTCTTCGATCTGGCGCGACAGCAGGGTCGAGAACTCGTCCGCGAAGTTTTCCCACATGGCAGTGATGCGGTCGGCATCACCCGACAGCTTATTGTAGAAAACAACCGCCGGAATGGCCGCGACCAGACCAAGCGCGGTGGCCAGCAGCGCCTCGGCGATGCCGGGCGCCACGACGGCCAAGCTGGTGTCCTGGCTCAGCGCGATGCCTTCAAAGGCGGTCTTGATCCCCCAGACTGTGCCGAACAAGCCGATGAACGGCGCGGTCGAGCCGACCGTCGCCAGAAAGGACAGGCCCCGGAACAGGCGCTGTTCCTCGCGCTGGATGGCTACGTTCATGGCGCGGTCGATGCGGGGGATGCCGCCGGGGATCAGCCGCCCGTCCTCGCGGTGGCTGCGGCGCCATTCGGTCATGCCGGCAGCAAAGATCCGCTCGGGCGCGCCCTTGGGCCGGTCGCCCAGCCGGTCATACAGATCGTCCAGCGGCTCGCCCGACCAGAAGGCGCGGTCGAACTGGCTGGCCTCGCGCCGGGCGGCGGCAAAGACCAGATATTTCTGCACGATGATCGCCCAGCCCCAGAACGAGGCGGCGATCAGCATCACCATCACCACCTGCACGGTCAGGGATGAGCGCATGAACAGCGCCACAGCCGAAAAGTCGATGGCCTGGGCGGCCTGAATGGGTTCCATCTTCACTGCCTCATCGTCATGGACCGGCGGCAATGCCTGCCGGGTCGGGCGCCTCTTACCCTGTAAGTGCCACGGCTTTCAGCCCCCGGCGCAACACAAAGCTGTCACTGCACGGGAAATTGCCAGCCGATGTGCTGCAATCGCCTCATAGACGATGCCACCCCGGTCAGCCACCCGCCTGTGCCTGTGCCTGTGCCTGTGCCTGTGCCTGCGCCAGTGCCAGTGCCTGCGTCAGCGCCTGCATCAGGCCGGGCGGCAGACGCACCGCGCGGCCCTCCGCGTCAAGGCAGGCTATGGTGACGGCGGCGGTGAACAGAACCGTCTCGCCACGCCGCACCTCCTGCGCCAGCACCACCCGCGCGGCGCGGGCCATGACCAGCCGGGTCGAGACCTCCAGCAGATCGTCAAAGACCGCCGGGCGCAGATACTCCGCCTCGACCCGGCGCACGGCAAAGACCAGCCCATGACGCGCCTTCAGCGCCCGCTGATCCACGCCCAGTCCGCGCAGCCATTCCGACCGCCCGCGCTCGATGAATTTCAGATAGTTGGCGTAATAGACGATCCCGGCAAGGTCGGTGTCCTCGTAATAGACGCGCAGGCTGATGCAATGGGTCACATGATCCCTTTCCCAGACGTGACAGGCCGTCAGACGGCCATCCGCGCGGCCAGCCGCAGGGCATGGGCCGGATCGTGCGCGGCCACCGGCAGCACCGGATCATAGGCGGCACGGATCAGCGCGGCCAGCTCCGGCGCGGGCGCCACATCGCGCGCAAAGCTCAGCGCGCTGCGCATCACGACCGCCTCGGCCAGATGCCCCGGATGCGCGGCCCCCAAAGCCCCCGACATGCGCAGAAAGCCCAGACAGGCGCGGATGCCGCCCGCCGGATCAAAGCGGAAGATGCGATATTGATCGGCCCCCGCAGCCGCCAGCCGCGCGGGCAGGCCGGGTTGCCCGGTCAGATGGTCCAGATCCGGCACCGCCTCCAGCTCACCCCAGTCGCGCACGAAAAACAGCATCAGATTGGCCCCCATCTCGGGGTCGGTCTCGGCCACGGGATGCCCGGCATGGGCAAACCCCGCCCGGATCGCGGCGCGGAAAATGCCCAGGCTCTCATCCGCCAGCCCAAAGATCACCGGCGCGACAGGGCGCCCCCAGCGGGCACAGAGAAAGCTGCCATCCTCGCGCGTGAACAGCGCCCCGATCTCATCCGGCGTCATCGTCTTTCTCCAGAGCCTTTCCCATCGGCCCATAACCGCAGGGGCGGCCCGCTGCCAGCCCGCCCCTTTGCCTTGGCCAAAATATCCCGGGGGGAGCCGTCCGCAGGGCGGCGGGGGGGCGCGCCCCCCGGACTTACGCCACCAAAAGCTGCCTCAGCCGACGATCTTGGCCTCGGTCGCGGCGCGCAACTCGTCCTCGCTCACGCCATCCGCCAGTTCCACGATCCGCAGCCCGCCCTCGACCACATCCAGCACGCCCAGATTGGTGATGATCCGGTCGACCACCCCCTTGCCGGTCAGCGGCAGGGTGCAGGCGCGCAGGACCTTGCTCTCGCCCGCCTTGTTGGTGTGATCCATCACGACGATGACCCGGCCCACACCCGCGACCAGATCCATCGCGCCGCCCATGCCCTTGACCAGCTTGCCGGGGATCATCCAGTTGGCCAGATCGCCGTTCTCGGCCACCTCCATCGCGCCCAGAATCGCCGCCGCGATCTTGCCGCCCCGGATCATGCCAAAGCTGGTGGCGCTGTCGAAATACGAGGTCCGCGACAGTTCGGTGATCGTCTGCTTGCCCGCGTTGATCAGATCGGGGTCTTCCTCGCCCTCGAACGGAAACGGGCCCATGCCCAGCATGCCGTTCTCGGATTGCAGGGTGATGTCCTTGTCGCCGACATAGTTGGCCACCAGCGTCGGAATCCCGATGCCGAGGTTCACATACCAGCCGTCCTCCAGCTCATCCGCCGCACGCGCGGCCATCCGGTTGCGGTCCCAGCCCCTGACCTCGGCCATCACGCGGTCTCCTTCTTGCGGGTGGTGCGCTGCTCGATGCGCTTCTCATGCGTGCCCTGAATGATCCGGTGGACATAGATGCCCGGCAGATGGATCAGATCGGGGTCCAGAGAGCCGCGCGGCACGATTTCCTCGACCTCGGCCACGCAGACCCGCCCGCACATCGCCGCCGGAGGGTTGAAGTTGCGCGCCGTCTTGCGGAACACCAGATTGCCGGTGTCATCGGCCTTCCAGGCCTTGACGATCGACAGATCGGCCACGATCCCGCGTTCCAGGATATAATCCTGCCCGTCGAAATTCTTGACCTCCTTGCCCTCGGCGATGACGGTGCCGACGCCGGTTTTCGTGTAGAAACCGGGAATGCCGGCGCCGCCCGCCCGCATCCGTTCGGCCAGCGTGCCCTGCGGATTGAACTCCAGCTCCAGCTCGCCCGACAGATACTGGCGCATGAATTCGGCGTTTTCGCCGACATAGCTGCTGATCATCTTGCGGATCTGGCGCGTGTCCAGCAGCTTGCCCAGCCCGAACCCGTCCACGCCGCAATTGTTGCTGGCGATGGTCATGTCCTTCACGCCGCTCTCGACCAGCGCGTCGATCAGCAGTTCTGGGATGCCGCACAGCCCGAACCCCCCCGCCGCGATGAACATCCCGTCATGCAAGAGACCATCCAGCGCCTCTGCCGCATTCCCATAGACCTTCTTCATCGGTCCTCCCGTTCTTCAGGTTTCTGCGCCTGCACGATTTGTCGCGCGCAGCTTGGGCGGAGTCAATCGCGGCCCCGACTGTTAGCGGCGGGACTGCGGACCGAGGGGCAGGGGCAGGGGCAGGGGCGTCGCCCGGACGGTCAGGCAAAAGCCGCCCGCCCCCGCTTTTTGCGGGCGGGGGCTATGGGCATGCCTGATCAGCCTTCGTCCGGCGTGCCTGCGGCTTTCTTTGCGGCAGGCTTGCTGGCAGCAGGCTTCCTGGCGGCCGGTTTCTTCGCGGCCGGTGCCTTCGCCGCAGGCTTCTTAGCCGCCGGTTTCTTCGCCGCCGCTGCTTTCGCGGGCGCTTTGGCAGGCGCCTTCCGGGTCGCCTTCTTGGGCGATTTCGCGGCCTTGGCGGCGATCAGTTCCAGCGCCTGCTCGACGCTCAGATCCTCGGGCGCGACGTCGCGCGGCAGCGTCGCGTTCACCTTTCCCCATTTGACATAGGGGCCATAGCGCCCGCTCATCACCTGGATCGCGCCGCCATCGGGGTGGTCGCCCAACTCGCGCAGCGGTGCGGCGGCGGCGCCCCGCCCACGGGTCTGCTTGGCGGCCAGCACCTCGACCGCGCGGTTCATGCCGATGATGAAGACCTCATCGACATCCGCAATATTGGCGTATTTCGAGCCGTGTTTGACATAGGGGCCAAAGCGCCCGATCCCCGCCTCGATCAGGACGCCATCCTCGGGATGCGGCCCCACCGGGCGCGGCAGCGACAGAAGCTGCACGGCGCGGTCAAGCTCGATCCCCGCCGCGTCCCAGCCCTTGGGTATCGAGGCGCGGGGCGGTTTGGGCGCCTCTTCCGTGGGCTCGCCGCGCTGGACATAGGGGCCGAAACGCCCGTTTTTCAGGCTGATCTGATCGCCCGCATCCTCGCCCAGCACCCGGTCGCCGACCGGCGTGTCGCCATCGGGCGCCGAAAGCGGGCGGGTATAGCGGCATTCGGGATAGTTGGTGCAGCCGATGAAGGCGCCGCCCGACCGCGCGGTCTTGAGGTTCAGGCGCCCGGCATTGCAGACCGGGCAGACACGCGGATCGCCCCCGTCGGCGCGCGGCGGATAAAGATGCGGCGCCAGCGCGTCGTCGATCGCCTCCAGCACCTCGGTGATACGCAGCTCGGACGTGCCTTCCAGCGCTTTGGAAAAATCTTTCCAGAACCGCCCCAGAACATCGCGCCACAACCGGTCGCCGGCGCTGATCTCATCCAGCTCGTTTTCCAGATCGGCGGTGAAATCATAGCTGACATAGCGCGGAAAATATTTCAGCAGGAAGATCGTGACCAGCCGGCCCTTGTCCTCGGGGATCAGGCGGTTCTTGTCCTTGAGGACATATTCGCGGTCCTGAATCGTGGTGACGATGCTGGCATAGGTCGAGGGGCGGCCGATGCCCAGCTCTTCCATGCGCTTGACCAGCGTGGCCTCGGTATAGCGGGGCGGGGGCTGGGTGAAATGCTGGCGTGCAGCAGTCGCGGCGGCATCGTCCATCAGCAGGCCGGGGGCTGCGCGCTGGCCCTTGGGCGCCTCGGGCAGGGGGGGGGATTTGGCGTCGGTCTTGTCGGCGCCCTTCTCGGTGGCCTTGGCGAATTCGCTGACAAAGGCGTCGCGCACCGGTCGCGCCACCTCGCCCTGCGAGATGGCGGGCAGGCGGGCGCTGTCCTCGCCATCCTCATCGTCGCGGCCCTGATCGTAAACGCGCAGGAAGCCGTCGAACAGCATCACCTGACCGGTCGCGCGCAGGCCGACCTGCGCGTCAGAGCTGGCGATCTCGACCGTCGTGCGCTCCATCCGGGCGGCTTCCATCTGGCTGGCGATGGTGCGCTTCCAGATCAGGTCATACAGCTTGCGCTGATCCTCGGCGGCCAGTTTCAGCCGGTCGGGCGACATCATCATGTCGGTGGGCCGGATACATTCATGCGCCTCTTGCGCGTTCTTGGCCTTGTTCTTGTACATGCGCGGCGATTTAGGCAGGTAATTCTCGCCGAACTTGGCCCGGATCGCGTCGCGGGCGGCCATCACCGCCTCGGGGGCCATGTCGATGCCGTCGGTCCGCATATAGGTGATCAGCCCGGCCTCATACAGCCGCTGCGCCGAGGACATGCAGGCCTTGGCGCCCATGCCCAGCTTGCGCGAGGCCTCTTGCTGGAGGGTCGAGGTCATGAAGGGCGGCCAGGGGTTGCGGCTGGCGGGCTTGGCGGTGACGCTGGCCACCGTCAGCGCCCGGCTGGACACGGCACTGACCGCCATCGCGGCGGCGCCCGCATCGGCCAGATCGAACCGGTCCAGCCGCTTGCCTGCAAGCGAGACCAGCTGCGCGTCGTACTCCTCGCCCCCCGGCGTCGCCAGACGGGCATGGACCGACCAGTATTCGCGGGGCTTGAACGCCTCGATCTCCATCTCGCGATCGACGATCAGACGCAGGCAGACCGATTGCACCCGCCCCGCCGATTTCGCGCCCGGCAGCTTGCGCCACAGCACCGGCGACAGGTTGAAGCCCACCAGATAATCCAGCGCGCGGCGCGCCAGATAGGCGTCGACCAGCGGCTGGTCGATCTGACGGGGATTGGCCATCGCCTCGGTCACGGCGGCCTTGGTGATGGCGTTGAAGGTGACGCGGTTGACCTCGGCGCCCTTTTTCAGCGCGGGGGCCAGCGCCTCCAGCAGGTGCCAGCTGATCGCCTCGCCCTCGCGGTCGGGGTCGGTGGCGAGGATCAGGTTCTGATCGTCCTTCAGCGCGTCCCGGATCGCCTTGAGGTGCTTTTTGCTGTCCGCCGCGATTTCCCATTTCATCTCGAAATCATGGTCGGGATCGACGCTGCCATCCTTGGGCGGCAGGTCGCGGACATGTCCGAAACTGGCCAGCACACGATAATCGCCGCCCAGATATTTCTCGATCGTTTTGGCCTTGGCCGGAGATTCGACGACGACGACGGGCATGGATTCCTCGGGCGACTGCAATGGGGCGGCAACATGGGTGCCGGGCGGGGTGCTGTCAACGGGT
>NZ_JBKBVD010000083.1:0-7902 GCF_046289755.1 Paracoccus sp. (in: a-proteobacteria) | reverse complement strand
AGATCGGGTTCGGCATGAATCTGTCGCGCTCGCTGACGCTGCTGGCCGATCCGGCGCGGCAGGAACAGGTCCAGTCCGAGCATCGCGCCGTCATCGAGGCCATCCGCAGCCAGCACCCCGAAGATGCGACCGCGGCGATGCGCCACCACATCACCGCAGCCCGCGACCGCATGTTCGTGGGAACCCGAACATCCGTGAAAAAGGGTCTCATATGACGAAGAACGACACATCTGTATCCAACACCCTGTTTATTGAAGTCTCCGGCGCGGGCCTGGCAGAGGTCGATGGTCTCTACATGCCCTCGACGGCGCCGCCCGCTGAATCCGAATCCGGCACCCTGTCCAGTCCGGGCTTCTGGAACGGCAAACCAGCATGGGACCGTGCCGACGGCAAGGCTGTCCGTAGCCCCGCGATCTCATATTCCAACAGCTACGCGTCGTGGCGGATTTCGCGGCTTGATGGTCATCTGGCCTATGAGCTGACCTGCGACGATGCGTTGCCGCCGACCGACCGGCCCTGGAACGTCTACAAGATGGGGATCGCGCCGGCACCGTCAGTGACGCTGCACCATTGCGATCCGCGCCTGCCGACCCCTCAGCCGAACATCGTCTTCGTGCTTGGCGGCCCCGGAGCGGGCAAGGGAACGATGTGCGATCTGGCACAGATCCAGCTCGGATGGACCCACCTGTCCGCCGGCGATCTGCTGCGCGCCGAGCTGAAGGCAGGTGGTCCCCGGACTGCGCTGATCAGAAAGTATATGGATGCGGGCTTGCTGGTGCCGGACGACATCACCGCCGGACTGCTCAGGGACGCCGTTGAGCAGACAATCCGCCGGACCGGCAATCTGAATTTTCTGATCGACGGTTTTCCACGCTCGTTCGGCAATCTGGCGGCGTGGCATGCGGCCTTTGGTCAGGACGGTGACTTGCCCAAGATGATCTATTTCGAATGCCCGCTTGCGGTGCTGACACAGCGGATTCTTGGCCGCGCACAATACTCAGGCCGCAGCGACGACAATATCGACAGCATAAAGCTGCGCTTTGACACCTTCAAGGCCGAGACCTTGCCGATTGTCGAGCACTTCAAACGCCAGGGAAAATGCGAAATAATCAACACCGGTCAGGATCGTCAGACGGTTTACGGCTTGCTGCGCGCGCAGCTGGCGGATCAGACCGACGCCGGACGTCTGGCGCATCCGCTGAGCGAGAAGGCCGCGATTTTGCTGGGCCTGCGACCGTACCCGAACAGGATCTGACCCGGACAGCCTTGCACTGCACTGCACGGAAACCGTGTCGGGCGCGGTGCAAGGCAGGGCCTGACTAGGAAGCCTTCGCCAGATCGCCCACCAGCTCTTCCAGCATGAAGGTTTCACGCCGGATCGAGAACCCCATGGAGGCCTCACGGCGTTGCATGACGCCACGGTTGTGAGCGATTGCCTCCTCAAGATTCACCCAGACCGGCCGCATCCCGTTCGCCTTTTCGTAGTCTTCCATCTTCGTGGCGCGCAATTCGGGATCAATGTCGCAGAAAAAGAAGTGCGACGTCATGTTCATCAGATCAAAGCCCGGCTGCCAATGCGGCCGCAACTCCTCGATGTAGCCATAGTTGCGCTGCACGCGGACATTGCTGGCGCCGGTTTCTTCTTCAAGTTCGCGGCACAGACCGTCAATCAGGCCCTCTCCTTCGGCAACGCCGCCGCCAGGAAAGCTGAAATCGTTGTACCGGTCGGTGAACAGCAGCAGGATCGACCTTTCGCGCAACACGATACCGCGCGCCGCACGGCGGGTAAGAACCGCGCCTGTCACGGTCTTGACGTCGGGATGGACGAGTTTCTTGATCAGTCTCATTGCGTCCATCTCCGTCACGTTGTTGCCTGCACCGGCATCATTCATGGCAACGCAGCCAAAGGGTACTTCACTGCCGAGGTGCGTGTGGGATAGGACAACAACCTTAGGAAAGCTATAGCCCGCTGTTACTTCACCGCCGCCGCTTCTTGCGCGACGGACCGGCCTCGGTCTTCAGCCAGCTGTCAGGCGCCACGGCACACTGACCCCCTGACCACAGGAGGAGCTGCCCCCCTGCGTGAGACGGGAGGTCATATGGACCGCACGACATTCCATCATCATTCGCGAAGAGAAGTATCGCGGAGGAACCAGATGCGGAGCCCTGATAAAGTGTCTGCGACGCTGGTGCTGAAGGCGCGAGGTTAAGACATTCTACGCTGGCACCTTCAGCGGCGCGTCCTGCGGCGGGTGACGATCCGGCAGATACACGGCCAGACCACCCCAGCCCGAACCGATGTCCAGCACCTTGTGGCCGGGCTGCAGATCCAGCTTGGCTGCAAGATGGCGCTTCTTGGCCAGCTGCGCCGCGTCCAGATCGTCGCAGCCGTCTTCGAAACAGGCACAGGAATATTGCGCGTCCTGATCGAGAAAGAGGTCGTAGAGCCCGCCGTCCAGATCGTAATGATGGGCGACATTGTCGCGCGATCGTTTCCGTGAATTGTGCCTGTCGCGTCGCATGGCGATCGCGGCAACGGCGCGGACGGCGCGCGAGGGGCCAGGCACCTCGCTCACGGTCAGGTTGCGGAAGGCGACATCAAGAAAATCGTAAATATCGCCCTGAATCATGACGATATCACTGTCCATATAGGCCTCGCCCATGGCCAGTTCAGGATTGAGAATCAGCCGATGGATCGCGCTCCACCGGGTGAACCGCGCATAGATCAGGGGGCCGGTCGTATCGCCAAAGATCTCCCGTTGACCGTCCGGGAATTCCAGATGCAGATTGCCGGTTCTGACGATCGACGACACGAATTTCCTGAACCAGTTTTTGATAAGTCGAGTGGTCTTCTTTTCTTTTTTTACGTGCATATCTCGTCTTTCGGATGGATTATATAATCCGCTGACACGCATCTGTGGCGTGCGGAAGGTGCGCGGGCTCACTTGACCCGCCAGTTCGTTTTCGGCCCGGGACTGGCCCGGATATGGTCCAGCAGTTTGCGGAGCTGATCGTCAGACTGGTCACGCGCCTCCGGCACCATGTTTCTGATATCGCCGGGTGTTGCGGCAGGGCGCGCCACCAGAACGCGACGGATCTGTCTGATGAGGGGGGAGGAGGCCATTGCTGTCGCTCAGGCCGCGTCGGAGGGCCGGACCCTTTGACTGCCCTGATGCAGCGCCGTCAGGGCTTCGGCAAATTCGGGCTGCAGTTCCAGCCGGGCTGTTTCCTTTGGAAATTCGCCAGTCGGGATGCGCAGCATGATATAGTGCCGCATACCGGCGGGAAGGTCGCAGGCAAGCTCCGCGCAGATCGAAACGCCCAGCTTTTCCAGACAGTCGATCACCTCCTGAGCCGAGGTCAGCCCCGAAATGCGGGCGAAATCCTCAAGAGAGATCTGGTTTTCGGACGCGGACACAAGTTTGCGCAGAACGGTGAGCGCACGGGCGGGGACATCAATGATCCGCAGAACCGTCTCGAACTCGAAGCGGGTCGGCACCTCTGCTCCGGTGATGCTGTCCAGGCGCCTGTTGGCGCGGGCGGTGTCCGTCATCTGATCGAAGGTTTGAATGACCTGTCCTGTTGCTTCAGACGGCGACGACCCGGCTGCTTCCAGAATATGGCCGCGGAAGGCTTTCGGCTCGGCGGAAAACAGGCGGGCGACGATCTGGTTGTTCACATGGCCCGCCTTGACAATGAATTTACCATGCGGGGTGAGGGTGATTTTGGTCATAAGTTCCCTTCCAATGGGTTTACGTTTGCTTTGGCGGCGCATCCCCCTGTCCGAGGATACGGAGGTCTATTTCAGGAAACTGGGCTCGGATCAGGTCGAGCGCTTCGACCGAGGACAGCTCCAGATAGACCTGATCGCCGATCCAGAACGCGGAGTGCTGGTCGGGGCAGAAAGACCGCATGTATTCGTGCAGGTCGTTCATCGTCTTTCTGCTGATCCGGCCAACGGCAATGTTGATAATCATGGGAGACTTTCTGAAACTGATCGGCAGTCGGGAAATTCGCGAGCGCGGACCTAACCGCGACAGCCTACGCAGCGGGTAAAGGCAGGGTCGAGGGTCAGGCGTCTGAACGGGATCGGATCGCCGCATTCCTCGCAATACCCGAATTCACCAGCCTTGATGCGGGAGAGTGCCGCGCGGATGGCCCGGATGCGGGCGTGGCGGCGGGCATCGACGGCGCTGGCCATCGCCTGATTCTGCATCGCATCCATCCGGGACAGGCGCCCCACGCTTTGCTGGTCCAGTTCCACAGGCTTGCGCGATTCGGCCGTGTCGTCCGAGTCCTTTTCCAGTCTGGACAGCTCCAGTTGCAGAAGCGGCGCAAAATGAGCAGCAATATCCTGTGGGTCCAATCGCCTCTCCTTGCGTCAACAGGGCGGTTCCGATGCGCCTGCACCCGGCGCACCGGATGCAGGCTGTCTGCAAAAACGTCTTCAGCGATATAGCAGGACCGGGATCTTCACAGCCTGCACCATCGCCGTCGTGGTCGAGCCGATGATCAGGCTGCGGATGCGCGAATGCCCGTAGGCGCCCATCACCAGCAGGCCAAATCCCTCGTCGGACACGATGGATTGCAGCACCTCATCCGGCTCGCCCCGCGCCACGCGGCCTGTCGCCTCCAGCCCGGCGGCGCCAAGTGCGGCGACCGCTGTCTCCAGCTTTGTGCCGATGGGTCCGCTGCCATTGTCGACATAAAGCAGCGTGATTTCCAGTCCCTCAAACACCGGGCTTTTCGACATCCGATCGACCGCCTTCATGGCCGAGCTACTGCCGTCATAGGCGACCAGCACCTTGGTCACCGGGCGGAACGCGCGCGACGCCACAAACACCGGCACCTTGGATGCACGCACGATCCGTTCGAGGTTCGACCCCAGATGGCCGGTCGCGAAATCCGCGCCCTCGCCGCGTTTGCCGATGACGATGGCGCGCAGATCGGGTTCGACCTCCTGCACGGCTTCCAGAATGTCCCCCTTGCGCAGATGCGGCGTGACCGGGCCGGTGCCGTCGGCCTCAAGGATCTTCTGTGCATCCTCAAGGATCGCGCGGCCCTTGGCCTGGGCCAGGCGCGCGCGCTGCTCATCCGCTGCGGCCAGTTCCGCCAGCAGCGCGGACCGCGCGCCGAGGGTCAGCGCACCCGACAGGTTCTGCGACGCGCCGGTTTCACGACGGCCAAGGACATGCATCACGTCGATGCTGGCGTTCAGACGCCCCGCGATCCAGGCGGTGTGATGACAGACGCTTTCAGAGTAAACCGAGCCGTCCACCAGTGCGAGTATCTTGTCAGTCATGGTATCCTCCCTCAATGGCCCATCAGCTTGTCCATGGCACCGGGCTTGTCATGAATGGCAAGCTTGTCGACCAGCGTTTCCGATGCTTCGTTCATGCCGATCAGCTTCACATCCGAACCTTCGCGGCGGAACTTCAGGATCGCCATGTCCAGTGCCTGGACCGAGCTGATGTCCCAGATATGCGCACGGCTGACGTCGATAGTCACGCGCTCGACGGCTTCTTTATAGTCGAACGCTGCGGCAAAATCCTCGGCCGAGCCATAGAACAGCTGGCCTTCGATCACATAGGACCGCTCGCGCCCGTCTTCCGACAGCGTGGTGCGGATGCGGAACAGCTGCGCGATCTTGGCGGCAAAGAAGATCCCCGACAACATCACGCCGACCAGCACGCCGATCGCCAGATTGTGGGTATAAACCACCGTGAACACCGTCGCGATCATCACCACCGACGAGGATCGCGGATGCGTCTTCAGGTTGCCAAGCGACGACCACGAGAACGTCCCGATCGCCACCATGAACATGATCGCCACCAGCGCCGCCATGGGGATCTGCGCGACAAGGCCACCCAGCCCCACCACCATGATCAGCAGCGACACACCCGCCGAGAAAGACGACAACCGCCCCCGCCCGCCGGATTTGACGTTGATGATCGACTGACCGATCATCGCGCAACCCGCCATGCCGCCGATAAAGCCGGTGGCGGTGTTGGCGATGCCCTGACCCACGCATTCCTGATTGCGGTTGGATTTGGTGTCGGTCAGATCATCGACGATGTTCTGCGTCATCAGGCTTTCCAGCAGGCCCACGATGGCCACGGCCAGCGAATAGGGCAGGATGATCAGCAACGTATCGAGGTTTAACGGAATATCCGGGATCAGGAACACCGGCAGCGTGTCGGGCAGCGCGCCCATATCGCCCACGGTGCGCACATCCCAGCCGGTGAACCAGACCAGTGCCGTCAGCACGACGATCGTGACCAGCGGCGAGGGGACCGCCGTGGTGATCCTCGGCAGCAGATAGATGATCGCCAGACCGGCCGCGACCAGCGCATAGGTCAGCCAGGTAATGCCGGGGATGCTCAGATCCAGCTCGGTCAGCTGCGCCATGAAGATCAGGATCGCCAGTGCGTTCACGAACCCGGTCATCACCGATTTCGAGACATAGCGCATGAACCGGCCCAGCTTCAGCAGCCCGGCGCCGATCTGCAACAGCCCTGCCAGCACGGTCGCGGCCAGCAGGTATTCCAGCCCGTGATCGCGCACCAGCGTGATCATCAGCACGGCGGTCGCGGCGGTCGCGGCCGAGATCATGCCCGGACGCCCGCCCACAAAGGCGATCAGAACGGCAATCGAAAAGCTGGCGTAAAGCCCCACCTTGGGGTCCACCCCCGCGATGATCGAAAAGGCGATCGCCTCGGGGATGAGGGCAAGCGCCACAACGACCCCCGCCAGCACATCGCCGCGGATATTACCGAACCATTGGTTCCGGTATTCAGAGAGTGAGATCATAAACTGTCCAATACCCTGCATCGGAGGGTCTTTTTCAAGACGGTCCGGCATTAAATTCAGGGCTTATCAGAGGATTATCCGGCGGATCAGCGGCCGGAACAGCCACCCGGGCTCTCACCGGGTCCTTGCGCTTGCTTGTCTCATAGACAGAATGCCCCCCGGAAATCAACCGGCCCGAGGGCAGAAACCTGATGCCGGGCCCTCGTTCTGCCCGGTCTGTGGCAAAAAGAACCTGTCATCCTTTGCGATGTCTATAAATTCATCTGCCAGCGCCACGAGTGGTGGCGGTGGAGCAATGCTCTGAGGCACAGACAGGCTTGAGATCAGAGTGACAGGCACGTCCATCTGTTCCAGCAGGCCAAAGACAGGGACCAGCTTTGCGTCGCCTGACAGGACCACAAGCCGGTCACCGTCTTCCGCGGCGGCCACGGCATCTGCGGCGAGGGCGACGAGATTGCTGCCATAGCGTTCGCGGACATACCAGGGTTCGTTGAAGTCATCGACACCGTGGCGTTTGATCCCATGACGCTCCAGCCAGTCAAAAAATCGCGCCAGCCGCGCCTGCTCGGCACTGTCCCGGCTGTCCCGATAGTAATGTGCGCAAACCGGTCGCCCCGCCAAGGCGAAATGGGCGATCAGCTTCTCAAGGTCGATCAGCCGCCCGAACTTGGATTTCAGGCGATCGACATGGCTGCCGTCGATCAGCAGCGTGGTGCGCTCCAGAACTGGCGTATCTGTGTTCATAGGATTTTTGAAACTCGCCCGAGCGGGTCCGCTTGTGGCAGGCAGCGCAGAAGCAGAGCGTCAACTCGGTCAGGTTGCCGGGGGATAGGCGCCCGGAGAAGCCATCCGGCCGCAAACGACAGGATCCGATTCGCCATCTGAATGACATATTGGAGAAGCTTGCTCAACTGCGCAGTCTGTCACGAATGCACCGGCAAGACGCAGGATCGCTCTGCTGGGAAATTGATTGGCCTGAGCTGCCGCCGGTTTCGTGGACAGCGGGTTCAGCTAGCATAGCGCGGGTCTCGAACTCCATGGGGCTGAGATAGCCCAGTTTCGAATGCCGTCTACGCGGGTTGTAGAAGCGCT
>NZ_JBKBVD010000025.1:0-52639 GCF_046289755.1 Paracoccus sp. (in: a-proteobacteria) | reverse complement strand
CGCCTAGGGCGTCAGGCGGCAGCCAAGCGTTTCCACCGCCTCATCCGCGCCGATCACGGTCAGGCGCAGTGCGCGCGGGTCCAGCGGAAAGGGCGCCGCCTCGGGGCCGACCAGTTCGGCCACGGCGAAGGTGCCATCGGGCCGCGTTTCGATCTCGGCGCCCGAAACCCAGAGGTCGGGCTTGCCCTCGACCTCGATCGCAGCCAGTTCGGGCGCGGCCAGTCCGGGCGCGGCGCCGGTCAGGGCCATCTCGACCCGCAGCCCGTCGGCGATGTCGCTGATGCGGCAGTCGGGCAGGTCGGCGATCAGCCGGGGCGTTTCGTCCATCGCCGCCATGATGCGGCGGTCGGGGGCGCCGCCCGGCTGCGGCGCCGAGAGGTCGAGATGGGCGGGCACGCAGATGTTCTCGCACAGGCCCAGCTCGATCTGGCTGGTCAGGCCGATCGGCTTGCCGGCCTGCTGCGGGCTTGCGGTGAAGGGCAGCAGCAGACGGTCATGGTAGCCCAGTTCCTGCGACCCGCCCGAATTGATGGCCTCGGGCGCTGGCCAGTGAAAGGTGATCCGGTCCAGATTGTCCGACCCTTCCCAGCCAAAGCTGGGGGGCAGGCCGCTGTCGCCGGGACTGCGCCAATAGGTTTTCCAACCCGGCTCCAGCACCAGCTCCAGCGCCGACACGCGGGTGCCATCCGGGTCGGTCCAGCCGGGCAGAATGCGCGCCGAGACGAGGCCAAGCGGCATGTCCCCGGCCCCGGTCTGGGCCGCACCGGGCGCGGCCAGAAGCAGCGTGCTGATCAAAAGGGCAGAAACTCGTGTCATGCCCTCAGCCTTATCCGCGACGGGGGCGCGATGAGAAGTCACAAAGCCGCGTGCGGCTTGCAACTTCTGCGCCGCGCACCGATCTTTGATGAAAAGGAGTGATGATGACGCTGGACGTGCAGACCCCGAACCTGACAGGCAAGATCCTGATCGCGATGCCCGGCATGACCGATCCGCGCTTTCAGCGCGCGGTCGTGCTGGTCTGCGCACATTCGGACGAGGGCACGATGGGGCTGATGCTGAACCGCCCCCTGCCCGAGATCGCCTTTGGCGACCTGCTGGAGCAACTGGGGATCGAGGCGGATGACGGCGCCCGGCGGATCGAGGTCTGCTTTGGCGGTCCGGTCGAACCCGGTCGCGGGTTCGTGCTGCACAAGGTGCCCGAACATGGGACGGACCCGGAAGGACGGCTTCGGATTTCGGGCGGTCTGGCGATGACCACAACGCGCGACATTCTGGAGGATCTGGCCTCTGGCTCGGGCCCGGAGGCGGCGGTGCTGGCGCTTGGCTATTCGGGCTGGGGGCCGGGGCAGCTGGAGGCCGAGATGCTGGCGAATGGCTGGCTGACGGGCAACGGGGCGGAAGAGCTGATCTTTGATCCGTCGCATGACGAGAAATGGAGCCGCGCATTGCGGGCACAGGGCATCGACCCGTCGCTGTTGTCAGGCACGGCAGGTCGCGCCTGATTGCGTCCCGCGAAGTCCCGGGGGGTTGCACCCCCCGGACCCCCTGCGCGCCCCGCCCCGCTCATGCCCTGAGCGCACAGCATCTGACCGAAGCCGCATGTCGCACGACTCCCGCATTTTGCCTTGGCTGAAATATCCTCGGGGGGTCCGGGGGGCGAAGCGCCCCCGGCCTTCGCGGGACGCAAAATGCGATGCCCGTGCCGCTCAGTCCAGCGTGGGGAAAAAGCGGTCGGACGGCGTGAAGATCTCGCACCCGTCTGCCGTGACGCCGACCGAGTGTTCGAACTGCGCCGACAGCGACTTGTCGCGGGTCACGGCGGTCCAGTCATCGGCCAGCACCTTGGTTTCGGGGCGGCCAAGGTTGATCATCGGCTCGATGGTGAAGAACATCCCTTCCTCAAGCGCCGCGCCACGACCGGGACGGCCGAAATGCACCACGTTCGGCGGGGCGTGGAACACCTTGCCGATGCCATGGCCGCAGAAGTCGCGCACCACCGACATGCGCCGCGCTTCGGCATAGGTCTGGATCGCGTGGCCGATGTCACCGAAAGTGGCGCCGGGGCGCACCGCCTCGATCCCCTTCATCAGCGCGTCATGGGTCACCTGCAACAGCCGCTGCGCCTTGATCGAGGCGCGGCCCGCCACATACATGCGGCTGGTATCGCCATACCAGCCATCCACGATCACCGTCACGTCGATGTTCAGGATGTCGCCATCCTGCAACAGCTTGTCGCCGGGAATGCCGTGGCAGACGACATGGTTCACGCTGATGCAGCTGGCATGCTGATAACCGCGATAGCCGATCGTGGCCGAGGTCACGCCCAACTCGGCGATCCGCTCGCGGATATGGTCGTCCAGCGCGCCGGTGCTGACGCCGGGCTGCACCTTCGGGCCGATCTCGTCCAGGATCTGTGCGGCCACGCGGCCGGCCCTGCGCATGCCGTCGAAATCGGCGGGCATGTGGATACGGATGCCCTCGCGGGTGATGCGGCCTTCGTCCATGGCAGATCCTTTCGTCATTGCGCCTAGATAGACGCGATGCCGCACTTGTTCCAGCCCCGCGCGCGGGCATAAAGGGAGGCGAGATAAGCGAAAGGGCAGCGCATGCAGTCGGACAATCCCACCGTGGCAATTCTGGTGATCGGCGACGAGATCCTCTCGGGCCGCACGCGCGAGGGCAATGCCCATCATCTGGCGCAGGTTCTGTCGGCGACCGGGTTCGATCTGCGCGAGATCCGGGTCGTCTCGGACGTGCATGAACAGATCGTCGCCGCGATCCGGGCGCTGGATGGCAGCCTCGGCGGTGCATATGATCTGCTGTTCACCTCGGGCGGCATCGGCCCCACGCATGACGACATCACCGCCGATGCCGTCGCCGCCGCCCACACCACCACGGTCGAGATCCACCCCGAGGCCCGCGCCCTGTTGCAGGCCCGCTGCCAGCGCATGGGGGTCGAGCTGACCGAAAACCGCCTGCGCATGGCCCGCATTCCCGTGGGGGCCACGCTGATCGACAATCCCGTCTCGGCGGCACCCGGTTTCTCGATCGGCAACACCCATGTCATGGCCGGTGTCCCCGAGGTGTTCCGCGGCATGGTCGACTGGCTGTTGCCGCGCCTGTCGGGCGGGCGCCCGGTGCAGTCGCTGTCGGTCGAGGTGCGGCGCGGGGAAAGCGATGTGGCCGAGGATCTCAAGGCCGTGGCCTCTGATTTCGCCGACCTGTCTCTGGGCAGCTATCCGTTCCATGACCCGTCGGGCTGGGGCACCAATCTGGTCGTGCGCGGCCTCGATGCCGCGCGGGTGGCCGAGGCGATGGCGGCGCTGAAGGCGCGGCTGAGCCTGTGACCGACGCCGCTCTGGCCCATGCCTTCGAGGCAAGCTGGCCCCCCGCCGAGGCGGCGCGGGCGGGCGGCTTTGTCGTCGGGCGTGGCGCGGGGGCCGGGGGGCGGGTCAGTTCCGCCCGCGCCGATGGCGCGTGGTCCGGCGCGGATATTGACGCCGCCGAGGCGCTGCATGCGCGCTGGAACCAGCGCCCGCTGTTTCGCGCATGGGATCAGGACCACGCGCTGATCGGCGCGCTTGAGGCGCGCGGCTACCGCCCCGAGATCCCGACGCTGGTGTTGGAGGCGCCGGTGGCCCGCCTGACCGACCGTCCGCTGCCACGGGTCACCACCTTTGCCATCTGGCCGCCGCTGGCGATCCAGCGCCAGGTCTGGGCGGCGGGCAGCATCAATCCCGCGCGGCAGGCGGTGATGGCGCGGGTGGTGCTGGACAAGACGGCGCTGCTGGGCCGTATCGAGGACCGGGCCGCCGCTGCCGGTTTTGTCGCGCGGTCGGGCGATGTGGCGATGCTGCACGCGCTGGAGGTTCTGGCGCCGTTCCGGCGCAAGGGGCTGGCGGGCTGGATGCTGCGTCAGGCGGCGTTCTGGGCGGCAGAAGGCGGCGCCAGCCGTCTGGCCCTTGCCGTCAGCCGCGCCAACCAGCCCGCGCAGGCGCTGTATCAGCGGCATGGCTTTGCCGAGGTTGCCAGCTATGCCTATTACGCCCGCCCCGAGGCGCGGCGCTGAGCGTCACAGCTCGCTGCGCAGATCCCATAGGTCGGGAAACAGCACCACGTCCAGCATCCGGCGCAGATAGCTGACCCCCGAGGTGCCGCCCGAGCCGCGCTTGAAGCCGATCACCCGTTCGACGGTGGTGACATGGTTGAAGCGCCAGCGGCGAAAGTAATCCTCGAAATCGACCAGCTTTTCGGCCAGCTCATACAGCTCCCAATGCAGCGACGGGTCGCGGTAGATCTGCGCCCATGCGGCGCGGGCAAGGGGATCGGGGGCGTGGGGCTGGTCCAGCGCCGCGCGGGACGGCAGATCAAACCCCGCTGCCGCTACCCGCGCCAGAACCTCGTCATATAGCGAGGGGCGCGTCAGTTCGGCCCGCAGAGGGTCGGCCAGATCGGGGCGGTGGGCATGGGGCGCGATCATCGCCGGATTGCGGTTGCCTGCGACGAATTCGATCATCCGGTACTGGGCCGACTGAAAGCCGCTGCTTTCGGCCAGCGCCGGGCGGAACCGCTGATACTCGCTGGGGGTCATGGTGCGCAGCACGTCCCATGCGGAATTCAGCTGCTCCATGATCCGGGCGACGCGGGTCAGCATCTTGAAGGCCGGGCGCAGATGGCCGGTGGCGATCAGGTCGCGCGCCGCGCCCAGTTCGTGCAGCGCCAGCTTCATCCACAGCTCACTGGTCTGGTGCTGGATGATGAACAGCATCTCGTCATGGGCGTCCGACAGCGGGTGCTGTGCTGCCAGCAGCCGGTCGAGGCCCAGATAATCGCCATAGGACATGCGCCCGTCGAACGACATCCGCGCGCCCTCGGCCGAGGGATCATAGGCGGGCAGGGCGGTGGGCAGGGTCCCCGGTTGATCGGTCATGCCTGCCGCTCCAGCTCGGTGCGCAGGGCGCGGGCGATCAGTTCGGGCACCTCGGGGGCCAGCCCGATCGGGTCGAGGCGCGGGCCGTCAAAGCCCGCCTCGTCCAGCGCTTCGGGCAGGTCGTCCTGCACATGTTCGGCACGCAGGGCGAACAGCGGCAGGCTGACCGCCTGACCCAGATCGCGCGCGGCCTCGGCGATGAAAGGCTCCTGTTCGACAAAGCCTGTGACCACGCGCGCGAAATGCGGTGCGATCAGGTCGGCCAGCGCGCGGGTGATATTGGCGCTGCCCTGCGAGCGTTGCGAGCCATGCGCCGACAGCAGCAGCGTCGTGTCCTCGGGCGCCCAGCCCTGCGCATGGGCGGCCTCCTGCGCCTTGGCGACGATCAGTTCCGGCAGGCCGGGATCGGCGCCGAAGGGTCGGGTGATGATGGCGCCGGGCGCGCCCGCTTCGGTCAGGCGGCGGGGCAGTTCGGTGCCGGTGAACCAGCCCTCGGCCATGAACATCGGATAGATCAGGCTGCGCGAGGTCGCGGCCGCCGACAGCGCGCCGGGCATGGCCAGCGTGGCGCCGCGCACCTCAAAACCCGGCAGGTGGGTGGCGACAGCGGCGGCCAGATCCTCGATCGCCTGTTGCTGCGGGCCGGGATCGCCCGGCTGGCCATGCGAGACGATGACGGCGCGGTCGATCGCCGGATTTGCTTCGGTCTCGGCGAAATAGGCGGCGAAGGCCTCGGGGATGTCGAACTCGGCCAGCGCGCGGGCGCGCGCCTCGGGCGACATCTTGCGGGCGGTCTTTTCGATGATGCGCGGCAGCTTGTGGTCGGGCTGGGTGGGCGCGAAATCGCCCAGATACCAGCGGATGAAGGTAAAGCAGATCACGTCTTCCAGCGCCTGCACCTGCGGATCGCGCTTGATGCCCTGCTTGGTCAGCAGCTTGCGCGCGCGGTCGGTCTGATCGGCGTCATAGCCCGCCTCGGCCATGATGCCCGCGACCCGCTCGGCATGGCGGCGGCCCTGTTCCTGACGCCATTGCAGATAGCCGGGGCGGCCTTCGGGATAGGCGCTCCGCGGCAGGGTCCAGCGTTCGATATGCTGGCCCCGGCAGGCGATGCGCAGCACGTCCGAGGCGTCGGGGAACAGCCTGATCTGCTCGGCCGTCATGCGCTGGCCGTACAGCAGTTCGGCGGGGGTGCCGTCCTGCAGATTGGGGTCTTTGGCATTGGCCGCGTCGATGGCGGCGAAGGCGTGGTCCAGCTTGGGGGTCATCGGTGTCTCCGGGCTTTGGGGCAGTCTGGCCCGTGGGCGGCAGCGAGGCAAGCGTCGGGTTTGCTTTGGGTATTTGGGCAGTCAAGAGGTCAGGGCAGGGCGAACAGCGGCGGCAGGTCCGTGTCGCCGTCGAGGATCAGGCGGGCGGCGCGGTCGGCGATCAGCGGCGCCATGCCAAAGCCGATCTTGAAGCCGCCATTGGCGATGACATGGCCGGGGCGCCCCGGCCAGGGCGCAAGGAGGGGCGCACGCGAACGGGCGCGGGGGCGGATCCCGGCCCAGATGTCGAGGACCGGCGCATCGGCCAGCGCCGGGCAGATCGCGCGGGCGCGGGTCAGCAGCGCATCGGCCTGATCGTCGGGGCGGTCGTGGTCATAGCTGTTTTCCGAGGTCGAGCCGATGGCCGTGGTGCCATCGGCATGGGGCACGATATGCAGCCCGTCGGCAAAGACCTGCGGCTGGTCGGGGGCGGCGAAATCCAGCAGCAGCGACTGGCCCTTGACCCCCTGACCGATCCGGCGCCCCAGATCCTGACCCAGCACCTCCAGCCCCTCGGCGCCGGTCGCCCAGAGCGCCGGGCCGGGGATGTCGCCCTGAACGGGCTGGCCTTCGGTGATCTCGCCACCGAGCGCACGGATGGCTGCGGCAAGGCTGGCGCAGGCGGCGCGGGGGTTCAGGCGGGCGGTCAGGCTGTCCAGCAGCCACAACCCGGTGGGGCTGTCGGGGATCAGCGGGCCCGAGGGGCTGTCGGTCAGGCCCATCGTCAGGGGGGCGGGCCAGTTGCGGGCGGCGGCCCCGATGCGGTCTGCCATCCGGTCTGCCGTCGCCATATCGGGGATCGGTTGCAGCCGTCCGGTGCGGCCATAGCCTGAGGGCAGCCCCGATGCGGCCTCGACCGCGGCCCAGAACGGCGTGGCGGCCAGCAGGCTGTCCAGTTGCAGCGCCTTTTTCGGGTTCCAGTTGTCCGGCGCATGGGGGGCCAACGCGCCGACATGGCCGCCCGATGAACCTGCACCGACATGGCGGGCCTCGATCACGCGGACGGGTGCGCCCCGGCGGATCAGGGCGAAGGCGCAGGCGAGGCCGAAGATGCCGGCGCCGATGACGGTGACCGGGACGCTTGGGGGACTTGTCACGGCAGCGGTCCTTCCCTAGCTGGCGGTGATGGATCAGATAGCCGATCAGCACGGGAATGACGAGCCGCAGCTTGAATGGCGCGAGGGCGGCGTGCCGGTCTCGACCCGGTTCGACGATCCCTATTTCAGTCTGGCGGGCGGCTTGGCCGAGACGCGGCATGTGTTTCTGGACGGCAATGACCTGCCCGCCCGGCTGCGCCCCGGCTTTCACGTGGCCGAGCTGGGCTTTGGCACCGGGCTGAATTGTCTGGCGCTGGCAGCGGTGGCGCGGGTGCCGGTGCGGATGACCAGTTTCGAGGCGTTCCCGATGAGCGTGGATCAGCTAGCGCGCGCGCATGCGGCGTTCCCCGAACTGGCAGCGCTGGCCGAGGAATTGCGCGCGGGGTGGGGGCAGCCGCAGATAACGCCGCAGATCATGGTGGGGCAGGTCGAGCTGACCCTGGTGCTGGGCGATGTGCGCCAGACGCTGCCCGGCTGGCAGGGGCATGCGGATGCGTGGTTCCTTGACGGCTTCTCGCCCGCCCGCAACCCTCAGATGTGGTCGGCCGAGGTGATGGCGGGCGTGGGCGCGCATACCGCGCCGGGGGGGACATTTGCGACCTATACGGCGGCGGGCCATGTGCGGCGCGCCTTGCAGGAGGCGGGCTTTACGGTCGAGCGCCGCCCCGGTTTCGGCTTCAAGCGGCACATGAGCGTGGGGCGCCGGGTCGGGGCATAGCCCCGGCGGGCGGGCTGCCCCTCGATGGGGCAGGACGCGCGCGGCCCCGCCCCCGGCAAGGGTCTAGCGCCGGATGCGGGGAATGCGGCTGGCGGTATAGCGCGTCTCGGGATGCGGCGGGTGGCCATGGGTGCGCGCCCAGAAGCGCGGCCCCCCAAGGCGCAGGAACAGCGGCAGCGCCAGTGCCAGACCCGCCGCAAAGCCGCCCGCATGGGCCCAGTAGGCGACCCCGCCCTGACCGCCCGCCACCGTGAACCCGCCCAGCAATTGCAGCGCGAACCATGCCCCCAGCATCACCCATGCGGGCAGGGTGAACACCTTGAAGAAGACGATGAAGATCGCCAGCACATCGACCCGCGCGCGCGGAAACAGCAGCAGATAGCCGCCCATCACCCCCGCGATCGCGCCCGACGCCCCCACCATCGGAATGCCCGAGACCGGGTCGGTGGCGATCTGCGCCGCCGCCGCCAGCAGCCCCGCCGCAAGGTAGAAGGCCAGAAAGCCCGCATGGCCCATCTGCTCTTCCAGATTGTCGCCGAAGATCCACAGAAACAGCATGTTGCCGCCCAGATGCAGCAGGCCCGCATGCAGGAACATATGGCTGACAAGCCCGGTCAGCATCTCGCCCTGCGTGACCGCCACCGGATAGAGCGCCAGGCGCAGCCACAGCCCCTCGCCGCCCTCGCTGCCGGGCAGGGTCAGCAGATACATCACGACATTCGCCGCGATCAGCGCCCAGGTGACAAAGGGCGTGCCCTCTGATGGGTTGTGATCGCGGATCGGGAACATCGGCTCAGGCGTCCGGGGTCAGCAGCAGCCGGGTCCGGGTGCCGTCGCCTAGCGCGATCTGGCCCGCCTGGGCGCCGGGGGCTGCCGTCGTCACCGCCTCCAGCGCGGACAGAAAGGCGGTTTCTGCCGCCATGCGACCGTCGTCAAGGCAGGCCATGCGGGTCGCGCCCACCGCGCCGATCGCCAGCGATGCGGCGTCCTGTTCAAACCCCGCGAAATAGCGGTTGCAGGGCGCCTGTCCGGCGATGCGCCCGGCCTCGGGGATTTCCAGGGTCACGCCTTCGGGCGCGGCCATGCCGTCGATCTGGTGGACGAGATAGCTGCTGCCGGGTGCCAGCATCGCGCCCGTACCGGGCGCCTCGCGGTCACAGGCGGACAGGGCGAAGAGGCCCAGAACGGCGGCAGGCAAAAGGCGCAAACGGGACATGCCGTCCCTCCTTGATCAGGTCATGTTTGCGCGACTGTGGCCGAGCCGGGCCGGGGCCGCAACCCGTCTTGCCGACCCCTCACGCGCGCTTGTTGGCGGCTGGGGGCCGGGTATTTGGGCCGCGAAGAAGCCATGGTGCTGGTAACCTCGCGGCGGCGTGCTTATCTGGCGCCTCAGGTCTGACGAAAGGGCGCAGCATGGGCGCGATTATCGAGATAGAGCGGCTCTCGAAAGAGTATGGCGGCGGCACCAAAGCGCTGGACGATGTGAGCCTGACGATCGACGAGGGCGAGATCATCGCCCTGCTGGGGCCGAACGGGGCGGGCAAGACGACGCTGATCTCGATCATCTGCGGGCTGGTGGTGCCGACCGGCGGCACCGTCCGGGTGGCCGGGCACGACATCCGCACCGACTGGCGCGCCGCGCGCCGCCTGATCGGGCTGGTGCCGCAGGAAATCGCGCTGGAGCCGTTCGAGACGGTCATCAACACGGTCCGCTTTACCCGCGGGCTGTACGGGATGCCGCAGGATGACGCCTATCTTGAACGGATCCTGCGGGCGCTGTCGCTGTGGGACAAGCAGGGTGCGGCGACGCGCGAATTGTCGGGCGGCATGAAGCGCCGGGTGCTGATCGCCAAGGCGCTGTCGCATCAGCCCAAGGTGCTGTTTCTGGATGAGCCCACAGCCGGGGTCGATGTCGCCCTGCGCCGCGAGATGTGGCAGGTCGTGGGCGATCTGCGCCGCGAGGGCGTGACCATCATCCTGACCACGCATTATCTGGAAGAGGCCGAAGAGATGGCCGACCGCATCGGCGTCATCGCCAAGGGCCGTCTGCTGCTGGTGCGCCCCACCGCCGAGCTGATGGGCGAGTTCGGGCGCAAGACGCTGACGGTGGAACTGGACGCGCCGCTGACAGCGATCCCGGTGGAATTGCAGGGCCGGGGGCTGGAACTGGCCGCAGACGGGCGCACGCTGCGCTTTGATTACGACACACGGGCCGAGCGGACCGGCATTGCCCGGCTGCTGGGCGATCTGGCCGCGCGCGGGATCACGGTGCGCGATGTCTCGACCCGGCAGACCAGCCTTGAAGAGGTGTTCATGTCGCTGGTCTCGGAACCGGAGGAGGCGGCATGATGGCCATCAACTGGCGCGGCGTGGGCGCGATCTTTCACCACGAGATGACGCGGTTTTTCCGCACGATCTGGCAATCTCTGGCCTCGCCGGTGCTGTCGACGGTGCTGTATTTCGTGGTCTTTGGCGCCGCCATCGGCGGGCGCATCGAATCGGTCGAGGGGGTGGCCTATGGCGCTTTCATCGTGCCCGGCCTGATGATGCTGACCGTGCTGCAGCAATCGGTCGCCAATGCCAGCTTCGGGATCTATTTCCCCAAGTTCAGCGGCACGATCTATGAATATCTCGTCTCGCCCGTGGGCTGGATCGAGGTCACCATGGGCTTTGTCGGGGCTGCTGCGGTCAAGTCGCTGCTGATCGCGGTGGTGATCCTGCTGACCAGTTTCGCCTTTGTCGGCGTGCATATCCTGCACCCGTTCTGGCTGCTGGCCTTCATGACGCTGTCGGCACTGGGCTTCAGCCTGCTGGGCTTTATCATCGGGCTGTGGGCCAAGTCCTTCGAGCAGCTTCAGATCGTGCCGATGATGGTGATCATGCCCTTGGTCTTTCTGGGCGGCGCCTTCTATTCGGCCAGCATGCTGCCGCCCTTCTGGGAGGGCGTGGCCAAGCTGAACCCGGTGCTTTACCTGATTTCCGGTGTGCGCTGGTCGTTCTTTGGCCTGGCCGATGTGCCGGTGGGCACCTCGCTGTTTGCCGTGGGGCTGATGGTGGTGGTCTGTCTGGGCATCATCCGCTGGATCTTTGCCACCGGCTGGCGGCTGCGGGACTGATCCGCAGCAACCGGGGCGGCGGCCTAGTTGCGGCGGGTGCGCTGCTCATGGGTCCGCAGGCTGTCGCAGATGCGCGCCTGCGGGTCCAGCCGGACATAATCCTGCGCCGTGATGACGTTCATGTTGATCGAGCGGTTCCAGCCGCCGAACCAGCGGTCGCGGATGCCCGCGCGATAGTAATTGCCCATGATCTGATCGACATAGGGCGGGATGATCCGGGTGCCGGGCAGACGCGGCGCGTGAAAGCCGATCGTCGCATGCGGCCCCAGGCAGGCATTGGGCAGCGTGGTCAGCATCGTGCAGGCGGACCTGCAATAGCCGCGGATCCGCACCTCGCGCCCCGAGCGGCCCAGTTCCTCGCGCGTCTGCACCATCTGCATGACATTGCCGCCGCGATGGTTCCAGACATCGGTATAGGGTCCGTTGCGCTGGATGCCAGAGGATTGCGCCGCGGCAGAGCCAGCCAGCGCGGCGATCAGGGGCAGGGCGAGGGAGAGGGCGCGTTTCATGCCCGTCTTATCCCCCGGCGCCCGCGCGCAGGGAAATCACGTTCCGGCGACGCGCGCCTCAGCGCAGGCGCAGCGTCGCGCTGTCGCCCGTGCCCCGGTCGGCGGTAAAGCGCAGCCGGTCGCCGTCGCGGATCACCAGCTGGCAGTTGAGCGGCCAGCTCTGGCGGCCCCAGCCAAGCGTGCGGCAGAACCAGCCGCCCTCGTCCCAGCTCCAGCTGCCGGTGACCTCGCGGCCAAAGGCGCGGCCGGTGATCCGGCCGTCGGGGATCACGCTCAGGGTGATGCCGGTCGCGGTCAGGCGGCGCTGATCGACCAGCGACAGAAAATCGGCGCGTGTGGTGATGCGTTCGGCCATGGCCTGTGCGGGCAGGGCCAGCGCCAAAGTCAGGGCAATCAGCAGGCGGATCATGGGGCAACCTTCCGGTCAGGGCGTCTGCGCCAGCCACGCAAGGACCCGCGCAAAAGTTGCGCCGGTGCGTTGCGTCTTTTCGTGCGACCGCGAATCGCTTATGTGCGGCGGATGCAGCAGAACCCGCCCGATCTTCGCCCCGATCTAGCCCGCGCCCGCATCCCTGACGATCGCCGGGAGGGCCAGCCGACCATTGGCATGGTCAGCCTCGGCTGCCCCAAGGCGCTGGTCGACAGCGAACGCATCCTGACCCGCCTGCGGGCCGAGGGCTATGCGATCAGCGCCGATTATCACGGCGCCGATGCGGTGGTGGTGAACACCTGCGGCTTTCTGGACAGCGCCAAGGCCGAATCGCTGGACGCCATCGGCGAGGCCCTGCGCGAGAATGGCCGCGTGATTGTCACCGGCTGTCTGGGGGCCGAGCCTGATTACATTACCGGCGCCCACCCCAAGGTTCTGGCCGTCACCGGCCCGCATCAATATGAACAGGTGCTGGATGCGGTCCACAAGGCGGTGCCGCCCTCACCCGATCCGTTCATCGACCTGCTGCCTGCCAGCGGTGTCAGCCTGACCCCGCGCCATTACAGCTATCTGAAGATTTCCGAGGGCTGTAACCACAAGTGCAAGTTTTGCATCATCCCCGACATGCGCGGCCGTCTGGTCAGCCGCCCGGCCCATGCCGTGATGCGCGAGGCCGAAAAGCTGGTGGCTGCGGGTGTGCGCGAACTGCTGGTGATTTCGCAGGACACCAGCGCCTATGGGCTTGACCGCAAGCACGGGACCGAGCGTGGCCACCGCGCCCATATCACCGATCTGGCGCGCGATCTGGGCTCACTTGGCGCGTGGGTGCGGCTGCATTACGTCTATCCTTATCCGCATGTGCGCGACCTGATCCCGCTGATGGCTGATGGATTGGTGCTGCCCTATCTGGACATCCCGTTCCAGCACGCCCACCCGGACGTGCTGCGGCGCATGGCCCGGCCTGCCGCGGCGGCGAAAACGCTGGACGAGATCGCGGCGTGGCGCGCCGTCTGCCCCGACATCACGCTGCGGTCCACCTTCATCGTCGGCTATCCGGGCGAGACCGAGGCCGAGTTCCAGACCCTGCTGGACTGGCTGGATGAGGCGCAGCTGGACCGGGTCGGCGCCTTCCAGTACGAAAACGTGAAAGGCGCGCGGGCCAACGATCTGCCCGACCATGTCGACCCGCAGGTCAAGCAGGACCGGTTCGAGCGCTTCATGCAAAAGGCGCAGGCGATCAGCGCGGCCAAGCTGGCGGCCAAGGTCGGCCAGCGGATCGAGGTGATCGTCGATGAGGTGGACGCGGATGGTGCCACCTGCCGCACCAGGGCCGATGCCCCCGAAATCGACGGAAATCTCTTTATCGACGAAGGGTTTGACGCCCTCAAACCCGGCGATATTGTGTCGGTGACAGTGGATGAGGCGGGCGAATATGATCTCTGGGGAACACTCGGCTGAACAGGACCAGATCACGCGGCTTGTGACCACGCTGACCGTCAGCCCGGCCTTTGATCCGCAGGGCCAGCCGCGCAAGCCCGGCGCGCTGTGCATCGGCGCGCAAAAGGCGGGCACGAGCTGGCTGGCGCAGATGCTGGGCCAGCACCCGCAGGTCTGGATCCCGCCCTTCAAGGAGGTGCAGTATTTCAACCACCTGCATATCCCTGAACACCGCCGCTGGATCGGCTGGCACTATCGCAACAAGCCGCAGGAAATCCGCCAGCGTCATATCACCCGCAAGGTCGATCTGGCGCCCGAACTGGACGCCTATCTGGACGCGATCACCAGCGGCAAGATGTTCCACAATCAGTGGTACAAGCGCGTCTTCGCCCCCGCGCCCGCCCATGCCCTGCCGATGGATTTCACGCCCGAATATTCCGGGCTGCCGGACGTGGGGGTGCAGGCGGTCCGCGATCTGCTGCCCCGCGCAAAGGTGATCTATCTGATCCGCCATCCGGTCGACCGGGCCGTCTCGCAACTGCGCATGAACCTGCGCCGGGAAAAGCGCCTGCCGGTGACGCTGGACGACTGGCTAACCGAGGTGGCCAACCCGGTGCTGGACGAGCGCGGTGATTACGCGACCTATCTGCCGCGCTGGCTGGCGCGCTATCCCGACATGCTGGTCATCCCCTTCGGCCACATCGCCCGCCAGCCGCACAAGGTCATGGATGCGGTCGAGGCGCATCTGGGGATCGGCCCGTGCTTTTACGGCAACCTGACTCAGAAGGTCTTTGCCAACCCTGCGGGCCTGATGCCGCCTGCGCAGGCGATTGCCGCGCTGGAGGACCGGCTGGCGCCTCAGGTCGATGCCATCCGCGACCTGATGGGCGCCGATTTCGCGGACGCCATCCGCTGACCTTTCATCATCCTGCCTGATCGCCTACAAGACGGCAAATTTACAGGAGAGTCCCATGGCGTCCTATCAGTTCGTCTACCATATGGACGGCGTGTCCAAGACCTATCCCGGCGGCAAGAAGGTCTTTGAGAACATCCGTCTGAACTTTCTTCCCGGCGTCAAGATCGGCGTCGTGGGCGTCAACGGCTCGGGCAAATCCAGCCTGATGCGCGTGATGGCCGGCATCGACAAGGATTTCACCGGCGAGGCCTGGGCCGCCAAGGGCGCGACCGTGGGCTATCTGCCGCAGGAGCCGCAGCTGGACGAAACGCTCGACGTGCGCGGCAACGTGATGCTGGGCGTGGCGGCCAAGCAGGCCAAGCTGGACCGCTACAACGAACTGGCGATGAACTATTCGGATGAGACCGCGGACGAGATGTCGGCGCTGCAGGATCAGATCGACGCAGAAAACCTGTGGGATCTGGACAGCCAGGTCGATGTCGCGATGGAGGCGCTGCGCTGCCCCCCCGACGAGGCCGATGTCGCAACCCTGTCGGGCGGCGAACGCCGCCGGGTCGCCTTGTGCAAGCTGCTGCTTGAGGCGCCCGACATGCTGCTCTTGGACGAGCCGACCAACCACCTGGACGCGGAAACCATCGCCTGGCTGCAAAAGCATCTGATCGAGTACAAGGGCACGATCCTGACCGTGACCCACGACCGCTATTTCCTGGACGACATCACCAGCTGGATCCTGGAACTGGAGCGTGGCCGGGGTTTGCCGCACGAGGGCAATTACTCCTCGTGGCTGGAGGCCAAGGCCAAGCGCGTCGCGCAGGAAGCGCGCGAAGACAAGTCCAAGCAGAAGGTGCTGGAGCGCGAACTGGAATGGATCCGCGCCGGTGCCAAGGCCCGTCAGGCCAAGCAGAAGGCCCGCGTCAACGCCTATAACGAGATGGCGAACAAGACCGAAAAGGAACGCATCGCCAACGCCCAGATCATCATCCCCAATGGCGAACGCCTCGGCGGCAAGGTGATCGAAGTGACCGGCCTGAAAAAGGCCATGGGCGACAAGCTGCTGATTGAGAACCTCGATTTCACCATCCCCCCCGGCGGTATCGTCGGCGTGATTGGTCCCAACGGCGCGGGCAAATCGACGCTGTTCCGCATGCTGACCGGGCAGGAGCAGCCCGACGAGGGCACCATCACCCTGGGCGACACGGTGCAGCTGTCCTATGTCGACCAGTCCCGCGACGCGCTGGCCGATGGCAAGAACGTCTGGGAGGAAATCAGCGGCGGCGCCGAGCTGATCGCGCTTGGCGATGCGACGATGAACAGCCGTGCCTATTGCAGCGCCTTCAACTTCAAGGGCGCCGATCAGCAGAAGAAGGTGGGGCAGCTGTCGGGCGGTGAACGCAACCGCGTGCACATGGCCAAGCTGCTGAAATCGGGCGGCAACGTGCTGCTGCTGGACGAACCGACCAACGATCTGGATGTGGAGACCCTGCAGGCGCTGGAAGCGGCGCTGGACGATTTCGCGGGCTGCGCGGTCATCATCTCGCACGACCGCTTTTTCCTCGACCGTCTGTGCACGCATATCCTGGCCTTTGAGGGCGACGCCCATGTCGAATGGTTCGAGGGCAACTTTGAAGCCTATGAGCAGGACAAGATCCGCCGCCTCGGCCCGGATTCGGTCAACCCCAAGCGGGTGAAATACAAGAAATTCACCCGCTGATCCCATCGCGGGGCCGGGTTTGCGCAGGGCGTCCGAGAGGGCGCCCTGTGGCATTTGGCGCGGCGGGATGCGTGTCGGAACTCTCCCCATCAAGGTGATGCTATCGCGCGGCGGCGCCGATGCCGGCGCAAACCGTGCGCGCAGTCGCATTGGGGAATGCAAAGGCGGTGTGAGGATCGTCTGGAAGGGCGTTCGTGCTGCCATTTCAACGCGTATCGGGCGGAGAAATGGTAGCGGAGGAGGGACTCGAACCCCCGACACGCGGATTATGATTCCGCTGCTCTAACCAACTGAGCTACTCCGCCACGAACAGGCCGCGATTTAGTCCAGCCACTCGGGGGCGTCAAGCGGTTTTCCTGAGAAAGGTGATCATGTCTGTGGTCCAATGGTGGGATCACGGGGATCTGGCCCGCGGGGGCGTGACGGCGCGGGCGAGCGTATGACCTCGATCAGGATGAGTGCCGCCAGAACAGCTGTCTCGACGGTGACAAGCGGGGTTGCGCGGCACCGCTGCGGTGCCGCGCAGCGGTTTATTTCGGCTGCTGCTGCGATGCCTTCACCAGCGGTTCGGTGTCGAGGGCGCCGGTCATCTTGCCGCGCCGCTCGGCCAGCACGGCCTGCAGGTTGGACAGCAGGATGATCCCCCCGCCAAGAAAGACCCACAGATCAATCGCCTCGCCATAGGCGTAAAAGCCCACCACTGCCGCCATTGGCACGCGCAGAAAGTCGATCGGGATGACAACCGAAGCCTCGAGCCGCTTGAGCGCCTGAGCCTGACAGAAATGCGCGCTGAGCGCACCGATGCCCGCGACCAGCATCCATGGCACATCGCTGACATGAACCGGGCGCCAGTCTGTCAGCGCGGCGATCAGGCCCAGAGGCAACTGGATCAGGATCATCCACACGACGATGGCGCCGGGCGAGCAGGACCGCGTCAACCGCTTGACCATGATCAGCGACAGCCCGTATCCCGCCGCCGCGATCAGGACCAGCGCCGCTGCCGGGTCGACCATGCCCAGACCGGGCCGCACGATGACCAGCACGCCGACAAACCCGCCCACCGTGGCCAGCAGGCGCGCCCGGCTGAGGCGTTCGCCCAGCAGAAGCCAGGCGAACAGCGCCACCCAGATCGGCATCGTGAACTCCAGCGCAAAGACCGAGGCCAGCGGCAGCAGCACGATGCCGATGGTCCAGAAATACTGCGCGGTGAAATGGATGACGTTGCGCGCCAGGTGCAGCGGGACGGCCTGCATGCGCCTGATTTCGGGCAGCAGGGCGCGGCCCACGGCCAGAATGACAATCAGCCCGACCAGCGCGCGAAAGAACAGGACCTGCCGGATCGACAGGGTCGCGGCCATTTCCCGCGAGCCGACCGACATGGCGATGAATGACACCATGCTGAACGCCATCCAGATCAGCCCCTGGGTAAAGGACGATCCGGGCAGCCTGCGCCCTGTGGCTGAACTGACTGACATGATGAACTCCGGTTCAGAAGGTTGACGGCTCTTGTTGCCCGTTCGTCAGGCAGATGAAAGACCCGTTCCGGTCGTTCCGGTGCCGCGATGCGATAGAATGGACACAGGTCCCGGGCTGCGGGGTGAGGCCGCCCGGAGTTCGGCCTCAGGGCCGCGTAGTGGCACGTCGGTGCGGGAGATCGGCGATGATTGCGCGTTGCTGCGCGGGGGTCAGACCGGACCAGCGCGCGATCTCATCGAGGCTGCGCAGGCAGCCCGAGCAGAGCCGGGTGCCGGGGTCAATTGCGCAGAGCCGGATGCAGGGGCTGGGAGGAGCGCTTGTCATGGAATGCCGTTGGACAAAGGGTGCCGCATGAACAAGGGGCCGGGACGGGCGATGCCCGCCCCGGACGCTGCCGCTTGGCCGGGGCCGTGCGGCGCACGGCGGGGGCAAACGGGGGAGAGGCGGGGCAGATCAGCGGGCGAGGTATCCGAGCCGGTCCAGCGCGCCTTGCAGGATATAGCCCGCCGCGACCTGGTCGATCACCTCGGCGCGGCGCTTGCGCGAGGTGTCGCCCTCCAGCAGCGCGCGCTCGGCGGCCACGGTCGACAGGCGTTCATCCCAGTAGCCGATCGGCAAAGGCGTCAGCGCCGACAGGTTGCGCGCAAAGGCACGGGTCGATTGCGCGCGCGGCCCCTCGCTGCCGTCCATATTGCGCGGCAGGCCGAGGATGAGGCCCGTCAGCCCACGTGCCGATGCCAGCGCCAGAAGATCGGCGGCATCCAGCGTGAACTTGCGCCGCTTGATCACCAGCAGCGGCGAGGCGACCTGACGCAGCCCGTCGCTGACGGCCACGCCGATGGTCTTGGTGCCCAGATCGAGGCCCGCCACCGCGCCATGGCGGGGGAGGGCTGCGGCGAATTCGGCCATGTCCTCGATGATCATTGCACCAGCCCCGCGTCCTGTGCGGCCTGCGTGATCACGCCAAGCGCCTCGTCCGATCCGGCAAAGCGGACCTGCGCCTCGTCCCGGATGGCGCGGGCATCGGCGTCGCGCCCCAGCACCGACAGGGCCATGATCAGCCGCGCCCATTCCTCAGGGGTGCCGCCTTCGTGGGCCAGCCGCGATTGCAGCCCGGCGACCATGCCCTCGATCATCTGCTGACGCTCGGCGGCGGGCATATCCTCGGCTGCCTCCAATGTGGCCGCATCGGGGCCGGGCAGGGCGGGCATCACCGGCGCGCCTGCCGGCACCTCGGGGGGGGCGTATCCGGCCTCGCCCGCCAGCCAGGCCAGATCCTCGATCGCGGCGCGGATCGAGGGGGTCCAGGGCGCATCGGCAGGCCCCTCTTCCAGCAGGCGGCGCCAGAGGGTGAAGGCGCGGTCGGGGCGGCCGTTCTGGATCTGCAGCACGCCCAGCAGATAGCGCGCCTGCGGCTGGCCGGGATCCGCGCGCAGCGCGCGGACCAGCATCGCCTCGGCCTCGGGGGTGATGATCCCGCCCGCCGCCTCGATCATCAACGAGGACAGGCGCATGAGGTCGGTCGCATCAGCCTGATCGCCCTGCAGCGCGACCAGTTGCTCGGCGGCCTCGCGGGCGGCGGGCAGGTTGCCAAGGCGCATCTCATTGGTGACCAGCAGCGACAGGCCCTGCCGGTCCTGCGGGTTCTGGGCCACGGCGGCGCGCAGCTGTTCGATCAGCGCCAGATAGTCGGGGTCCAGTTCGGCGGGGTCGGGGGCAGGGCGCGCGGGGGCTGCGGCCTCGGCCTCGGCCTGCGTGGGACGGGTGCGATAGGCGGCCTCGGCTGCGGCGAAGCGCTCGGCGATGGGCATGTCGGGGGCGCCGGGCACCCCCTCGCGCAGATAGAGCGCGAATGTCCCGCCCAGCAGAACCGCCAGCACCGCCGCCACGACCAGACCGCCGCCATGGGCCGCCGTGGGACGGGCCTGCGTCACCCGCTTGTCGGCATCCAGCACCTTGCGCCCGATCTCGGCGCGCAGGCGTTGTGCGTCCTCGGGCTGGATCAGGCCGCGGTCCAGATCGCGGTCCACCTCGCGCAGCTGGTCGCGATAGACGCGCAGATCATAGGCCGCCGCAGGTTCGGACCCGGCGCCGCGTCCGCGCCAGGCGGGCAGCAGAATGACCAGACCGACAATCAGGGTCAGCGCCCCGCTGAGTATCCAGAACATCACATCCCTTCCCTTGGGCCTCCGGCTGGGTCGTCCATATCCGGGATCGCACCGGATCGAAAGCGCCGCCATGCCGCATCACGCCTTTCTGTGGAGGCCCCGCAGCCACCGCCACTGCCGCAACTTTGACGCGACGCGACGTCTGGCCCCGCCCGCGCGGGGCGTGCTAGGCTTTGCGCAACCGGCCAGGGCAGAAGGGGCAAGGCATCGTGGGAGCACTGATCCGGCTGTTTCTGTTCATGTTCGCGGTGCAGCTTGTGTTCTATGTCCTGCTGCGGCTTTATGTCCGTTCGCTGCGGCTGGAGCGGCTGGAGAACCGGTGGGACGCGCGCCATCCCGAACTGGCGGGCGACACACCGGCGCGACGGGCGTTCATTTCGCGGTCGATGGTCGGGTTCGAGCGCAGCCTGAAGGCGCGCCTGACCTGGCTGGTCTTTGTTCTGCCGTCGCTGGCGATGCTGGGCATCGTGGCGGCGGTCAACTGGCGCTAGGAGGTGCCGCATCATGTATTACGCCCGTGTCGTTATCGGGGTGTTGTTCGGCGTGCTGGTATTCGCGCTGCTGGACTATACGCTGCCCTCGCGAGAGACCGTCAGGATCAGCAACACCTATAACCGGCTGACCGCCATCCCGCCCTCGGCCTCGGTGTTCTGGGCCTCGGACAGCACCGGCACGGTCGAGAACATGCAGGGCCAGCGTGATGTGCGCTTTGTCGACACGGTCCGCCCCGGCGGCCGCGTCCGCGTCTATCGTAACGAGGATACGGGCTGGGTCTGGCCGCCCTATTTCAAATATGACAGCGCCAATCTGCAGGCCGAGGCGACCAATCTGCAATCCTCGGCGCAGGCGCCGATCTGGGTCAGCATCACCTCGTATGGCTGGCGGATGCCGTGGCTGTCGACCTATCCCAACGCCATCTCGATCAACACCGTGGCAGGCCCGAACGAGCGCCCGCTGAACTGGCCCGCCATTGCGATCTGTCTGGTTCTGCTGGCGTTTCTGGCCCTGATCTGGCGGATGTGGGCGCAGTTCCGGCAACGCGGGCTGGCACGTTTCCGCCGGGGGCCGCGATGAGCAATCCCGGCACCGCGCTGCGGCCCGACTGGTTTCAGGGCATCCGCATCAACACCCCTGCCGTGGAACGCCGCGCGGCCACCCTGCCCAGCCGCCGCAGCCTGAAAAAGGACCATCAGGCGGCGTGGCTTCTGAACGCCGTGCGCTGCATCGACCTTACCACGCTGGCGGGCGATGACACGCCCGACCGTGTGGCGCGGCTGTGTGCCAAGGCCCGCCAGCCCATCGACGCCGGTCTGCTGGAGGCTGTGGGCGTCACCGGCCTGACCACCGGCGCGGTCTGCGTCTATCCCACCATGGTCGCGCCCGCCAAACGCGCGCTTGAAGGCAGCGGCATCCCCGTGGCCAGCGTCGCCACCGGCTTTCCCGCCGGTCTGATGCCCCTGGACCTGCGGCTGGCCGAGATCCGCTATGCCGTGGATCAGGGCGCCGATGAGATCGACATCGTCATCACCCGCGCCCATGTGCTGCAGGCCAACTGGACCGCGCTCTATGATGAGCTGCGCGCCATGCGCGAGGCCTGCGGCGCGGCCCGGATGAAGGCGATCCTGGCCACCGGCGATCTGAAATCTCTGGAAAATGTGGCCCGCGCCAGCCATGTCGCCATGCAGGCCGGATCGGACTGGATCAAGACCTCGACCGGGAAAGAGGGCGTGAACGCGACGCTGCCCGTCTCTCTGGTCATGTGCCGCACCATCCGCGACTATCACGCGCAGACCGGCCACAAGGTCGGCTTCAAGCCCGCAGGCGGGCTGCGCACCGCCAGGGACGCGATTGCGTGGCAGGTGCTGATGGCCGAGGAACTGGGCCGCGACTGGCTGCGCCCCGGTCTGTTCCGCATCGGCGCCAGCAGCCTTCTGGGCGATATCGAACGCCAGATCAGCCACCATGTGACGGGCCGCTACGCCAGCGCCCACCGCCAAGCGATCGCCTGAGGACCCCATGAGCACAGTGAGCGAGATCATGCAGAGCATGGACTACGGCCCCTCGACCGAGGATGCCTCGGCCGCGCGCGACTGGCTGGCCCGGCGCGCGGCGTTCGGCCATTTCATCGGTGGCGCCTTCACCAAACCGGGCAAGAGTTTCGAGACCCGCGACCCTTCGACCGGCGAGGTGCTGGCCCATGTGACGCAGGGCACGGATGCCGATGTCACGGCGGCGGTCAAGGCTGCCCGCCGCGCACAAAAGGGCTGGGCGGCTTTGTCGGGGACGGACCGGGCGCGCTATCTCTATGCACTGGCCCGGCATGTGCAGAAACGCGAACGCTTTCTGTCGGTGCTGGAAACCCTGGACAATGGCAAGCCGATCCGCGAGGCGCGCGACATCGACCTGCCGCTGGTCGCGCGGCATTTCTATCACCATGCGGGCTGGGCCGAGTTGCGCGACAGCCAGTTCCCGGACCATGCCCCGCTTGGCGTCTGCGGCCAGATCATCCCGTGGAATTTCCCGCTGCTGATGCTGGCCTGGAAGATCGCGCCGGCGCTGGCTGCGGGCAATACGGTGGTGCTGAAACCCGCCGAATACACGCCCCTGACCGCACTGGCATTTGCCGAGATCTGCGCCGAGGTCGGCCTGCCCGCAGGCGTGGTCAATATCGTCACCGGCGACGGGGCGACGGGGGCGGCGCTGGTGGCGTCAGAGGTGGACAAGATCGCCTTCACCGGCTCGACCGAGGTTGGACGCGGCATCGCGCAGGCACTGGCCGGGACGGGCCGCCGCCTGACGCTGGAACTGGGCGGCAAGTCGCCCTTTGTCGTGATGGAGGACGCCGATCTGGACGCCGCGGTCGAGGGCGTCGTGGACAGCATCTGGTTCAATCAGGGGCAGGTCTGCTGCGCGGGCTCGCGCATTCTGGTGGCCGAGGCGGTGGCGCCCCGCTTCGAGACGCTGCTGGCCGCCCGCATGGCCCGCCTCCGTGTCGGTCCGCCGCTGGACAAGTCCACCGATATCGGCGCCATCGTCGATCCGGTGCAGAAAGACCGCATCCTGTCGATCTGCCGCGCGGCGGTCGATGCGGGCGCCGAGCTGGTCGGCGGTGCGGCGGATGAGGGCTGCTTTGTCGCGCCCGGCTATCTGAAGAACATCGCCCCCGCCAATCCCGGCATGGAGCAGGAAATATTTGGCCCCATCGCCACCCTGTCCACCTTCCGCACGGCGGATGAGGCGGTCGAACTGGCCAACAACACCCGCTATGGGCTGGCAGGCTCGGTCTGGTCGGAAAGCGTCACCGTGGCCACCGATCTGGCGGCCCGGATCAAGGCCGGGATCGTCTGGATCAACAGCGCGAACCTCTTCGATGCCGCCGCCCCCTTTGGCGGCTATCGCGAAAGCGGCTATGGCCGCGAGGGCGGGGCTGCGGGCATGCTGGATTACCTGGCTGAACCTGCCATCAAACCCGCGCGCGAAGCTGAAACGAAAGCGCCGGTGACGGCGACCGAGGGCACGCCCGGCAAGGGGCAGGGCATCGACCGCACCGCCAAGCTGTATATCGGCGGCGCGCAAAAGCGCCCGGATGGCGGCGCGATGTATGCGGTGCCGGGCGGGCTGGCGCCGCTTGGTGGCCGCAAGGACATCCGCAACGCGGTCGAGGCGGCGGCCAAGGCCGGGAAATGGGCGGCGATGGGCGGGCATGCCCGCGCGCAGGTGCTGTATTACATCGCCGAGAACCTTGCGGCCCGCGCAGACGAGTTCGCTGCCCGCACCAGCAAACCCGAGATCACCGCCGCCATCGCGCGCGCCTTCCACTATGCGGCATGGGCCGACAAGTTCGACGGCGCGAATGTGCAGGCGAAACCCGGTCATCTGGTCAATGTCATCCCCGAACCCTTCGGGATCATCGGCATCGCCTGCCCGAACACGCAGCCTCTGGCGGCGTTCATGTCGCTGGTTCTGCCGGCGATCGCGATGGGCAATGCGGTGGTCGCGATCCCGGCACAGGACGACCCGCTGGCGGTAACCGACCTGTATCAGGTGCTGGACACCTCGGACCTGCCCTGCGGGGTGGTGAACATCGTCACCGGCCCGCGCGCCGATCTGGCCCCGCATCTGGCCGCCCATGATGAGGTCGCAGCCTTCTGGCATGCAGGTGCATCCGGGGAACTGGCGGCGATCGACCGCGCGGCCAGCGGCAACCTCAAACCCGTCTGGCCGGTGCCCCTGCGCGACTGGACCGGCCCGCAAGCACAGGGTGAGACCTTTCTGCGCCACGCCACTCGCCTCAAGACGATCTGGCTTCCCTACGGCGCCCTGCCTTCGGGCACCGGCAGCGCGGCCTATTGAACAGAAAAAGGGGGCTTTCCGCCCCCTCTTGGCCTTCGGCCAATTCACCCCCCAGGATATTTTCAGCCCAGGCAAAGGCGCCATTGCCGGGGCCGAAAATATCCCGGGGGAGTCCCGAAGGGACGGGGGCAGCGCCCCCTCACCGCCCCCGGATGCGCGGGTCCATCGCGTCGCGCAGACCGTCGCCGATATAGTTGACGCAGAGCACCGTCAGCGAGATCAGGACACCGGGAAAGATGACCCGCCACGGATACAGCACCATCTGATCGACCGCGTCATAGAGCAGCCGCCCCCAGGTCGGGAAGTCCGGCGGAAAGCCCAGCCCCAGAAAGCTGAGCGCCGATTCGGTGATGATCGCCGTGGCAATGCCCAGGGTCGCGGCGACCATGATCGGTGACATGACGTTGGGCAGCACATGGCGCAGGATCATCCGATGCGCGGGGGTGCCGATCGAACGCGCGGCCAGGATGAACTCGCGCTCTTTCAGGCCCAGCACCTCGCCGCGCACGATGCGGGCGGCCTGCATCCAGCTGGTTGCGCCGATGGCTGTCACGATCAGCAGGAAGATCCCGAAGGCTGCGCCGAAATTCTGCGACAGGGGCTCGCGGAACAGGGTCACCATCAGCAGCAGCAAGGGCAGCAGCGGCAGGGCCAGGAACAGTTCGGTCATGCGCATCAGCGGCGCGTCCAGCCGGCGGAAATAGCCCGACAGCACGCCGATCAGGCTGCCCAGGAAGATGGCGATCACCATGGCCGTCAGCCCGACCGCGATCGAGACCTGCCCGCCCGCCATCAGCCGCGCCAGAAGGTCGCGGCCCAGCTGGTCGGTGCCAAGCGGGTGGGCCAGCGTGAAGCCCTGATTGCGGGCGCGGATGTCGACGAAGGTCGGGTCGATCCGCCAGATCAGCGGTCCGACCGACACGAACAGGATGATGCCGATAAACAGGCTCAGCGCCACCATGGCGCCGCGGTGGCGGCGGAACTGGCGCCAGACATCGGACCACTGGCTGCGGTGGATGACCGCCTCGGGGGCGGCGGGGCTTATGGCAGGGCCTCCGGCGGTGGGGGTCATCTGTTCGGCGGGGGGGCGTGTCGGCTCAGTCATAGCGGATCCTCGGGTCCAGCACCCCATAGAGGATGTCTGCGATCAGGGTGAAGAGGACGATCAGGATGGCAAAGATGAAGGTCAGGGTCATCACCATCGGAATGTCATTGGCGTAGATGGAGGAGATCAGCAACTGCCCCAGCCCGTTCACGCGGAACACCTGTTCGGTGATGATGGCGCCGCCGAACACCGCGGGCAGGCCAAGCGCGATCACCGTCACGACCGGGATCAGGCTGTTGCGCAGCGCGTGTTTCAGCACCACCTTACGTTCCGACAGGCCCTTGGCGCGGGCGGTGCGGATATAGTCCTGCCCCAGATTGTCCAGCATCGACGACCGCATGAACCGGCTGATCTGCGCCGCGTTGTACAGCGCCAGCACCGTCACCGGCATCACCATCTGCCGCACCTGCGCCAGAAAGCTGTCCCAGTCCCGCACCACCAGCGTCGTGTCATAGACCGAGGGGAACCATTGCAGGTTCACCCCAAAGACGATGATCAGCACCACACCTGTAAAGAAGGTCGGCATCGAGAAGCCGATCATCGACACGAAGGTGCCGATCTGGTCGAACAGGCTGTACTGCTTGTAGGCCGACAGGATGCCGATGGGCACGGCGATCAGGATGCCCACGATATAGGACATGCCCACGACGATCAGGGTCTGCGGCAGGCGCTGTGCGATCACGTCAAAGACCGGGCTGCGCGACTGGAAGCTGACGATGCGCTGCGCGCCCTGACTGAAATCCGTGCCGATCCAGCGGTCGGTCCAGTAGAGCGGCTCGACCCAGAAGAACTGTTTCAGCCACAGCAGATAGCGGACGGGCCACGGCTCGCCCAGACCAAGGGCGGCGCGCATGCGTTCGCGCACCTCGGGGGGCACGGTCAGGGGCACATCGCCCAAGGGGTCGCCCGGAGATGCCTCCAGCAGCAGGAAGATCACCAGCGAGATGAACAACAGGGTGGGAATCGCCAGAAACAGCCGGCGGAGGGTGAATGTCAGCATGATGCCTCGGTCGGAAGGGGGCGGGCAGGGACCAGCCCCGTGTCACGGCCCGCGCGGGGCCGCGATCAGAGGGCGCCGCCCCGGTCGCGGAAACCGGGGCGGCAGAGAGGTCATTCCGCGATGCGGTACCAGTCGGCGGTGTTCCAGATTTCGCTGTCCCAGGCGTTCAGCTGCACGCCGCCAAGCGTGTTGGCATGGGCCGAGGCGGTGCCGCGATAGACCAGCGGGATGATCGCATTGCTGTCTTTCGTCAGCATGTCGTTCATCCGGCGACCCATTTCGGCGCGCTCATCGGGGTCGATGATGCCGCCAAGCTGGGCGACAAGCTGGTCATATTCCTCGTCGCAGAAGCGGCTGATGTTTTCGCCCTGCCACTGGTTCGCGGGCGAAGGGGTCTTGTTGCAGGTCCATTTCGACAGATAGGGCGTCGGGTTCACGCCATCGAAGTTGTCGGCATACATCTGCACATCGGCATAGAATTTTTGCAGCGTATCGGGCGAACCCGCATCCGAACCGAAGAAGACCGAGGCATCGACGGTCTTCAGCTCGGCATCAATGCCGATCTCCGACCACCACTGCTTGATCAGCGCCTGAAAGTCCTGACGCACCGCATTGACCGAGGTCTGATAGAGCATCCGCAGCTCGACCCCGTCCTTGGCGCGCACGCCATTGCCGCCCATGACCCAGCCGGCCTCTTCCAGCAGCGCATTGGCGCCCTCGATGTCCTGGGCCAGGCAGTCGGTGTTGTCCGAGGCCCAGGCTTCGGGCGCGGGAACATAGTTGCAGGTCGGCTGACCCGAGGTGCCATAGCCGATCTCGACCAGCAGTTCGCGGTCGATGGCCATGGACAGCGCCTGCCGCACCGCCGGATCGGACAGGAAGGGGTGCGGGTGCTGGCTCGTCGAACGCTCGCCCTCGGGCAAGCTGGACGAGGGGTTGGTCAGGTTGATGTGCAGACGCTCGACCAGACTGCCGAAGGCGGCCGAGACCTGACCGCGACCGGCGGCCTCCATGCTGGCGATCACGTCGGGGGCCAGCTGGGTGTTCCACGCATAGTCAAACTCGCCGGTTTCCAGAACAGAACGCGCCGCGCCTGCCGCATCGCCGCCGCCCTTGACCAGCATCGTGGCAAAGGCGGGCTTGTCGGGGTCGCGGTATTCGGGGTTCGCCTCAAGGCTGATCGTGTCATTGGTCAGGAATTGCGTGACGCGGAAGCCGCCGGTGCCGACCGGGCTGAAGTTCTGGTCGGTGCAGGTGGGCGCATTTGCGCCGAGGCAGTCCGCGAACTGGGCCTTTTGCAGGATCGGCGATTGCGAGCCGACAAAGGTGGTAAAGGGATCGGGGCGCGGCTCGGTAAAGGTGATGCGGACGGTGTGCGGGTCGACGGCCTCGACCGATTCGACACCCTCGAACTTGGCCAGCTGCGAGCAGCCGCCTTCGGGATGCATGCAGTATTCGGCGGTGAACACCACGTCATCGGCGGTGAAATCGGTGCCGTCCGACCATTTGATGTCGTCGCGCAGCTTCCAGGTGATCGAGCGCAGATCCTCGGCAATGCCGCCATTCTCAAGGCTGGGCATCTCGGCGGCAAGGCGCAGATAGATATTGCCCTCGGCGTCGAAACCCGCCAGCGGCTCCAGCGTCAGGCTGGCGGCGATCATCTCTTTGGTGCCGCCCGACAGATAGGGGTTCATGGTCGAGGGGGCCTGCCACAGGATCAGGTTGACCTGACCGTCGCGGCCTCGTTCGGCCATGGCTGCCGGTGCCATCACCAGCGTCGCCACTGCGCCCATCAACACGGTTCTCAATTTCATCACACTCTCCTGTTGGGTCTCGTGCGCGTGGGGCAGCCACGTCACACCGGCCATCTTCGGGCCTGTTCTTGGTCGCGTTCCCGCATGTGTCAGGTCCGGTCTGCCCCGCGCTGAATTCGCGCATCATCGAACGAAGCCCGCGCGGAAAGCAAGACCATTCGCGCAAGGTCGCACGCGCGGTTTCGGCTTTGACCTCTCGGCGGGCATTGGCTAGCCTGCCCACTTGGACAAATCCGGGGGCCGGCCATGCTTGACGACAAACCTCTTGTTTCCATTGAGAAGCTGCGGGTCGAATTCGAAACGAATGACGGGGTCGTCGTCGGCGTCAAGGATGTCAGCTTCAACATCAAGCCGGGTGAATGCGTCTGTGTGGTGGGCGAATCCGGCTCGGGCAAGTCGGTCAGCTCGCTGTCGCTGATGCGGCTGGTGGAATATGGCGGCGGCACGATTGCGGGCGGCGCGCTGATGTTCGATCCCGGCGACGGCCGGATGATCGACCTTGCAAAGCAGTCCAGCGCCGCCATGCGCGACATCCGCGGCAACCAGATCGGAATGATTTTCCAGGAACCGATGACGGCGCTGAACCCGGTCTTTACCGTGGGCGACCAGTTGACCGAGGGGCTGATCGCCCATCGCGGCCTGAAGAAATCCGAGGCCCGCGCCCGCGCGCTGGAGATTTTGCGGCAGGTCCGCATCCCCGAACCCGAACGCCGTCTGGACCAGTATCCGCATGAATTGTCGGGCGGCATGCGCCAGCGCGTCGTGATCGCCATCGCCATGGCCTGCGAGCCGCGCCTGCTGATCTGCGATGAGCCGACGACCGCGCTGGACGTGACGATTCAGGCTGAAATTCTGGCGCTGATCGACCGTTTGAAGCGGGAGAAACAGATTGCCGTTCTTTTCATCACCCATGACATGGCCGTGGTCGCGCAAATGGCAGATCGTGTCGTGGTCATGTATCGCGGCAACAAGGTCGAGGAAGGCCCGGTCACCCAGATATTTGAAAATCCGCGCGAAGATTACACCAAGATGCTGCTGGCCGCCGTGCCGCGTCTGGGCGAGATGACCGGCAAACCCGCCCCCGAACGCCTGCGCCTGATGCAGGACGGCACGACCGGCGCCCCCGAGCCGATCATCGTCACCGACCCCAAACCGCTGCTGACGGTCAAGAACCTGACCACGCGCTTTGCCGTCAAAGGCGGCCTGCTGCGGCGCACGGTCGCGCGGGTGCATGCGGTCGAGGATGTCAGTTTTACCATCAACGCGGGCGAAACGCTGTCTCTGGTCGGCGAATCGGGCTGCGGGAAATCGACCTGCGGACGCTCGATCCTGCGGCTGGTCGAACCCGAATCGGGGACGGTCGATCTGGGCGGCACCGATGTCATCGGCCTGTCGCAGCGCGATCTGCGTCGCGCCCGGCGCGACATGCAGATGATCTTTCAGGACCCGTTCGCCAGCCTCGATCCCTATATGAAGCTGTATGATCAGGTGGCCGAGCCGATGCTGAATTACGGCATCGGCAGCAGATCGGAACGCGAGGACCGCATCGCCGCACTGTTCGACCGGGTCGAGCTGCCGCGCAGCTTCATGCGCCGCTACCCGCACGAGATGTCGGGCGGACAGCGCCAGCGCATCGCCATCGCCCGCGCCCTGGCCCTGAACCCCAAGCTGATCATCGCGGACGAGGCCGTCTCGGCGCTGGACGTCTCGGTACAGGCGCAGGTGCTGAACCTGCTGATGGAGCTGCAGCAGGATCTGGGGATTTCCATGCTGTTCATCAGCCATGACATGGCGGTGGTCGAGCGTGTCAGCCATCATGTCGGCGTCATGTATCTGGGCCGCATCGTCGAGATGGGCACCCGCGCGCAGGTCTTCGAGAACCCCCAGCACAGCTACACCCGGCAGCTGATGCTGGCGGTGCCGGTGGCCGATCCGCGCCAGAAGAAGATCAGCGAGGATCTGAAATTCCGCCCCATCCCCTCGCCCATGCACCCGGTCGACTATGTGGCGACCCCCTCGGTCTATCGCGAGGTGGCGCCGGGGCACCGGGTGCTGGTTGATCCCGTGACGCATTCCTAGGCAGGCGGGGCGGCTCTGTTTGCCGCCCTCTTGCAGATCATGCAGGAAATCGCCACCCTGCGCCCGAAGGAGAACACCATGCCCGTCAAGAACCGCTTTGCCGAACTGCTGCCCGAAATCACCGCCTGGCGTCGGGATTTTCACGAAAACCCCGAACTGCTCTATGAGGTGCACCGCACTGCGGGCCTCGTGGCCGAACTGCTGCGCGAATTCGGCTGCGATGAGGTCACCGAGGGCGTGGGCCGCACCGGCGTCGTGGGCGTGATCCGGGGCAAGTCTGACACTATGGGCCGTGTGGTCGGGCTGCGCGCCGATATGGATGCGCTGCCGATCATCGAGAAAACCGGCCTGCCCTATGCCTCGAAAGTGCCCGGCAAGATGCATGCCTGCGGCCATGACGGCCACACGGCCATGCTGCTGGGCGCGGCGAAATATCTGGCCGAGACGCGCAATTTCGACGGCACCGCGGTCGTGATCTTCCAGCCCGCGGAAGAGGGCGGCGGCGGCGGTCTGGCGATGGTTCAGGACGGTCTGGTCGATCGCTGGAAGATCCAGGAATTCTACGGCATGCACAATATGCCCGGCCTGCCGGTGGGCAGCTTCTCGATCAAGCCGGGGCCGATGATGGCGGCGGCCGATCAGTTCGACATCACCGTGACCGGCACGGGCGGGCACGCCGCCAAGCCGCATGACTGCATCGACACGACGCTGACGGCGGCGCAGATCATCGTCGCGCTGCAATCGGTGGTGGCGCGCAATATCGACCCGCTGAAGAACGCGGTGATCTCGGTCTGCGTCGTCTCGACCGATTCGACGGCGCATAACGTGATCCCGCAGGTGGTGACGCTGCGCGGCACGGCGCGCAGCCTGGATGCGGGCGTGCGCGACCAGCTGGAAGAGGGGATCACCCGCGTCGCCACCCATATGGCGGCGGCGATGGGGGCGGTGGCCGAGGTCAATTATGAGCGCGGCTACCCGGTGACGATGAACGACGAGCAGGCGACCGAATGGGCCGCCGAGGTGGCGCAGGGCATTGCGGGCGACATCAAGACGGATATGGAGCCGATGATGGGCGGCGAGGATTTCAGCTATATGCTCAATGAACGCCCCGGCGCCTATATCTGGGTCGGCAATGGCGACACGGCGATGGTGCACCACCCGGCCTATAACTTCACCGACGAGGCGATCCCGGCAGGCAGCAGCTGGTATGCCGGCATGATCGAGGCGCGGATGCCCGCCGCTTGATCTTGGCGCCTGATCCTGGCGCCTGATGTCGCGGGGCGCGCGCGCCCCGTCGCAAACATGATTGCCCTTGGCGGGCAAACGGTCGAAATGGCGGTGTGCGGGACCGGATGCCCCGCGCGTCTGCCAGAGGGATACCAGATGAAGACCTATACGCTGCGCGTGACCTGCGCCTCGACCCGCGGCATCGTCGCGGCGATCTCGGGCTTTCTTGCCGATGCCCAATGCAACATCACCGACAGCGCCCAGTTCGACGACACCGAGACGGGGCGGTTCTTCATGCGGGTCAGTTTCCGTTCGGAGGGGACGGCCACGCTGGAGGATCTGCGCACGGGCTTTGCCCCCATCGCGCAACGCTTCGGGATGCAGGTCGAGGTCACCGACGACGCGGTCAAGCGCCGCGTGCTGATCATGGTCAGCCGCTTCGGACATTGCCTGAACGACCTGCTCTATCGCTGGCGGATCGGCGCGCTGCCGATCGACATCGTCGGCGTCATCTCGAACCACCACGAATATCAGAAGGTGGTCGTCAACCACGACATCCCCTTCCATATGATCCGCGTCACCCCCGAGACCAAGGCCGAAGCCGAGGCTGCGCAGATGCGGGTGATCGAGGATACCGGCGCCGAACTGGTCGTTCTGGCGCGCTACATGCAGGTGCTGTCCGACCAGATGTGCCAGAAGATGTCGGGCCGGATCATCAATATCCACCACTCATTCCTGCCCAGCTTCAAGGGCGCGAACCCCTACAAGCAGGCCTATGAGCGCGGCGTGAAGCTGATCGGCGCCACCTCGCATTACGTCACCGCCGATCTGGACGAGGGCCCGATCATCGAACAGGACACGGCCCGCGTGACCCATGCGCAATCGCCGGGCGATTACGTCAGCCTGGGCCGCGATGTCGAGGCGCAGGTGCTGGCGCGGGCGGTGCACGCCCATATCCACGGCCGGGTGTTTGTCAACGGATCCAAGACGGTCGTTTTCCCGCCATCTCCCGGCAGCTACGCCAGCGAGCGGATGGGGTGAGCCTCCGCGCGGCTCTGTCGGATCCGAGGGCGGGCAGGGGGGCTTTGCGCCCCCCGTCGCGCAGGCGCGACTCCCCCCGCAGGATATTTCGACCAAGGCAAAGCGGCTTAACGTTGTTTTAACCCCCATCTGTCAGGATCTCAGATGCGGTACAGGCGGGGACGCCGATGACCGTCCAAGGCAAAGCGCCCCGTCTCTTGTCGAGGCGGGGCGTCATTGTCTTTGCCTTGGTCAAAATATCCCGGGGGGAGTCGCCACAGGCGACGGGGGGCAGCGCCCCCCTTTACTGCGGGATCTGCGCCGTGATGCCTTCCACGTAGAAGTTCATGCCTTGCAGATCCGCGTCCGTGGCGGTCTCGCCCTCGGCCAGCCAGACGCTGCCGTCGGCCTTGTTCAGCGGGCCGGTGAATGGATGGTAGTCGCCCGCAGCGATCGCATCGCGCAGCGCCTCGGCTTCGGCCTTGACCTCGGCGGGTACGGCCTCGGTGATTTCGCCGATCACCACCTCGCCGTCGCCGATCCCGGCCCAGCTCGACCCGCTTTCCCAGGTCCCGTCCAGCATCGCCTGCACCCGCTTGATGTAATAGGGCGACCACTCGTCGATGATCGAGGCGACGCGCGGCGCGGGTTTGAAGGCCGCCATGTCGCTGGCCTGACCAAATCCGATCGCGCCTGCGGCCTGCGCCTGTGCCAGCGGCGCGGTCGAATCGGTGTGCTGGAGGATCACGTCCACGCCCTCGGCCAGCAGGGCGGCTGCGGCGTCGGCCTCTTTGGCGGGGTCGAACCAGCTATAGGCCCAGACCACCCGCATCTCGACATCGGGGTTCACCTTGCGGGCATGGATGAAGCTGGAGTTGATGCCCTGAATCACCTCGGGGATCGGGAATGACCCGATATAGCCGATGCGGTTCGATTCCGTCATGTGGCCTGCGATGGTGCCGATCACGGCGCGGCCTTCGTAGAAGCGGGCGTCATAGGTGGCGACGTTCTCGGCGGTCTTGTAGCCGGTGGCGTGTTCGAACTTCACATCCGGAAAGCGGGCGGCGACGTTCATCACCGGGTCCATGAAACCAAAGCTGGTGGCAAAGATCAGCTGGTTGCCCTGCGACGCCAGCGCGGCCAGCGCGCGTTCGGCATCGGCGCCTTCGGGGACGCTTTCGATGAAGGTGGTCTGCACCCGGTCGCCGAACGCGGCCTCGATCGCCAGGCGGCCCTGATCGTGCTGATAGGTCCAGCCGCCGTCGCCCACCGGGCCGACATAGATAAAGCCGATCTTCAGGGGCTCGTCCTGGGCCAGCGCCGGGGCGGCCAGTGCCAGTATCAGGGCCGAGGCCGAAGCCAGAAGGGTTCTGCGTTGCATGGGTCTGATCCTCTGTTGGATGGAAACGCCGCGCCTCAGCGCAGCGTGTGAAAATTCGTGCCAAGCGATCCGGGGGCCGCGCCCCCCGCCCGGCGGCTGTATTTCTGGCGGGCCGAGATTGCGACCAGCACCGTGATCGTCGCCAGATAGGGCGCCATCGACAAAAGCTGCACCGGCACCGCCACGCCTGCCGCCTGCAGCCGCAGCTGCAGCACCGTGACGCCACCGAACAGCCACGCCCCCGCCAGCACACCGGGCGCGGTCCAGTTGGAAAACACCACGATGGCCAGCGCGATCCAGCCTGCGCCCGCCGTCATCCCCTCGGTCCATTGCAGCACGGTCGCGATCGAGATGAAGGCGCCCCCCACCCCCGCCATGGCGCCGCCAAAGGCAATGGCCGCCACCCGGGTCAGCCGCACATTGTAGCCAAGCGCATGCGCGGCGTCGTGGTTCTCGCCCACGCCGCGCAGGATCAGCCCGGCGCGCGAGCGGTTCAGGAACCACCAGACCAGCGGCACCATCGCCAGCCCCAGCCAGACGATCCAGTTGATCCGCAGCGGCCCCACCGGCATCGAGGGCGCCTTGACCCCCTCGAACGGCTTGCCGAACATCGCGGCCAGCCCCAGCCCGAACAGGGTCAGCGCCAGCCCCGAGGCGACCTGATTGGCCAGAAACACCTGCGTCAGCGCAGCAAACAGCAACGAGATCGTGGCCCCCGCCAGTGCCGCCACGACAAAGCCCAGAAACGGGTTGCCGCTGGCATAGGCGGCGGCAAAACCGGCCAATGCGCCGGTGATCATCATGCCCTCGACGCCGAGGTTCAGGATACCGGCGCGTTCGGCCACCAGCTCGCCCAGGGCGGCGAACAGGATCGGCGTCGCAGCGCCCAGCAGCAGCAGAAAGACGGATAACGGGTCGATCATGCGTGCACCCTCCGCGTCAGGCGATAGCGGGTCAGCAGGTCGAACCCCAGCAGGAAAAACAGCAGCATCCCCTGGAACACCTGCACACTGGCGGCGGGAAGCTGCATGGTCATCTGCGCCAGCTCTCCGCCGATATAGGTCAGCGCCAGCAGCAGACCCGCCAGCAGGATGCCCACCGGATGCAACCGCCCCAGAAAGGCCACGATGATCGCGGTGAAGCCATAGCCCACGCCGATGCGGTCGGTGATCTGGCCCGCCGGGCCTGCCGCCTCGAACAGGCCCGCAGCCCCCGCCAGCGCGCCCGACAGCCCGAGGCAGAAGGCCACCAGCGTGGCCGGGTTCACGCCCGCAAACCGTGCGGCGCGGGGCGCCGTGCCTGCCGCGCGGATGTGAAAGCCGCGGATGTGGCGGCTCATCAGAAACCATGTCGCCAGCACCGCGACGGCCGCCGCAACCACGCCCCAATGCGCGCCCGTGCCCGCGATCAGCTCGGGGTTCGCAGCCGAAGGATATTGCTGGAGGTTGCGCGAGCCGGGAAAGCCCATGCCTTGCGGGTTGCGCATCGGCCCGAAGGCCATCCATGCGGCCACCCGCTGCGCGACATAGACCAGCATCAGCGACACCAGAATTTCCGACGCGCCGAACCAGTTGCGCAGCAGCGCGGGGATCATCCCCCAGGCCCAGCCCCCGGCCAGCCCCGCCACGACCATCAGCGGAAACAGCCACCACGCCTCCAGCGGATACAGCGCCAGCGCCACGGCGGCGCCGGTCAGGGCGCCGATGATATACTGCCCCTCGGCGCCGATATTCCAGATGCCCGCCCGGAAGCCGATCGCAAGGCCCGAGGCGATCAGGATCAGCGGCGCCGCCTTGACCAGCAATTGCGGGCGCGAATAGGACGCCGCAGGCCCGAACAGCGGGTCCAGAAAGATGGTGCGGATCGCGGCCAGCGGGTCATGGCCCAATATCCAGAACAGCAGTCCGCCGGTCAGCATCGTGGCCAGCACGGCCATGACCGGGGTGGCGATCTGCCAGAGCGCCGAGGGGGTGCTGCGGGGGACAAGCAGGATCATATCCGGGCCTCTTCCATGCCATGCGCGCCGCCCAGCATCAGGCCGATGCGGTCCAGCGTCAGGCCATCCGTGGGGACGGGTGGCGACAGGCGCCCTTCGTTCAGCGCGCAGAAGCGGTCGGACAGCTCCAGCAGCTCGTCCAGATCCTGAGAAATCACGATCACCCCCGCCCCGTCGCGGGCCAGATCCAGCAGCGACTGGCGGACCGAGGCGGCGGCCCCCGCATCGACGCCCCATGTCGGCTGGTTCACGACCAGCACGCGGGGCGCCTGCATCACCTCGCGCCCGATGACGAATTTCTGCAGGTTGCCGCCCGACAGGGCGCGGGCCGCGGTGCCGGGGCCGGGCGTGCGCACGTCGAATTCCCGGATCACCGCCTCGGCATAGCTGCGCGCGGCGGCATGGTCGATCAGGCCCCGGCGGACCAGCCCCTTGCGGGCACCGGCAGTCAGCAATGTGTTCTCGGTCAGGCTGAAATCGGGCACGGCGGCGTGGCCCAGCCGGTCCTCGGGGGCGGTCAGCAGGCCGGCGGCGCGGCGTGCCTCGGGGGCGGCCTGCGACAGGTCCGCGCCTTCCAGCGCAATGCTGCCCGCGCGGCTGAGGGCTTCGCCCGACAGCGCGGCCAGCAGCTCTTCCTGCCCGTTTCCGGCGACGCCGCCGATGCCCAGAATCTCACCGGCGCGCAGCGACAGCGCGATGTCTTTCAGCGCGGTGCCTTCGGCATTGGGCGCAGGCTGGCTGAGGGCGCGCACCTCCAGCAGCACCTTGCCCGCCGTGCGGCCCGAGCGGTCGATCACCCGCGTCGAGCCGCCCACCATCATCGCCGCCAGATCGCGGGCGGAATGGGCGCGCGGATCGCAACTGTCCACGACACGCCCATGGCGCAGGATCGTGGCGCGGTCGCAATGGGCGCGGATCTCGTCCAGCTTGTGGCTGATATAGAGGATCGCGGTGCCCCCTGCCGCCAGCTTGCGCAGGGTGGCAAACAGCAGCTGCGCCTCTTGCGGGGTCAGCACCGAGGTGGGCTCGTCCATGATCAGCAGGCGCGGGTTCTGGAGCAGGCAGCGGATGATCTCGACCCGCTGACGCTCGCCCGCCGACAGGGTGACGATGCGGCGGGCGGGGTTCAGCGGCAGACCGAAATCATGGCTGACCTGCGTGATGCGCGCGGCCAGTTCGCGGCGCGGGGGCGGGTTCTCCATCCCCAGCGCGATATTCTCGGCCACGGTCAGCGCATCGAACAGGCTGAAATGCTGGAACACCATCGCCACGCCCGCCGCGCGGGCGGCGCGCGGATCGGCAGGCGTGTGGGGCGCGTCCAGCAGGAACATCCGCCCGTCATCGGGGCGCACCAGACCATAGATCATCTTGACCAGCGTGGACTTGCCCGCGCCGTTCTCGCCCAGCAGGGCGTGGATCTCTCCGGGGGCCACGACAAAGGAGACGTCGTCATTGGCGCGCACGCCGGGATAGGACTTGCCGATCCCCTCGGCCCTGAAAACGGTATTGTCGCGCAAACTTGTCCCCTTGGTCAAAGCCTTGCCTGCTTAGACCGCAATTCCCCGACAGAGCAATTGCGCTGTTTGGTCAGGCTGCGATACTGACGGCATCATGACCGCAAAATCCCCCCGATTCATCCACCTTCGCACGCATTCCGAGCATTCTTTGCTGGAAGGTGCAATTCCCGTAGGCAAACTGCCCGCCATTGCGGCAGATGCCGGTATGCCTGCGGTGGCCCTGACTGACACGAACAACATGTTCGCGGCGCTGGAGTTCAGCATCAAGGCGCGGGACAAGGGCGTCCAGCCCATTGTCGGCTGTCAGGTCACGCTGGCGGCTGAGGCCACCGGCCCGGTCGTGCTGCTGGCGCAGAACCGGGCGGGCTGGATGAACCTGATGGCGCTGTCCTCGTGCCTCTATCTGCGCGAGGGTGGCGCGCTGCCCCATGTCACCGTCGATGAGCTGTGTGACCGGGCCGAGGGGCTGATCTGCCTGACCGGCGGTGCGACCGGCCCCTTGGGGCTGCTGATCGCGCAGGGCCAGATGCCCAAGGCCGAAGGCTTGCTCGACCGGCTGGCGGCGGCCTTTCCGTCGCGGCTCTATGTCGAATTGCAGCGCCATCCGGGCGAGAACGGTGCGCTGATGGCCGCCGAGGTGGCGTCCGAGGGGGGGCTGATTGATCTGGCCTATGCGCGCGACCTGCCGCTGGTCGCCACCAACGATGTCTATTTCCCCAAATCCACCATGTACGAGGCGCATGACGCGCTGATCTGCATCGCCGAAAAGGCCTATGTCGACCAGTCCCAGCCCCGCCGCCGCCTGACGCCCGCCCATTACTTCAAATCGCCCGAAGAGATGGCGGTGCTGTTTGCCGACCTGCCCGAGGCCATCGAGAACACCGTCGAAATCGCCCGCCGCTGTGCCTTTGCGGTGGCCCGCCACGCCCCCATCCTGCCGAAATTCGCCGATGACGAGGTGGCCGAGCTGCGCCGCGAGGCCCATGCCGGTCTGGCCGAGCGTCTGAAGGTCATCCCCCATGCCGTCAGCCCCGGGGAGTACACCGCGCGGCTGGAATTCGAGCTGGGCATCATCGAGCAGATGGGCTTTCCCGGCTATTTCCTGATTGTGGCCGATTTCATCCACTGGGCCAAGCAGCAGGGCATCCCGGTCGGCCCCGGTCGCGGCTCGGGGGCGGGGTCGCTGGTGGCCTATGCGCTGACCATCACCGACCTTGATCCGCTGCGCTATAACCTGCTGTTCGAACGTTTCCTGAACCCCGAACGGGTCAGCATGCCCGATTTCGACATCGACTTCTGCATGGACCGCCGCGAAGAGGTGATCCGCTATGTGCAGGGAAAATACGGGGCCGACAAGGTGGGCCAGATCATCACCTTCGGCGCGCTGCTGTCCAAGGCCGCCGTGCGCGATGTGGGCCGGGTGCTGCAACTGCCCTTCGGTCAGGTGGACCGCCTGTCCAAGATGATCCCGGTCGAGGGCGTGAAACCCGTCAGCATCGCCAAGGCCCGCGCCGACGAGCCGCGCCTGCGCGAGGCCGCCCGCGAAGAGGTCGTGGCCCGCCTGCTGGATTACGCCGAACAGCTGGAGGGCCTCTATCGCAACGCCTCGACCCATGCCGCAGGCGTGGTGATCGGGGACCGGCCGCTGGATCAGCTGGTGCCGCTTTATCGTGATCCGGGCTCGGATATGCCCGCCACGCAGTTCAACATGAAATGGGTGGAACAGGCGGGGCTGGTCAAGTTCGACTTTCTGGGCCTGAAGACGCTGACGGTGATCCAGAACGCCGTCGATCTGATCAACGGGGCAGGGCGGCCCTTGCACATCGCCGCCGACGGCCGCCAGCTCTATGACCCGCCGCCGGGCACGGAAAACCAGATCAACCTGATCCCGCTGGACGACACCCCCAGCTATGAGCTGTTCGCCTCTGCCCGCACGGTCGCGGTGTTTCAGGTGGAATCGTCGGGCATGATGGACGCGCTGCGCCGCATGAAGCCCACCTGCATCGAAGATATCGTGGCGCTGGTGGCGCTGTACCGTCCCGGCCCGATGGAGAACATCCCGACCTATTGCGAGGTCAAGAACGGCATCCGCGATCTGGAATCCATCCATCCCAGCATCGACGACATTCTGGCGGAAACGCAGGGCATCATCGTCTATCAGGAACAGGTGATGCAGATCGCGCAGGTCATGGCGGGCTATTCGCTTGGCGGCGCGGATCTGCTGCGCCGCGCCATGGGCAAGAAGATCGCCGCCGAGATGGCCAAGGAACGCCCCAAATTCGTCACCGGCGCGGTGGCCAACGGCGTGCCCGACAAGAAGGCCGGCGAGGTCTTCGACCTGTTGGAAAAATTCGCCAATTACGGCTTCAACAAATCCCACGCGGCGGCCTATGCGGTGGTCAGCTACCAGACGGCATGGCTGAAAGCCAACCACCCGGTCGAGTTCATGGCGGCGGTCATGAACTGCGACAGCCACCTGACCGACAAGCTGGCGGTCTACAAACGTGAATGCGACCGGATGGGCATCCAGATGGTGCCGCCTTGCGTGAACCGCTCGGCCCCGACCTTTACCGTGGGGCCGGGACGCATCCACTATGCGCTTGGTGCGCTGAAGGGCGTCGGCATCGAGGCGATGCGCCTGATCCATGACGCGCGGCGTTCAGATGACGGGGGCGAGACCCCGTTCCGCAATCTCCACGATTTCGCCCGCCGGGTGGACATGAAGCGCGTGGGCAAGCGCCCGCTGGAAATGCTGGCCCGCGCGGGGGGCTTTGACGCGCTGGACGACAACCGCGCGCGGGTGATGAAATCGCTGGACGCGCTGGTGGCCTGGTCGGCGGCGGTGCAGGAACAGGCGGCCTCGTCCCAGACCTCGCTGTTCGGCGGCGGCGAGGATCTGCCGCCCCCCCGCGCGCCCCTGACCGGCATCTGGTTGCCCACCGAAAAGCTGGCCGAGGAACACAAGGCCATCGGCTTCTACCTCTCGGGGCATCCGCTGGACGATTACCAGACAGCGCTGCGCCGCAAGAAGGTGCAGACGCTGGCCGAGATCAGCGCCGAGGCGCTGCAGGGCCCGCTGGTCGCCCAGATCGCGGGCACGGTCGCGGCACGGATGGAGCGCAAGTCGGCCAAGGGCACGCAATACGCGTTTGTCAGCCTGTCCGACCCGACCGGGCTATACGAGGTCACGGTCTTCTCCGACCTGCTGACCGCCGCGCGCGACCGGCTGGAACCGGGCCAGAACGTGGTCCTTCAGGTCAAGGTGGAACCCTCGGGCGATCAGGTCAAGATGCTGGCCAATTCGGTGGCGCCGCTGGAGGACTATGTCGCCGATGCGGGCGCGGGCTGCCTCGCGGTCGAAATTCAGGGCGCCGACACGGTGACGCGTCTGGCCGAGGTGCTGACCCGCATCCAGGCCGAGATCATGGCCCCCGCCCGCGCCCGCGGCCCGATCCGCCTGCGCCTGCGCGAAGGCGACGAGGTGATCGACATCGAGGTGGCCAATGACGCCCCCCTGACCACCCCCGCCCGGCAAGCCCTGCGCGCCACCCCCGGCGTGCTGGATGTGATCGAGGAATGACCCGCCCTTCTTCTTCATGAAAATATCCTCTGGGGGTCCGGGGGGCGAAGCGCCCCCGCCCCTGCGGCTTTGCCCCTAGCCAGATGTTCGTGCTTCGTGCTAACAATCCGGAAAAAGAGGGCAGCATGAAGGTCTTGGGCATTGATCCCGGTTTGCGAAACATGGGCTGGGGCGTGATCGAGGTCGACGGCCCGCGCATCCGCCATCTGGCCAACGGCACCATCCATTCGGACGGCACGCAGGATCTGGGCGCGCGCCTGTCGGTCCTGTTCCGGGGGCTTTGCGCGGTCATCGCGGCGCATGCGCCCGATGAGGCAGCGGTCGAACAGACCTTCGTGAACAAGGACGCAACCGGCACGCTGAAACTGGGTCAGGCGCGCGGCGTGGCGCTGCTGGCCCCGGCCGAGGCGGGGATCTCGGTGGGCGAATATGCCCCGAACGCGGTCAAGAAGACGGTGGTTGGCGTGGGCCATGCGGCCAAGGAACAGGTCCAGCACATGGTGCGCATCCAGCTGCCCGGCGTGGTCTTCGACAGCCCGGATGCGGCGGATGCGCTGGCCATTGCCATCTGCCATGCCCGCCATCTGCAAAGCCGCACCCTGCGCGTGGCCACGCCAAAGCGGGGTGCGGCATGATCGGGCGCATCGCCGGGGTGATCCTGCACCGGGCGCGCGACCATGTGCTGATCGACGTGCGTGGGGTGGGCTATATCGTGCATGTCAGCGAACGCACGGCGGCGGGCCTGCCGCCGGTGGGGCAGGCGGCGGCGCTCTATACCGAGCTGCTGGTGCGCGAGGATCTGCTGCAGCTGTTCGGCTTTCCGACCATGCTGGAGAAAGAGTGGCACCGGCTGCTGACCTCGGTGCAGGGGGTGGGGGCCAAGGTCTCGCTGGCGATCCTCGGCACGCTGGGTCCCGAGGGGCTGGGGCGGGCGATCGCGCTTGGCGACTGGTCCTCGGTGCGCAAGGCCAATGGGGTCGGGCCGAAACTGGCGCAAAGGGTGGTGCTGGAACTCAAGGACAAGGCGCCCTCGGTCATGGCGATGGGCGGCGCGCTGACCATCGACGCGGGCGACGTGGCCGCGGGCGGCGATGCGGACGGGCCGGGCATCGAGCCCGCCCCGCCCGCCGCCTCGGCGCGGGGCGCCGAGGCCCGCCCGGCCGCAAGCGCTGCGCAGTCCGGTCAGGCCATGGCCGACGCGCTGTCGGCGCTGAGCAATCTGGGCTATGGTCCCTCGGAAGCGGCAGGCGCCATCGCCGAGGCGCAGGGGCGGGAACCCGATGCGCCCACGCCGGCGTTGATCCGCGCGGCGCTGCGCCTGCTGGCGCCGAAAGAGTAACCGGAGGCTTCGTCAATGGAAGGTAACGTCAAGGTCTTCATGCTGATGGCGGCGCTGACCGCGCTGCTGATGGGGCTGGGCTGGATGCTGGGCGGCGGCGGCGGCGCGCTGATTGCGCTGCTGATCGCGGGGGGGATGAACTTTTTCAGCTACTGGAACAGCGACAAGCTGGTCCTGCGCCAGCAGGGCGCGGTCGAGCTGGCGCCGGGTCAGGCGGGCGAGCTGTATGAGATGACCGCTGAACTGGCCCGCCGCGCCGATCTGCCGATGCCAAAGCTGTATCTGCTGCCAACCGCCCAGCCCAACGCCTTTGCCACCGGGCGCAACCCGCAAAACGCCGCCGTGGCCGTGACCCAGGGGCTGGTCCAGTCCCTCAGCCGCGAGGAAATCGCCGGCGTGATCGCCCATGAGCTGGCCCATATCAAGCATCGCGACACGCTGACCATGACCATCACCGCGACCATGGCCGGCGCCATCGCCATGATGGGCAACATGATGCTGTTCATGGGCGGTCGCGACGGGCGCGGCGGCGGTCTGGGCGCCATCCTTGCCATGATCATCGCGCCCCTGGCCGCCGCAATGGTGCAGATGGCCATCTCGCGCGCCCGCGAATACGAGGCCGACGCCACCGGCGCCGCCATCTGCGGCCAGCCCCGCGCGCTGGCCTCGGCGCTGCAACGCATCAGCCAGGCAGCAGGCCGCAGCGTCAATGTTCCGGCGGAAAAGAACCCCGCGGCAGCGGCCATGTTCATCATCAACCCGCTGCACGCGCTCAAGGCCGACCGCCTCTTCGCGACCCATCCGCCCACGGAAGAGCGGATCGCCCGGCTGATGGCCCTCGAGGGCCGCCCCACGCCCGCCACCACCCGCAGCCGCATCCCGCCTAGTGGCGCGGGCCGCCGCTGATGACACAATCAGACCCGGTCCTGCGCCCCGAGATGCTGGAGGGCGATGCCGAAGATCGCGCGTTGCGCCCGCAGGTCCTGACCGATTTCGTGGGACAGGCCGAGGCACGCGCCAACCTGAAGGTCTTCATCGAAAGCGCCAAGATGCGCGGCAAGGCGATGGACCACACGCTGTTCTATGGCCCGCCCGGTCTGGGCAAGACGACGCTGGCGCAGATCATGGCGCGCGAACTGGGGGTCAATTTCCGCATGACCTCGGGGCCGGTCATTGCGCGGGCGGGCGATCTGGCAGCGATCCTGACCAACCTCGAATCGCGCGACGTGCTGTTCATCGACGAGATCCACCGCATGAACCCGGCGGTCGAAGAGATCCTCTATCCCGCGATGGAGGATTTCGAACTGGATCTGGTGATCGGCGAAGGCCCCGCCGCCCGCACCGTCCGGATCGAGCTGCAGCCCTTCACGCTGGTCGGCGCGACGACCCGGCTTGGCCTTCTGACCACCCCCCTGCGCGACCGTTTCGGCATCCCGACGCGGCTGCAATTCTACGAGATCGCCGAGCTTGACCTGATCGTCCAGCGCGGGGCACGGCTGATGGGGATCAGCGCCGACCCGGAAGGCACGCAGGAAATCGCCCGCCGCGCCCGTGGCACCCCCCGCATCGCAGGCCGCCTGCTGCGCCGCGTCGTCGATTTCGCGCTGGTCGAGGGCAATGGCCGGCTGACGCGCGAGATCGCCGATCTGGCGCTGACCCGGCTTGGCGTCGACGATCTGGGCCTCGACGGCGCCGACCGCCGCTATCTGACACTGATGGCGCAGCACTATGCCGGCGGCCCGGTGGGGGTCGAGACGCTGGCCGCCGCCCTGTCGGAAAGCCGCGACGCCATCGAAGAGGTGATCGAGCCCTATCTGCTGCAACAGGGCCTGATCGCCCGCACCCCGCGCGGCCGCATGCTGGCCGCCCGTGCCTGGCGCCATCTGGGCCTCGACGCCCCGCGCGGACCAGCAGAACAGCCACGCCTGTTTCAGGACTGAAACTACGGCCCGGAACGTTCAGCTTTGCCTTGGAAAAATATCCTCTGGGGGTCCGGGGGGCGAAGCGCCCCCGGCGCTCCGGTCAGGGCGTCAGCCCCTCGGGGTCGGGCAGGCCATTGGCCCGCGCCGTCGCGGTCAGCGTATTGGCCAGCAGGCAGGCAATCGTCATCGGCCCGACGCCGCCCGGTACCGGCGTAATCGCCCCCGCGACCTGCACCGCCGCGTCGAAATCGACATCGCCGACCAGACCATCTTCGGTGCGGTTGATGCCCACGTCGATCACCGTCGCGCCGGGGCGCAGCCAGTCGCCCTGCACGAACCGCGGACGGCCCACGGCGGCGACCACAATCTCGGCCTCGCGGCACAGTGCGGGCAGATCGGCAGTGCGCGAATGCGCGATCGTGACTGTGGCGCTGTCGCGCAGCAGCAGCTGCGCCATCGGCTTGCCCACGATATTGCTGCGCCCGATCACCACCGCGCGCTTGCCCGCAAGGCTGCCAATCCGGTCGCGCAGCAGCATCAGACAGCCAAGCGGCGTGCAGGGCACCATTGCCTTCTGCCCGGTGGCCAGACGCCCCACATTCAGGATGTGGAACCCGTCGACATCCTTTTCGGGAGAGACGGCATTGATCACCGCCGCCTCGTCCAAATGGCGCGGCAGCGGCAGCTGAACCAGAATTCCATTCACGGCCGGGTCGTCATTCAGCCGCGCGATCAGCGCCAGCAGATCGGCCTGACAGGTCGTCTCGGGCAGCCGGTGCTCCAACGAGGTCATACCCACCTCGCGCGTCATCCGGCCTTTCGAGCGGACATACACCTGACTGGCCGGATCCTCGCCCACCAGCACCACAGCCAGCCCCGGCGTGATGCCGCGCGCGGCCAGCGCCTGCACTTCGGTGGCGATCCGGGCACGCAGGGTGGCGGCAAAGCCCTTGCCGTCGATGATATGGGCGGTCATGGGCGCTCCTTGCGGTTCAGATGACGCTCTTCCTGGGCGATGGCGGCCTCGATCAGCTGGCGCCAGAGGGTCTCGATCAGGTCGGCATCCAGCCCGGCCGCTGCGGCTAGGCGGCGGACATTGGCCACCACCTCTTCGACGCGGGCGTCGATGCGGGCGGGCAAGCCGTTGCCTGCCTTGATGCGGGCGGCACGGTCGATCAGATCACGCCGACGCGCCAGCAGCGCGACAAGCTGCGCGTCCAGCTGGTCGATTTCAGCCCTCAGCGCGGGCATGTCGGGGATCTGGTCGGTCGGTTTCATGCCCCAGTCCCATGCACCGGCGCGACAAAAACCGCAAGAGCCCAGCCTGACGCAGAGGCCCGCCCCGAACGCAAAACCCCGGCCAGAGGGGCCGGGGTTTCACATCGCGTCGTGTCAGGGATCACGCGGGCGCGGGATCGCCGCCCGGTGCGGGCTTGCCTGCCTTGGGGATCGCGGTCACCGAGGGGATCACGCTGCTGGGCGTGTCGTCATCGCCCCCGTCCAGCGCCTCACCGCGCACGATGCTGCCGATCTCTTCGCCGGTCAGGGTCTCGTATTCCAGCAGGCCCTTGGCCAGACGCTCGAACTCGACCTCTTTCTCGATCAGGATGCGGCGGGCTTCGATATAGCCATCCTCGATCAGCTCGCGGACCTCTTGCTCGATCAGTTCCTTGGTCGAGGCCGAGACCGAAAAGCCGCCGGTGCTGCCGTTATAGCCTTCGTGGGCCTCGGCATAATCCACGGCGCCGACCTTGTCGGACATGCCCCAGCGCATCACCATCGCCCGCGCCAGCGCGCTGGCCTGCTGGATGTCGCCTGCGGGGCCGTTCGACACGCCTTCCTCACCGTATTTGATGATCTCGGCGGCCTTGCCGGCCATGGTCATGGTGATCTTCTGCTTGGCCTCGTCCTTGTGGAAGTTCAGGCGATCGACCTCGGGCAGGCTGACGACCATGCCAAGGGCGCCGCCGCGCGGGATGATCGTGGCCTTGTAGACCGGGTCGCATTTGGGCAGCGACAGCCCGACGATGGCGTGACCGGCCTCGTGATAGGCGGTCTTTTCCTTCTGCTCGGGCGTCAGCACCATGCTGCGACGCTCGACGCCCAGCATGACCTTGTCCTTGGCATTCTCGAAATCTTCCATGCTGACGAACCGGCGCCCGATGCGGGCGGCCATCAGCGCGGCCTCGTTCACGAGGTTCATCAGATCGGCGCCCGAAAAGCCCGGCGTGCCGCGCGCGATGATGCGCAGATCGACATCGGGGCCGACCGGCACCTTGCGCGAATGCACGTTCAGGATCTTTTCGCGGCCCTTGATGTCGGGGTTGGGCACATAGATCTGGCGGTCAAAGCGGCCGGGACGCAGCAGCGCCGGGTCCAGCACATCCTTGCGGTTGGTGGCGGCGATGATGATGATGCCTTCGTTCGCCTCGAACCCGTCCATCTCAACCAGCAGCTGGTTCAGCGTCTGCTCGCGTTCGTCATTGCCGCCGCCGATGCCCACGCCACGGGCACGGCCCACCGCGTCGATCTCGTCGATGAACAGGATACAGGGCGCGGATTTCTTGGCCTGTTCGAACATGTCGCGGACGCGGCTGGCGCCGACACCCACGAACATCTCGACAAAGTCCGAGCCTGAGATGGTGAAGAAGGGCACGCCCGCCTCGCCCGCGATGGCGCGGGCCAGAAGCGTCTTACCGGTGCCCGGAGGGCCGACCAGCAGCGCGCCCTTGGGGATCTTGCCACCGAGGCGGCTGAACTTCTGCGGATTGCGCAGGAATTCGACGATCTCTTCCAGCTCGTCCTTGGCCTCGTCGATACCTGCGACGTCGTCAAACGTCACCCGGCCCGACTTTTCGGTCAGCAGCTTGGCGCGCGACTTGCCAAAGCCCATCGCGCCGCCTTTGCCGCCGCCCTGCATGCGGTTCATAAAGAAGATCCAGACCCCGATCAGCAGGATAAAGGGCAGCCAGACGCCCAGCATCGACATGAAGCCGCTACTTTGCTGTTTGACCACGCGCACATCGACGCCGCGCCCGACCAGATTGCTGGCCAGTTCCTCGCCCAATGGGCGGACGGTGGCGTATTGCTGGCCATCGGTGCCAGTGATCGCGACATCCTCGCCGTCGATGGTGACGGCGGTGACCTGATCGTTCTGCACCCTCTGCATGAATTCCGAATAGCTGATCTGGCGGCTGTTCATATTTCCTGTTCCGTCGCTGAACAGGTTGAACAGGGCGAGGATCATCAGAAACAGAACCACCCAGAAGGCGAAGTTGCGTGCGTTGCCCAAAGCTGGTCCTCCGGCGGGAAAGCGGTTGTGACGAAAATAGGCATTATCTGCGAAGGTTCAATGCGCCTTTACCAGACTGTGGAAATCCGCCGCATCGCGGAGGGGGCGCAGGCGCAACCCCGCCACCGGCCGCAGCACCGGCGCCCCCACCAAAAGCGTGCCCTGCCACAGCGCGGGGCTGGCCGCTGCCTCGTCGCGGTCGATGCCGATGTCGCGCCATGGCAGGCGCGGCAGGGGCGCATATCCAAGCGCTGCGATATGCTGGCCCGGCTTCAGCCCCTCGATCCGCCAGCGGCGGTCCCAGACGGCGCCGGTGGCGGCGTCGGCGCGAATCGCCGCCGCCGTCTCGCGGGTAAAGCGCAGATCGGCGCCCGCGGGCGTGATCAAGGTTCCGTCAAGTGTCACCCGACCGCCTGCCGCGACCGCGCGCAGCGCGTGCAGCAGGGTGGCGCGGCGGGGCGGATAGTCGGCGCCGGTGACCCAGCGGCAGGCCGCCACGATCAGGCGGCGGCGGATCTCGGGCGGGGCGTCGCTGAAGGCGGTGCGCTTGAGGACAAGGGCGCCCCGCTCGGTCCGGGCCTCGCGCGAGATCAGTGCGGCATAATCCGACAGCGCGTCACGCGCCTCGGAGATATGGCGCGCTGCAAGGGCCAGCGCGCTCGTATCAAACCCCAGCGTGGCGATGGCCTGACGGATGCGCACCCGTTCGAAATCGGCATTGTCGTTGCTGGGATCGTCGACCCAGTCGATGTCCTGCGCGCGCAGCCAGTCGCGCAGCTCGGCCCGGTGGACACCCAGCATCGGACGCAGCCAGCGCATGTCAAAGGCGTCGCGCCATTCGGCCATGCCCGCCAGCCCGTCGATGCCCGCGCCCCGCGACAGCCGCATCAGCAGCGTCTCGGCCAGATCATCGGCGGTGTGGCCAAGCGCCACGGCGGTCAGCTCATTGCGCTGCGCCCAGCCCGACAGAAGCCGCAGCCGTGCGTCCCGCGCCTGCGCCATCAGATTGCCGGTGTCGGTTTCGCGCGTCCAGCGCAGCACGGCGTGGGGCAGGCCAAGGGCGCGTGCCTTCTGGGTGACCTGTGCGGCCTCGTCCTCGCTGCCCGGGCGCAGGCCGTGATCGACGGTGGCGACCATCACGCGCCGCCCGCGCGCCCAGTCGGCTGCCACCTGCATCAGCGCGACCGAATCACCGCCGCCGGACACGGCCAGCCCGACCGCAGGAAGATCGCCCGCCAGCCGGTCCAGCGCGGCGCGGATACGGGTGGCGGGGTCGGGCAGGAGGGGGGCCGTCACCTCGGCGGCCTACTGGTGTTCGGCCAGATCGGCGGCGGCCTCTGGGTCCAGTGTCGGGTCCAGCAACGGGTCCAGCGCGCCCAGATCGCTGCTGCCGCAGGCCAGGCGCGTCAGCCGGGCCTCGGCCTCTGCGGCGGCAGGGCTGCCCGGAAAGCGGGCCGGGATCTCGGCCAGATAGAGGCATGCGGCGGTCGCCTCGCCCTGTTCCTCGATCACCTGCGCGATGCCCAGCAGGCTTTCGCCCGCCCGCGCGCCATCGGGATTGGCGGCAAACCCCTCAAGCCATGCGGTTGCGGCGGCGCGCGGGTTGCCCGCGCGGTCCAGCGCCACACCGCGCAGATACAGGGCCTCGGCGGTCAGGGGGCCACCGGCATGGGTTTCGGCCACGGCGGCGAACATCTCGGCGGCGGTCAGGTTCTCGCCCGCGTCCAGCATGGTGCGCGCCTGATCGAAATCGGCCTGCTCGGTGGCGGTCGTCACCGTCTCATCATGCCCGGCCGGACCGGCCGCGGGGGCCGAGGGCGCCAGCTCGGGCGCCTGTGATCCCACACCCGACGGCACGGTCAGCGCGCTGAGATCACAGGTTTCGTCCATTTCGCACAGCCGGAACTCCAGATCGGCCAGCCGCCGTTCGGTGTCCGTGGTGATCCGGCTGATGCGGTTCTGCAGCTGCTCGGCCTGATCGGTCAACTGCATCAGCCGCGCTTCCATCGCGTTCATGCGGTCAATCGCGGCCGCGCCGCCCACCGCCTGAAACCCCGCCGCGCCAGACGCGACCAACTCGCCGCGCAATTGTTGCAACTGGGTGCGCAGGTCGGCCAGCGTGCCGCGCATCTGGCCCAGGGTCACCTCGCGCGCAGCATCCTGCGCCACGACCTGCCCCGCACCGGCCACAGGACCGGCCAGCATCAGCGCCACAAGGGCGATACGCGGCAGTCTGATCATCACATCCCCGCCCCGCTGTCGGTGACCACGGTGACCGCGCGGCGGTTGCGCGAATAGCAGCTTTCGTCAGAGCAGGTCTGGGCCGGGCGTTCCTTGCCAAAGCTCAGCGTGCGGACCCGGCCCGGAGCCACGCCCTGCGCCACCAGATATTCCTGCACCGCGCTGGCGCGGCGCGCGCCAAGCGCAAGGTTGTATTCGCGCGTGCCTGTTTCCTCGGCATGGCCCTGCACCACGGCAGTGAAGTTGCCGTGACGGTTCAGCCACTCGGCCTGTCGCGCCAGAATGGCACGGGCCTCGGCGGTCAGGCCGGTCTGCTCGGCGGCAAACAGCACCGTATCGCCCACTTGCGCCTGAAAATACTGGGCACTGGCCTCGGCGCCGATGACACCGCCGGGCAGATTGCCCTGATAGATCGCCCCGGCCCCGGTCTGGGCATAGGGGTCCAGCACCGGCGGCGCAGGCGGGGCGGGTTGCGCACAGGCGGCAAGGCCAAGCAGGCAGGCAAGAAGGGCAGGCTTGATCGCGGCGTTCGTCATGTCATCCTCACGGCAGCATAGGCCCCCAGGACGGGTCCGAGGCGGCAAAGTCCAGATTCAGCGGTCGCATGTTTCGCCCGGTAATGTCCACAGAATGCAGACGCGGCTGTCCGGTTCCGCCCGGAGTGACGCGGGTAAACATCACCACGCGGCCATTGGGCGCCCATGTCGGGCCTTCGTCCAGAAACGATTCCGTCAGCGTGCGCTCGCCCGAGCCGTCGGTGCGCATGACACCGATATGGAAGCGGTCACCGATGCGCTTTGTAAAGGCGATCATATCGCCGTTGGGCGACCAGACGGGGGTGCCATAGCGGCCCTCGGCAAAGCTGATCCGCTGCGGCTCGGCCCCGTCCAGACCCATGATATACAGCTGCGGTGTCCCCGAACGGTCGCTTTCGAACACGATCCGGCTGCCATCCGGGCTGAAGCTGGGCGAGGTCTCGATCGAGGGCGCGTTGGTCAGCGGGCGCTGCGCGCCGGTGGCGATGTCCATCAGCCAGATGTCGGAATTGCCGCCCTGTTCGCGCGAATAGGCCACCCAACGGCCATCCGGGCTGAAGGCCGGCGCGAAGGCCATCGCAGCCGCATCCTGCGTCAGCGGGCGCGAGGTGACGCTGGCCACATCCATCAGCCGGATCTGGGGAAAGCCGCTGTCATAGCTGGTATACAAAAGCTGCCGCCCGTTGGGCGCGAATTTGGGCGCCAGCACCAGCGAGGCGCTGTCGGTCATCCAGCGGATATTGGCGCCGTCGTAATCCATCACCCCGATCCGCTTGATCGTGGCATTCTTGGGGCCGGTTTCCTGCACGAAGGCCACCCGGCTGTCGAAATAGGCCCGCTCGCCGGTCAGCCGGGTATAGATCTGGTCGGCGATCTTGTGGGCCGCGCGCCGCCAGTCGCCCGCGCGGGCGTCGAACTGCATCCCGTCGCCCTGCGGCTGGCCCGAAAACACGTCGAACAGGCGGAAGCGGACGCTGATGTCCTCGCCGTTGCGGGTCACTTCGGCGGCCACCAGCGCCTGCGTGTTGATCGCGCGCCAGTCCTCATAGCTGACGGCCTCGGTAAAGCTGGCGGGGCGGGTGACATGGGCCGCAGCCGGGATCTCGCGGAAGAGGCCGGTGCCGGTCAGGTCGTCGGCGACCACCTGACGCACGCGCGCGGCCAGTTCCGCATCACCGTGAAAGGCCGGAATGGCGATCGCCATCGGCTCGATCACGCCATCGGTGATCTCGATCCGCAAGGGGCCGTCCTGCGCCAGCGCGGGCAATGCCGGGCCGCCGATCGCAAGGAGGGTCGCAAGGGCAGGGGCTAGGGTCAGCTTGTGGAACATGGCGTCCTCATCACATCAGAATTCTATACCGTCGGGGCGAAAGCTCACCTCGACATCGCGCCAGCGGCCATATTTCGAGGCGGGCAGCGCAAAGCCCGACTGACCGCACAGGATGATCGCGCGCCGGGCCACGTCAAAGGCCTGCTGCGCGGCCCCGGCGGAACCACCCCGGAAATCAGCGATGCGCAGGCTGGCCGGATCGGGACGGCCATCGGGGCCAAGCGTCACTGCCACGGTCACCGTGACCTGCGCCGCCTCGACCGACAGCATGCCAACATTCCAGCACTGCCCGATGGCCGCCCGCAGCCCGTCGCGTTCGGCCAGCGACAGCGGCTCGCCCATGGGCAGGCGGCTTTGTCTGGCGCCCGGATCTGCATCGGGCATCGGCACGGGCCGGATCGGGCTGGGCGCAAGCTGCATCGCATCGCCCGGCGGGGGCGGCGTGTCGGCGCCATTGCCCGACAGAGCCTCGGCCAGGGCGGCAGCCAGCGGGTCCAGCCCCGCCGAGGCACCATCGCCGCCCTCGATCCGCTGGCGGTCGCCGCCTGTCGTCTCTCCGGTCGAGGCCGTGTTGGTGCCCCCCGCGCCCGCATCATTCTGCTGGGCCTCGCGCAGCGCATCTTCCAACGCCTGCCGCTGCGCATCCTCGGCGGCCTCAGCGGCGCGTCGTTGCTCTGCCTCGCGTTCGGCGGCCTCAGCGGCGCGGCGTTGCTCTGCCTCGCGTTCGGCAGCCTCAGCGGCACGGCGTTGCTCTGCCTCGCGTTCAGCGGCCTCAGCGGCGCGACGTTGCTCGGCCTCGCGTTCGGCGGCCTCAGCGGCGCGGCGTTGCTCTGCCTCGCGTTCGGCGGCCTCAGCGGCGCGGCGTTGCTCTGCCTCGCGTTCGGCGGCCTCAGCGGCGCGGCGTTGCTCTGCCTCGCGTTCGGCGGCCTCAGCGGCGCGGCGTTGCTCTGCCTCGCGTTCGGCGGCCTCAGCGGCGCGTCGTTGCTCTGCCTCGCGTTCGGCGGCCTCAGCGGCGCGGCGTTGCTCTGCCTCGCGTTCGGCGGCCTCAGCGGCGCGGCGTTGCTCTGCCTCGCGTTCGGCGGCCTCAGTGGC
>NZ_JBKBVD010000024.1:0-53580 GCF_046289755.1 Paracoccus sp. (in: a-proteobacteria) | reverse complement strand
ACCGGGATGCTGTGGGTGCTGACGATCATCGTCGCACGGTCGGCACTGACCGGGACCCCGACCGCGCCCGGCATCGCGGGCTGCATGGTCGCGCTGGCCCTGATGTCTGCCGCATGGGTGCTGCACGATCCCGAAGGGCCGGTCGCGCGGCTGACGGCCGCGGCGTCGCTGGCCATCGGACTGGGGCTGCTTGTCGCGCTGTGGCCTGATCAGCCCCGGCAAGGCGACCTGCGGCTGCTGGCCTTCGCCGCTATTGCCGTGCTGGCGGTTCTTTGCGGCTGGCGGGTCATCGTGACCTTTGCCGCGATCACCCTGGTGCAGCCCCTGCTGATCGAGGTGCTTTTGCCGGGGGTGGTCGTGCAGGGCCATCAGAACGGCCATCAGACTGGCACCCCGCTGCTGCACGCCACGGCCCTGCTGGTCGTGGCGGCGGCGCTGATCGGTGTGATCGGTCAGGTCCACCGCATCCGCGACCTCGCCGGGCTGGCGGTGCAGAACGCCTGCGATGCACAGGCAACAAACGGACAGTTGGTTGAGCAATGCGCCGATCGCGACATTGCCTTTACCGCCGCGCAGGCGACCGCGGGGGCCCGGCAGGACCGCATGATCAGCGCGATCTGTCTGGGACTGGAGCGTCTGGCCGCCGGAGACCTGAACCACCCCATCACCAGCCCCGCAGACGACCCGTTTCCGGCCGAGTTCGAGGGGGTCCGGCAGGCCTATAACCAGCTGCTGGCGCAGATCGACGGACTTATCGTCAGGGTCGGACTTGTCGCGGACGCGCTGAAGCGTGATGCGGGCGATATCGACGCCTGCGCCACGATTGCGGCCGACCGTGCCAGCCAGCAGGCGGCAATGCTGTCGACCGGAGAGCAGGCGCTGGCCCGGGTTCAGAACCAGCTTGCCATTGCGCGCGAGGCTGCGGCGGCAGCGGCACGCACCAGTCGCGACACCGAAAGCCATGCGCGCGCAAGCCACGCGGTCGCGGCCGAGACCATCACCGCAATGGAGGCGATCGAACAGCGATCGGCGCAGGTCAGCAGCATCATCGGGGTCATCGAGGATATCGCCTTCCAGACCAATCTTCTGGCCCTGAACGCCGGTGTCGAAGCGGCGCGGGCGGGCGATGCCGGGCGCGGCTTTGCCGTCGTTGCATCAGAGGTGCGCGCACTTGCACAACGTGCCGCGACCTCGGCGCGCGAGATCCGCGAACTGCTGTCAGCCGCCGCAGCGCAGGTCAGTGTCGGCGTGGATCTGGTCACCCGCACAAGCACCTCGCTGTCCGGCATCCTGACTCAGGCATCCGATCTGAGCGGTCTGCTGGCGACCATCTCATCTGCGGCGCACGAGCAGACCGAGGGGCTGGCCGTTGTCAGGACCTCGATGGACGGGTCGGGCACGCTGACAGGCGACGCCGACGGCGCCGCCGTCGGCCACCGGGCATCCGCCGCCGATATCCTGAACCAGAGCGATGAGCTGATTTCGACTTTGGCAGGCTTTTTGTCGATGGCCCGGCCACTCGGCTGGGGGCCTGTGGCAGACGGGCCTTCCGAGGGCGGCTGTGCAGGCGGTCAGGATCTGACGCAGTTTCTTCAGCCGGACGACGACCCGCCCTCGCCGGGCCTGACGGTGGCCTTTTGACCCCGCAGCAAGGCCCGCGCGCCCATCCGATGCAGCAGTCTGGTGCATTGGTCTGGTGCCCCTCGATCCAAACACGATAACAGTTCACCGGAGCAACCATGTTCAAGAATGTCAAAATTGCGGCGCAGGTGACAGCGGGATTTGCGATCCTGTTGATTTTGCTTGCTGGCTTCGGCGCCTTCACCTGGGAGCGCATGCGAAATCTGCAGGCGATTGATCATCAGCAGTTCACGGCAAAGGACGATCTGCTGCGCGCCGCGCAGATCGAGCTGGGTGCCACCGAGGCGCGTCGCACTCTTCTGGCCTTCAACGACGATCCGTCCGTCGGGACCGGGGACCTGATTCTGACCTCGATGAACAGCGTCCTGTCGCTGGCGCGCGACCTTGCGCGGGGGCAGATCGAGGGTGAGACCGACACATATGCGGCGCAACTGGTCGCAATCAAGGAACGCCACATCCTGGAGGCCGGGCAACTGGTCGACACCGGCCTGAACCGGACGGCGCTGACCGATGAGTTGCAGGCTCTGGGGATCGAACACCGCCGCGCCATCGGCGCCCTCGGTGATGCGCTGCGGCGCCGCGGTGCCAGCAACGAGGCGTTTCTGGCGCTGACGGCATCCGAGAATTTTCTGCTGACACGCGTGCGCATCGACCGCTTTCTTGCCGGAATGCCCGCGTCCGAATTCGAGACCGCGCGCCAGCCGTTTCAGGCCACGCGCGACGCCCTGTCCGGGCTGGGCAATGCCGGCCTGCCGGGGGCCGAACGCGATATCCTGTCGGGGCTGGACCGGGGCCTGACCCGGTTCTGGGCGGTCGCAGAACAGGTGCGGGCGGCAGAACTTGCGACCCGCGACGCGGCCCGTCTTGTCGATGAAACCACACATGACGTGCTGACAAGCGTGGCACTGATCCGCGATGACATCGCCGCGCGCGTGCGCGCGTTGCAGGAACGCGGCAAGGCCGTGCGGGACATGACCGTGCTGTCGATCCTGGTCGGCGTGTCGGCGGCGCTGCTGCTGGGGGTGCTGATCGCGGCGTCGCTGGCGCTGCCGCTGTCGCGGCGTCTGGCGCGCAGTGCGGCGCAGACCAACCGGCTGGCCGAGGGCGATCTGTCGGTCGAGATCACCGGAACCGAGGGCCGCAACGAGCTGGCGCAGATCGCCCGCGCCCTGGCCGTCTTCAAGGAAAACGCGATCGAGCGCCTGCGCCTTGCCGATGCGCAGCGCGCGGCGGAAGACGAGGCCCGCGCCAGGCGTGAAACCGAGCTGAACCGTCAGGCCCGGGTCGTGCGCGAGATCGGCGATGGCCTGAACCGGCTTGCCCAGGGCGACCTGAACCAGGCCATTCCCAGCCCCGAAGACGACCCGTTTCCGGCGGAATATGATGCCCTGCGGGACTCCTACAACAGCGTCGTGCAGACCCTGTCGGGAACCCTGTCGCGCATCTCGGATGTCGCCGATCAGGTCCGCAACGGGTCCGAGGAAATCACCTCTGCCGCGCAGGATCTGTCAGGCCGGGCCGAAACGCAGGCCGCAACGCTGGAGCAATCCGCCGCCGCGCTGAACCAGCTGACTGAAAGCGTACGCTCGACCGCCGAACGCGCCCGCAATGCCGAAGAGGTCAGCCGCGCCAATCGCGAGATCGCCGAAAACGGCGCATCCATCGTCCGCGATGCGGTGGCCGCCATGAAGGGGATCGAGAAATCCTCGGATCAGATCACCCGGATCATCGGCGTCATCGACGACATCGCGTTCCAGACCAACCTGCTGGCGCTGAATGCCGGGGTCGAGGCCGCACGGGCGGGCGATGCCGGGCGGGGTTTCGCGGTCGTCGCCTCGGAGGTGCGCGGCCTTGCGCAGCGGGCATCGGAATCCGCGCGTGAAATCAAGGGGCTGATTTCAGAAAGTGCGGCTCAGGTCGAGACCGGCTCGGCGCTGGTCGGGCGCACCGGGGAAAGTCTGGAGCAGATCCTTGGCAAGGCGCACGAGGTGTCAGAACAGATTTCGGCCATCGCCTCGGCGGCGCATGAGCAGTCGATCGGTCTGGGCGAAATCAACTCGGGCGTTCATCAGCTGGATCAGGTGACCCAGCAGAACGCCGCCGTGGCCGAGCAGACCAACGCCGCCGCCGCCGCATTGCAGGAGCAGGCCGGCGATCTGATGCGCGAGATCGCGGGGTTCGGCATCGGATCGCGCGGCGGGGCCGCAGCCCGGTTGACCCAAAGCGCCGCCACCGCAGCCCCGGCCAAACCGGACCTGCCGCCGCTGCGTATCGTCAGCAGCCGCAGCGGCGGCAACCAGTTGTTCGAGTTCTAGGCCGGTGGCCGGCCACCCCGCAAAGGACCCGGTGCGGCAGGATCTGACTGCCGCACAGGTCCGGTCACCGCACAGCCCCCATGCCAGTCTGGCGGCGGGGGCTGTGAAACCCGGGGCGCGCCGGTTCAGAAAACGTAGACCGGCGTGCCCAGGGGGACGCGGTCGAACAGGCTCATCACGGCCTCGTTGCGCATGCGCAGGCAACCGTTCGACACGGCGCGACCGATCGAGCCGGGCTCGGTCGTGCCATGGATGCGGATCGCGGTGTCCTGCCCCCGGTCGTTGTAAAGATACAGGGCGCGCGCACCCAGCGGGTTCTGCGGGCCGCCCGGCATGCCGTCCTTGTATTTCTCATAGGCGGCAGGATTGCGCGCGATCATGTCGTTCGTCGGGCGCCAGCTGGGCCATTCGACCTTGCGCCCGATGGTCGCCCGGCCCTTCCAGACCAGTTCGTCACGACCGACGGCCACGCCATAGCGCGTCGCCCGGCCCGGCGCCGTCACGTGATACAGAAAGAAATCGCGGCTGACCACGACGATGCTGCCCACCTCGAAATCATCGCGGATGGCCACTTCGGTGGGCGCGTAGGGGTCGGCTGCGGCCTGCGCAAAACCTGCAACAGGCATGGCGAGCAGCGGCAGGGCCAGCGAAATCATCTGACGGCGGTTCATGGCCTGATGTCCTGTCGGTCGTTTCAATTTCACCCAAGATTACACGCGATGGGCGGGCGCGCGCAACTCGTCCGGCCATTTCCGGCGATCACGCTTGACGGAGCGGCCCCTGCACCACATCTAGAACCCATGTGCTGCCCGCAATCATCGCCCCGGCCCCAGACCTCGCCGCCCCAGATTTTGGGGGCGCTGCCTTTGGGAGTGCGGTCGTCGAGGGTGCTGTCGTCTGGACCCCGCGCCGCGATCGGCGGACGCAGGCCCCCGGCACGCCCGGCGCATCTGTGTCGCGGTCGTGGTGACCGGGCCTGCCGGTGCCATGTGCCCGCAGGGCGCCCGGCGCCGGTCGCACCCTCCAGACCACGCCGTTGCCCCGACCCGGCGCCGCGGCGCGCGCAGGTGCCCCACACGGCGCCTGCCCGACCGCAGGCCCCTCCTGTTCTGCTGATGCTGCCCGGCTTTTCTGGCACTTTCAGCGGATATGGACATGAACACCCCTGACATTCTCGACCTGCCCATTCCGGGCATTTCCTGTGCAAGCTGCGCCGCGCGGGTGGAACGCGCATTGGCGGCGCTGCCCGGCGTCACCGACCTCAGCGTCAATGCGATGACGCGGCGGGCGCATCTGCGCCTTGAGGGCGCCACCCTGCCGCAGGTGCAGCAAGCGCTGACCGAGGCCGGGTATCCGGCGGACCTGCCGGTCACGCAGCTGACGATCGAGGGCATGAGCTGCGCCTCGTGTTCCGGGCGGATCGCGCGGGCGCTGGACGCGCGGCCCGATATTGCCACGGCGCAGGTCAATCTGGCCACGCAGAGGGCGACGGTCACGCATTCCCCCTCGCTCAGCCCGCAGGCGCTGGCGGATGTCGTGACGCAGATGGGCTATCCGGCGCAGGTCGCCGGGGCGGGCCAGCCGCCCGCGCATGACCCCGATGCCGAGGTCACCGCGCTGCGCCGCGACATGCTGACCGCCGCGCTGCTGAGCCTGCCGGTCTTTGTGACCGAGATGGGCGGCCACGCGGTCCCGGCCTTTCACCACTGGCTGCACGGGCTGGCCGGGCCTCAGGCGATCTGGCTGTTGCAGATGGTGCTGACCGCCGCCGTTCTGGCCGGGCCGGGGCGGCGCTTTTTCACCACGGGCATTCCGGCGCTGCTGCGCGGCGCGCCCGAGATGAACAGTCTGGTGGCGCTTGGGGCGGGGGCGGCGTTTCTGTATTCGACCGTGGTGACGCTGGCGCCGCAGCTGGTGCCCGAAGCCTCGCGCCATGTCTGGTTCGAGGCCGCCGCCGTCATCGCCACGCTGATCCTGACCGGCCGCTGGCTGGAGGCGCGGGCGCGCGGCCAGGCGGGCGCCGCCATCCGCCGCCTGATCGAGCTGGCGCCCGCCGAGGCGCGGCTGCTGCAAGGCGGGGCGCCGGTGCTGGTGCCCGTCGCCTCGCTGCGGCCCGGCGATCTGGTGGCGCTGCAACCGGGTGAGCGGGTGGCGCTGGACGGCGTCATCACCGAGGGGCACGGCGCCATCGACGAATCCATGCTGACCGGAGAGCCGGTTCCCGCAGCCAAGGCGCCCGGCGATGCGGTGACCGGCGGCACCGTCAATGGCGGCGCCGCGCTGACCTATCGGGTGACCGCGACCGGCGATCAGACCGTGCTGTCGCGCATCGTCGCCATGGTCGAGGCCGCGCAGGCGACGCGCCTGCCGGTGCAGGCGTTGGTCGATCGCGTCACGCGGGTCTTTGTGCCGGTGGTCATGGGGCTTGCGGCGCTGACCTTCGGGCTGTGGCTGGGCTTTGGGCCGGGGCTGGCCGAGGCGGTCGTGGCGGCGGTCGCGGTGCTGATCATCGCCTGCCCCTGTGCGATGGGGCTGGCGGTGCCGGTCTCGATCATGGTGGGCAGCGGGCGGGGGGCGGAACTGGGCGTGCTGTTCCGCCGGGGTGATGCGCTGCAAAAGCTGGCGCAGGCCCGCGTGATCGCCTTTGACAAGACCGGCACCCTGACCGAGGGGCGCCCCCGCGTCACCGGCCTGTGGGCCGAGGGGATCGACCCGGATGCGGGCCTGCGCCTGATGGCCGCCGCCGAGGCGCGGTCGGAACACCCGCTGGCCACGGCGATCCTGTCCGAGGCTGAGGCGCGCGGCCTGACCCTGCCGCAGGCCGAGGGTGCGCGCGCCCATGCCGGGCGGGGACTGGCCGCCCGCGTCGAGGGGCACGCCTTGCTGATCGGCAATGGCACAGCGCTGGACGAGGCCGGGATCGCGCTTGCGCCTGCGCTGCTGGCGCAGACCGACCGGGCGGCGGAAACAGGGGCGACGCCGGTGCATCTGGCGGTGGACGGGCGGCATTGCCTCAGCCTCGCGCTGGCCGACACCGCGCGCCCCGAGGCCGCCGCGACCATTGCCGCGCTGCACGCGATGGGGCTGGAAACGGCGATGCTGTCGGGCGATGTGCCTGCCGCGGCACAGGCGGTCGGGCGCGGTCTGGGCATCGACCGGATCGAGGCCGGGCTGTCGCCCGAGGACAAGCTGACGGCGATCCGCGGGATGGGGCGCGGCGTGGTCTTTGTGGGCGACGGCATCAACGACGCCCCGGCGCTGGCCGCCGCCGATACCGGGATCGCCATCGGCACCGGCACCGATGTCGCCATCGAATCGGCGGATGCGGTGCTGATGTCGGGCGATACCTCGGGGGTGGTGCGGGCGGTGCGGCTGTCGCGGGCGGTGATGCGCAATATCCGCCAGAACCTGTTCTGGGCCTTTGCCTATAACAGCGCGCTGATCCCGGTGGCGATGGGGGTGTTGGTGCCCTTTGGCGGCCCGGCCCTGTCGCCGATGCTGGGGGCGGCGGCGATGGCCCTCTCGTCGGTCTGCGTCGTGGCCAACGCGCTGCGGCTGCGGCGTGCGGGATGAGGCGCGCCGGATGAGCCTGTCGCGCCGACATCTGCTGGCGGGGGCGGCGGTCTGGGCCGGCATGGGGGCCGCGATCGGCCCCGGCAGCCATCGCGCCATGGCGCAGGCCAGCGCCCGCCCGCCGCGCGTGCCTTTGGCGACAGTCTGACGGTTGCTGGCCGACGGGGTGCATCCGTCGGCCCGGGGGGTCAGCCTGCTGGTGGCGGCGCTGGGACCGATGGTCCTGCGCCTGACCGACCGGCTGGGCTGACCCGCAGCTGCCTCAGTGGCCCGCGTGTTCATCGGCGGCTGCGGCCCCGCCGGCGTCATGCGCGCCGCCCATGCGCTGATTGTCGACGACCGCCTCGGCCTCTTCGGTGCCGCAATCGCCGAAATCGAGGCTGAGCGCGATCGTGTCGCCATCGGCCAGCGGACGGGTCAGGCCCAGCAGCATGACGTGATCGCCGCCCCGGTCCAGTTGCCGGACCTCGCCTGCGGGGACGGCAAAGCCCTCTTCGACCTTCAGCATCCGCATGACGCCGTCTTCTTCCTTGTGGGTGTGCAGCTCGACCCGCTCGGCCACGTCAGAGGCGACGGCCTGCAAGGTGCAGCCGACCTCGCGGTGATTCTCCAGTTCCATGAAGATGGCGCCGGTCATGGGGTTGGTGCTGCGGGCATAGGCATCGTTGATGTGCATGCCGTCATGGGCCAGCGCGGCAAGCGGGGTCAGGGCGGCCATAGCCGCGACGAAAGCGATCTTTTTCATGGGTCTTGTCCTTGGATTATGCGGTGTTGTGCAGAAATCTCAGGCAAGGCCGGGCGGGTCGCGGACGCGGACCCAGAGATCCGAGGCGGCGGGCGGCGCGCCAAGGCGGCGGGGCGGCAGCGGTGCGGGCGGATTGCGATGCGGCGCCAGCACGACATCGGGGCTGTGCGGCGCCGTCATCAGCGACAGCGCCATATCGGGGCACAGATGCGCCCGGCTGCTGTCAGGCTCGGCGGGCAGGCGCGTCACGACGATGCCATGGCCGGTGCACAGCACCACCTCGGTGCCCAGCATGACCGTGCCGCGCGCCGTGCCCAGCCCGATGCTGGTCAGCGTCACGAGAAGAATCAGAAGGGCGGCGATGGGGCGCGGCATGCGGCCTCTCTAGCCAGTTGCGACAGCACGGAACAGCCGCCAATCGGTCGCAACAGGGCCTGGGGCGGCGGCGGAACGCGCAAAGGCCCCGCCATGGTGGCAGGGCCCTGCAATGTCATCCCGCAGACGGGATCAGAGTTGCGGCTGTTCGGCTTTGGACAGGTCGCGCTTGATCTTGCGGGCGCGGTCCGACAGCTCGGTGTCCTTGGCTTTCGCCAGGAACGCGTCCAGCCCGCCACGGTGATCGACCGAGCGCAGCGCGGCCGCCGAGATGCGCAGCGAATAGCCACGGCCCAGCTTTTCCGAGGTCAGCGTGACATCGTTCAGGTTCGGCAGAAACCGGCGACGGGTTCTGTTGTTGGCATGGCTGACGTTGTTACCGCTCATCGGGCCTTTGCCGGTCAGTTCGCAGACGCGCGACATGGTGTTTTCCTTCGTCTCAGCTGTGCGGGCGGACCGGCGGGGTCCGTCCCAATGTGAAAGGGCGCCGCGAGGCAGCGCCCGGAATTCCGTTCGCGGGTGACTACAGTGAAGCCTTGCAGGCGTCAACCCTTGTCGCGCGGATTTGCCGCCCATCCGGCCTCGATCGCGATCAGCCGCTCCTTGCGCCACAGCCCGCCCGCATAGCCCGCAAGCCGCCCGTCCGCGCCGATCACCCGGTGGCAGGGCACGACCAGCGCCAGCCGGTTCGCCGCATTGGCCGCCGCCACCGCCCGCACCGCGCGCGGCGCGCCCAGGGCCGCCGCCAGCTGGCCATAGCTGCGGGTCTGGCCCGGCGGAATCTGTTGCAGCGCGCGCCAGACGCTGCGTTGAAAATCAGTGCCATGCAGCGTCACGGGCAGGTCCAGCGCCGGGTCGCGCCCGGACAGATAGGCGTCCAGCGCGGCCTCGGTCCGGTCGGTGACGGCGGTGCGGCCCAGCCCGATCCGCCCCCCCAGCAGACCCGAGATCCGCGCCAGCCCCTGCCGCAGCGCCTTGCGCTCGACAAATTCCAGCAGATGCAGGCTTGTCGGGTCGGCAATCACGATCATCCCGCCCAGAGGCGTGTCGATCCAGTCGGCCAGCGCCTCGCCCGCGCCCCGCATCTGATGAGGGGCATGGCCGAACAGCCGCCGGAACGCCTGCCGGAAGCCCGAGGCCGATTCGAACCCCGCATCCAGCTGAGCCTCGATCATCGGCGCCCCCTGCTGCAACCCGGTCAGACCTTGCCGCAGGCGCGCGGCGCGCGCCATGGACAAAAAGCTCTGCCCGAACTGGCGCTGAAACAGCCGCCGGACGGTCGAGGGGTCATGGCCGCGCGCCAGCAGATCGGTCTCGGACCAGCGCCGGGCCGGGTCGGCGCGCAGCGCGGCGGTCAGATCGGCGATCACCGCATGGCCCTGTGGCCCGACGCCCAGGGGATCGCAGCGGCGGCAGGGGCGGAAGCCTGCGGCCTCTGCCGCCAAGGCATCGGCGAACCAGCGGCAGTTTTCGGGGCGCGGCTTGCGCGACGGGCAGGTCAGGCGGCAAAAGATGCCGGTGGTGGTGACGCCGACCAATGCGCGGCCCTCATAGGCCGGGTCGCGCGCCAGCAGGGCGGCATAGAGTGTCTCGTGTTCCGGCAGGTCGCGCATGGCAATGCCCCTTTCTGCCCTCTGTCATAACCGATCAGCGCCGGCTGTGGGGCGCCAAAACGGGCAGCGCATTCCGTCAGGCCACGCATTCAGCCGCGCGGCCTGTCCAGCCAGTCCAGCATGTCCTGCACCGCCACCCCCGGCAGCAGCGCGCCCTGCGCCACCTGCTGCCCGAGACGGGCCAGCCGGTCACGGGCCTCGGGCGTCTCGATCCGGGCCAGCAGGGCGCTTCGCAATTCGGCCTGAAACCATTGCCGGGCCTGCATGGCGCGGTTGGTGTCGAAATGACCCTGCGCGCGGCGCCAGCCGGTGAGGGTCTGCATCTCGGACCAGGTGCGGTCCAGCCCGTCGCCGGTGGTGGCCGAGACCGGCAGCGCCTTGGGGAAGCCCTCGGGGTCCTGCGCCCGTTTGCGCAGCAGGCGCAGCGCGCCCGCGTAATCGGCCACCGTGCGGCGGGCGGGGGACAGCAATTCGCCATCGGCCTTGTTGATCAGGATCAGGTCGGCCATCTCCATGATGCCGCGCTTGACGCCCTGCAATTCGTCGCCCCCCGCAGGCGCCAGCAGCAGCACGAACAGGTCGGTCATCTCGGCCACCAGCGTCTCGGACTGGCCGACGCCGACGGTTTCCACCAGCACGACATCATGGCCTGCCGCCTCACACAGCCGGATCGCCTCGCGCGTGCGGCGGCCGACGCCGCCAAGCGTCGCGCCCGAGGGCGAGGGCCGGATATAGGCGCGCGGATCGCGCGACAGATAGTCCATCCGCGTCTTGTCCCCCAGAATCGAGCCGCCCGAGCGGGCCGAGGACGGATCGACGGCCAGCACCGCCACCCGCAGCCCCTGCCCCGTCAGCATCAGGCCGAACGCCTCGATAAAGGTCGATTTGCCCACCCCCGGCGTGCCCGACATCCCGATGCGCAGCGCCTGCCGGTCGGGCAGCGCAGCCAGCAGCGCCTGCGCACGGGCGCGGTGATCGGGGCGGGTCGATTCGACCAGCGTGATCGCCCGCGACAGCGCCCGACGCTCGCCCCGGCACAGCGGTCCGAGCAGATCATCCTGCGTGGCGGTCATCGTCTCTCCTGCCCATGGGGTCGTGGCGGCGCGGGCCGAGAGTGGACCAGCACGCCGCCACGGGCAATCCCCGCCGCCTTTGCTTGCGGCAGGCCGGAGATGCACCTACCTTTCAGCCGGGGGCAGATGCCCGCCCAGTGAGGCTTGACCCATGAGTGACATGCGACCGCGCGACAGACGTTCCGGCCCGGTCATCGACCGGCGCGCGCTGCTGTGCGGCGCCGTGGCGGCTGCGGTCATGACTTCGGTCGTGGCTGGGGGGCGGCCTGCGCAGGCTGCGGGGTTTGCGCAGGCGCCCGACTGGTCGCGCCAGCCGCTGTGGCTGATGATGGTCACCTCGCCCGCCTGCCACCATTGCGCCGCCTGGAAGGCCGAGATCGGCCCCGGCTATGCGGCCAGCCCCGAGGGGCGGGTTGCGCCCATCTTCGAGGTCGATCTGCGCGGCCCCTATCCCGACGGGCTGGCGCTGGACCGGCGCCCCTGGATCACGCCCAGTTTTCTGCTGCTGCGCAACGGGGCGGAACTGGGCCGGATCGAGGGATATGTCGGAAAACGTCATTTCCACCCGGTGCTGAACAGCTTACTGACCGGGACCGGGCAGATCCGCCCCGGTGGCGCATGATGCCAGAGGACAGCCAGATGAACCAGAGACCGGCCGATCCCATGGCGCCGCAGGCGCCTGCCGCAGACATGGTCGAACGCGCCGCCGAGGCCAGTGCGTTCATGAAGGCGCTGGCCCATGAGGGGCGGATGATGATCCTGTGCCATCTGTCGGGCGGCGAAAAGACCGTAGGCGAGCTGGAGGCGCTGCTGGGTCAGCGGCAGGCCGCTGTCAGCCAGCAGCTGGCCCGGCTGCGTGCCGAGGGTCTGGTGCAGTGCCGACGCGACGGCAAGGCGCGGTTCTATTCGGTGGCCGACCCGCGTGCCGCCGAGGTCGTGGCGCTGATGTACCGGCTGTTCTGCGCGCAATAGGGTATGTTTGGGGGGGAGGTGCAGGGGCTCTGCCCCGTCGCGCAAGCGCGACTCCCCGGGATATTTGTGGACCAATGCAGGGGCTGGGCTTTCGTGGCGGCGCGGGGTGCGCTAATCAGGCCGGGTTTCGCATTGAAGGGTCAACGCCATGCATGACATCCGGGCCATCCGTGAGAATCCCGAAGGCTTTGAGGCCGCGCTGAACCGGCGCGGCTTGTCGGGGCTGACCTCGCAGATCCTGTCGCTGGATGCCGAGCGTCGCGCCCGGATCGCCGCGGCAGAGGCCGCGCAGGCCGAGCAGAACCGCGCCAGCAAGGATGTGGGCGCCGCGAAGGCGCGCGGCGATGAGGCCGGGTTCGAGCGGCTGCGCGCGCGGGTGGCCGAGACCAAGGCCGAGATTGCGCGCATGCAGGCCGAGGCCGCCGATCTGGACGGGCGGCTGCGCGATCTGTTGCTGACGATTCCGAACCTGCCTTTGGAGGGGGTCCCCGAGGGGCGCGACGAGGCGGACAATGTCGAGCTGCGCCGCTGGGGCACGCCGCCCATGCTGGATTTCGCCCCGCGCGAGCATTTCGAGATTGCCGGGGTCGTGCCCGGCATGGATTTCGAGACCGGCGCCAAGCTGTCGGGCAGCCGCTTTGTGGTGCTGAAGGGGGCCGTGGCGCGGGTTCACCGGGCTTTGGCGCAGTTCATGCTGGATCTGCATGTGGATCAGCATGGGCTGGAGGAGACCTGGACCCCGGTGCTGGTGCTGGAAGAGATGATGCTGGGCACCGGGCAATTGCCGAAATTCGGCGAGGACAGCTATCAGACCCGCGAGGGGTATTGGCTGATCCCCACCGCCGAGGTGACGCTGACCAATACCGTGCATGGCGATCTGCTGGATCACGCGGACCTGCCGCGCCGGATGGTGGCGCATAGCCAGTGCTTCCGCTCGGAGGCGGGCAGCGCGGGGCGCGACACGACCGGCATGCTGCGCCAGCACCAGTTCGAGAAGGTCGAGATGGTCTCGATCACTGATGCCGAGAGCGGGCTGGCCGAGCATGAGCGGATGACCCGCTGTGCCGAGGCGGTGCTGGAGGCGCTGGGACTGCCCTATCGCACCATCGTGCTGTGCACGGGCGATATGGGGGCGGGCGCGCGCATCACCCATGACATCGAGGTCTGGCTGCCCGGTCAGGACCGCTATCGCGAGATCAGCAGCGTCAGCTATTGCGGCGATTATCAGGCGCGGCGGATGAATGCGCGCTATCGCGCCCCGGGCGGTGGCAAGCCGGAATTCGTCCATACGCTGAACGGATCGGGTCTGGCGGTGGGGCGCACGCTGATCGCGGTGCTGGAGAACGGCCAGCAGGCGGATGGCTCGGTCGTGCTGCCCGAGGTGCTGTCGCGTTATCTGGGCGGCGCTACGCGGCTGAGTGCCGAAGGCCGGCTGGGCTGAGATCGCATCAGCCTGCCGGCGCCGGAAACCGCAGCGGCAGCAGCGGCGTTCCGGTGGTATGACATCTCTGGGCAACATCGCACATGGTCTGGCAGCGGCGGTCTTTGTGACCGCCGGTGTGCTGGGCGCATTGCAGCCGGGTCCGGGGTTGCCACTGGCCATGTCGCTGCGGGGCCAGCATCTTGCCTATACCTATCTTGCCCCTGACAACCCGCTGATGTGGACCTTGCTGCTGGTGGTCTGGGCCGTGGTGGCTCTGGACGCGATCGGCCAGTGGATCGACCCGTCCGAAGGGCCCGCATCGGTCCGGCGCCAGCCGCGGGTTCAGGGGCTTTTTGTCATATCTCTGCTGATTGCAAGCGCGGCACCTGCGCTGTTGCGCGACAGCCCGGCCGGGCTGGCCGTGGCGATGTGTGCGGCGACGGGCGCGGCGATTGTCGCGTCTCGGCGCGCGGCGGGGCGGCACCGGCCCGCGATCGGATTCTACGCAGGATGGATGACCGCGGTGACCTCGGCGGCGCTGGCCATCATGGCGGACAGGCTGATGCAGATGCCGGTGGTGCTGATCTCGGCCACGGCGATCCTGCCGGCGACGGCGGTCGGGATTGTCGCGCAGATCTGGATCGGGCCCAGCATCGGCTATTCGGCGGCGCTGATCTGGGCGTTTTGCGCCATGGCGATCACGACCATGGGCACCGCCCCCCTGATCGCGCTGTGGGCGATTGTGGGGATTGCCAGCATGGCCATCGTGCTGGTGCGCGCCGCGTCCTGAGGCGCGCAGCCCGGCGGATCACGCCTTGGGGCGCTGCCGCTTTTTATGCTTGGACAGGGCGCCCGACTGATTGATCTTGTCGCCCTTGGCCTTGAACGGGTTGTCGACACCCTGATCGCGGAAGGTCAGCCGGATCGGCGTGCCGGGCATGTCGAAATCGGCGCGCAGCCCGTTGATCAGATAGCGCTCATAGCTGGTCGGGATCTGGTCGGTATGGGTCGCCTTGACGATAAAGGCCGGGGGCCGGGTCTTGATCTGCGTCATATAGCGCAGCCGGATGCGGCGCCCGCCCGGTGCCGGGGGCGGGTGGCTTTCGGTCATTACGCCCAGCCACTGGTTCAGCCGCGCGGTCGAGATGCGGCGGTTCCAGACCTCATGTGCCTTGAGCACGGCGGCATGCAGCCGGTCCAGCCCCTTGCCGGTCTGGGCCGAGACGGTGACCAGCGGCGCGCCTTTCAGCTGCGGCAGCAGGCGTTCGAAATTCGCCCGCAGCTCGTTCAGCTTTTGCGGCTTGTCCTCTTCCAGATCCCATTTGTTCGCCGCCACGACGACCGCGCGGCCCTCGGTTTCCGCGAAATCGGCGATGCGCAGGTCCTGGGTCTCGAAGGGGATCTCGACATCCAGCAGGACGACAACCACCTCGGCAAAGCGCACGGCGCGCAGCCCGTCGGACACCGACAGCTTTTCCAGCTTGTCGGTGACCTTGGCGCGCTTGCGCATGCCCGCCGTGTCAAAGATGCGCATGGGCGTGCCCATGAATTCAGTCGTGACGCTGATCGAATCGCGGGTGATGCCCGCCTCGGGGCCGGTCAGCAGCCGGTCCTGACCGATGATCTTGTTGATCAGCGTCGATTTCCCGGCATTGGGCCGCCCGATCACGGCCAGCTGCAGGGGCCGCGCCTCGGACGGGCGCCAGTCTTCGGCGCCCGCGCCGGTTTCGGCGTCTTCCTCGGACAGGTCCACATCGGTGACGGCGGCGATGGGGGCCGGGCGGTCGGCCTCGATCTGGTCGGCAAGCGGCATCAGCACGGAATAAAGATCATCGAACCCCTCGCCATGCTCGGCCGAGACGCGCAGCGGCTCGCCCAGACCCAGAGCATAGGCCTCCAGCGCGCCGGATTCGCCTGCGCGGCCTTCGGATTTGTTGGCGGCGACGATGACATGCTTGGCGCGGCGGCGCAGGATTTCGGCGAAATATTCATCCGCCGCCGTGACGCCGACGCGGGCGTCGATGACGAAAAGGCAGATATCGGCCTCGTCCACGGCACGCTCGGTCAGGCGGCGCATGCGGCCCTGAAGGCTGTCATCCTCGACCATCTCAAGGCCCGCGCTGTCGATCACGACAAAGCGCAGATCGCCAAGTCGGCCTGCGCCTTCACGCAGGTCTCGGGTGACGCCGGGCTGGTCATCGACCAGCGCCAGCTTCTTGCCAACCAGACGGTTGAACAAGGTGGATTTTCCGACGTTGGGCCGGCCGACTATGGCGAGTGTGAATGTCATCTATATGCGTGCAACTGGCCGTTTCGAGCAACGACGTAAAGGGTTTGTCCGGCAACGACCGGGGCGGCGGCGGCTCCGCCGGGAATATCAGCCTGTCCGGTCAGCGTGCCCGAGGCCGGGTCAAAGACCCGCAGCACCCCGTCGCTGGAGGCGACAAACAGCCGCCCTCCGGCCAGAATCGGCCCGTAATGCGCGTGGATGCGGTCCTGACGGCGCACGCGGTCGGTGGTGTAATAGGGCATCGGGCGGCGCCAGATGACGCCCCCGGTCACGGCGTCCAAACGGATCAGTTCGGCCTGATCATTGACGGCAAAGACCGAGCCGCCCGCGACGACGACCGGGCTGTTGGCGCCGTCGCGTGCGGACCATTCGGTCATGCCGGTGGCCAGATCGACGGCCTGAATCCGCCCCGCCGAGGTGCCCGCATAGACGCGGCTGCCAGACACCACCGGATCGCCGGTCATGTCACGGATCACCGCAATGCTGCGCCCCGGACGGGTGCCCGCGACCTGGCTATTCCAGTTGGTCAGCCCGCTTTCGCGGTCCACGGCCAGCAATTCGCCCGACGAGAAGGGGAAGATGACCTGATTGCCCTGCACCGCAGGCACCGAGACGCCCATGACGCCCGAGCCCGACTGCGTGGCGCCGGTCTGCCACAGCACCCGGCCATCGCTGGCGCGCACGGCCCAGCCGACATTGTTGCGCGCGGCGACATAGACGGTGCCGTTCTGCACCGCAGGCCCGCCGCCGACCGGGGCGCCGACGCGCTGGCGCCACAGCACCCCGCCCGAAGCCGCGTCCAGCGCGACCAGCTCGCCAAAGCCGGTGGTGGCGTAGATGCGCCCGCCCTCATAGGCGACGCCCCCGCCCGAGGCGCTGTCGCGCGCCTCAAGGGCCGGGGTGATGTCCGTGCTCCAGACCCGGCCGCCATTGGGGGCGGTCGCGGTGACGTTGGCGCGGCTGTCCAGCGTATAGATCAGGCCGCCGCCGAGGATCGGCTCGGACACGATGCGGTGGCGGCGGGTATCGCCCTCGCCGATCGGCGCCGACCAGATGCGGCTGGTGCCCTGCCCCAGCGCCACATGGCCCGGCTGATGCGCGGCATTGCCCGCCCGGTGCGTCCATTCGGCATTGCCCGAGGGGGCAGCCAGCGACAGCGCGGTGCCGGTGATCCCCGCAGGCCCCTCGATGGCGGGGCCATCGGGCGAGGTAACGGCCAGCGGGTCCAGTCGCTGACCCTCGAGGATCACGTCGCGGTCACCGCAGGCCGCAAGGCCAAGGCCCGCCACAAGTGCCAGACCATATCGCAAGGTGGGGGTCATGCCTCGGCTCTCCCTCGTCCAGTCGCTGTGCATGGGGCGCGGCGCGGCATCAGTTCCCGGCCCCGCCCAGCAGTTGGGGTTGGGCATCGGGTTCGGTGCCCAAGGCGATCATCATCTCGGACAGGCGCCGACGCAAGGCTTCGGTGAGGCCATCCTTCTGTTGAATCTGCGCAATCAGGGTCAGCGCATCCTCGGCCCGGCCCGCGCCGACCAGCGCCACGGCCTTTTGTTCCAGCGCCAGCAGCTCGAACGGGGCACCGGCGCGCGACAGATGCGTCAGCATCGCATCGCGTTCCGAGGCGCCCAGATCCGGCCCCGCCAGCATCACCAGCTTGAGCTGCGCCAGCTCGCCCAGCACGCCATCGCGGCCCGACATCTCGCGCAGGGTGGCAATCGCGGCCTCGCGCTCGCCCGCCCCGGTCTGGGTGGCGGCGGCCAGCAGCCGCGCCAGCGTCTCGCGCCCGGCCCGCCCGCCCGCATCGACGGCCAGAATCGCCGCCGCATCGCCCTGGGCCTCGGCGGCAAGCACCGCATCGCCCCAGTTCTGCGCATTCGTGCGGTCCTGCGCGCGGCTGTATTCGCGCCAGCCCGCGCCGCCGACGACCAGCACGATCACAAGAATCCCGATCCAGCCATAGCGTCGCAACGCGCGATAAAGCCGGTCGCGGCGCAGTTCCTCGGTCACCTCGTCGATGAAGCTGTCGTTCTGGTTGGCCATGGCCGCCTTCGTGCGAAAAATTCCGGTTGCAGGCCGTCTTATACCGCCCGGCGACGGAAAGCCAATGGTTGCGCCGGGCATGCGCCATCACGGGGCGGTGGGCCACGCAAAAGGCCCGCCCCTTTCGGGGCGGGCCGGGGTCGGGCCAGTGACTGTGCGTCTCGCCGCGATTACATGCGCGAGGCGACGTTTTCCCAGTTCACCAGCTTGTCGAGGAAGTTTTCCAGGTATTTCGGCCGCGCGTTGCGGAAGTCGATATAGTAGGAATGCTCCCACACGTCGCAGCCCAGCAGCGCCGTCTGGCCGAAGCAGAGCGGGTTGACGCCGTTCTCGGTCTTGGTGATCTCAAGCTTGCCCTCGGCCGTCTTGACCAGCCAGACCCAGCCGGAGCCGAACTGACCCACGCCGCCTTCGGTAAATTTCTTCCTGAAGTCGTCGACCGAACCAAAGCTGTCCTTGATCGCGGCTTCCAGTTCCGACGGCATGGCGCCGGGATTGGGACCCATCATCTCCCAGAACTGGGCGTGGTTCCAGTGCTGGCTGGCATTGTTGAAGATGCCGTTCTGCGCCACGGCGCCGGGCTGATAGGTGCCCTTGACGATGTCTTCGAGGGATTTCCCCTCCCATTCGGTGCCGGCCACCAGCTCGTTCAGCTTGACCACATAGGCGTTGTGGTGCTTGTCGTGGTGGAATTCCAGCGTTTCGCGCGACATGCCGCCATCGGCCAGCGCGTCATGGGAATAGGGAAGATCGGGAAGCGTGAAAGCCATGATCCGGTCCTTTCTGAAGGGGTTGAGATCTTTGCCGGGCGCACAGTCCCGTATTCGGCGGATCAACGCAAGGGGGCGGGGGCGGGTTCCTGAGGGTCGGCTCTGACCGGGAGGGCGCAGGGGGGCTGTCTGCCCCCCTCCTGGCCTGCGGCCAGTTCACCCCCCGAGGATATTTCGTGACCAAAGCAGGTGAAGGCCGGTGTCAGCGGGGGGCGGTGTCAGCGGGGGGCGAGCCGCGTGCCGGGGAGGGCTGCGTTCTGCAGGATGAGGCCGAGGTAGTCCGCGGTCGAGCGGAAGCCTGCGAGGCGGAAGCCCTGATCCGTGCGCCAGATGGCGGCGGCGGTCTGGGCCATGCGGGTGCGGCGGAGATGGCCCGGCGGCATCGCGCCCGCGTCAACCGGCGCCAGCTTGGCGATCACATCCGCCGCATGCGGGCCGGTCACGTCAAAGACCGCGCGGGCATCGGAGACATCAACGATCAGGCCATGTTCGCCGGTGAGTGCCTGTTCCAGTGCGGTGAGCGCCTCGGGCAGCTCGGGGGCGGGCAGGATCAGCAGCACTTCGTCGGGCGACATCCAGGCCAGGCTGCGGCTGCCATCGGTCGTGATGCCGGTGCATTCGGGGAGGCTGAGGCCCGCAGCCTCGGCCAGCGCGTCGCCCGCGCGGGACAGATCGGCGCGGATGGTGATCATGCCGAGGCCGGTGACGCGGGTGATGGTGGCGAGTGGTTCAGCCATGACTGTCTCATCCATTCAGGCGGCTCCCTTCCTTGTCGTAAAACACCGGATCGGTGATCCGGGCCTGCATCACCTCGCCCGAGGGCATCGGGAAATCCAGCACCTGCCCCATGCGGGCCGGGCCGTGGCGCACCAGCCCCATGGCGACGGGGCGGCCAAGCGTGGGCGAATGATAGCTGGAGGTCACGCGCCCCTGCACGCGGCGCTGGCCGTTGGGGTTCACACCCTCGTCCACCGCATAGGCGCCGTCGGGCAGGGCCTGATCCGACAGGCTTTCCAGCCCGACCAGCTGCCAGCGTTTGCCGTCGGTCATATGGGTCCGGCGCTGCGCGCGCTTGCCGATATAGTCGGGCTTTTTCTTCGAGATCGCCCAGTCGAGCCCCAGATCCTGCGGGATGATGGTGCCGTCGGTTTCATCCCCGATCATGATGAAGCCCTTTTCGGCGCGCATCACGTGCATGGCCTCGGTGCCATAGGCGGTCAGGCCCAGATCGCGGCCGGCATTGTGCAGACGCTCCCACAGTTCCAGGCCGCGGCTGGCGGGCACGGCGATCTCATAGCTGAGTTCGCCCGAAAAGCTGATGCGGAAGATGCGGGCGGGGATGCCCGCGATGTCGCCTGCCGCCCAGTGCATGAAGGGCAGCGCCTGTTGCGACAGATCAATGCTGCCGGGCAGGCGTTCCAGCAGGGCGCGGGCCTGCGGGCCTGCGACGGCGATCTGGGCGAATTGTTCGGTCAGGTTGGCGGTATAGACCTGCCAGTCCCACCATTCGCATTGCAGCCAGTCCTCCATATGGGCGTGGATGCGGTCGGCGCCGCCGGTGGTGGTGTGGCAGAGCCATGTGTCGCCCGACAGCCGCGCGACCACGCCGTCATCCATCAGAAAGCCGTTCTCGCTGCACATCAGGCCATAGCGGCATTTGCCCACCGGCAGGGTCGACATCATGCCGGTATAGATCATGTCGAGGAAACGCCCCGCATCCGGCCCCTTGACGAGGATCTTGCCCAGGGTCGAGGCGTCCAGTGTGCCGACGCCTGCGCGGACTGCGGTGATCTCGCGGTTGACGGCGGCGTGGCGATCCTCGCCCGCGCGGGGATAGCAATAGGGGCGGCGCCACTGGCCCACGGGTTCAAAGCTGGCGCCGTGGGTTTCGTGCCAGCCATGCAGGGGCGTCTTGCGCAAGGGCTGGAACGCGTCGCCCCTGGCCTCGGCGGCGATGGTGGCCAGGGTCAGGGGCGTGTAGGGCGGGCGGAAGGTGGTCGTGCCGGTGGCGGGGATGGGCTGGTCCAGCGCCCCAGACAGGATCGCCAGACCGTTGATATTGGACAGCTTTCCCTGATCGGTCGCCATGCCGAGGGTCGTGTAGCGCTTGGTGTGTTCGACCGAGGCATAGCCCTCGCGCGCGGCCAGTTCCACGTCGCTGACCTTCACGTCGTTCTGGAAATCCAGCCACATCTTGGCGCGCAGCTTATAGGGCGCCGCAGAGGGCATGACCCAGACCGGCAGGGTCGCGCCCTCGGGGTGTTCCAGATCACCGGCGCAGGTCAGATCGCCATTGGCGGCGCCTGTGGCGGTGACATTGCCGCGCCCGTCGGCGCCCAGAGGCGGGCGGTCGGGGTCGGGGCGGAACAGCGCCTGCGCCTCGTCCCAGAGCAGCTTGCCGCCGCAATGGCTGTAGAGATGCACGACCGGCGACCAGCCGCCCGACATGGCCACCACGTCGCAGGCGATCCGGTCCAGCGGGCGGCCCGTGCCGGACTGGTCGCAGATCACGACACCCTCGACATGCTTGCCGCCCATCACCCTGGCGATGCCGGTGCCGGTCAGCATGGTGATGCCCGCCGCGCGGGCGGCCTGCGGCAGGGCGCCATCGGCCAGCGGGCGGGCATCGATGATTGCGGGCACGTCGAGCCCCGCCGCATGTGCCGCCAGAGCCGTGCGATAGGCGTCGTCATTGTTGGTCGCCACCACGATGCGCTGGCCGGGGGCCACGCCGTAATCGGCGATGAAATCGCGCGCAGCCGAGGCCAGCATGACGCCGGGCACATCGTTGCAGGCAAAGGAAAGCGGACGCTCCAGCGCGCCGGTGGCGGTGACGACATGGCCCGCGCGGATGCGCCACAGCCGCTGGCGCGGGATGCCCTGATTGGGGTCGTGATCGGCCAGAGCCTCGCGGGCGATCAGATAGCCGTGGTCATAGAGGCCGGTCGCCATGCAGTTGCGGCGCAGGGTGACGGTGTCGCGCGCGCGCAGGTCGGTCAGCAGGGCGTCGATGGCGGCCTGCCCGCCCTCGTGATCGGTGGGGGTGCGCCCGCCCCAATGGCCCGCCTGTTCCAGCACCAGCACGCGGCCGCCCTGCGCTGCGGCCTCGCGCGCAGCCGTCAGGCCCGCGATGCCGCCGCCGACGACCACCACATCGGCAAAGCCATAGGCCTGCTCGTACCGGTCGGGATCGGGGTCGGTCGGCGCCCGGCCCAGCCCCGCGCTGCGGCGGATGACCGGCTCGAACAGGTGCTTCCAGAAGGGGCGGGGATGGATGAAGGTCTTGTAATAGAACCCCGCGGGCAGGACCGGCGCCAGCCAGCCGTTCACCGCGCCGATATCGGCATCGAGGCTGGGCCAGCAGTTCTGGCTGCGCGTGACCATGCCCGCCACCAGCGCCGTGGTGGTGGCGCGCTGGTTCGGCTCGAACCGCCCGCCCTGCCCCAGACCCAGCAAGGCGTTGGGCTCTTCGGCCCCCGAGGCGATGGGGCCGCGCGGGCGGTGGTATTTGAACGACCGGCCCATCAGCATCTGGCCATTCGCCATAAGCGCCGAGGCGAGGGTATCGCCCGTCAGCCCGCGCAGATGGCGGCCATCAAAGCGGAACGGCAGCTGAAAGGCGCGGTCGATCAGGCGACCGCCCGAGGGCAGGCGAAAGGGAGGCACATGGGTCATTCGGCGGCGCTTTCGGCAGGGGTCGCGGGCGTCTGGTCGGGCTCCCAATAGGGTTGCCAATCGGGGCGGGCCTTGCGGATCGCCGCAATGATGTCGTCGGGGGGGCGTTTGGTCTGGGCGCTGTAGGTGCCGAAGACCTGCAGGGTCGCGGTGCAGCGGGCGGCCAGAAACCACTTGCCGCAGCCATAGGCGTGGCGCCAGCGTTCGAAATGCACGCCTTTGGGATTGCTGCGCGCGAAAAGGTAGGACTCGAACTCCTCATCGGTTCCCGCGGGGCCGATGCGGGTCAGATGTGCCTCACCGCCCGGATGCAGCTCGGTTTCCTCGGCGGCGATGCCGCAGCAGGGGCAGGTCAGGATCAGCATGGGGCGTTCCTTTGCGGGATCAGGGCTGCGGGGATCACGGCTGCGGGGATCACGGCTGCGGGGATCAGGGGCGGACATGCGGAAAGGCCCGGATGGCGGGGCCATCCGGGACATGTCGTGCGGGGGGGCGGGCCGGTGGCCCGGACCGGATCAGTTCGCCGGAGCGGGTGCGTCGGTCGCGGGTGCATCCATTGGTGCGGGCGCGTCCATCGCGGGCGCGTCAGCCGGGGCCGCGGGTTCGGGCGAGGCGTCGATAATGACGGTGTCACCGGCCGCCGGGGCGGGCGTCGTGTCAGCCACAGGCGCGGTCGTGTCGACCGTGCCGGTCCCGGTATCGCTGCTGCCCGACATGAAGAAAAACAGCAGCGCCACCACGACCACGATGCCGCCGACGATGAAATAGAGGCTATTGTTGTTGCGATCAGCCATGTTGGTCCCTTTCGGTCATCAGTCCATTCACGCAACAATGCGCCAGTCCTGCTCATGGTTCCGTCCCCTGCCCTCATGCGCGCTTCTCCGCCGGTTCAGTGCGCCACGCCGGCGGCGACCGACTCGTCGACAAAGCGCCCTTCGCGGAACCGGTTCAGCCCGAATCCTTGGGCCAGCGGCCCCGGCGTGCCGCGCGCGACCAGTTCCGCCATCGCCCAGCCCGAGCCGGGAATCGCCTTGAAACCGCCCGTGCCCCAGCCGCAGTTCACAAAGACCCCGCCCACCGGCGTCGCCGACAGGATGGGTGATCGGTCGCCGGTCATGTCCACGATACCGCCCCATTGCCGCAGCATCTTGAGGCGCGACAGCATCGGGAAGGTCTCGATCAATGCGCGGACGGTTTCCTCGACATGCTGCCAGCTGCCGCGCTGAGTGAAGTTGTTGAAGCCGTCAGTGCCGCCGCCGATCACCATCTCGCCCTTGTCGGATTGCGACAGATAGCCGTGAACGGTGTTGGCCATGACCACAACATCCATGCAGGGCTTGACCGGCTCGGACACCAGCGCCTGCAGCGCCACGCTTTCGATCGGCAGGCGGAACCCGGCCATTCCGGCCAACTGGCTGGAATGGCCCGCCACGACGATCGCCAGCTTCTCGCAACCGATGCGGCCCTTGCTGGTCTGGACGGCACGGACCTGCCCGGCCCCGGTCTCGACGCCGGTGACCTCGCAGTTCTGGATGATGTGCATGCCCATGTCGCTGCACGCCCGCGCATAGCCCCAGGCCACCGCGTCATGGCGCGCCGTGCCGCCCCGCGCCTGATAGAGCCCGCCCAAAACCGGATAGCGCGGCCCCGCAAGGTTGATGATCGGCACCAGTTCGCGCACGCGCGCAGGCTCCAGCCATTCGGTCGCCACGCCTTGCAGATTGTTGGCATGGACGGTGCGCCGGTAGCCCCGGATCTCGTGTTCGGTCTGGGCCAGCATGATCAGCCCACGCGGGCTGAACATGATGTTGTAGTTCAGATCCTGCGACAGGTTCTCATACAGGCTGCGCGACTTCTCATAGATCGCCGCTGAAGGGTCCTGCAGATAGTTCGAGCGGATGATGGTCGTGTTCCGCCCGGTATTGCCGCCGCCCAGCCAGCCCTTTTCGATCACCGCAATGTCGGTGATGCCGAAATTCTTTCCCAGATAATAGGCGGTGGCCAGCCCGTGACCCCCCGCCCCCACCACGATCACCTTGTAGCGGTGGCGCGGCAGCGGGTTGGCCCATGCCCGGCGCCAGCCGCTATGCTGGCGCAGCGCCTCACGCGCGAGGGCAAAGACGGAATAGCGGCCTGAACGGGTAGCTTTGTCGGGGGCATCATCGGGGGCGTGGGGCATGCGGGCTCCTGCTGGTTGGGCGCAGAATGGCGGCTGAGGCCGGATCACTCAAGGCGGCTTGCGGCAGATCACGGTGAAATGCGACATCCACAGGGGCACGGTGTCGCAACCGGCAGCAACCGGGCCGCGTTGGGCGGCGGATGAGGGCAGAGAAGATGAAGACGGAACAGAGCGTTCTCAGACTGTCGATCGCCATGACCTTTGTGCTGGCGCTGGCAGGCGTCGGCTTTGGTCTGGCCAGCGGCGCAGCCTCGATCATCTTTGACGGCATCTATTCGCTGATCGACGCCAGCATGACCTCGATCGCGCTGCTGGTCTCGACCCTGATCACGCAGCGCATCTCGCAGGCGCGTCAGGCGCGGCTGGTCGAGCGGTTCACCATGGGGTTCTGGCATCTGGAGCCGATGGTGCTGGGCCTGACCGGGGTGCTGCTGACCGGGGCTGCGGTCTATGCGCTGGTGACGGCGGTGGGCAGCCTGCTGACCGGCGGGCGCGATCTGGATTTCGGTCAGGCCATCATCTATGCGGCGCTGGTCGTGGTCACGGCCAGCATCATGGCCACCCATAACCACCGGGCCAACCGCGCGATCCGGTCGAATTTCGTGGCGCTGGACGTGAAGGGCTGGACCATGTCGGCGGCGCTGACCGGCGCGCTGCTGGTGGCCTTTGTCTTTGGCTGGTTGATTCAGGGCACGCCGCTGGCGCATCTTTCGCCCTATATCGACCCGGCGGTTCTGGCGCTGGTCTGTCTGGTGGTGATCCCGCTGCCGATCCCGACGATCCGCAGCGCGCTGTCGGACATGCTGCTGATCACCCCGCCCGAGATGAAGGCCCAGGTCGATCAGGTGGCGTCCGAAACCTGCGCCCGCCACGGCTTTCTGGGCCACCGCGCCTATGTCGCCCGCGTCGGGCGCGGTCGCCAGATCGAGCTGTATTTCATCGTCCCCACCGGCTGGCCGCCCATGCGGCTGGAGGAATGGGACGCCATCCGCGAGGAAATCGGCACCGCCCTTGGCGGCGAAAGCCGCGACCGCTGGCTGACCATCGCCTTTACCACCGATCCCGGCTGGGCCGGCTGATGCGGCAATTGACCCCGACACGGGCAATCCCCAGATCAGGACCAGCCAAGGAGTGATGCCATGACGCTGCCCACCACCCTGCCCACCACCCTTCCCACCGACCCGCAGGCCGCCCTGCGCGCCGAACTGGATGCCATCGCCCTGCGCCAGATCGGCAGCCGCAGCCTGCTGATGCGCGGCGTCGAGGCCGTGGGCCGCCTGACCGAGGGTGCCGCCACGACCGTTCTGGGCCTGTCGCCCGTCGCGCTGGAAAAGGTGCTGGAGACCGCCTTTACCCAGCTTTACGATCTGTCGGGCCGGGGCGACGGGGTCAGCGTGGTGCGTGACGCGCCGCTGATCGCCAACCGCGCCGCCGCCGTCCTGTCGGGCGCGACCGGCGGCTGGTTCGGGCTGGCCGGGATCGTGCCCGATCTGGTCGCCTCGACCACGGTGATCTTCAACTCGATCCAGAAGGTGGCGCGCCGCCACGGCTTTGACACGACCGAGGCCCAGATCCGGCTGGAATGTCTGGCCGTCTTTCAGTTCGGCGAACCGGGCGAGGCGGGCGATGCCGCCGCGAAATCCTATCTGGCCAATCGCGTGCTGACCAACGGGCAGGCGGTCTCGGCGCTGATTTCACGCTTTGCCAGCGGCTTCGCGACCAAGCTGACGACCAAGCTGGGCGCGCAGGCGGTGCCGGTGCTGGGGGCTGCGACCGGGGCCGCGATCAACTATGCCTTCGTGGATTACTACGAACGCGTCGCTCAGATCCATTTCCGCCTGCTGCGGCTGGCCGCCGACAACCCCGATCTGGACATCGCCGCCGAATATGCAACCGCGCTTGAGCGCGCCCGCAGCACCCCGCGCGGCCTTGCCGCCCGGCTGAAGCGCGTCACCGATCGGCAATCGACCGATCAGAAGGGCGCGGTTCAGAAAGGCCCCGCTCAGAAAGGAACGTCGTCACCACCCGCCGGCTGAACATAGGACGCCTTGACGTTCTTGAACCCGGCGTCGAACTGCACGGTCAGCGTGTCCTCGGCGATGCCCATGACCTGCCCCTCGCCGAATTTGCTGTGCACCACCCGGTCCCCCACGCTGAACCGCGCCACGGGGGCCGCGTCGATGGTCACCGGCACCCGCCCCACCGGGGTCTTGCGTTCGGCCGCGCGCGCCTGCATCCGCTTCCAGCCCGGCGAGTTATAGACATCGGCCTTCGCCGCCCGGTCATGCATCTGCACGCTGCCCGCGGCCGCCATCGCCGCACCATAGCCGCCCCCGTACAGACCCGGCGGCGTCAGCACCTCGATATGTTCCTCGGGCAGTTCATCGACAAAGCGCGAGGGCATGCTGGACTGCCACTGCCCGTAAAGCCGCCGGTTGCCCGCAAAGCTGATCGTGGCCAGCCGCTCGGCCCGCGTGATGCCGACATAGGCCAGCCGCCGCTCTTCCTCCAGCCCGCGATTGCCCTGATCGTCCATGGCGCGCTGGTTGGGGAACAGCCCGTCCTCCCATCCCGGCAGGAACACGACCGGGAATTCCAGCCCCTTGGCGCCATGCAGCGTCATGATGCTGACCTGCTCGACCTGCTCGCCCTCGTCGCGGTCCATGACCAGCGAGACATGTTCCAGAAAGCCCTGAAGGTTCTCGAACTCTTCCAGCGCCTTGACCAGCTCCTTGAGGTTGTCCAGCCGCCCCGGCGCATCGGGCGACTTGTCGCTCTGCCACATGGCGGTATAGCCCGATTCGTCCAGAATCCGCTCGGCCAGCTCGACATGGGGCACGCCATCACGCACCGCCATATGCGAGCGCCCGATCAGGCCGACGAAATCACGCAGATTGGCCAGCGCCTTGCCGCCCAGCTGCTTGTCCTCGACCACGATCCGCGCGCCCTCCAGCAGGTTGACGCCGTTCTGCCGCGCCGCATGCTGAACCGTCTGCACCGCCTTGTCGCCCAGACCCCGCTTGGGCGTGTTCACGATCCGCTCGAATGCCAGATCGTCATCAGGGGACACGACCAGCCGGAAATAGGCCATCGCATCGCGGATCTCCTGCCGCTCGTAGAACCGCGGGCCACCGATCACCCGATAGGGCAGCCCGATGGTCATGAAGCGATCCTCGAAGGCCCGCATCTGATGGCTGGCCCGCACCAGAATCGCGATCTGATCCAGCCCCACCGGCCCAAGTGCGGCCCGGTGCCCGCCCTGAAACGCCTCGATCTCATCGCCGATCCAGCGCGCCTCGGCCTCGCTGTCCCAATGCCCGATCAGGCGCACCTTCTCGCCCGCCTCCGCATCGGTCCAAAGCGTCTTGCCCAACCGCCCCTGATTGCCCGCGATCAGCCCGGATGCCGCACCCAGAATCTGCGGGGTCGAGCGGTAATTCTGCTCCAGCCGGATCACCTGCGCGCCGGGAAAATCCTTCTCAAAGCGCAGGATATTGCCGACCTCGGCGCCGCGCCAGCCATAGATCGACTGGTCGTCATCGCCGACACAACAGATATTGCGATGCGCCTGTGCCAGCAGCCGCAGCCACATGTATTGCGCGACGTTGGTGTCCTGATACTCGTCCACCAGAATATAGCGGAACCGGTCCTGCCATTGCCGCAGCACATCCGGGTGCGCCTGAAACAGCAGCACGCAATGCATCAGCAGATCGCCGAAATCGACGGCGTTCAGGGTCAGCAGCCGCTCCTGATAGGCGGCATACAGCCGGCCCCCCTTGCCATCAAAGGCCTCACCCTCGCCCCGCGGCAGAGTGCCGGGCGTCAGGCAGCGGTTCTTCCAGCCGTCGATCAGATGGGCCAGTTGCCGCGCGGGCCAGCGCTTTTCGTCGATATTCTCGGCCGCGATCAGCTGCTTCAGCAGCCGGATCTGATCATCCGTGTCCAGAATGGTGAAACTGGGCTTCAGATGCAGCGTGCCATTGCCGATCATCTCGGCATGGCGGCGCAGGATCTTGACACTGATCGAATGGAACGTGCCCAGCCAGGGCATCCCCTCGACCGTCTCGCCCAACAGCCGCGCGATCCGCAGCTTCATCTCGCGCGCGGCCTTGTTGGTGAAAGTCACGGCCAGCACCTGCCCCGGCCGCGCCAGCCCCTGCGTCAGCAGATGCGCAATCCGCGTGGTCAGCGCGCGGGTCTTGCCGGTTCCGGCACCGGCCAGCATCAGCACCGGCCCCTCCAGCACCTCGACGGCGGCACGCTGCGCGGCGTTCAGCCCCTCAAGATAGGGTGCAGGCCGCGCCGCCATGGCGCGACGCGACAAAGGCACGGGTGCCTCGTGATCGGAATCGTGGGTCAGGTCCATCCCGCGAACATAGGCGCGCCGCCCGCACAAGGAAAGCCCGATGTTCCGCCTCCGTTCCCCCCACCTGCATTGGTCTGCAAATATCCCGCGGGGGGTCCGGGGGGCGCGAAGCCCCCCGGCGCTCGCGGGACGCAAATCAGGCCCCCAAATCAGGCCCGCAGATTACGCCCGCAACCCCGCAAAGGTCATCGGGTCCAGCGACACCTGCGCGAATGTCGGCCCCCGCGTCAGCAGGCTGACCGCATCATGGGAATGCAGCGATTCCTGATGGCTGGCCACGACCCGGAAATCGCCGATGCGCGGATCGCCCATCAGCTGCCCGGCAAAGGCACGCACGGCGTCCTCGACAAAGATCGGGTTGGCGGCATTCAGCTCGGCAAAGGCCTGCTCATCCTCGCGCTTGACCATGACCTGCGTCTCGGTGGGCACGGCGCGGCGGCACAGCTCGATCACATCCTCGATCCACAACCGCTCAGGCCCCGCCATCACCAATGAGATCCGCGCAACCGAGCGCTGCGAATGCGGCGTCGCCAGCCGCCCGCGCGTCTGACGGGCATGTTCGGACAGTTCCAGCGAACAGGGGCAGGTCGAAGAATAGATATAGTCGACATGCATGTTGCGCAGCCGCTGCCCGCCCTGCTCGACCACTTCCAGCGCGATGTCGTAATACTGCCAGCCCGACAGGCCAGACCGCAGGCTGTCCACCTTCATCGGATAGGAAAACCGCATCTGGATCCGCGCGTCCAGCGCGTCCAGATCGGTCTTGTAGGTCTCCAGCGCCGCCTCCAGCACCGACAGGCTGAACAGCGTCTCGGAATGGCCATAAAACGACCGCATGATGCGGGACATGTTGATGCCCTTGCGGTCGGCCTCAAGGCTGACGCTGCCGGTCACGCTGGTCTCCAGCGTGATCTCGCCGTCACTGCCCTGCGCATCGGGCCGGGTCAGATAGCGGATCGGCAACCGGAAATTCGAGATGCCGACATGCTGGATCTGCGCATGCGCGCCCACGATCAGGCTGGCCGGGCCGTTCTGCAGGTCGGGCAGGCTGTCCTTGTAGGCGGGATCGACCCGGAACTGGTCGTCATAGGTCCGGGCCAGAGCCGGATAAGCGGGCGTCAGGGGACGTATCTCGGTCATTGTGCCTCCGGCATTATCCGTGGTGATATATGTCTGTTGAACGGGAAATAAAGCCCCGTCGCAACAGACATATATAGACGTCAGCCTGCGGCAGGATGATGCAGTCAGCCAAGCGCCTGCGACAGATCGTCCATCAGATCGCGCGCATCCTCAAGCCCGACCGAAAGGCGCAGCAGGCCCGGTGTGATCCCCAGATGCACCTTATCGGCATCACACAGGCGCTGATGGGTCGTGGTCGCCGGATGCGTCACGATCGACCTGGCATCGCCCAGATTGTTCGAGATGCGGATGATCCGCAGCCGGTTCAGCGCCGCGAAGGCGGCCTCCTTGCCGCCCGCGACCTCGATCGCGATCATGGTGCCGCCCGACCCGATCTGCGCCATCGCCAGCTCGTGCTGGGGATGGTCGGGCAGGCCCGGATAGATCACCCGGCTCAGGCGCGGGTCGCCATGCAGGGCCGCCGCAATGGACGCGGCGCTTTCCGCCTGCGCCCGCACGCGCAGATCCATGGTCTGCAATCCGTTCAGCATGATCCAGGCGTGAAACGGGCTGATCGCACCGCCGGTATGTTTCAGATAGGGTTCGGCCACCTCGCGCACGAAATGGCGCGTGCCGCAGATGACCCCGGCCAGCGCCCGCCCGCCGCCGTCGATATGCTTGGTCGCGGAATAGACCACCACATCGGCGCCCATCTCGACCGCGCGCGAAAAGACCGGCGTGGTGAAGACATTGTCCACCACCACCGTGGCGCCCGCCGCATGGGCCAGTGCGGCCACAGCCCTGAGGTCGATCACCTCCAGCGTCGGGTTCGAGACGCTTTCGAAAAACACCGCCCGCGTGCCGGGCCGGATCGCAGCAGCCCACTGGTCCAGATCGGTGCCATCAACATAGCTGACCTCGACCCCGAACCGGGCCAGCAGCTCCAGCACATAGAGGCAGGAACCGAACAGCGCGCGGGCCGCGACAACATGATCGCCGGGCTTGCACATCGCAAACATCGCGCCGTTCACCGCAGCCATGCCGCTGGCGGTGGCGAATGCGTCCTCGGTCCCCTCCAGTGCTGCGATGCGGTCCTCGAACATGCGGCTGGTCGGGTTGCCATAGCGGGCATAGATGAATTCGTCCGGGCCGGTGTGCTGAAACCGCGCCTCGGCGGCCTCGGCGCTGTCATAGACAAAGCCCTGCGTCATGAAGATCGCCTCGGACATTTCGCCATACTGGCTGCGACGGCTGCCGTGATGGACGGCCTGCGTGCGGGGATGGGGCTTCTTGTCGGACGAAACGCTCATGCGGGCTGCCTCCTGCTGCGAAGGGCGGGTTACCCGGCGGGCGGGCACAAGGCAAGTCCCGGCAGCCCGGTGGCGGTCACAGACGACCGCACAAGACGCGTCCGTGCATCACCTGCGGCAGGCCTGTCCAAAAGGACAGATGCGCGGACTGCCGCCGACACGCTAGTGTAAGAAACAGTCGAGGCGTCTCCCGCTTTGCGAGAGTGCCGCGACCCGGACGGGGCGGGCAAGCGGGTCAGATCACCCCGCAGTCGCCACAGGCCCCGGCCCGCAACCGCGACACAAGGGCAGGATTGTCACCCTGTTCTCCGACTGCCTGTCATATTGCTGCGGCGCTTAAGAATTGATCGGCCGACGCCCGGCCGATCGCGTAACCTACTGCCAGAAGCACATCCCGCCACTGCGACTTTTTTGACCAGTTTTCTCGTTCGACGGTGGGGCAGACCGGCACAACTTCAGGGCCGGGGGCGAATTTCGTCCCCGGCTTCATCGTGCTTCGTCAGGCCTTCGGGCCGTCGCCTCAGACAGTCAGACGCAGCAGGGGACAAGCGGTCAGCTCAGCATCACCCCCCTGACGGCGGCACGATTCGCAGCCGTCGCACACCACACCACTCTGCCCCCGGAACCCGGCGCAGACGACGTCCGGGACCTGCCGACAGTGCACGACCTCACACAGCTCTCATATTAAATTCCATTTATGGAATGTAACGTGATGCGCAAAGCAGCGTGGCCACGATTCTACAGATAGTCACCGCGACTCAGCCCGTATTTCGCCATCTTTTCGTTCAGGGTCCGGCGCGGCAGGCACAGCTCTTCCATCACGCCCGCGATGCTGCCCTTGTGGCGGCGCATGGTGTTGTCGATCAGCATCTTCTCGAAGCTCTCGACATATTCCTTCAGCGGCTTGCCCTCGGTCGTGGTGGCCTCTTCGTTGTCCTCGCCATCGGCCATCAGCAGCGACGCGATCGAGCCCGAGCCGCGGCGGTTCTGCAACACCGCGCGTTCAGCCACGTTGATCAGCTGGCGGATATTGCCCGGCCATGGCGCCTGCAGCAGCTGGGCTGCTTCCTGCGCGCTGACCTGCGGCGGCTCGCAGCCATATTCCTCGCTGAACTGCTCGGTCATGCGGGTGAACAGGATCAGAATATCCTCGCCGCGCGCGCGCAGCGGCGGCAGCGTGATCTTCAGCGCCGACAGGCGATAGAACAGGTCGGGACGCAGCGAATCCTCGGCCCGGCGCCCCTCGCCCCGCGCATTCGAGATGGCGATGATCCGGGTTTCGGCGGGCGTGCCCTGATCGCTGATGAAGGCCAGCAGACGCGCCTGCAAGGGCTCGGACAGGGCCTCGATGTCTTCCAGACACAGCGTGCCGCCACGGGCCTCTTCGACGGCGGGCAGCCCCTCGTCCAGCGGGCCGAACAGCCGCGCGGCCAAAGCCTCGTCATCATAGGCGGCGCAGGAGACGGGGACGAATTTCTTCGACGCGCGCGGGCCGACCGCGTGCAGCGCATGGGCCACCAGCGTCTTGCCGGTGCCGGTCTCGCCGTCGATCATCACATGGCCATCGGCCTGCCCCAGATCCAGAATATCCTCGCGCAGTCGTTCCACCACCGGGCTGGTGCCGATCAGCTTGGACATGACCTGCTGGCCCTCGGACAAATCACGGCGCAGGGCGCGGTTGTCCAGCGTCATCCGGCGGGCCTGCGTGGCCTTTTTGGCCAGCTGCGTCATGCGGTCGGGATTGAAGGGCTTTTCCATGAAATCCATGGCGCCGATGCGCATCGCCTCGACCGCCATCGGCACATCGCCATGACCGGTGATCATGATGACGGGCAGGCTGCTGTCCAGCTGCATCAGGCGTTTCAGGAACGCCATACCGTCCATGCCGGGCATGCGGATGTCGCTGACGACCACGCCGGGCCAGTCGGCACCGATGACCCGCAGCGCCTCTTCGGCGCTGGAGAAGGTCTCGGTCTCGAAGCCGGACAGGACCAGCCACTGGCTGATCGATTCCCGCATGTCCGGTTCATCATCCACAATCGCGATCTTCAGCTTGCGGGACATTCTGCGATCCTCTCTTTTGCCTTACTCGGCTGCCAGCGGCTGGCGCGGCCGGTCGGGCCGGTGCAGCGGCAACTCGACACGGAACACCGCGCCGCCTTCGGTTTCGTTATGTGCAGTCAGACGACCCCCGAAATCCGCCATGATGGTGGAGGAAATCGCAAGCCCTAAACCCGTTCCCTCACCTGGCTTTTTCGTCGTCCAGAAGGGTTCAAACAGTTTTTCCAGGTCAGAAACACCCGGACCGTTGTCGCGCACCGACACATAGGCGTGAGCGGCGGCCTCGACGGTGATCTCGATCTGCGCATCGCGCCGGTCGCGCACGGCATCGACGGCATTGCGCAGCAGGTTGATCAGCACCTGCTCCAGCCGGATACGGTCGGCCATGACCATGACCCGCTCGCGCGGGATATTGCGGATGATGCGAATCGGCCGGCTGCGCAATTGCGGCTCCATCATGGTCAGCGCGCTGCTCAGCGCGGCGCGCAGATCCACCGGCTCGACCGCCTCGCCGCCCTTGCGGGCATAGGATTTCAACTGCCGGGTGATGGCACCCATCCGGTCGATCAGATCGTCGATGCGCTGAAAGCTGGACAAGGCCTCCTCGGGGCGGCCCCGTTGCAGCAGCAGCCGCGCCCCCGCCAGATAGGTCTTCATCGCGGCCAGAGGCTGGTTCAGCTCGTGACTGACCCCTGCCGACATCTCACCCAAAGCCGCCAGCTTGGAGGATTGCTGCACCGTCTGCTCGGCCACGCGCAGCTCTTTCTGGACGCGCTCGCGCTCGGCAATCTCGCGCGTGAGGCGGGCGTTCAGGGCCCGCAGGTCGGCCGATTCGCGCATATAGACGACCGACTGGATCCGCGCCCGGCGCGACAACAGCCAGAAGCCCCCGGCCAGCAGGATCGCAAAGCCCATGATCTGCAGCGCCAGAATCGCGTTCACCCGCTCGCGCACGCTGGAATAGGCGGTAAAGCTGATCATCCGCCAGCCGCGAAAGGGCACGCGCGCGTCGGACTGCATGACGGCGCGGCCCTGCAGATAGGCGTCGGCGGGCTGGCTGGTCCAGTCGGCGGTGACCTGAAAGGCGCGCTGGATCGCGGAGGGCGCCGAGCGGACGGCCAGCGCCTCGTCCAGCGTCAGCCCCCGCCAGCGCGGCTCGGTCGACAGGATGATCTGGCCCTCGCTGTCGGTCACCGCCACCGCATCCGAGATCCCGGCCCAGGACCGCTCCAGCCGGCTGAGATCGGCGCCGACCACGATCACGCCAAGCGTGCGGCCATCAGCCACGACAGCCCGCGAATAGCTGAAATCATAGGCGCCCGAGGCCTGCTCGGACACCGTGAACACCGTGTCGCGCGACCGCAGCGCATCGACGAAATAGGGCGCAGCCGAACTGTTGGCGCCGATCTGATAGCGGTCGGTCGAGCCGACGACGCGGCCCGAGGCATCCAGCAAGCGGATCGAAGCCGCGCCGATCTCTTTCTGCGCCGTCATCAGCCGCGCCGAGGTGATCGAGAAATCATTGCCGGTCAGCGACCCGATCAGCGACGGATCGCGTGCCAGCAGCAGCGGCACGACGGAATTGCGCTGCAACTCGGACATCAGATTGCCGCTGTACAGCGCCAGACGCAGTTCGGACCGGACGCGGGTATTCTCGGAAAACCGCTCGGTCAGCCAGGCGTTGGTCACCCAGACGGTGGCGACCGCCCCCAGAAACAGCGCCGCCACGGCCAGGCGCAGCCACCAGGGGCCCGACAGGCGCGCACGCCGGGCACGCCGCTCTTCGGCCTCACCCTCTATATCATCGCCAGTGGTCAAGCGCCGATCCATCCGATCATCAGGACCGTGCCTTCACCGCACGGCCGAATTGGCGCAATCTACGCCCAACCGCGCCCGCGCTCAAGTCACAGGGACCGGGCCGTCGCCTCAGGCATGTGCAAGACGGCCCACAAGCCCCTGAAACAACGCCGTGCCATCGGTCGCGCCCAGCACCGGATCGGCGGCCCGTTCCGGATGCGGCATCATGCCCAGCACGCGCCGGTTGGCCGACAGAACGCCCGCAATATCGGCCACCGAGCCGTTGACCGCCGGCGCATATGTGAAGGCAATGCGATCCTGATCGCGCAGCGCCGCCAGCCCTTCGGGGTCGATCTGATAGTTGCCGTCGTGATGGGCGACGGGCACCGTGATGGTCTGCCCGGTCTGATACCCTGCGGTGAAAGCGCTGTCAGCGGTCCCGACCCGCAGCGCGGCGGGCTTGCAGAGAAAGGTCAGACCGCTGTTGCGCATCAGCGCGCCGGGCAGCAGGCCCAGTTCCGTCAGAACCTGAAAACCGTTGCAGATCCCCAGCACATAGCCGCCACGCCCGGCATGGGCGCGCAAGGCCGCCGCGATGGGCGAATGCGCCGCAATGGCACCACAGCGCAGGTAATCGCCATAGGAAAACCCGCCCGGCACGGCGACCAGGTCGACGCCCTGGGGCAGGTCACTGTCCTTGTGCCAGACGCGGGCGACATCTGCGCCCGCCTGCTCCAGCGCGACGGCAAGATCACGGTCGCAATTCGATCCGGGGAAGGTAACGACGGCGGCTTTCATCGCGGGGGCTCCTGTCTGCGGGATGGCAGGCCTTTACCGCAGCTTGGGCGCCAAAGAAAGGGGGCGCTGCCCCCATCGCCCGTGCCGGGCGATCCCCCCGGGATATTTGGATGAAGAAGATGCAGGTTTCTTCTTCATCCAAATATCCCCGCCGGAGGCAAAAGGGCCGGGCATTTGCCCGGCCCCCTTCAGTCTCAGGAAAGTGCCTTGTTCAGGTATTCGTCGACCTTTTCCAGATAGCCCATCGTGGTCAGCCATTTCTGGTCGGGACCGACCAGCAGCGCCAGATCCTTGGTCATATGGCCGTCTTCGACCGCGCGCACCGTCACCTTTTCGAGGGTCTCGGCAAAGGTCAGCAATGCTGCATTATCGTCCAGCTTGGCGCGGTGCTTGAGGCCGCCCGTCCAGGCAAAGATCGAGGCGATCGAGTTGGTCGAGGTCGCGTTGCCCTTCTGATGCTCGCGATAGTGGCGGGTCACGGTGCCGTGGGCGGCCTCGGATTCCACGATCTGCCCGTCCGGCGTCATCAGCACCGAGGTCATCAGACCCAGCGAGCCAAAGCCCTGCGCCACGGTATCGGACTGCACGTCGCCGTCATAGTTCTTGCAGGCCCAGACATAGCCGCCCGACCATTTCATCGCCGAGGCGACCATGTCGTCGATCAGGCGATGTTCGTAAGTGATGCCGGCCTTCTTGAACTGATCCTCGAACTCGGCCTCGTAGACCTCGGCGAACAGGTCCTTGAAGCGGCCGTCATAGGCCTTGAGGATGGTGTTCTTGGTGGACAGATAGACCGGGTATTTGCGCGACAGGCCATAGTTCAGCGAGGCGCGGGCAAAGTCGCGGATCGAATCGTCCAGGTTGTACATGGCCATCGCCACACCCGAGGAAGGCGCGTCAAAGACCTCGTGCTCGATCGTCTCGCCGTCTTCGCCGACAAAGCGGATGGTCAGGCGGCCCTTGCCCGGAAAGCGGAAATCGGTGGCCTTGTACTGGTCGCCGAAGGCGTGGCGGCCCACGATGATCGGCTGGGTCCAGCCCGGCACCAGACGCGGCACGTTCTTGCAGATGATCGGCTCGCGGAAGATCACGCCGCCCAGAATGTTGCGGATCGTCCCGTTGGGCGAGCGCCACATCTTTTTCAGGCCGAATTCCTCGACGCGCTGCTCGTCGGGGGTGATGGTCGCGCATTTCACGCCGACGCCATGGCGCTTGATCGCCTCGGCTGCATCCACCGTGATCTGGTCGTCGGTGCGGTCACGCTCTTCGATGCCCAGGTCGTAGTATTTCAGGTCGATGTCCAGATAGGGCATGATCAGCTTTTGCTTGATGAAGTCCCAGATGATCCGCGTCATCTCATCGCCGTCAAGCTCGACGACGGGATTGGCGACCTTGATCTTCGACATGGATGCCCCCTTGGCGTTGGATTCGGATGTGGGCGCTATACCCATAAAGTCGCGGTTTGGAAAGCCGGTATGCCGTTGTATGCCAACAAGGTTGCCGCACCGGTCAGGCGAAATGCGCCACCAGCCGGTGATGCAACCAGTCCCAGAGCGGGGTCGAGGCGTCGCGCACCCACGGGCCCACGCGCGTCTGCACCTGCTCCAGCGTGACGCGATAGTCGCGCCAGCCCTGCCCGCCCGAGACCAGATTCTGCAGCGCGGGCTGGAACCGGTCCAGACCCTTGGCAAAGACGGCATCGGGGCTGCGGGCGTCCTCGAATTCCTGCCACAGCGCCAGCAAATCCTGTGCCTGCGCCGGGGGCAGCATCCCGAACAGGCGCTGTGCTGCGGCCAGTTCCTCTTGCTGGCGCTGCGCCGAGCCATGGGCCTGACCGCCCGCCGAATGCAGCGGCACATCGCCCACGTCGATCTCGACCAGATCGTGGATCAGCGCCATGCGGATCACCCGCGCAATGTCCACATCCGGCCCCGCCAGCGGCGCCAGCGCCAGCGCATAGAGCGCCAGATGCCAGCTGTGTTCGGCAGAGTTCTCGGGGCGGCTGCCGTCGATCAGGCGGTTGGCCCGGTTGACCGATTTCAGCCCGTCAGCCTCGGCCAGAAAGGCCAGACGGCGGGACAGATCATCCTGCGCCAGCGGCTGGCCTGCCATCAGCGCCCGCGCTGCCGCCATCGCCTGCGGCCATTCCTGCGCCAGCCGGGCGGCGCGGCCCCGGTCCAGATTGTCGCGCACGATCCGGACATGATCGGGCAGCGGGTTGGGCGCTTGCAGCACCTGAAACAGCGGCTGGATATGGTCCATCCGTTTGGCCATCTGCGCGTCAAGGCTAAGCGCGCCCTCGAATTCCTGCCACAACGCCATCAGCGCCGCACCGTCCGGGGTCAGGCCAAGGATGCGGGCGGCGGCAGCGGCCTCGGCCCGGGCCACGGCAGCACCGTCATGGGCCAGATGGATCGGATGATCGCCCACGTCGATCTCGACCAGATCGTGCAGCAGGATCATCGCCAGCGCGCGGTCGCTGGCGCCAAAGACCAGCCCATAGAGCGCGACATGCCAGCTGTGCTCGGCGCTGTTTTCGGGGCGCGACAGGTCCATCAGCACATTCGCGCGGCAGACCGATTTCAGCCGGTCCGCCTCGCAGAGAAAGGCGATTCGCCCGTCAAGCCCGGTCTGATCCAGCCCCGCAACCATGCCTTAGCGCGAGGTCTCGGTCAGGCGGCGGCGCACATAGGTCTGCACCATGTCGATCATCGGCTTCATATGGGTCTCATCGTCGCGGAAGAAGTGATCGGCGCCCTCGATCTCTTCATGGGTGACGATGATGCCCTTCTGCTCGCGCAGCTTGCCGACCAAAGTATGCGTGTCCTTGGGCGGTGCCACCCGGTCGGCAGTGCCGTTCACGATCAGCCCCGAGGACGGGCAGGGTGCCAGAAAGCTGAAATCATACATGTTCGCCGGCGGCGCCACGCTGATAAAGCCGGTGATCTCAGGGCGGCGCATCAGCAGCTGCATCCCGATCCAGGCGCCAAAACTGAAGCCCGCCACCCAGCAATGCTTGGAGTTGGGGTTCATCGCCTGCAGGTAATCCAGCGCCGAGGCGGCATCCGACAGCTCGCCGATGCCCTGATCGAACTCGCCCTGGCTGCGGCCCACGCCCCGGAAATTGAAGCGCATGACGGTAAAGCCCATGCGGTGGAACGCATAGTGCAGGTTATAGACGACCCGGTTGTTCATCGTGCCGCCATATTGCGGATGCGGATGCAGCACGATGGCGATGGGGGCGTCGGGCTTGCCGGGCTGGGGATGGTAACGGCCTTCGAGACGGCCCTCGGGGCCGGGGAAAATCAGCTCTGGCATGGTCTTCCTTTACAGGGCGGTCCGGGTTTCTTGACGCATCGGCGCAGGGCTTCTAGACGGGATCTGGCAAGCGGAACGGCCTGCGCACGAAACCTGTGCTGCCGGGGCATAGCGCGCCAGAGCCGGGCGCGTCAACACGGGCAGGGCATCGGGCGTGCCGTGTTCCGGCAGCAACAACGAAATTGGGGGGTGGCAGTGAAACTTTCAACCAAGGGGCGCTATGCGATTATCGCGCTGGTCGATCTGGCGGTCGCCAAGGGCGACGACCTGACCTCGCTGGCCGAGATTTCCAGGCGTCAGGACATTTCACTGCCCTATCTGGAACAGCTTTTCGTGCGCCTGCGCCGGGCCGGGCTGGTCAGTTCGGTGCGCGGGCCGGGGGGCGGCTATCGGCTGGCCCGCGCCCCCGAAACGATCCGCGTGGCCGAGATTCTTGAGGCGGTGGATGAAACGGTCAGCGCCATGCATATCGGCGCGGGCGCCTCGGGCGGGATTTCGGGATCGCGGGCGCAGACCCTGTCGAACCGGCTGTGGGAAAGCCTGTCGGCGCATGTCTATGTGTTCCTGCACAACCACACGCTGGCGGATGTGTCCAAGAACCAGCTTCTGCCCTGCCCCGCCCTGCCCAAGATCCTGAACGTGGTGGACGAATAGCGGCTTATCGCTCCAGAATCTGACGCACGGCGTAATCGGCGGCATCCTCGAAGGGGCGCAGGATCACGTCGGCGCCGCGCCGCCGCAGGTCATCGACCTCGGCTCCCTGCTGCGCCGACAGGCAGATGCGGCCGGTGAAATTCGCCGCCCCCAGCCCGTCCAGCAGGGTCAGCTGCGGGTCCGCCTCGGTCAGGGCGCCGCGTTCGCGCGGCACGGCCGAAATCACGGCCTGCACCCCGGTCAGCGGCAGATGGGCCACGAATTCGGGATCGGTCGCATCGCCATAGGCGGCGGGCATGCCGGCGGCGCGCCATGCCTCCAGCGCCTCGGGGTCGAAATCGACGCCCAGCACCACCAGCCCCCGGTCGCGCAGCCGCCGCCCGATCTGCTGGCCATAGCGGCCCAGCCCGAACACGATCATGTCATGGCTGCCGCTGTCTGCGGCCATGCCCGCCTCTTCGGCGGCGCCCGCACCGCGGCGCTCGAAGAGGCCCAGCAGCGGCTCGCACAGCGCATACAGCTTGTGGGACCAGGTGATCATGTAGACCGACACCGCAATCGTTACCAGCCCGACCAGCGTCACCAGCCCCATCGCCTCGGGGGCGGCATGACCGATGGCAATCCCCATCGCCATGAAGATCAGCGAGAATTCCGAAATCTGCGCGACGGTCAACCCGGCCAGAAAGCCGGTGCGCCTGCGGTAACCCATGGCCCCCATGATCGCCAGAACGATCAGCGGATTGCCGACCAGCACAAAGACCGACAGCACCAGCGCGGGCCCGATCTGGCTGCCAAGCGCGCCCAGCTCCAGCGTCGCCCCCAGATTGATGAAGAAGAACAACAGCAGAAAATCACGCAGCGAGGCCAGCCGCGACCCGATCGCCTCGCGATAGGGCGTCGAGGCCAGCGACACGCCCGCCAGCAGCCCGCCCAGTTCCTTGCCGAACCCCAGCGCATCCCCCAGCGCGGCCAGTCCCGCCGCCCAGCCCACCGCAAAGATCACCAGCAATTCGGGCGAACGCGCCATGGGCCGCAGCAGCCGGTCGGCAGCATGGCGGATGAACAGCACCACCAGCCCGACCATGACCACACCGCCCAGAACCACCAGCCCGACATCAGCCAGCGATCCGCCGCCGCTGGCGCCGCCCGCGCCGATGCCGACCCCCAACGCCGACAGCGTGACCATGGCCAGCACGACGAAAATGTCCTGCACGATCAGAAAGCCAAGCGCGATCTTGCCGTGCAGCGCGCCGATTTCCTGCTTGTCGGACAACAGCTTGACGATAATGATGGTCGAGGAAAACGTCAGCGCAATCGCCACATAGACCGATGTCACCGCGTCGATCCCCAGCGCCAGGCAGATGGCAAAGCCGATCAGCGCGGTAAACGTCACCTGCCCCAGCCCCGTCGCCACGGCCACCCGGCCCAGACTGCGCACAAGCCCGACATCCAGCTTCAGCCCGACCAGAAACAGCAGCACCGCAATCGAGATCTGGCTCAGCGTCCCGATGAACTCGGTCGACCGCACCAGCCCCAGCACATCCGGCCCGGCCAGCACGCCCACGGCGATGAACGCCACCACCAGCGGCTGCCGCGCCAGCAACCCCAGAAACCCCACCCCCGCCGCCAGCAGGATCAGGATCGCAATTTCATGAAACCCGGTCATATCGCCCATAGACCGATGCTCTTACGTCCGTCCGACCCACGCAACCCAAGACTTTGCCTTGGCTCAAATATCCTCTGGGGGTCGCCGATCGGTGCGCCATCGGTTCAAGAACCGATTGGCGACGGGGGCGAAGCGCCCCCGGCCATCGCGGGACGCACAAACGCCCTCACCCCGCCTCCTGCGACAAGATCTCAAAGACCCGCTCTTTCGGGCGGCACAGAACCGCGCCCACGGGACCAAAGACCAGCGGCCGCTCGATCAGCAGCGGATGCGCGGCCATGGCGGCGATCAGCTGGCCCTCGCTCAGCGCCGGGTCCGACAGGCCCAGCTCCTGACAGGGCGTGCCCTTGCGGCGCAGCAGATCGCGCGCGCTCAGCCCTGCCCGCCGCAAGGCGTCTGCGATCTCACCCTCCGAGGGCGGATCGGCGATATAGTCCCGCACCTCGGGCGCCACCCCCGCCTCGCGCAGCGCAGTCAGCACGAAGCGCGAGGTCGAGCAGGTCGGCTTGTGCCAGATCACATAGCCAGCCATGCCCCTAGCGCCCCGCATCGTCGATCGGCAGCGCGCTGGTCGCCTTGATCTCTTCCATCGACAACAGCGCCGTCACATTGTGGATCTTCACCTCACCGATCAGCGACTGATAGAACCGGTCATAGGCGCGCGCGTTCCTGACCTGCACCTTCAGGATATAGTCGATATCGCCCGCCAGCCGGTGCGCCTCGACCACCTCGGGCCGCTCGCGCAGGGCGCGCAGAAACCGCGCGGCCCAGTCCTTGTCATGCTCGCTGGTGCGGATCAGCACGAAGAAACAGGCCTCCAGCCCCAGCGCCTCGGGGTCCAGAATCGCCACCTGCCTGCGGATCACGCCTGCCTCGCGCAGCTTGCGGATCCGGTTCCAGACCGGGGTCTTCGAGGCGCCCACACGCTCGGCAATCTGGTCCAGCGACAGGCTGGCGTCCTCCTGCAGCAGGGACAGGATTTTGCGGTCCACCTCATCCAGCCGGACAGATGTTTGCCCCTCGGGCCCATCCTTGGAAACCGGTTCTGCCATCTTATCCTCGCCCATCAGATCATCCTTATTTCGCGCGCCCCCTCGCAAGAATCCAGAACAAAATTCTATATAGAGAGAAGCAAACACCGAGGTCCAGTCATGAGCAAAGCCTTCCCCCTGTCGGCGGCACGCCCCGGCGTCATCACCGCAAACGATCTGCGCGAAGGCCATAACGTCTGGATGTGCGAGGAGGGCTGGACCCCCGATCCGCGCAAGGCCACGCTCTATGAGGACGAGGCGATCGCCGAACTGGCGCTGTTGCAGGCCATCGGTCAGGCCGATCTGGTCGTCGGCCCCTATCTGGTCGAGGCCAAGCGCGGCGAGAACGGCCCCGAGCCGGTCCATTTCCGCGAGGCCTTCCGCCAGCGCGGCCCGTCCAATTATTTTCACGGCATTCAGGCAAAGGAAACCGCCCATGTTTGATGTCCGCCCGGTCGAGACCGACTATGTCCGCCACCGCGCCGCCGAATTCCGCGCGCAGGTCGCCCGTCGCCTTGACGGCAGCCTGACCGAAGAGGAATTCCGCCCGCTGCGCCTGATGAACGGCGTTTATCTGCAGCTGCATGCCTATATGCTGCGGGTCGCGGTCCCCTACGGCACGATCAGCCCCGACCAGATGCGCACGCTGGCCCTGCTGGCCGAGAAATGGGACAAGGGCTATGGCCATTGGACCACCCGCCAGAACATCCAGTTCAACTGGCCCAGGCTGGTGGACATTCCCGACATGCTGGACGCGCTTGCCGAGGTCGGCATGCACGCCATCCAGACCAGCGGCAATACGATCCGCAACACCACGACCGACGCCTTCGCGGGCGCCGCCGCCGATGAGCTGGCCGATCCCCGCCCCTATGCGGAACTGCTGCGCAGCTGGTCCACCGATCACGCCGAATTCCAGTTCCTGCCGCGCAAGTTCAAGATCGCCATTTCCGGCGGCAAAAAGGACCGCGCCGTGATCGCCGCCCATGACATCGGCCTGCGGCTGGTGGAACAGAACGGCCAGCCCGGTTTCGAGGTCTGGATCGGCGGCGGTCTGGGCCGCACCCCCCTGCTGGGTCAGGTGGTCCGCGACTTCCTGCCCGAGGACGACCTGCTGCCCTATGTCGAGGCGATCATCGCGACCTATAACCTCGCCGGGCGTCGCGACAACAAATACAAGGCCCGCATCAAGATCACCGTGCACGAGCGCGGCATCGACACCATGCGCGCCGAGATCGAGGAAGAATTCGCCGCCCGCCGCCGCGATTTTCAGGGCGCCGACCGCGAGGCGCTGGCGATCTTCAAGGACCGCTACAGCGCGCCCGACTTCCGCAATGCGCCCACCGATGCCTATGAGGCCGAACGCGCGGCCAACCCGGCCTTCCGCAGCTGGGCTGATACCAACCTGCGCGCGCACCGGGTGGATGGCTATGCCAGCGCCATCGTGACCTTCAAGGCGCCGGGCCAGACGCCGGGCGATGCCTCGGCCGCGCAGATGCGGCTGCTGGCCGATCTGGCCGAGCGGTATGGCCATCACGACCTGCGCATCATGCACGACCAGAACGTGGCCCTGCCGCATGTCCACAAATCGGACCTGCCCGCGCTGTATGCGGCGCTGAAAGACGCCGGGCTGGCCACCGCCAATGCCGGGCTGACCAGCGACATCATCGCCTGCCCCGGCATGGATTACTGCGCGCTGGCCACCGCGCGCTCCATCCCCATCGCGGAAGAGATCGCCGACCACTTCCGCACCCTTGGGCTGGAGCAGGAGATCGGCAATCTGAACATCCGCATCTCGGGCTGCATCAATGCCTGCGGGCACCACCATCTGGGCCATATCGGCATTCTGGGCCTCGACCGGGCGGGGGTCGAGAACTACCAGATCACCCTTGGCGGCGATGCCTATGACATCCCGGCCATCGGCGAACGCGCAGGCGCGGGTTTCCCCGCCGAACAGGTCGTGCCCGCCATCGACCGGCTGCTGCGCGCCTATCTGGAGGTGCGTGAGGATGCGTCGGAACGCTTTATCGACGCCTATCGCAGGCTTGGGCAGGCGCCCTTCAAGGCGGCGCTCTATCCGGCGCAGGCCGATGCTTGACGGCAACCTCGACACGCGCGCGGGGCGGCTGAACGACCGCTATCGCCACCATGCCGCCATCGAGGTGCTGCGGCGCGCCGTCACCGACCCCGATCTGGGGCAGGTGACGCTGGTGTCGTCCTTCGGGGCGGAATCGGTGGTGCTGCTGCATATGGTCAGCCTCGTGGCGCCGGGCCTGCCGGTGCTGTTCATCGACACGCAGATGCTGTTTCCCGAAACGCTGGCCTATCAGCGCGAGGTGGCGACGAAGCTGGGCCTGACCAATGTGCAGGTCATCAGCGCCAGTCAGGCCGAGATCGCCGCCCATGACCCGGACGGCACCCTGAACAAGACCAATCCCGACGCCTGCTGCGATTTCCGCAAGACGGTGCCGCTGGAACGTGTCCTGTCGGGCTATGACGCATGGATCACCGGCCGCAAGCGGTTCCAGAACGGCCAGCGCGCGGCACTGGAGTTCTTCGAGCCGGAACCCCCCGCCCGCCTGCGCGTGAACCCCCTGGCGCATTGGCGCCCCGAGGATGTGCAGGATTACATGATCGAGAACCGCCTGCCCCGGCATCCGCTGGTGGCGCAGGGCTACCCTTCGATTGGCTGCGCGCCCTGCACCTCGCCCGTCGCTGCGGGCGAAGACCCCCGTTCGGGCCGCTGGCGCGGGCAGGACAAATCCGAATGCGGCATTCACTTCATTGGCGGGCGCATGGTCCGCGGAAAGGTTTCGGCATGAGCACCGATGTTCTCGCCCGTGACGACGGCTTTCACCCGGTCACCGACCAGCCCTCGGTCGTGCTGGCCCCTGACACGCCCCCGGCCAGCCTGTCCGGACATCTGGACCAGCCGCTGATCGCTATCGACTTTCCCGCCTTCAGCGACGGGCGCGGCTTTACGCTGGCCCGCCTGCTGCGCGAGCTGGGCTATACCGGGCGCCTGCGCGCCACGGGACGGCTGATCGCGGATCAATATGCCATGGCGCGCCGTGTGGGGTTCGACGAGGTGCAGGTGGCCGGTGACATCGCCGCCCGCCAGCCCGAAGATCAGTGGCGCGCGCGCGCCGACTGGAAAGCCTGGGACCATCGGGCGCATCTGGCGGGCTGAGCCTTTCGCCCGCCTGCCCCATCGACTAGAAGACGCAAGGAATTCACAATGACGCTGGACATGCCCGTGACCGGACCCGCGACCCACGCTGCCAAGAAGACGCTTCCCGATGCCCAGACCGTCACCTCGGTCAGGCACTGGACCGACAGCCTGTTCTCGTTCCGGGTGACACGGCCTGCCAGCCTGCGCTTCCGTTCGGGCGAGTTCGTGATGATCGGCCTGCCCGGCGACAACGGCAAGCCCGTCCTGCGCGCCTATTCCATCGCCTCGCCCAACTGGGACGACGAGCTGGAATTCTATTCCATCAAGGTGCCGGACGGGCCGCTGACCTCGCGGCTGCAACACATCAAGCCGGGCGATCAGATCATCCTGCGCCCGAAACCCGTGGGCACGCTGGTTCTGGACGCGCTGCTGCCGGGCAAGCGGCTGTGGTTTCTGGCCACCGGCACCGGCATCGCGCCCTTTGCCAGCCTGATGCGCGACCCCGAGACCTATGAGCGTTATGAGCAGGTCATCATGATGCACACCTGCCGCACCGGAGAAGAGCTGGTCTATGGCGCCGAACTGGTCGACAATCTGCGCCACGACCCGCTGCTGTCGGAACTCTATGGCGAGGATTTCGCCAAGCGGCTGCTGTATTATCCCACGACCACGCGCGAGCCGTCGCCCTTCATGGGGCGGATCACCGACAACATGACCTCGGGCAAGGTGTTCCAGGATCTGGGACTGCCGCCGATGTCGGCCGAGACCGACCGCGCGATGATCTGCGGCTCGCTGGCCTTCAACGTGGATGTGAAGACGGTTCTGGAAGGGTTCGGCCTGCACGAGGGCGCCAATTCAGATCCGCGCGAATTCGTGGTCGAAAAGGCGTTCGTCGGCGAGGGCGTCTGAGGGGCGTTGCCCCTCGGCCCGTGCCGGGCCTCACCCCAGGATATTTGAATGAAGAAGAAGGGGCGGGATGACCGCCCCTTCCTGCGTTGTGACCGGAAGGAGGCCTGAAGGCCGGGGGTCGCGTGCCCGGGGATCAGGGCGTGGGTATCCTGCGCGCCTTTGCTGGTTGTCCACGTTTGCAGTTTCGCCATGTGGCGCATGACCTGACATTCTTGAGGGATGCGGTTTTCCACCCAGGAGCTATCCGACCGGGTTGCCCGCGCGATGTCGCTGCGGCAGCGCGGCATCACGGGCCGGTAACGCCCTTTTTGGGAACCGATTTTTTCGAATGCTGTTACACCCTCGACCAAGGATCAATGCGACGGAGAGGAGCACCCATGCGCCGGATCATCCACAACACGACGGCGATTGCCGCCTGCCTGTCCCTGCTGGCGCCCCAGCTGGCGATGGCAGAGCTGCGCATCACGGACGATGAGGCCGCCATCCGTGCCGCCGCACAGGCCGGGACGCGGCCTGACGAGGCTGCGGCCCTTCAGGCGGAACTGGACGACGGGCTGGAGGCGGGCACGCTGGAATGCGCCGACGGGTCCGAACGGCCCTGCGCCGACGATATCGGGCTGGTGACGCCGGGCGGGATTGCCGTCGATCTGTCCGAGGGCGGCGCGATCGTGCTGGCCGACGCAGATGGTGATACGGCGGCGGCGGAGAGCGACGGGATGCCGGTCGCGGAGGGTGAGGTGAGCGCGGAGGATCTGGCCGCCGCACTGGCCGCCGAAGAGGTCGCGTCTGGCGATGCAGCGGAGATGACCGAGGCGGAAGAGGCGGCGCCGCCGCCCGAGGCAGAGGCGATGGCAGAGGCCGAGGCCGCGCCGGAAGCTGTGGCAGAGCCTGAGGTCGAGGTTGTGGCGGAGGCCGAGGTTGTGGCTGAGCCGGTAGCCGAACCCGATGTCGCGCCTGACGCCGCGACCGGGGCGGATGACGAAACCGATCTGGTGGACGAGCTGGCCCGCGCCCTGTCCGGCGACGCCCAGCCTGAGACGGAAGCCCCCGCCGCAACGGACGACAGCGCGGCCGAGGACATGGCTGATGATGGCGCGGTCCGGCTGGCGCGCGGACAGGTTCAGCAGGACCGCGCCCGCAACCTGCCCGGCCTTGCCCGCGTGCTGGATGAGGAGCTGGCGGCGGGCCTTGAGGTCGCCGCGCTGACCTGCATCGACAGCAGCACGCCGCCCTGCGATGGTCGCTCGATGACGCCGCGCGGCGTGGTGATCGAGACCAATGACATCGGCGAATACCGCCTGGCGCCGGTCACCGCGCAGATGTATCGCGTTGACGGCAGCGGCGAGATGGTGCTGCGCGCCGCCGAAGAGGACACCCCCGAGACCGAAGCCTCGCGCGAGGCCGCGGCAGGCTCGGCCCCGTCCGGCGCCTCGGCGCTGGAGGCCGAGGAAGGGTCGGGCGAGGTGACCGAACAGCAGGTGACCGAGGACAGCGCGCGGTCGTCTTCCGAGGATTTCCAGACCAATCTGCGCGACGCCCTGTCGGGTGCGGTGCAGGGTCAGGCCGAGCCGTCTTCGGGCGGCGGCAACAACGATCTGACGCGGGCACTGTTGCTGGGTCTGGGCGCGGTCGCGGTCGGCACGGTGCTGAACAACAACCGTCAGGTGGCGCTGAGCGCGCCCGACCGCGTGGTCGTGACCCGCGCCGATGGCAGTCAGGAGGTGATCAAGGATGAGGTCGCGCTGCTGCGTCAGCCCGGCTCGACCGTCACCACCGAGAACTTTGACGACGGCTCGTCGCGCACCATTGTCACGCGCGAAGACGGCAGCCGTGTCGTGACGATCCGCGACGCCGATCTGCGGGTGCTGCGGCGCACGCTGGTTTCGACCGACGGCACCAGCACGCGGCTGATCGACGACACCGCCGATGTGCAGCCCGTCGACGTGACCACCCTGCCCGCCCCGGCAACGGTGAACGCGCAGACCGGTCTGAACGAGGATGAGCTGCGCGCGGCGCTGCAACGTCAGGCCAATGTCGACCGCCGCTTTACCCTGTCGCAGGTGCGCAATATCCCCGAGGTGCGGGCCCTGGTCGCGCCGGTCAATATCGACGCAATCACCTTTGACACCGGCTCGGCGGCGGTCCGTCCCGATCAGGCGCAGCAGCTGGCGACGCTTGGCCGGATCATTCAGGAGCAGGTCCGCGCCAATCCGCGCGAGATCTTTCTGATCGAGGGCCATACCGACACGGTGGGGTCCGAGGCCTATAACCTTGCCCTGTCCGACCGCCGCGCCGAAACCGTGGCGCTGGCGCTGGCCGAATACTTCGCCGTGCCGCCGGAAAATCTGGTGACGCAGGGCTATGGCGAGCAGTTCCTGCTGATCCGTCAGGAAGGCGACATCCGCAACAACCGCCGCGCTTCGGTGCGTCGCATCACCGATCTGCTGGCCCAGTAAGCCGCGCAAGAGATGACGAAAGGCCCCGGTATCACGCCGGGGCCTTTTGCATGGGCAAGGCCCGCAAGGCCGCCGTTCAGGGCTTCAGCATCAGCAGGCGGACCCCGGCATAGCCAAAGATCGCGGCAAGCCCGCCCTCGATCCAGCGGCGCGATTTCCGATAGGCCCGCCCCATCACCCCGGTCGAAAAGATCAGCGCATAGCCGATATTGACCGCCAGCCCCAGAACGGCACAGCCCGCGATCACCGCCTGCATGGTCCAGGACGGGCTGTCAGGCCGCAGCCCGAGGGACATGATGGCGATCCAGCCCAGAATGGCTTTCGGGTTGGACACATGCAGCAGCACCCCCCGGCGATACAGCGCCGCCTTCGTTGCCACCGGAATGGACCTGAGCGGCCCGTCCCCCGATGCCAGCGCCGCGCGGGCCGATTTCCACGCAAGATACAGCAGATAGAGGCCCCCGGCGATCTTGATCGCGAACAGCGCCCCCCCATAGGTCGCCAGAACGGTCGAGATGCCGGTCGCGGCCAGAACCGCCCAGAACATGCTGCCCGTCACCACCCCCAGCGCCAGCGCCACGGCGCGCGCACGACCCTGCTTCATGGCGACGGCCATGATCGCCATCGTGCTGGGGCCGGGGCTGGCGATCACCACAAGATATGCGGCAAAGACAAGCATCAGGTGATGGGCGTGATCTGTCAGCATGGTGGTTCCTGTCTGTCGCCCGGAGGGGCCCGGCGCCTTACATTATTCAGTTTGCGACAGGGGGGAACGGTTTTCTGACCACGGGACGGCGCCCACGACCAAAATCGCGCGCCACAGCCCAAAGGGCGGGCGGCCTGCACCACAAGGCGGCGGCAGCCCTGTCGTCATCCGCCCTGTGCCGCAGCCTCCGCCTCGTCCAGATCCAGAAAGCCGCCCGACTGGCGTTGCCACAGCCGGGCATAGAGGCCACCACGGGCCAACAGCTCGGCATGGGTGCCCTGCTCGATGATGCGGCCCTGATCCATCACCACCAGCCGGTCCATGGCGGCAATCGTGGACAGGCGGTGCGCAATGGCGATGACGGTCTTGCCCGCCATCAGCACCTCCAGCCGGGACTGGATCGCGGCCTCGACCTCGCTGTCCAGCGCGCTGGTGGCCTCGTCCAGAATCAGGATCGGCGCGTCCTTCAGGGCCACCCGCGCAATCGCCACGCGCTGGCGCTGGCCGCCCGACAGCTTGACGCCGCGCTCGCCCACATGCGCCTCCAGCCCGCGGCGGCCCTGACTGTCGGACAGGCCCGGCACGAAGCCGTCGGCCTCGGCCATGCGCAATGCGTCCATGATCTGGTCGTCGGTCGCGTCGGGCCGGCCATAGGCGATGTTCTCGCGCACCGAGCGGTGCAGCAGCGAGCTGTCCTGCGTCACCACCCCGATCGCCCCGCGCAGGCTGTCCTGCGTGACCTGCGACACGTCCTGCCCGTCGATGGTGATGCGCCCGGTTTCGATGTCGTGGAACCGCAACAGCAGGTTGATCAGCGTCGATTTCCCCGCACCCGAACGCCCGACCAGCCCGACCCGTTCACCGGGGCGGATGGTCAGGGTCAGATCCTCCAGCACCGGCAGCGGGCGCGCGCCCTCGGGGCCGCTATAGCGGAAGGTCACGGCATCAAAGCGCACCTCGCCCGGCCCCCTGGCCAGCGCCAGCGCACCGGGCACATCGCGCACCTCGCGCGGCAGCGCAAGGCTGGAGATGCCGTCGCGCACGGTGCCGATATTCTCGAACAGAGCGGCGAATTCCCAGATGATCCAATGCGACATATTGCTGAGCCGCAGCGCCAGAGGCACCGCGATGGCCACCGCGCCGACCGCAATCTGATCCTGCGACCAAAGCCACAGGCCCAGACCCGCCACCGCCGCCACCAGCACCACATTCAGCAGGTTCAGCACAATGTCCTGTGCCGCAGACAGTCGCATCTGCGCATGCACGGTGCCCAGAAAACGGTCCATGCCCGCCTGCATCCAGCGTTCCTCGCGGTCGGAATGCGAGAACAGCTTGACCGTCGCAATGTTGGTATAGCTGTCCACGATCCGGCCCGTCATCGCGCTGCGGGCATCGGCCTGCGCCTGCGCCACCCGGCCAAGGCGCGGCACGATCAGCCACAAAAGCGCGCCATAGCCCGCGACCCACAGCACGAACGGCACTGCCAGCCGCCAGTCCTGCGTGGCCGCCAGCACCAGCGCGCCCAGAAAATAGATCAGCACATAGCTGCCGACATCCATCAGCTTCATCGCCACTTCGCGCACGGCCAAAGCCGTCTGCATCAGGCGCTGCGCGATGCGGCCCGCGAATTCATCCTGAAAATAGCCGATGGACTGGCGCAGCAGATAGCGATGCGCCTGCCAGCGGATGCGCTGCGGGAAATTGCCCATCAGCGTCTGATGCATGATCATCGAGCTGAACAGATGCAGCAGCGGCATCGCGATCAGCAGCACCACCGCCATCAGCGCGATGCGCCCACCCTCTTGCGCCCAGAACACCTCGCGCGGCGTGTCCGACAGCCGGTCGATCAGCTCGCCCAGCCACGAGAACAGCATCACCTCGATCAGCGCGATCGCGGCCGAGCCAAGCGCCAGCAGCACCAGCCAGGGCAAGGCGCCACGGCTGTAATGCAGCACAAAGCCCCATAGCGTGCGCGGCGGCATGGCCGGCATCTGCGGGGGATAGGGGTCGATGCGTCGCTCGAACCAGCCGAACATGGGTCTGCCTCTCTGCAAGGAGGTGGGGTCAGGGCCGAACTGCTGGCCCGACAGGCGCGGACTGTCAAGCGCGCATGGGCAGGTCTGCGCTGATCTGTGCCACTGGCTGGAACAGGGCGCGCGGCTGCGGGTTGTCTGCTCAGGGGTCCGCACCGCGCGGACCAGACGCAAGACGCCAAGGAGGCTCACATGACCATCCGCAACCTGCACGACCTGTATCTGGACCAGCTCAAGGATCTGTACTCGGCCTGCACCCAGTCGCAGCCGGTCACGTCCGAACTGGCCCGCGCCGCCACCAATCTGGAACTGTCCGACGCGCTGAAGGCCGGGGCTGACGGCATCGGCAAGGGCAAGGAGATTCTGGCCGAGCTGTGCAAACGCCACGACATCAGCCCCAAGGGCGAGCATTGCAAGGGCATGGAGGGTCTGGTGACCGAGGCCCGCAAACACGGGCTGGAGGCCGATTTCGGCGACGACGACACCCGCGATGCGGCGATCATCACCCAGTATCAGCGCCTGACCCACTACGCCATTGCGGGCTATGGCTGCGTTCACACCTTCGCCAGACGCCTCGGCTATGACGACGATGCCGTGGCGTTGAAAGACTGTCTGGACAGCACCCGTGGCGGCGATGTGCATATGAGCAAGATCGCCGAAGGTGGCGTGAACGCGGCCGCCGCGCAGTAACCGCCTGATGAAAAAACCCGTGTCTTGCCGATGAAGACACGGGCCCGATCGCCACGCCTCGCGCGCCTCTGACGGGCGGGCGGGGCGTTATTTATAGCGGCCTGCGCGTTGCAGAACCTCGATCTCGTAGCCGTCCGGGTCGCGGATAAAGAAGAACCGCGCGATCACCTCGCCGCCGGGCGCGAAATCGACCAGCTTGCGCGGTGCAAAGCCCTCGGACAGCAGCCGGGCATGGGTGGCGTCCACATCATCGACCGAAAACGCGACATGGCCATAGCCGTCGCCCAGGTCATAGGGTGTGGTCCGGTCCTTGTTCACGGTCAGCTCAAGCTCGGTCCCGCTTTCATCATTGGACAGATAGATCAGCGTGAAACTGTCGAAATCCAGCCGGTCAGCGACCTTCAGGCCGAAACAACGATCGTAGAAATCGACCGAGCGCGCCTCGTCCAGCACGCGGATCATCGAGTGGATATACCTGGCCATCGGCCCCTCCATGTCTTTGGTCATCTTCGGGGCCGAACCTGCGCCGGAACCCGCAAGCCGTCAAGACGCCCAACCGCAGGCCGGAATGGCAAAAGGCCGCCCCGAAGGACGGCCTTTCCATCGTGATATCCCCGAAAGGATCACCCGATATGGCGGTGGCTGCCGGGCCTTGCGGCCCGGCGCGCAATCACTTGATGATTTTCGACACGACGCCTGCGCCGACGGTGCGGCCGCCTTCGCGGATGGCGAAGCGCAGTTTCTCTTCCATCGCGATGGGCGCGATCAGCTCGACCTCGAACTTGAGGTTGTCGCCCGGCATGACCATCTCGG